>NZ_PVNK01000119.1 GCF_002994615.1 Enhygromyxa salina | reverse complement strand
GTCGTCAACGAGACGATCCGCGCCGCCTGCGAGCAGGGCCAACGCCGCCTGCTCCGGGACGGCGAACCCGTCCAGCCCGAGCTGCCCCCGGCGCCCGAGGGACCCCTGCCCTGCGCCAACCAACCCCTGCCGCCCGAGGGGCTCCCGGGCTTGTTCGCGCCCCTCGACATCCCCGAGGGCAGCGCCCCTCTCGCCAGCTTCGAGGCCGCGCTCGCCGAGCTCGACGCGGGCACCCGCGAGGCCCCGGTCCGCCTCGCGTTCTACGGCGCCTCGGGCGTCGCGGCCGACCTCTGGACGGGCTACGTCCGCGCCTACTTGCAGGCACGCTTCGGTGACGCGGGTCCCGGCATCGTCCCGGGCGCGCCGCCGCACAAGTGGTCCCGCCACCAAGAGATCCGGCTCGAGAGCTCCAAACACTGGAAAAAGCACAACGCGTTTCGCCTCGACGAGCTCGCCCCGCCCGGACACTTCGGCGTCATGGGCCAGGCGATGACCGCCGATGACCCGCGCGCCTGGACCCAGCTCACGCCCGACCCCAAATCGCCCTCGGCGACCGAGCTCGCGTTCTACGAGCTTCACTACCTCGAGCAACCCGGCGGCGGCTCGTTCACGGTCAGGCTCGACGGTCGGCCGCTGGCCGAGGTCATCACCGCCACCTCCGCGCAGCCGCGACTCGGCCGCCACCGCATCGAGCTCGAGCCGGGCAGCGCCCACCCCCTGCGTCTCGAGCTCCACGGCGACGGCGAGGTCCGGCTGCTCGGCGTCGTCGCCGAGACCGGTCGGCCCGGCGTCGTGCTCGACACCCTCGGGGCCAACGGGGCCAAGACCGAGAACCTCCTGCGCTGGGACGAGGCCCTGTGGTCTGCGCACCTGCGCGAGCGCGACCCTGTGCTCTACGTGCTCGCCTACGGCAACAACGAGTCCGTCGACGTCGACGTCCCGATCGCCAAGTACGAGGCCGACTATCGCGCCGTGCTCGAGCGCTTCCGCCGGACGCTGCCGAGCGCCAGCTGCGTGATGATCGGGCCCGGCGACTATCCGATCCTCGACCACGGCGAGATCCGCCCGCGCCCGCGCCTGGCCAAGATCCGCGAGGTCCAGCGCGAGCTCGCGCCCGAATACGAGTGCGCCTTCCTCGACACCCTCGCCGTGTTCGGCGGGGTCGGCTCAAAGGCCGCGTGGGTCGAGGCCGGGCTCGGCAAAGACGACTTCCTCCACCTCACCCGGCACGGCTACCTCCGCTTCGGCGTCGCCGTTGGCGACGCGCTGATGCAAGGCTACGACTGGCGAGCCCTCCACGCGGCCGACTGAGACAAAGCGCGTGGTGCAGTGCATCGTGTCGCCTCGCGCCGGAACCTCCTCGGCCTAGCAGCCCGGGGTGCAATGCATCGTGTCGCCTCGCGCCGGAATGTTCGCCGAGGGCGCGAAGCCAAAACGCCGCTGTACCAGGCGTACTGCAAGTTTTGGCGACAAAGCCCTCGGCGAAAAGGCCAAGCGAGGCGGCGCGAGGCATTGCACCCCGGGCTGCTAGACCTAAATCTAGCGCTGAATTCAAAAAGCTGAATGATTTAGGGCTAGTACGAGCCGCAAGGCGAGCGTTTGGGGTGAGCGGAGGGGGCTTTGCCGCCGCAGCGAGGGGCCTTTTTGAAAGGCCCCTTGAGGACTAGAAGGCCTGAGTCGAGCGCGCAGCGCTTGATTCAGGGCTAGAGGAGCTCGGGCAAGGTCGACCTTGGCTTGGTGCCGGACATGGGTTTTGCGACCTCAGTGAATGAACTCGCCCGGATCGACGGCCGTCGTTGACCGAATGATCACGTTGAGCAGCGCGAGGAAGGTCCCCGGCTCGAACCCGAGCTCCTCGAGCTCCTCGGGTGTAGGAATTCGCCGGCGCATGAGCGTCGTGATCGTCCAGATCATCATGCCCAGCGCCTGACCGGTCAGAACTTCGCTGGCGGCAGAGAAGGTCGCCTCAAACTCCTCGAGGCTCTCCTTGTCCCACCTCGCGTCGACGGCAGCGGAGAAGAAGTCGCAGTAGGCAGTGAGCGCGGGGTCATCGTGATTCATGGATCTCTCTTCTTCAACTGGGCCAGTATAGGCCCCGGGTGGTGGCCTCGGGGTCGCGGCGCCCGGGTCGAGCGACAGCCCCACTCGCACGACATCCCGCACGGCACCCGGCACGTCGGGGTTCAACCCCTCGAAGGGTAGGGATCCGGCGAGGGTCAGTCCGCAGTAGCGGGAGAGATGATCGTGACCGAGCACGGCAGCATTGATCCAGCGCGCGCTCCGTCGTTGACGACCTGGGGTCCCGTCATCACCGACTCACGGCGCCTTTGGTCGCATCGGGTTCTCGAGCTCGTCGCCATGAAGACAGCGGCGCCACGATGGCCCCGCGATCGACGAGGGCGGCGGCGAAGCCCGATGGTGCTGCCCAATCGCGCCGGGCGCCTCCAGTCGAAGGCGCTCTCGGCGGGCGGCGGGCGACGTGTCCACGAGGAACACCCCACCCCGAGTCCACGCCGCCGACAGAGACAGAGTTTACCCGGCGATGCCGCCGGCGACGATGCTCAGGGCGTTGCCGGTCATGTCCGAGTAGGTGTAGGCGCCGTTGAGCCCGCTGTAGACCTCGTAGGTCTCGAGCACTGGATCGATCTTGAAAGCCCGGGTGCCGACCTCGATGAACCACACGAAGCCGTCGATGTCGACGCTGACGCCGCGCGAGGAGCTGACCGGGATGTCGATCTCGGTCACGATCTCGAGCGTGTCGATGTCGTAGCCGCGGACGCCGTTTTGGCTCGAGAACATCGCCTGCCACATGATCCCGTTGGTGTCCTGACCCATGCCGAGGCCGCCCTTGTTGAGGGTCGTGAACTGCTCGGTCTCGGGGTCGAAGACCAGGGTCATGTTGCTGCCACCCGCGCCGCCGATCCACGGGCGCCCGTACTCGTCGATCGTGAACCCGTAAGAGAACATCTGGGCCGGGATCGACCAGACCGTGGTGGTGAAATCCTGGGCGTCGACGCGGATGAGCTGCGAGTTGGTCGAGTGCGAGATCATCCAGAAGTTCTCGTCGGGGTCGACGGCGCCGCCGTAGGGGCCAAAGCTGTTGACGGTGAAGTTCGGCAGCGGGATGTCTTCCTCGATCTCACCCGTGTCACCGTTGAGGCGCATGGCGTGGGCGCCGTTGCCCGCGCCGGGCGAGGCCCCAGTCCAGAACTTGGCGTCGGTGACCTCGCAGGTGGCCTGGTTGATCGTGCCGAAGGTCCAGGCCGCGGGGCGGTTGGCGGTGTAGTTGATCGCGGTGTGCCAGGCGACGCAGTCGTCCTCGCCCCAGGCCAACACGTCGCCCTTGCCGGTCGAGGTCTGGAGCCCCGGCATGCCGTTGGCCATCTCGTCGCAATTGTCGGTGTTGGCGAAGACCTTGGTGATCCCGCCCGTCCGGTTGGCCACGGCCACGTCGCCGCCGAGGTTGACCGAGGTCCGCGAGGGGCTGCCGTTGCCGTCGGGGCGCGTGAGGTAGCGGCCCTCCTCGATCATCGTCTTGGTGTCGATCTTGGAGATCGTGCCCTCGGACGAGTTCGCAACCCAGATGTACGAGAGCACCTCGTCGCCGCCGCCCCCGACCCCACACTCGCCGAGGCCAGCGTCGGGGAGCTCGTTGAGATCGAACTTCACGCCCGAGTCGTCGCCCTCGTCACCCTCGTCACCCTCGTCACCCTCGTCACCCTCGTCACCGGTCGTCGGGTCCGTGTCGCTCGGGTCGTCGGTGTCGCTCGGGTCGTCGGTCGTGCTGTTGGTGTCGTTGCCCTCGTTGGTGTCGTCGCCGACGGTCTCGCCGATGCTGCCGATGCCGTCATCGCGCGCGCCGTTGGTGCCCGCGTCCGTGCTGCCGCCGCATGCGGACATCGCGAGGACAAACACCAGCGAGCAGCCGCTCGCGACCATTGGGACTTGCAAACTATCCGCCATGGCCCGGACCCTACCTCAATCGAGGGTCCAGGCGGAGCTCGGAGCCCGGGGCCAAATCTATCAATTCGCAAAAACAGGCTGCTAGGATGTCCCGAGATGCGCAGTTCACTGCCCGCCTGCCTCACCTTCGTGCTGTCGCTGCCCGCGTGCCTGGGCGCGTCCGCCGAGCTCAGCTCTCCCCACGCGAGCGCGCCCGCGCCCCCGATCGCCAAGCGCATCGCGCATGAGCTGGTCGCGCACGGCCACACCCGCGTCGATCACTACTACTGGCTGCGCGAGCGCGGCGATCCCGAGGTCATCGCCTACCTCGAGGCCGAGAACGCCTACACCGAGGCCGCGACCGCCCACACCGCCAAGCTCCGCGCCGAGCTCCAGGCCGAGCTCACCGGGCGCATCCAGCAAGACGACAGCACGGTGCCCGTGCGCGAGCGCGACTATTTTTACTACGCGCGCTGGGTCGAGGGCAGCGAGCACCCGCTGTACTGCCGCAAGCACGGCTCGCTCGACGCCGACGAAGAGATCATCCTCAACGCCGACGCCCTCGCCAAAGGCCACGACTTCTTCGCAACTCGCGAGCTCGAGGTCAGCGAGAATCAGCAGCTGCTCGCCTACGCGACCGACGACGTCGGCCGCCGCTTTTACACGATCCACGTCAAGGATCTGCGCACCGGAGAGCTGCTCGCCGACGAGATCCCCGACGTGTCTGGCGCGCTCGAGTGGGCCAACGACGATCAGACGCTGCTGTACACCAAGCAGGATCCCGAGACCCTCCGCGACTACCAGGTGTTTCGCCACACCCTCGGCGACGCGCCCGGCGACGACACGCTGATCTACGAGGAGCGCGACGAGACCTTCGAGGTCGGGCTGTGGAAGACCAAGTCCCGCGCCTACCTCGTGCTCGACATCTACTCGACCCTCAGCGACGAGGTCCGGATCCTCGACGCCGCCAAGCCCGACGCCGAGCTCCGGGTGTTCGCGCCGCGCGAGCGCGGGCTCGAGTACGACATCGACCACCTCGGCGACCAGTTCTACGTGCGCACCAACCTCGACGCCGAGAACTTTCGCCTGATGAAGACCCCGGTCGCCAAGACCGACAAGCAGCACTGGCGCGAGGTCGTCGGCCACCGCGACGACGTGCTGATCGAGTCCTTCGAGCTGTTCGACGAGCACCTCGTGCTCGAGCAGCGCCGCCGCGGGCTCATGGAGCTCAGCGTCCAGCGCTGGGACGGCAGCGACGCCCACGTGCTCGACTTCGGCGAGCCGGCCTACGTCGCCTACGGCACGGGCAACCTCGAGCTCGACACGAGCACCCTGCGCTACGGCTACTCGTCGATGACCACGCCCGACTCGGTGTTCGACTACGACATGAACACCCGCGAGAAGGTCCTGCTCAAGCAGCAGAAGGTCCTCGGCGGGTTCGCGCCCGAGGACTACGTGACCGAGCGCCTCGACGCGCCCGCGCGCGACGGCGCGGCGGTCCCGATCTCGCTGGTCTACCGCCGCGGGCCCCAGGGCCGCCCCGAGCCCGGCCCGGCCCTGGTCTACGCCTACGGCTCCTACGGCGCGAGCATGGACGCCGACTTCTCGGCCAACGTCCTGAGCTTGCTCGACCGCGGGTTCGTGTTTGCGATCGCCCACGTCCGCGGCGGCGAGGAGCTCGGGCGGGCGTGGTACGAGGGCGGCAAGCTGCTCAACAAGAAGAACACCTTCACCGACTTCATCGACTCCGCACAATTCCTCGTCGACGAGGGCTACGCCGAGCGCTCGCAGGTGTTCGCCGAGGGCGGCAGCGCGGGTGGCCTGCTGATCGGCGCGGTCATCAACATGCGCCCGGACTTGTTCGCCGGGGCGATCGCGGCGGTCCCCTTCGTCGACGTGGTCACGACCATGCTCGATGACTCGATCCCGCTGACGACCAGCGAATACGACGAATGGGGCAACCCCAACGACAAGCAATATTACGACTATATGTTGTCGTATTCGCCCTACGACAACGTCACGGCCCAGGACTATCCGCCCTTGTTGGTCACGACCGGCCTCCACGACTCGCAGGTCCAGTACTGGGAGCCGGCCAAGTGGGTCGCGAAGCTGCGCGCGACCAAGACCGGCGACGATCTGCTGCTCCTGCGCACCGACATGAGCTCGGGTCACGGCGGGAAGTCCGGGCGGCTCGCGCGGCTCGAGGAGATTGCTTTCGAGTTCGCCTTCTTGCTCGATCTGGCCGGGCGGGCGGACTGACAGTCTGGTTGTCGGGCCGCAGGCCCTAGCGGTAAAGACAACCAGCGCCAGCCACGCGGCCGCGACAGGCTATGCTGGGCGCGCCATGCCGAAGCCCGCCGAGGAGCCGGAGCGCTTCACCTACGCCGACGCCCTACGCTGGCCCGAGGACGAGCGCTGGGAGCTGCACGAGGGCGTCTCGGCCGACCGCAGGTCAGCGAGACCAAGGGCCAGCTCCCCTCGGGCCTGTTCGAGGAGCTGAGCATCGACTGGGATCGATTGCCCCCGTCGTCCGCCACCGCCCAAGCGTAGCCGCGCTCGCGCTGTGGCCGGCAGCTTGCTCGTATCCGAGCACCCAACCTGCTCGACGGGAGCCAGCCCCGGCGGCGGGGCCGCTGAGCGCTGCGCTGCGATCGCCCTCGACCGCGAAATTTCATCTGTGGACGTGTGGAGCCCGATCACGTATGAGGGTCTCGAGGGAAGTCTCCACAGTGGAAAAAAACGAGTACAAGGGCGCCGCGCTCAATTCCTTCATCCTCGCCCTGGGCCACTCAAAGAGCGTCATCAGCAAGCTGCTCGCCGACGCTGGCGTCGACAAGATCGAGCCGGAGCGATGGTACGACTATGACTGGGCGAGGGGCCTCTACTACAAGATCGAGGCCGAGGTCGGCCCCTCAGCGGTGATCGCGGTTGGCCGGAAGATGATCGAGACCGCTGACTATCCGCCCGACATCGATGGCATCCAGACGCTGCTGATGGCCCTCGGCCATGCCTATCGGCTCAACGCCCGGGGACCCGATGTGGGAGAGATCACCTGCGAGCTCGAAGACGAGCACAGCGCGACGCTCGTCTTCACCCCCAAATTTCCGTGCGCGCTCAACATCGGCATCGTGGAGGGGTCGTGCTCCCGCTATGGAGAGCAGGCCCTGATCGAGCATGGCCCCAACGGCTGCTTGGACAGGGGCGATCCGGCGTGCACCTATCACGTCAGCTGGTAGGGCTCTCGCTGCCGAGCTCGGCGCGCCCGAGCTGCTCTCGAATGAGCTGACCCGGCGCTCCGAGCTCGGACAACTCCGCGTTAGGATGTCGCGGATGCGTCGCGCTCTCTCCCTCGGCCTCGCGTGCCTCGCCCTCGCCTGCGATCCCGGGGCCCCGGGCAGCTTCCCGCCCGAAGACCCCCAGCTCGCCGCCAACAACGAGGCCGCGGGCGATCCCCACCGCGGGCGCTTCCCCTTCGCCGACGCCGTCGCCGGGCTGCCGGAGACCGGCCAGCTCCGCGCGACGATCGTGACCGACGAGGGCGAGATCCGCTGCCGCCTGCTCGCCGACGTCGCGCCCCTCGCCGTCGCCAACTTCGTCGGCCTCGCCCGGGGCCTGCGGCCCTTCCTCGATCCCGAGGACGGCGGGTGGGTCACGCGGCCCTACTACGACGGCCTGACCTTTCATCGCACGGTCGAGCGTCAGTTCGTCCAGGGCGGCCGGCTCGGCCAGGAAAAATGGATCGGCTTCCTGCTCCAGGACGAGCGCTCGGTCGGGACCGCGTTCGACAAGCCCGGCGTGCTCGCGCTCGCCAACCAAGGCGCGCCCAACACCAGCGCCGCGGAGTTCTTCATCACGACCGAGATCCTCCGCAACCTCGACGGGCAGTACACGATCATCGGCCGCTGCGAGGACGTGATGATCGTCCGCGCCCTCGAAGATCGCCTGAGCCACGGTGACCAGCCCGTGATCGAGACCGTCACCATTCGCCGCGAGTAGTCGGCTCACTCACTCCCGCGCAGGGCGGGCGCGAGGCCCTTGTGGGCCCACGGCGAGCCCGCGATCACGCTCGCTCCGCTGTCCGGATCGTCCCCGGGTCGCAGCCCGCTGACCACACCGCCAGCCTCGGCGACCAGGAGGTTGCCCGCCGCGACGTCCCAGGGCTTGAGGCCCTGCTCCCAGAACCCGTCGAAGCGACCCCAGGCGACCCAGGCGAGATCCAGGGCCGCCGAGCCGAAGCGCCGAATGCCGCCGACGCGATCGCGGATCGCGGCCAGCTGCGCGGCGAAGCGCTCGTGGTGCGGGCTCCCGCGGTGGGGCACGCCCGTGGCCACGATGACCTGCTCCCAGCGCTCGCGGCTCGACACCTGGATCGGCGCGCCGTTGCGGGTCGCGCCCGCGCCCCGGGCACAGGCGAAGAGCTCGTCCGTGAGCGGTTGAAACACCACGCCCCGGATCGTGCGGCCGGCCTCGCGCAGCGCGATCGAGACCGCGAAGTGCGGCACCGCGCACAGGAAGTTGGTCGTCCCGTCGAGGGGATCCACGACCCACTCGAGCTCGGAGCTGCCCGCCGCGGCCTCGGTCTCCTCGCCGAGGTACGCGGCCTCGGGCAGCTCCGCGAGCAGCACGGCCCGGATCGCGGCCTCGGCCTCGCGGTCGGCGACGGACACGAAGTCCGCGGGCCCCTTGGTCTCGACCTCGAGCTGATCGAGCGCGCCAAAGTACTCGCTCAGCACGCGCCCGCCCGCTCGCGCGGCCGTCTCCATTACAACCAGCTCTCGGTTCGCCGCCGTCATGCCGCGAGATGGTAGCGCGCAGATCCGGCCCGCGCGCGGGCAACTTTCGCGCACCTCGGTCCCCGCGCTTGCCATACTCGGGGTCGCACACGTGACCTTCACGACCCTGACCTTCCTGCTCTTCCTCGCGCTGGTGTTCGCGCTGTACTGGACGGTGCGCGGGCGCGTGGGACAAAACGCGGTCGTCGTCGGGGCCAGCTACGTGTTCTACGGCTGGTGGGACCTGCGCTTTTGCGCGCTGATCCTGGCCTCGAGCCTCGTCGACTTCGCGATCGCGCGGGCGCTGGCGCGCGGCGGCCCACGAGCGCGGCGCCGGGCGCTGGTAGCGGTCAGCTGCACCCTCAACCTCGGGCTCCTCGCCCTGTTCAAGTACTTCGACTTCTTCATCGACAGCTTCGCGGTCGTGCTCGCGAGCTTCGGACTCTCGCCCAACCTGCCGAGCCTCCACCTCCTGCTCCCGGTCGGGATCAGCTTCTACACCTTCCAGACCCTCGGCTACACGATCGACGTCTACCGCGAGGACGCGAAGGCCAGCGACAGCCTCCTCGACTACCTGGCCTACGTCGCGTTCTTTCCCCAGCTCGTCGCCGGGCCGATCGAGCGCGCGCGTCGGCTCCTGCCCCAGCTGCAGACAGCCCGCAGCTTCGACGAGGCCGCGGCCCGCGACGGCGCCAAGCTGATCCTGTGGGGTTTTTGCAAGAAGATCATCCTGGCCGATCACCTCGGCGAGTTCGTCGAGCTGATCTACGGCGCCGAGCTCGTCCACGCCTCGGGCCCGGTCCTCGCGCTTGCGACGATCTGCTTCGCGTTTCAGATCTACTGCGACTTCTCGGCCTACTCGGACATCGCGATCGGCACCGCCAAGCTGTTCGGCGTGCGCCTGGTCCGCAACTTCGCCCATCCCTACTTCAGCCAGTCGGTCACGGAATTTTGGCGCCGCTGGCACATGTCGCTGTCGACGTGGTTTCGGGACTACGTCTACGTGCCGCTCGGCGGCAGCCGCCGCGGGCCCGCGCGGCTGTGGCTGAGCCTGATGGTGACCTTCACGCTCAGCGGGCTGTGGCACGGGGCCAGCTGGACCTTCGTGATCTGGGGCGCCGTCAACGGCCTGCTCGTCGGGCTCTCGGTCGCGATCGGACGCGCGCCGCGGCGCGGGCCCGACGACCTGCCCGCCTCACTCACAACCCGCGCGGGCCTGATCGCCGCGCCGCGCATGCTCGCGACCTTCGCCCTGATCTGCCTGACCTGGGTGTTCTTCCGCGCCCAAGATCTGGCCCAGGCCATGGGCATCCTCGCCCGCATCGTCACCGACCTTCCGCGCGCGGCGGCGTGGACCGAGCTCGTCCACCACCGCGAATTTCTCCTCGCCTTCGGCCCGCTGCTGCTCATCTTCGTGATCGTCGAGTGGCTGACCCGCGATCAGGACCACCCGCTCACGCTCGCCGCCTGGCCCCGAGCGGCGCGCTGGCTGCTCTACACCGCGCTGATCTGGATCACGATCTACCTGATGCCCGACGACCCGGGCGCCTTCATCTACTTCCAATTCTGAGCTCATGCGCCGCTTCATCACCCACGCGCTGATCTTCGCCCTGATCCAGGCGGTGATCCTCGCCCTGCTCTGGCGCGCGTGTCCGGACGACCCGGACCACTACATGGCCGCGACGATCGACAAGCACGCCCGCCTCCGGGCGGCCCCGTCTCCGCGGGTGATCTTCGTCGGCGGATCGAGCGTCGGCTTCAGCGTCGACTCGCGGCCCTTCGAGGCCCTCGGCCTCGCGCCGGTCAACATGGGCCTCAACGACGGCCTCGGGCTCTCGTTCATGCTCGGCGAGGTCGCGCCCGAGCTCCGACCCGGCGACGTGGTCATCGTCGCGCCCGAGACCCACCTGTACTGGACGGGGTCGCAAGATGACGCGGTCTGGGCGGTGCTCCAACAGCGGCCCGCGAGCGTGGCCTGCCTGTCGGGCGCGGGGGCCCGCGAGGTCGCGGATCAGGGCCTTCACTTCCTCGCTCGCAAGGTCCGCTGCGCGGCTCACCAGATCTCGACCAACCGGGAGCTGCCGACGATCTACCGGCGCGGGAGCTTCGACGCCTACGGTGACTTCACGGCCCACCGCGAGCGCCCCGCCAGGCGCGAGCAGCCGATCGTTCAGCCGTGGCCAGCGCCCGAGGAGCTCGACTTCAACCGCGCGATCGCAGAGCTCGCCGCGTTTGGCCAGACTTGCGCGGCCGCGGGCGCGCGCTGCTTCATCGCCTGGTGCCCGACGCGGCGCGCCCAGCTGACCCGCGAGGCCGCGGTGTTCGCCGCGATCGAGGCCCGCCTGCGCGACGAGGTCGCCCTGCCAATGCTCGAGGTCCCAAACGACGTTGGCTTCGGTGAGGAGTCATTTTACGATCGCGGGCCCCACCTGCGCGGCGACGCGGCGGCGGCCCGCTCGACGCGCCTCGCCGCCCGTCTCGCCGACGCGCTCGCGGCGAAATAGTAGTTCGCGCAATCGTGGCTCCATCGTCGCGTCGTGACCGGTGAATGGTTGCGCGTAGGTGTTCGCGAAACCAGACATATAGTGATGGCGTGAGTCGCTCACAGGAGACACGCCATGAACACATCAAAACGAAGCACCGCCTGGTGCGCCCTCTTGCTCGGCGCCCTGCCCCTGCTGGCCAACGGCTGCGACACCGAAGAGGCGCTCCTGCCGAGCGACTACGTCGAAGCTGAGGCCGATAACGACGTCAATGACGACGTAGATGAAGACCTAGACGACGGCTTTCGAACCTGGACCGGGTACGTCTCGGAGGAGAACCCGCCGCTGATCTGCTCGAATCGCTACGCCGCGCGCGGGTTCGACTGCTCGGGAAGCTATTGCGACAATGTCTCAATGGACTGCCGCTATCTGTCGGCGACGATCGGCGAGAGCAGCTGGATCCCCTACTTCTCGGAGGAAGGGTCGGCCACCGCCGATGAGGGCCACTGCTGGGGCTCGAACCAGTGGATGACGGGCGTGGTCTGCTCGGGCAGCTACTGCGACAACCTCAGCCTCCGCTGCACGGCCTTCCCGGGCACGAGCGCCGGCGACTGCCACTGGTCGAGCTGGTACTCGGAGGAGCAGTCGCCCTTCTACGCGCCCTTCGGCTATTACATCAAGGGCCTGGAATGCGACGGCAACTACTGCGACAACAAACGCTACCGCTACTGCAAGCAGACCTGACGATTCACCGCACGGCGTCTGCGGAGCTCACTCCGGCCGCAACACGACGCTCGTTCGGGCCCCGAGCTCCACGCTCGGCCCCGCGAGGATGTCTCCGGTCAGCAGATCCTGGTAGCTGCCGCCGGGCAGGCCCCCGGCCGTGCGTGTCGCGTCGGCGCGGTTGATCGCGACATACACGCTGTCCGACCCGAGGCTCATCTCGTAGACGAAGGTGTCGGCGTCGGCGCTGAGCGTGGTCCGGTCACCGCGGCGCAGCGCCGGCTGCTCGGCCCGGATCGCGTTGAGGGTCATGACATGATCGAGGAGCAGGTCCTGCCCGGCGCTGTAGCCCGCCCACTGCATGAAGCGCCGGTTGTCGGGGTCACCAGCCCCGGCCATGCCGACCTCGTCGCCGTAGTAGATCAGCGGCGCGCCCGGAGTCGTCAAGATCAGCGTGAAGCCCAGGGCCACGCGCTCGAAGGGCGCGACGTTGTCGGGCAGCGAGATGTTGTCCCACGCGAGGTCCTTGCCGTCGGTCCACTCGCTGGCCCAGACCGGCTGATCTTCAGCGAGGTGAATGATCCGCGGGATGTCATGGTTGCCGATGAAGGTGCTCATGATCCCGGCGCCGTAGTAGTCGTCGTTGCCGTCCATGAACGCGGCGAGATCCGACATCGCGCCGTTGCGCATGATGAGCTTGTTGGCCAGCTCCATGCGCAGGGGGAAGTCGAATTGGCCGTCGAGCATCGACGAATTGACGTAGTAGTTGATCAGGTCCTGATCACCTGTAAAGGTCTCGCCGACCATGTAGAAGTGCTCGCCCGTGAGCGGCTCGACCTCGGCGCTGACCCGGGCGCGCAGGTCGAGCAGCCACTGATCTTCGATGTGCTTGACCGCGTCGAGGCGGAAGCCGTCGACCCCGGTGTCGGCGATCCACTGCATCGCGTTGCCGACCGAGAAGTCCCGGGCCGCGGCGTTGGTGAAGTTGAAGTCGGGCAAATAAGGCGTGAACCAGCAGCGCCGCCCGTCGGCGCCGTCCCAGGCGCAGCCCTCGCCGCACACGCAGTTGCCGCCCTGGCCGTTGTCGTTGGGCCAAAACCAGTCCGGGTTCTGGGCGTAGACGGGGGCGCTCGAGTGGGCGTGGTTCATCGCGTAGTCGAACAAGACCTTGATGTCGTGGGCGTGGGCGAGCTCGACGAGGGCCTGCAGCTCCTCGAGCGTGCCAAAGTGCTCCTCGGTCTGATCGAAGTTTTGCGGCCAGTAGCCGTGGTAGGCCGAGTACTGGTGGCCGTCGATCCCGGCCCCGCTGGCTTGGGTGTTGTCGAGCGGGACCGAGAGCCACAGGCAGTTGACGCCGAGGTCGTCGAAGTAGCCCTCGTCGATCTTGGCCATGACCCCGGCCCAGTCTCCGCCTTGCCAGTCGGCCGGGGCCTCGACGCCGATCGGGCCGTCGTTGCTCATGTCGCCGTTGTAGAAGCGATCGACGAACACGAAGTAGATGACCGCGTCGCGCCAGTCGAAGTCGCCGATGTTGCCGGGGTCGCAGTCCCAGTCCTCGCAGGTCGTGGCGTCGAGGACCGAGTTGAGCCCGCCAAAGCCGTCGTCGACCGAATTGGGGTTGTTGGGGTCGGGGATGTAGCCCTCGCCGCCGTTGATGCGGAATTTGTACTCGACGGGGGTGTCCCAGGGCACGCCCGTGACGACCCGCCAGGTCTCGCCGTCGAGGCTCATGGTCTCGCCATTGGTCCAGCCGTCGGCCGCGAAGTCGCCGATCAGCTCGACGCTGGCGTAGCTCATGTCGGGCAGGCTGAACTCGTGCTCGCAGCGCTTGTTGGCGTCGTCGCACTCGGCCGGGCCCTCGTCGCCGTCGCCGTCTCCGGCGTCGCCCTCCTCGGTCGTCGAGCTGCTCCCGCTCCAGTCGCCGCCGTCGTCCGGGTCGAAGGTCTCGCTGTTCGGGGGCTCGCCGAAGTCGTCGTCGGTCTGAAATTGATCGACGGCGCAGGCCGTGGTCAGGGTCAGGGTCAGGGCCAGGGTCAGGGGGGAGTTAGGGCGCACAAGCATCATCCTCGGGGAGCAAGACCATCGCCGAGCGAGGCCCGAGCTCGATCTCGACGCCCCCTTCGCCGAGGTCGAGAGTACCGCCTCCGAGCGCGTCGCGATATCGACCCGCCGCGAGCGCGGTGCCCGGAACGTAGATGCTGCGCGGATCATCCGCGCGCGACACGAGCACCAGCGCCCCCCCCACTCCATCGGCCGCCACGCGGACGTAGGCGTAGGTGTCGTCGCCCACGTGCAAGGTCTGTCGCACCCGCGAGCGCAGGGCCGGTGAACAGCGGCGCAGCCGTCCCAGGGTCCGCGCGTGGTCGAGCAGCGCCAGCCGGCTCGGCGAAAGCGAGGCGAGATCGGGCATCACGCGGCGGTTGTCGGGATCGTCGGCGCCCGCGAGCGCGAGCTCGTCACCGTAGTAGAGCACGGGCATGCCTGGCAGGGTCAGCTGCAAGGTCAGGGCCAGGGCCACGCGATCGAGGGCCCGCGCGCCGGCCTCGGTGCTCCCCTCGGGCTGCGACGCGGGCTGGGTCCACGGAGCCCCGCCCCCGTCACCGACGACCACCGAGACGAAGCGCTCGACGTCATGGTTGCCGAGCATGCGCCCGAGGACCGCGCCCGAGCCCGCGAGCTCGGCCTCGGTGTGATCGAGCAGCGCGTCGAGGGTCGTGAACCCGGCGCTGTCGGTCGCGAGCACGTCACGCAGCGCCCACATCAGCGGAAAGTCGAACACGCTGTCGAGCCCGTCGTGGCCGAGGTAGGCGCGCAGGCCCGCGACGCCCGGGGTCCCGGGCCCGGTGAAGACCTCGCCGAGCAGGAGGCGGTCGCGACCTGGGGCCGTGCGCGCGCGGACCTCGTGGGCGATCCGGCGCGAGGCCGCGCGCGGCATCATCGGGACCGCGTCGATCCGGAGCCCGTCGATCTCGTAGGTGTCGATCCACCACAGCAGCTCGCCGACGGCGAAGTTCATCGCGTCCGGGTGCTCGAGGCGCAGATCGGGCAGGTAGGGCGCGAACCAGCAGGTCTGCATGAAGCCGGACCACGGGCAGCTCGGGGTCCCGCACACGCACTCGCTCGGGTGCTCGTTGAACCAGCCCTGCGCGTGGCCCTGCGCGACGATCTCGTGGGTCTCGTAGACATGGTTGGGGACGACGTCGAGGATCACCGCGAGCCCGCGCGCGTGAGCCGTGGCGATCAGGCTGCGCAGGGCGTCCTCGCCACCGATGCGCTCGTCGACGGCGCGGGAGTCCGAGACCCAGTAGCCGTGGTAGCCCTCGTAGAGCCGCCCATCGGTGCCCTCGCGGGCCTCGTCGGGCCCCTGGTAGACGGGCGAGAGCCACAGCGCGCTGACGCCCAGGGCCTCGAAGTACCCGTCTTCGACGGCCGCCTCGACCCCGCCGAGGGTCCCGCCCGCGCGCGAGGCCGGCGTCAGAGGATCGCTCAGCGCGACGCCGTCGTCGGCGTAGAAGCGATCGATCATGATCTGATAGATGACCGCGTCGTCGAAGCTCGGGGCGATCGGGTCGACGAACACCGAGACCCGCGCCTGCGCCCGGCGCCCGGCGGTGTCCTCGGCCTCAACCTCGAACGCGTGGCGGCCCCGGGCCAGGGTCGCGCTCGACAGCTCGATCGTGCCGTCGGCGGCCGAGCTGTGCTCGACGCTCAGCTCGGTCGCAACGCTCGCGGGCGCCAGCGCGTGCGCGGGCTCGGTGTCCGCAGCCCAAAAGCGCGCCCTGACCGACACGCGCCCGTCGTCCACGCCGAGCTCGTCGGCCGCGACCGTCAGCGCCGGCTCGCCGCAGTCCTCGACGTACAGGCGCGAGACCTCGCGCCCGTCGTCGGCGCGGAAGGTCGTCAAAGGGTTGTGCTCATCGAGCCGCGCCGCGCCATCCTCGACGATCAGGTAGCCGTACTCGCCCGGGGGCAGATCGAGGGCCAGGGCGCGCCAGCCCTCGTCGCGCGCCACCATCGACGCGCCCGGCGTCGCCCACCCGTCAAAGCTCCCGATCACGTGGAGCGCGGACCTGGGGTGGCCTGCCTGGGCCCAGATCACCGCCTTGCAGTCCCGCCGAGGAGGGCCCTGCTCGCCCGCGTCGCTCGTGCAGCCCGACAGCCACACGAGCACGGCGATCAGGCCCGGGATCCGCGACACGAGCGTGACTATAGCGGAGCGACGCGCCCCGAAGCTCGACCAGGGTCAACTCATGACGCGCGGGGGAACACGAGCTCGACCTCGAGCTGCACCGCGTCCTCGGCGAGCTCGGCCTCCATGCCCTCGTAGTCGATGCCGAACGCCTTGGCGCTGATCTCGAGGGTCGCGCGGCCAACCACGCGCTCGGCCTCGACGTCGATCGCGGCCGGAAACTCGAGCTCCTGCGTGACACCGTGCAGCCGCATGGTCCCGCTGACCTCGTAGCTGCCGGGCTCGGCGTCGGTCTTCGGCGTGATGCGCTCGGCGGCGAAGCTCGCGCTCGGGAACTGGTCGACGTGAAAGAAATCCGGGCTCTTGAGGTGCTGCGTGAGACCCTTGCGATCGGCGGCGACGGACCCGAGCTCGACGTTGATCTCCAGGGCCACCGGGTGACCGTCCTCGAGGCGAAGCTTGGACTCGAACTGCTTGAAGTGACCGACGTGGCCAACGGTCGCCCGGGCGACCGCGAACCCGACCTTGCTCTGGCTGCGATCGACCTCGAGCGCCTCGCTAGTCGTCGGCTCGGCGCTCGCAGCCTCGGCCGCCCCGGAGTCTGTGCCGGCCTCGGCCGCGCGGTCCGAGCTCGGCTCGCTGTCCTCGGGCGTCGCCGCGGCCGAGTCGACGGTGGGCGAGTCGCGCTCGCCGGGCTCGGCGGCTTGTTTGGCCTCGGGAGCCGACTTCGGGCCCGCGTCGGGTCGGTCGCAGCCCAGCAGTGACCAGGCGAACAGCAGCAAGATGGACCTGCGCACGCTCCGATGGTGCCACCTTTAAAGCGGCCTCTAAAGCGGCCTCGGGAGACCGACGCAGCGGCACCGATCGGATCGCGCGCGTTGCCCACACGGCCACACTCCGCGCCAGCCGAGGCCTGTTCTGTTGTAAGGTGGCGCCAGTGGCGACCCGCGGCCGTGCCCCAATTATTCTGGCGAGCTCGCTGGTCCTGTTGGCTGCGCCGGCGGCGTTCGCAGCTCCGCCCGAGACGCCACCGCCCCCCGCCGAGCCCGAGCCTGAGCCTGAGCCTGAGCCTGAGCCCAGCGCCGACGACGACGACGCCCCCACGGTCTCGGCCGAGGATCTGCTTCGGATGCAGCGCCGCCTCGACGCGCTCGAGTCCGAGGTCGAGCACCTCCGCGGTGAGCTCGATGACGCGCGCGACGCCCAAGCCGAGCCTGAGCCCGAGCCCGAGTCAGCGCCCAAGCCAGCGCCCAAGCCCAAGCCCAAGCCCGGCCCCCTGTCCGTCGGCAGCGTCCGCGACGGCCAGCGCGCGCCCGACTACGCCGACGGCTTTCACTTTGGATCCTACGGCCGCGTGGTCGCGGCCGGCGACGCGCGCGGTCGTCCAGGCCGCGACGCCGACATCGTCGGCCGAGGCTCGCGCTTCGACGAGTCGACCTACGCCGAGCTCGAGCTGCGCCGCGAAGATCACTGGGAGCAGACCGGCGCCTACACCCGCGTCGTCGCCACGGTCGCGGTCCGCCACCCGATCTTCCACTACAACGGCGACTTCGAGGCCGCGATCGCGCTGCGCAACCTCTACATCGAGGAGCTCGACCTCGGCCTGAAGGGCCTGTCGTTCTGGGCCGGGTCTCGGATGTACCGCGGCGACGACATCTACGTGCTCGACTGGTGGCCGCTCGACAACCTCAACACGATCGGCGGCGGCGCCGGCTACCAGTTCAAGGGCGGCTCGTTCATCAAGGTCCACGCCGGGGTCAACCAGCCCACGACCAGCTTCTACCGCCAGCTGGTCGCGCGGCCGCTGCCGCTCAACCAGCCCGGCGAGACCGACGTGGCGATCCTCGACCGCCAGCAGATCCTGACCAGCTACAAGATCGGCCACGTGTTCGACATCGGCGAGAGCGGCGGCGGCGTCAAGCTGGTCGGCTACGGCGAGACCCACCACGTCCGCGCGGGCCAGCGCGAGCTCAGCGGGGAGTCGCGCGAGTTCGAGGAGGTCCCGGCCGACAACGGCTACGTCGCGGGCGGCGAGCTCAGCCTGTTCACGGGCAAGCGCAGCACCCACCTCAACTTGTGGGTCCGCCACGCCTGGGATCTCGCGGCCTACGGCGAGTTCGCGCGCCCCTTTCAGCTCGCCCCCGACGCCACGACCAAGGGCGCGCGCGAGCTCGTGGTCGCGCTCGGCGGCAACTATGAGGTCTCGTTCTTCGGCGTGATGATGGGCGCGTACTTTCGCCGCTTCCGCAACGCCAGCCCCGACCTCGACGTCCATGATCTCAACGAGGGCATCGTGCTCGTGCGCCCGCAGTTTTGGTTCGGCAAGGTCGCCGGGGCCGCGATCGAGGGCTCCTATCAGGCCCAGCAGCGCGCGGTGTTCCCGGGCCTCGAAGACGACACCAGCGGCCCGCTGTTCTCGAGCTTGTGGCGCGTGGGCGTGATGCCCTTTTGGGCCCCGGCCGGGCGGGGCTCCTACGCGCGCCCGCACATTCGCGCCTGGTACATGGTCACGATCCGCGACGAGGGTGCGCGCTCGCTCTACGCCCTCGACGACGTGTTCAGCGTCCGCCCCGTCGACCACCTGATAGGCTTCGGCGCCGAGTGGTGGTTTGGCAGCACCTCCTACTTCCGTGACTGACATGCACAAGACAGCCTCCCAAGACCCGAGGGCCCGAGCCAAGCGAGGGTGTCGGGCCGCAGGCCCGAGTCAGGAGACGGCAAAGACAGGCACGCCCTGGATTCGCCGCCTCGCGCTGGCCGCGTCGCTGGTCCCGCTGCTGGTCCCGGCCGGGAGCTGCCTCAACTTCGAGGGCTACGAGCAGACCCCCGAGCTCACGACCGAGGTCGACGACTGGCGCGACGAGGTCATCTACCAGATCCTGGTCGATCGCTTCGCCAACGGCGACAAGGGCAACGACTACCGGGTCCAGCTCGGGGCCCCGGCCCGCTACCACGGCGGCGACTGGCAGGGCATCGAAGACAAGCTGCCCTACCTCCAGGAGCTCGGCGTGACCACGCTGTGGATCTCGCCGGTCATCAAGAACGTCGAGACCGACGCCGACGTCGACGGCTACCACGGCTACTGGGCCCAGGACTTCACCGAGCTCAACCCTCACTTTGGCGACCTCGTGGCCCTGCGCAGGCTGGTCGACGCCGCCCACGAGCGCGACATGTTGGTGATCATCGACATCGTCGCCAACCACGTCGGGCAGCTGTTTTACTACGACATCAACCTCAACGGCCACGCCGACGAGCAGCTCCAGGGCAACGGCATCGACTCCCCGGTGACCTACATCAACGAGTACGACCCCGACTTCGACGCGCGCGGGATCCAGTCCTTCACCTCGCTCGGCGAGGCCGGCCCGGCGCCGATCATCTTCGGCAACGATCCGGCCACCAACCACATGCCGCCGAACCCGGCGGTGTTCCGCAACCCCGCCGTCTACAACCGCAAGGGCCGGACCCTCGACTTCGAGGTCGAAGATCAGCTCCTCCACGGCGACTTCCCCGGCGGGCTCAAGGACGTCGACACGACCCGCTGCGACGTCAAGGAGGCCTTCGTCGACGTCTACGCCCGGATCATCGAGCAGACCAACGCCGACGGCTTCCGCATCGACACGATCAAGCACGTCGAGCACGAGTTTTGGCGCTACTTCAGCCAGCGCGTGCGCCAGCGCCTGGCCCTCCAGGGCAAGACCAACTTCTTCATGTTCGGCGAGGCCTTCGACGGGCGCGACGATCTGGTCGGCTCGTTCACCCAGCAGCTGCCCCCGGGCGAGGCCGAGCTCGACTGCGCGGGCGGGGGCCCGGCGCTGACCAGCGATCAGCTCGACAGCGCGTTTTACTTCCCGCAGTACTTTCAGGCCGTCCGCGACGTGCTCCAGCAGGCCCAGTCAACCGACCGCATCCAGGCCCTGTGGGAGCAGCGGCCGACGACCTGGGGCACCGAGCCCGCGAGCGGCGGCGTCGGGATCGCGCCCGCCGACATCCCGGTCAACTTCCTCGACAACCACGACGTCCCGCGCTTTTTGTACAACGTGCGCGAGCTCGACATCGCGGTCCAGCGCAAGCTGCTCCACAACGCCCTGGTCTTCCTCTACACCGCGCCCGGCGTGCCCTGCCTCTACTACGGCACCGAGCAGGAATTCCGCGGCGGCAACGACCCCGCCAACCGCGAAGATCTGTGGGACAGCGGCTTTGACCAGACCGGCGCGACCTTCCAGTGGATCGCGCGCCTCGCCAAGGTCCGCAAGGCCTACGCGTCGCTGCGCCGGGGCGAGCTCGCGGTCACCTGGTCGAGCGCGCGGACGGGCGACGAAGAGGACGCGGGCATCTTCGCGTTCGAGCGCAACGGCGGGACCAACAAGAACGGCTACTCGCTGGTCGTGATCAACAGCAACCAGGTCCACGCCAGCCACACCGCGTTCGAGGGCGCCGCGATGACCGTGCTCGCGCCGGCCGGGGCCACGCTCGAGGACGTGCTCTCGGGCGACACCTGGACGGTCGCCGATGACGGGACCCTCGACGTGACGGTCGAGGCGATGTCGGCGGTGATCCTGGTGCCCGCGGGCGACGTCGTCAGCCTGAACTGAAGCTGAAGCCGGCCGCCGGCGCGAGCAGGCCGCTAGCGCCTCACTCCCCGGTCACGACCTCGAGCAGCTCGTCGAACTCGAAGGGCTTCTCGAGGAAGCGCTGGACGAGTCCCGGGTCGAGGAAGTTGGTCAGGTCCATGTATGAGTGCCCGGAGATCAGCACGCGCTCGCAGTCGGGGTACTTGTCACGGACGTGACGCAAGAGCCACGCTCCGTTCGGCCCCTTCATCGTGAAGTCGACGATGACCATGTCGTAGAGCTTGCCGTCGTCGGCCAGCTTGTTCATGTGCTCGAGCGCCGCCTCGGCCCCGAGCGCGACCTGCACCGTAGCCTCGTCTTCGATCAACCGTTTCGTGGCGCTCAGCACCTCGATGTCGTCGTCGACGACGAGAACTCGTTTCCGTCCTTGTTCGTCCACTGGGTGGGGCCCTCTCGCTGGAGTATACGCGATTCGGGCCCGGCACGGCGTGTCCATCGTTGATATCGCGCACGCCTGGCCGCGGATCACCCGCTGCGCGCGATCATGAGCGGCCGGGTTCGCGCAGGACCACCTCCGTGTGGCAGACTCGGCCCGAGTCTAGAGACTCGCCCGTCTGCATGGTCAGCGTCCGAGCCAAGCAGTTGATCAAGCGCTTCGGCGAGACCACGGTCCTGCGCGGGGTCGAACTCGACATCCCCGACGGGAAATTCGCGGTCCTGGTCGGGCCCAGCGGCTGCGGGAAGTCGACGCTCCTGCGTCTGCTCGCCGGGCTCGAGCGCGTGAGCTCCGGCTCGATCTGGTTCGGCGAGCGCGAGGTCACGACCCTCGAGCCGCGCGAACGCGACATCGCGATGGTGTTCCAGTCCTACGCCCTGTACCCGCACATGACGGTGCGCAAGAACCTCGAGTTCGGCCTCCGGCTGCGCAAGACCGACGCGGCGACGATGACCGCCCGGGTCGAGGAGGTCGCCGGGATGCTGGATATCGCGCATCTGCTCGATCGCCTGCCGCGGGCGCTCTCGGGCGGCCAGCGCCAGCGGGTCGCCATGGGTCGGGCGATCGTCCGGCGCCCTGCCCTGTTTTTGTTCGACGAGCCCCTGTCCAACCTCGATCCCGCTTTGCGCGCGCAGGTCCGGGTCGAGATCCGCAAGCTCCACGATGAGCTCGGCGTGACCAGCGTGTACGTGACCCACGACCAGGTCGAGGCCATGACCCTCGCCGACGTGCTCTACGTGCTCGAGGGCGGCGAGGTCCAGCAGCGCGGCCGACCGATCGACATCTACCGCGAGCCGGACAACGTCTTCGTCGCTCAATTCCTCGGTAGCCCGGCGATGAATGTCAGGTCCGTCGAGCTCGCGCGCGGCCCCGCGGGCGAGTGGCGCGCGGGGTCTGTTCCGATCGCGCAGCCGAGCGCCTTCGCCGGCCTCGAGGTCGGACGCGGCGTGATCGTCGGTGTCCGACCTCACGACCTCGCCCTGGTCGGCGAGGCCGAGGCCGATCTGCGCCTGCGCGCCGAGGTCGTCGAGACCCTCGGACCCGAGCTCACGGTTCACGGCACCCTCGAGTCCGACGAGCCCTTCGTCGCGGTGCTCCCGGCCGAGCACGCGGTCGAGCGCGGCGACACGCTGGCGCTGCGGATCGAGCGGCTCCACCTGTTCGACGCCCAGACAAGGCAGAGCCTGCGGTGCTGAGAAGGCGGTTTTCCATGACCCCCGCAGCCGTCCTGCACTCTGCCACGCACGGCCGCAAGCGGCCGGTCGCTCGTTCCTCGCTCGGTGGGCTCTCAGGTGCTTCGCAGCGGCCTCCGTGGCCCCCTAAAAGGGGGCTGGCTGGTTCCATGACCCCCGCAGCCGTCCTGCACTCTGCCACGCACGGCCGCAAGCGGCCGGTCGCTCGTTCCTCGCTCGGTGGGCTCTCAGGTGCTTCGCAACGCCCTCCGTGGCCCCCTAAAAGGGGGCTGGTTCCGTGACCCCCGCAGACGTCCTGCGCTCTGCCACGGTGAGATTCTGGCCGGCGCTGGTCGCGTTGGCGCTGTGGCTGGCGGCCTCGGTCGCCCACGCCGGGGAGCCGATCCGGCTGTGGCACGCCTACCGCGGGGCCGAGGAGCAGGCCCTCGACGAGATCCTCGCCAGCTTCGAGGGCGAGGTCGATCTGCTCGCGGTGCCCTACGACGCCTTCGCCTCGAAGCTCGAGTCCACGGTCCCCCTCGGCGAGGGGCCCGACGTGTACATCGACGCCCACGAGCGGCTCGGTGACTTCGTCGAGCGAGGCATCGTCGCGCCCCTGCCCTTCGCGCTCTCGCCCGAGGCCTACCCCGACAAGGTCATCGCAGCGGTCACGATCGACGGTCGCCCCTACGCGGCCCCGACCTCGCAAAAGTGCCTCGCGCTCTACGTCAACACCGCGCTGGTCGCCGAGCCCCCGGCGAGCGTCGAGCGGATCGCGGCGCTGGCCGACGCGCTCCCCGACGGGACCTTCGCGCTGGCCTACGAGGCCCGGGGCGCCTACGCCCACGCCGCCGTGCTCGCGGCCTTCGGCGGCGCGCTGCTCGACACCGCGGCCGACGACTACGCCTTCGAGGGCCCCGAGGCCGCGCGCTCGCTCGAGTTCGTCGCCGCGCTGATCGAGGCCGGGGTCGTCCCCGAGGACGCCGACGGAGCCCTGGTCACCAACTTGTTCGGCGCCGGGCAGGCGGCCACGGCGATCAGCGGCCCGTGGCTCGCGGCCGACCTCGACCGCGATCAGATCGCCTACGTCGTCGTCCCGCTGCCGACGATCGAAGCGACCGGCGAGCGCATGCGGCCGCTGCTGACCGTCGAGGCCGTGATGCTCTCGCCGCGCGGGGCCCAAAACCCCGCGGCCGTGGACCTCGTCGAGCACCTCAGCGGGGCCGAGGCCGCGGCGATCCGGGCCCGGGTCGCCCGCAGCGTGCCCGCGCGCGCCGACCTCGAGCTCCCGCCCGACCCGCTGCGCGAGGCCTTCGCGGCCCAGGCCGAGCTGGCCGAGCCGACGCCCTCGACCGCGGCCATGCGCGCGGTCTGGGAGCCCGCCAACCGGGCGATCCGCAAGTACCTGCGCGGCGAGGTCGAGGCCGAGGTCGCCCTCGCCGAGGCCCGCCGCCGCTACGACGACCTCCGGCGACCGCCGCCCCCACCGGCATCCCCAACCCCCGCGCTGGTCGTCCTCGGGCTCCTGTGCCTGTTCGGCGCCGGGCTCCTGGTCCACCGCGCCCGCAAGCTCGGGCCCGGCGCCGGGCTCGCGGCCCTGAGGCAGTCCTTGCCCGCCTACCGCTACGTCGCGCTCGGGGTCGTCGCCGTCGGCGTGCTCGTGGTCCTGCCGATCTTGTTCGGCGCCGGGGCGGCGCTCTTCGCTGGCAAGCCCCACGCGATGTACTACGTCGGGCTCGCCAACTTCACGCAGATCCTGACCGCGCGCGGCGGCTCGCTGCTCGCGACCGGCTCGTTTTACGTCGTGCTGGCCGTGACCGTGCTGTGGACGGTCGTCAACGTCGCCTTTCACCTCGGCATCGGCGTGGCCCTGGGCCTGGTCCTCTCGCGCCCGGCCATGCGCCTGCGCGGGCTCTACCGGGTCCTGCTGATCGTCCCCTGGGCGGTCCCGAGCTACGTGACCGCGCTGGCCTGGCGGGGCATGTTTCACCGTCAATTCGGCGCCGTCACCGGCCTGATCCACGCGATCAACGACCTGCTCGGGACCTCGCTCGAGCCGATCGCGTGGTTCTCGAACTTCTCGACCGCGTTCGCGGCCAACGTCGCAACCAACGTGTGGCTGGGCTTCCCCTTCATGATGGTCGTGACCCTCGGCGCGCTCGCGGCCGTGCCCAGCGACGTGCTCGAGGCCGCCGAGGTCGACGGCGCCTCGCGCTGGCAGCGGCTAACCCGGATCACCTTGCCGATCGTCGCCCCAACCATGATCCCGGCCGTGACCCTGGGCGCGATCTGGACCTTCAACATGTTCAACGTGGTGTTCTTGGTCTCTGGCGGCGATCCCGACGGGACCACCGACATCCTCGTGTCCGAGGCCTATCGCTGGGCCTTCACCCGCGAGGCCCAATACGGCTACGCGGCCGCCTACGCCGTGCTGATCTTCCTGCTCTTGCTGATCACCAGCCGCGTCGCCGACCGGCTCCTGAATCGAGGCCCGAAGTGACCCGACGCGCCGACCTGCTCGAGTCCCTCGCAGCCCACACCGTGATCCTGCTCGCGGTCTGCTTCTCGCTCTACCCGATCTTGTGGGTCGTGAGCCTGGCCTTCTCGGGCGCGACCAGCCTCGAGCCCCAGGTCCTCCCGATCCCGGTCGAGCCCACCCTCGAGCCCATGCGCGAGGTCGTCGGCGCGACCCGGGTCGAGCCCGACGGCGGCGAGATCTGGCTGTTCGGCCGGCAGCTGGCCAATTCGCTCGTCGTGTCGACCGCGACCGCGCTGATCGGGGTCTCAATCGCGATCCCCACCGCCTACGCGTTCGCGCGCTTCGAGTTCGTCGGCCGCCGCGAGGGCATGCGCCTGCTCCTCGCGACCCAGATGTTCCCCGCGGTCGCCAGCGCCGTGCCGCTGTTCATGATCCTCGAGGCCCTCGAGCTGCTCAACACCCGCACTGGCCTGGTCCTGTGCTACGCGAGCACCTCGGTGCCCTTCGCCGTGTTTCAGCTGCGCAGCGCCTTCGAGGCGATCCCCGAGGATCTGGAGGAGGCCGCGATGGTCGACGGCGCGACCCGCTTCGAGGCCTTCGTGCGCGTGGTCCTGCCGATCGCGCGGCCGGCGATCGCCGTGACCTTCCTGTTCGCGTTCATGACCGCCTACAACGAGTTCATCCTCGCGGCCACGCTGCTCGACGACGAGAGGGCCTTCACCCTGCCCGTGGTCTTGCAGCGCTTCATCGGCGAGTACGACGCTCGCTGGGACCTGTTCGCGGCCGGGGCGATCGTGGTCTCGCTGCCCGTCATGTTGCTCTTTTATCAGGTCCAGCGTCACATGGTCGCCGGCCTCGGGGCGGGCGGCGTCAAGGGCTGAGCCCCGCGCGGGGGTTTCGCGGAGCTCGCCGCGATGACCCAACGCTGAAGTCTGCGCCCCGGCCCCCGATGCCACAAAGCACGAGCGGCGCCCGCCGCCGGGTGACATCTGCACCCGGCGCCACCCTCATCTGCCGCGTTGTCACTGATGCGAATTGACACACCGCGAACATTGGCAGCACATCGCATTGATGACACTCGCTGCATTCGCCTGAATGCCCAGCTCAGACCTAAGGCGCTGAAATCACGGCGATCTCCATTGCCTCTAACCCGTTGAAAGTAATCGATTGCGCCTCGGCAATTGCGCATATTTAAAAGCGCGTTTTTGAGCTTGCCATCAATGCTCCAATGCATGACTATGTACACCCCAACCACGATTCCCCTCGTTCGATTGTAGCAACCTGCCACCCATTGCGCAGATTGCGGGGAACCGTTGCATTCTGGAGCGCAGCTATGAAAAACAAGCACCACATCACTCGTCGCAGTTTTGGAACCGGATTGGCCGGCCTCGCGGGTGTCGCAACATTCGCGGGCGTCAACGCCGTGTCCAACATGGCATTGGCTGGCAATGAGCTGCAAATACTCGCCCCGTCCCTGATGGTCCCGATTGAGGTAACATCGACATTGAAGTCGCAGGGACTGAACAGCGACAAGTGGATGTGCTCCGTATCGGGCGAATTCGCCAAAAAATTCAAGCTCGGGACCCAGATCCGCGTGCGTCGCAACGGCAGTGAATATGCGGTCTACACCGTCGGCGACGTCCGCGAAGACGATCCGGCCAACCTGATCCGGATGGGCAAGATCGCCCGCGAACGCCTCGGCACCAGCGACAGCTTCGAGGGCAGGCTGATGCCGACCCTGGCGCTCAAGCCCATGACCGACGACGAGGCCGAGACCTACGGTGAGTTCGTCGAGCGGGTCTACGACACCAAGGAGCATCAGGGCCTCGTGATCCTCGCGCCCCACGGCGGCGGCATCGAGTTCAACACGGACCTGCAGGCGCGCTGGGTCGCAGACGCCCTGCCCGACGCCGACCTCAGCACCTGGTGCTGCTCGGGCTGGCACAACAACGGCAGCGACTACACCCGCTGGCACGTGACCTCGACCAAGATCCACCCGGCGAGCTTCCCGGGCCTCGCGAGCATCGCCGAGCGCGGCTTCGCCTACGCCGTCTCCTTTCACGGCCAAAAGGCCGACGGCGTGCTGATCGGCGGCGGCGGCCCGATCGAGCTCAAGGAGACGCTCCGCGACGAGATCAAGGCCGTCGTCGGCAACCACCCGGTGACGATCGCCGAGCCGGGTGACCACAACTCGGGCATGTCGGCCGAGAACGTGGTCAATTGGATGACCGCGGGGGGCTCGGGCGGCATCCAGCTCGAGCAGAGCCCCGAGATCCGCGACGGATACTGGATCGACGTGGCCGAAGCGGTCGCCAAGGTGTACGAGTCGCTGATTTAATCGGCTCGGGAGGGCGTTTGCGCCCGGTTTGGCAACAAATGCCGACGAAATCGCCGCGCGGCGGTTGAAAGGCCAACGAACCCGGTACATGCCCTACGGGCATGGTTCGGATCATCACTTTGCTCGTTGGCCTCTCGACCGCCGCGTGCGCCGGAAACAACAACGGCGGCCAGGAGCCTGCCCCGCCCCTCGAGACCGTGGACTACGTCGACCTCGAGCGCTACGCGGGGACCTGGTACGAGATCGCCAATTTCCCCCAGAGGTTTCAGCGCGGCTGCACGGCCACGACCGCGACCTACGAGCTGCGCGCCGACGGGCAAGTCAAGGTCATCAACCGCTGCCGCAAGGACTCGCTCGACGGCCGCGAGGTCACGGCCAAGGGCCGCGCCCGGGTCGTCGACCCCTCGACCAACGCCAAGCTCGAGGTCAGCTTCTTCCGGCCCTTTTGGGGTGACTACTGGATCATCGATCTCGGGCCCGACTACGAGTACGCGGTCGTCGGCCACCCCAAGCGCGAGTACCTGTGGATCCTCGCCCGCGAGCCCACGATGGAGCCCGAGGTCTACGAGGGGATCGTCGAGCGTCTCGCGGCCCAGGGCTACGACACCGCTCGGATCGTGCGGACGCTGCAACCCGAGGTCGTCGAGCTCGGCTCGTAGCGGGGTCTTTGGCGGGGTTCTCGCGCGCGCCGAGTTCGGCCATACTCGGGCCAGCCAATGCCGCCCGCGCCCCAGCGACCCGAGATCTCCGCCGCCACCGCGGCCGCCCTCGCGCGCGAGCACTGGGGTCTGTCCGGTCAGCTGCGCGAGCTCGGCAGCTACGCAGATCGCAACTTCTTGATCGAGGGAGAGGCCGGCGAGCGCCACGTCCTCAAGATCACCGCCGAGGCCAGCGAGCCGCGCGAGGTCGTCGAGCTTCAAGCCGCCGCGCTCGGCCACCTCAGCGAGCGCGCGTCGGCGGCCCTGGTCCCGCGGGTGATCCCGAGCCGCGCGGGTCCGCTCTTGGTCGCGAGCGCCGACGCGCGCGACCAGGCCTGCGTGCTGCGCGTGCTCAGCTGGCTCCCGGGCCAGCTGTGGTCCGAGCGAAGCGCGCCCTCGGCCGCCCTGCGCCGCTCCTTGGGTCTGGCCCTCGCGCAGCTCGATCTCGATCTCCAGGACTTCGAGCACCCGGCGATGCAGCGCTCGTTTCGCTGGAACCTGACCACGCCCGAGTGGATCGCCGACGAGCTGTCCGCGCTCGAGCCCGGCCGCCAGCGCGAACGGGTCGTCGACGCGCTCGCCCAGTTCCGCGCGCGGGTGGCCCCGCGCCTGAGCGAGCTCCCGCACCAGCTGATCCACGGCGACGCCAACGAGCACAACCTGGTCGTCGAGGGTGACGCGCTGTGCGGGATCTTCGACTTTGGCGACACGCTCGCGGCCCCGGTGATCTGCGAGCTGGCGATCGCCCTGGCCTACGCCGCGATGGTCCCGGATCCCGTCCAGGCCTGCGCCGAGATCTGCGCCGCGTACCACAGCCGCCGAGCGCTCTCGACCTTCGAGCTCGACCTGCTCTTCGATCTGATCCGCGCGCGCCTGGCCGTGAGCGTGGTCAGCTCGGCCCTCGCCCACGCCCACGAGCCCGACAACCGCCACGTCGTCGCCTCCGAAGCCAAATCCTGGGCGCTGCTCGGCACCTTGACCGACTTCGGCCGCCGCGCGGTCACCAAGTACATCGCGGGCGCCTGCGGCCAGTCTGCGCCCGTGCCCGTGCCCGGGGCCCGTTCGCGCACGCGCCTGCTCGCCCAGCGCCGCGTCCGGCTCAGCGCCGCCTCGAGCCTCGCCTACGACAGCCCGCTCTACATCCGCCGCGGCGAGGGCACCTGGCTGTTCGACGAGCACGACGCCGCCTACCTCGACTGCGTCAACAACGTGGCCCACGTCGGCCACTGCCACCCGCGCGTGGTCGAGGCCGCGAGCGCCCAGCTGGCCACGCTCAACACCAACACCCGCTACCTCCACGAGGGCATCCTCGCCTACGCCGAGCGCCTGTGCGCGACCCTGCCCGAGCCGCTGAGCGTGGTGTTCTTGGTCTGCTCGGGCAGCGAGGCCAACGAGCTCGCGCTGCGCATCGCCCGGGCCCACACGGGCGGCCGCGAGGTCGTGGTCGTCGACGGGGCCTACCACGGCAACACATCGACCCTGATCGACATCAGCCCCTACAAGCTCCGCGGCCCCGGTGGCCACGCGCCCCCGCCCTGGGTCCACGTGCTCGACACCCCCGATCCCTACAGCGGCCGCCACGGTGACGACGGGCCGGCCTACGCCGCGCCGATCATCGCGGCCGCCCACGCCGCCCGCGTCCGCGGCGAGCAGCTCGCCGCGTTCATCTGTGAGCCGGTCATGGCCTGCGCGGGCCAGGTCGTGCCCGCGCCCGGGTTCCTCGAGGCCGCCTACGGCCACGCCCGCGCGGCCGGGGCCGTGTGCATCGCCGACGAGGTTCAGGTTGGCTTCGGCCGGGTCGGCGACGCGATGTGGGCCTTCGAGGCCGAGGGCGTGGTCCCCGACATCCTGACCCTCGGCAAGCCGATCGCCAACGGCCACCCGGTCGGGGCCGTGGTCACCACGCCCGCGCTCGCGGCCAGCTTCGCCAACGGGATGGAGTACTTCAACACCTTCGGCGGCAACCCGGTCTCGTGCGCGGTCGCCTCGGCCGTGCTCGAGGTCATCGCCGACGAGGGCCTGGTCGCCAACGCGCGCGAGACCGGCGCGTGGCTGCGCGCGGCCCTGCGCGAGCTCGACGATCCGGGCGTCGGCGAGGTCCGCGGGCGCGGCTTGTTTCTTGGCGTCGAGCTCGTGGCGGATCCTGAGACCAAGGCCCCCGACGCCCGGCGGGCCCGGGCGATCGTCGAGTACGCCCGCGGGCGCCACGTGCTCCTGAGCACCGACGGCCCGGCGCGCAACGTGGTCAAGATCAAGCCGCCGATGTGCTTTGGACCGGTCGAGGCCCGGATCCTCGTGACCACCCTGGCGGCGGCCCTGCGCGCGACCAGCTGAGCGGCTCGCCCCGCATCAAGGCGCCCGCATGGCGTCGCGGAGCCGGCGACATTCGCTGTCTTCATAGGGGCTGCTCGCTCGCTTGAAAGGTCTCGCGGGCCCGCGTATGTAGCTAGCGATCCGATGAACAAGCGCATCGTTCATGTCGCCAGCGAGGCCAACTCGGCGACGGTCGAGCCCATCGACGCGTGTGAGGCCAGCTGCGGGTCGGCGCCCTGCGGGGAGATCCTGTGGACGACCTGGTGCGGCTGCTGGTGGGGCGAGGGGCAGCAGCGCTGAGCCGTGGTCGCTGAGGGGCCCCAGGGGCGCGCTCGCGTCAGCTTGTTCACGAGCACGGAGGGAGGCGCCTGGCGCCACAGCTTCGAGCTCGCGCGGGCCCTCGATCCCGCCCGCTTCGAGGTCGAGCTCCTCACCCGGCCCCTGCGCGCGGGCGCGCCCGCTCGCCGTGAGCTGCGCGCGGCCGAAGTCGCCCACGTCGAGGTCGAAGACCACGAAGCCCTCGCGCGGCACCTGTTGCGTCGGCGCTCGGACATCGTCCAGCACTACGACTCGCTGCTGCCGATCTTGGCCCTCGACCTCGTCGAGCAGGAGCTCGGCGAGGATCGACCCCGCTCGATCCAGCTGCTCCACGCCAACGGTCGGCCTCGCGTGCCCCTCGATCTCGCCGACGTCGTCGTCGGCGTGAGCGCCTCGACGCTGCGCTGGCCGGGCGCCGCCGAGGCCCTCGCTGGCCGGGCCCGGGTCATCCCCAACGGGGTCCACCTCGGGCCGGCGCCGCGCCGGGTCGCGGGCGAGGGCGAGGCCCCGGTCATCCTCGCGCTCACGCGCCTCGTCGAAGGCAAGGCCGTCGACGCTGGCCTGCGCGCGCTCGGGCAGCTCGAGCGAGGGGCCTGGACCCACCGCATCGTCGGGGACGGGCCCGCTCGCGCGCAGCTCGAGGCCCTCGTCGACGAGCTCGGTCTGAGCGCCCGCGTCCGCTTCGTGGGCGCCGTCGACGACCCCCGGCCGGAGCTCGAGGCCGCCGACTTGTTGTTGTCGACCTCTCCGAGCGAGGGCTTCGGCCTCGCCCTGGCCGAGGCTGCCGAGGCCGGCCTCGCCCTCGTGACCCGCCGCGCGGGTGGGCTGAGCGAAGCCCTCGTCCACGGCGAACACGCGCTGGTCTACGACGAGCCCGAGCAGCTGCCGGCGCTCCTCGCCCGCGCCCTCGGCGACGCGCGCGAGCGCGGTCGCCTCGGCGCCGCCGCCCGCCGCCTGATCCATGCTCGCTTCGATCACGCCGGGATGGTCCGGGGCTACGAGGCCCTCTACGCCGAGCTCGCCCCGCGGACCCGCGCGAGGTAGGTGTCGACGCCGTAGCCCTCGAACAAGAACAAGAGCTCATCCTCCCAGTCCTCGCTGTAGTGCTGGCGGTGGAAGGCGCGCTTGACGAGCATGCGAAACAGCTCGACGAGCACGAGGTAGTCGAAGGCCGCGGCGTCGGCCGGCGCGAGCCGGGCGAGCACCCGGGCGCGAAAGCCCGGCAGCTCCGCGTGGCGCCCCGCGCCGGCGACGTACTCGTCGATGCACAGGTGCGCGAGGTTGAGGGCGGCGTAAGAGTGGAAGATGGGGTCGAGGTCGATGAGCACCGCCGGCCCGTCGCCGGCGCGCGGGACCATGAGGTTGTGACGGTGGAGGTCGCCGTGGACGAGGCCCCGACGCAGGCCCGCGTCGGTCGCCGGACGCAGCGGCCCGAGCGTCGGCTCGATCGCGGCGAGGACCCCGTCGAGGCTCGCGCTCGGCCCCTCGGGGTGGCCGTCGCCGCGATCGATGTCCTTGTTGATGTGTGGCCCTCGCAGGAGCGCGTCGAGCTCGACGAAGGGCGCGAGCATGCAGATGCGCTCGGCCTGCTCGTAGAGCATGAACAGCGGGTCGAGCTCGCTCGCCGTGGCCGGGCGCAGGCGTGGGTCGAGGCGAACGAGCTCGTAGAGCTGGCCCGCGTGGGCGAAGATCTGCGTGCGGAGGCGGAGGCGGAGCCCGTCGAGGGGCCGGCTGAGGACGAAGGCGCGGTCGTGGAGCTGGTCGCGATCGATGGCCTTGATCAGCGCGCGCTCGTGGCCGAGCTCGACGATCAGCCGCGGGCGCTCGGCCTCGCCTCCGCGGCGGGTCAGGTCACGGAGCGCGGCCCGCAAGGCCGCGGCGTCGATCTGGTCGGAGGTCGAGGAATCGGGCAGACTCCCCCCGTGCTCGAGGCTCCCGATCTGCTCGTCGTCACGGCTCACCCCGACGATGAGATCATATATTTCGGCGGCTTGCTGCTCACGCGGACCGAGCACGCGCGCGCGGTGGTGTGCGTGACCGACGGGGACTTCGAGGGCGAGGGCGCGCAGCGCGTTGCGGCATGTGAGCAGGCCTGCGCCGAGCTCGGGGTCAGCTCCTTTTCCTGTCTCGGCTTCCCCGACGACCCCGCTGGCTGCCTCGATCTCGACGCCCTCGTCGCGGCCCTGCGCGCGCGCTTCCCCGAGCCGCCCGAGCTGATCTTCACCCACAGCCCCCACGGCGAGTACGGGCACTTCAACCACATCGACGTCAGCCTCGCGGTCCACCGGGCCTTCCCCGGGCACCCGCGACTCTACGTCGTCGCTGCGCACATGTTCCCCGAGCTGCGCGTTCAGCTCGACGAGTCGACCTTCTCGCGCAAGCTCGAGATCGCCACGCGCCACTACACCAAGCAGCTGCGCCAGGCCTGGCGGATGATGACCAACCTCGCCGACGAGGGCTTCGTCCGCCTGCCCGCGAGCGAGGTCGAGGCGATGCACGAGCTGCTGATGGAGGGCGAGGCGGTCGCGAGCGAGCGCGCGCCTCACTACCGCCACGTGCTGCCCCTGATCCGCCCCCGTCGCTGAGCTCATGGCTGCACGCGTGCTCGTCACCGGCGGGGCCGGCTACATCGGCAGCTTCTGCGCCCGCGCGCTCACGGCCGCGGGCTACGAGGTCGTGGTCGCGGATGACCTGTCGAGCGGTCACCCCGAGGCCGTCGACTGTCGCCTCGTCGAGCTCGACCTGCGTGATCGCGCGGGGCTCGGGCGGCTGCTCGGCGAGGGCTTCGACGGGGTCGTCCACCTCGCCGGGCTGATCAGCGTCGGCGAGTCTTTCGAGGCGCCCGGGCGCTACGTCGACGTCAACGTCCGCGGCAGCCTCAGCCTGCTCGACGCGATGCGCGAGCACGGCGTCGACTGCCTCGTGTTCTCCTCGACCTGCGCCCTCTATGCTCCGAGCGACGAAGCCCTCGACGAGGACGTCGCGCTCGCGCCCCTGAGCCCCTACGCCGAGACCAAGCTGCTGATCGAGCGCGCGATCGAGCTCGTGCGCAGGCAGGGCCTGCGCGCCTACTGCCTGCGCTACTTCAACGCCGCCGGCGCAGCCGCGGACGCCAGCCTCGGCGAGGCCCACGCGCCCGAGACTCACCTGATCCCCATTGCGATCGAGCGGGCCTCGCGTGGCCAGCCCTTGGTCGTGTTCGGCGACGACTACCCGACCCCCGACGGGACCTGCGTGCGCGACTACGTCCACGTCCTCGATCTCGCCGAGGCCCACGTTCGCGCGATGGAGCGGCTGCTCGCCGGGGCCCCGGGCGAGGCCCTCAACCTCGGGACGGGCCGGGGCGCGAGCGTACGCGAGATCGCCGCGCTGGTCTCGCGCTGCCTCGGGCGCGAGCTCGCGGTCGAGCTCGGGCCGCGTCGTCTCGGTGATCAGCCGAGCCTCGTCGCGCGCGCGACGAGGGCGAGCCGGAGCCTCGACTGGACGCCGCGCTGGGGCCTCGAAGACATCGTCGCGAGCGCTTGCGCCTGGCATCGAGCCCCGCGCTACGGACCGGGACGGGGGGCCGCGTGAGCCAGGCCGCGGACCAGCGCGAGCCCTCCGTCGAGCGCGCGACCTTGCGGCGGATCTTGGCCCGCGCGCGCCCGCACTGGCTGTCCTTGAGCGTGGCCGTGGTCTTGCTGTTGACCGGTAGCGGGATCACGCTCGCGCTCCCCCAACTCGCCGGCAACTTCGGCGGCGCTCTGCTCTCGGCCGAGGAGCCCGAGCGTGCGCTCGCGTCCCTGCGCGAGGGCCTGGTCTTGTTCGGAGCGCTGCTCTTGGTTCAGGGCCTGCTGCAGGTCGTCCGCCGCCTGCTGCTCGTCCGCGTCGGCGAGCGCGTGGTCGCCGAGCTGCGCGTCGAGGTCTACGCTCACCTCCTCGACCAGGCCCAGGCCTTCCACGCCCAGCAGCGCACGGGCGAGCTGCTCTCGCGCCTCGGCGCGGACATCGTCCGGGTCCAGCAGACGGTCAGCAGCGACCTCGCCTCGTTCTTGCGCAACAGCGTGATCCTCGTCGGCGGCTTCGCCTTGTTGCTGCAGACCGACCCGTGGCTGACCCTCGTGATGCTCGGGGTCATCCCGCCCCTGGTCCTGGTCTTGTCCTTCGTCGGTCGCCGCATCCGTCGCCTCAGTCGCCGGACCCAGGCCGGCCTCGCCGAAGTCAGCGCCACGGCCCAGGAGGTCCTGGCCGCGATCGACGTGGTTCAGGCCTTCACCCGCGAGGACCACGAGGTCGAGCGCTTCACCCGGGGCGTCGAGGACGTCTACCGCGACGTCCTGCGCCGGGCGGTCCTCCAAGACGCGCTGTCGAGCGCGACCCGCCTGCTCGGGTTCACCGCCTTGGGCCTGGTCTTGGTCATCGGCGGCACGATGATCAGCGCGGGCGGGCTCGAGCCCGGCGAGCTGCTGAGCTTCATGTTCTACACGGTCCTCGTCGCCTCGTCCGTGGGCTCGTTCTCGGATCTCTACTCGCGCATGCAGGTCAGCCTCGGGGCCGGAGCCCGGGTCCTCGCGCTCCTCGATCTCCCCCTCGCCTTCGCCGGCGAGCGCGAGCGCGCGCCGGTCGAGCTCGACGGCGGCGGGCTGCGCTTCCGCGCGATCGGGTTTCGCTACGCCGAAGACGGCCCGTGGGTCCTCGACGGGGTCGACATCGAGATCCCGCCCGACAGCGTGTGCGCCCTCGTCGGGCCGAGCGGCAGCGGCAAGACGACCCTCGGACGTCTGCTGCTGCGGTTTTGGGATCCGCAGCGCGGCGCGGTCGAGATCGACGGTCACGATCTGCGCGAGCTCAGGCTCGAGGACCTCCGCCGCAAGCTCGCCGTCGTCGCGCAAGAGCCGACCCTGTTCAGCGGGACCGTGCGCGAGAACATCCGCTACGGGCGCCTCGACGCGACGGACGAGGAGGTCGAGGAGGCGGCCACGGCTGCCTACGCGCACGAGTTCATCGTCGAGCTCGAGGCCGGCTACGAGACCCGGGTCGGCGAGCGCGGCGTGCTGCTCAGCGGCGGCCAGCGCCAGCGCATCGCCATCGCCCGCGCGCTGCTACGCGATCCGCTGATCTTGCTCCTCGACGAGGCGACCTCGGCCCTCGACAGCGAGAGCGAGGCCCGCGTCCAGGCCGCGCTCGAGGTCCTCCAGCGCGGGCGCACGACCCTCGTGATCGCTCACCGCCTGAGCACGGTTCGCCGCGCCGACCAGATCATCGTGCTCGATCACGGTCGGGTGGTCGAGCGAGGCACGCACGCCGCGCTCATGGCCCGCGCGGGTGCCTACGCGGCGATGGTAGAACGACAGGCCCTGCTCGACGATCTCGGCGAGACCAGCTGATGTCCACGTCTTCACCCATGCTCACGCCCGACCACGTCGAGGACGCCATGTCCCGCGGCCTCGCCTGGCTCGCGGATGTCCAGGAAGGGGACGGAGACATCCCCGTGTTCGCCTGCCGCCGCCGCGACCTGAGCGGGCGCCGGCACCTCGACAGCAGCCCCTTCAACGCGGCGCACATCCTCGAGGGCGTGCGCGCCTGCGGCGGGCCCGAGGCCGGAGCCATCGCCGCCGGGCTCGAGGCCTACCTGTGGCGCGAGGCCAGCCCGGGCGGGACCTGGTCCTACTTCGCGCGCAAGACCGGGCGCAAGATCGACGACGACCTCGACGACACGAGCTGCTGCGCGGCGCTGCTGCGCGGCGGCGAGCGCGACCGGGACCTCGCGTCCAACCGCGAGCTGATCCTCGCCAACCGCGATGAGCACGGGCGCTTCAAGACCTGGCTGCGCCCGCCCGAGGCCCGCAACGACGTCGACTCCGTCGTCAACGCCAACGTGCTGTGGTACCTCGGCGATCACGAGGGCACGCGCGCGGCCGCGGCGTGGCTGTGTGAGCTCGTGCGCAGCGGGGCCGAGGCGCCCACGGTCCTCTACTACGAGAACCGTCTGACCTTGTACTTCGCCCTCGCCCGCGCCCTCGCTGGCGGCGCGAGCGGCCTCGCGCCCGTCCGCGCGCCGATCCTCGACCGCCTCGAGCGCGTCGAGCTCGGGGCCCTCGACGCCGTCGAGCTCGCGTTTTGCTGCCGGGCAGCCCAGGACCTCGATGGTCCGGCCGAGCTCCGCGCCCGGCTGCTCGAGGCCCTGCTCGGCCGGCAGGCCGCCGACGGTAGCTTCCCCGCCGCGCCGGTCTGGAACGGCCCCGAGCACCCCGCGCCCCGCTCCGTGTGGTGGGCCGGCGAGCCCCTGACGATCGGCCTCGCCCTCGGCTGCCTCGCGGCTGCGCGCGGCCGCTGAGCGCGGGCGCTCAGCCAGCCTGGCGCGCGACGAAGTAGGCCTTCCACTGCGGGCGATCCCCGGCGCGGAGGCTGAGCTTGAGGTGAGACAGCCGGGTCGCGACCGGGGCCCAGCCCGGCTCCTCGACTCGCTGGACGCCGGCTCCTGCGAGGCGCTCGAGCTCGGTGGCGCGCCCGTCGTCGACCCCGTGCTCGCGCACGGCGAACGCGAGCGCCCGCCCGAACCCAGGCCCCGGCGAGACCTCGATGTCGACGCGATCGAGGACCGGGCCCGAGCCGAGCAGCACGGTGCAAGCGGGCGCGGGCCCAGATCGAGCGAGGTCCGCGAGCAGCTCGAGGGGCGCGTCGAGGCCGGGCGCGCGCGGCAGCGCCGGGCTGGTCAGCAGCGCCCGCAGCTCGGGGATCGAGCCGTGAAGGTAGGGCTTGAGCGAGCCGCCGGCCTCGACCCGGGCGACGCCGAGGTGGGCGAGGCGCAGCGAGGGCCACGCCCGCGCCGCGTCCGCGAGGCGCTCGAGCAGCTCGACGCCGGGGGCCGGGCGCGGCCCGAACAAGGCGGCGACGAGGCGCGCGATCGCGGGCGACCAGATCAGCTGGCTCGGGTCTCGGAGCCGGTGGAGGTTGCGGAGGCTGAGGTACACGAGGTCGGGGCCGCGCCGGCGTCGGAGGCTCTCGCCGTCCATGCACAGGCAAAAGGCCTGGACCATGCGGGCGTCGCGGGGGCCGAGGGCCGCGACCCGCCGGGCCGGGTCGAGCGCTCGCTGTGGCCACAGCGAAGCGTCGGGCCCCGCGAGGCGCTCGCGCAGCTCGAGCAAGTTGGGCTCGATCAGCTCGCTGCGCCCGCGCGAGAGCGGCAGCGCGACGCCGGCGTCGATGCGATCGCTGTCGAGGTGATACTCGAGGCCGAAGCCGAACACGCTGAAGTCGACGGGGACGGCGTCGAGGTAGGCGTGGACGGTGGCCAGCGAGTCCTGGCCTCGGGCCCAGCTCGGGAGCTGGTCCGAGAGCACGCGCAAGGCTGCGCCCGGGCTCGCGTAGTAGCGCATCAGTTGGGCGCGCGGTCGTCGAACCAGCAGTCGACCTCGGACAGATCGATGGTCTCGTCGTCGACGACGTGGTTGGCGAGGAACCAGCGGCACTCCTCGAGGTACTTGTTGCCCCCGTAGCCCCGCTCGAGGCGCGCGCGGATCCGCGGGATGATCTGTCCGTGCCACTTGAGGTGGTGAACCGGGACCTCCCAGCGAGGTCGCGAGTAGCGCTGAGGATCCTCGATCTTGTGGAGCCCGACGCGGTGGCGGATCCCCGGCCGCGAGATCGGGACCTTGGTGATGGTCGCGCCCATGGCCTCGTAGCTGAAGTAGGAGCACAGCGGGTAGCGCTGGAACACGGGCTCGTCGTCGACCGCCGGGGTCCGGCCGGCGAGGGCGAAGCGATCGACGAGGCGGCCGACGACATAGTCGTGTCCGCCAGCGGCGAGCAGCTCGAGCACGCGGCGCGGACGGGCGATGAACTCGTCGCAGTCGGCGTTGAGCACGTAGGCCTGATCGCCGAGCTCGTCGCGGCGAAAGTCGGAGATGCGGTCGACGCGAAGCTGCATGTCCTCGACGCCGAGGTAGGTCATGACCACGTGGATGTCTGGCGCCGCGAACAGCTCCTCGAAGGCGGGCAAGCGCGCGGCCTCGTCCTCGTAGTGGTTGAAGAACACGTGAAAGGTCTCGACCCCAGCTTGGCGGTAGTAGGCCAGCCACTGGCGGATCAGCGCCAGCGAGTCGCCCTTGGTCGTCATGTTGGTGACCAGATGCACGGCTCGCCCCGCTCAGATGTCGTCGTTGTCACCGAGGGTGACGGTCCAGTTGGCCGGGTTCTCGTAGATCCGCGCGAGCTCGCGCTCGTGGGCTGCGAGGGTGAAAAAGGGGTGGCGGTGGTCGGTCACGCGCGCGCAGTCGGCGAAGCAGCGCTCGAAGTACCACTGATCCTTGCCGACGAACTTGAGCCCCGCCGCGCCCTGCTCGCGGGCGAGATCGGCGACCCGCAGCAGGAGCTCGTGGGCGAAGTGGACGTTCTTGCCGAGGCTCATGAACTCGACGAGGAGCAGGCGGTCGTCGAGGGCCTGGGCCACGGTCAGGGCGACGACCTGGTCGTAGAGCCGCAGCGCGAAGATCTGATAGTCGCGGTCGGGCCGCTTGCGATACTTCCAGTCGAGGTAGGTGGCGCTCTTGGCCACGGACAGGGCTTCGGTCCGCGCGACGGACTTCCACAGCTCGTCCATGTCGCCGTCGGGGTCGTAGTCGCGGGCGAGCTCGAGGCCGAAGCGCTTGTCCTCGGGGATCGCCTCGACCGTGGCCCGGAGCCGGTCGTGGTCGGGGCTCCCGCAGGCGAGGTACCACTGCTCCATCATGAAGGTGCGCACGAGGTTGTGCTGGACGGGGTAGACCATCTGCTCGTTGGGCATCCCCGTCGTGACCATGATCTCGGGGTAGTCGCCGAGCAGCTCGTTGGACAGGCGCCAGGCCGTGGTCAGGAGCGAGGCCTTGCGATGCTCGCGCAGGACCATGCCGTCGCCGCCCTGGACGAGGATTCGCTCGTGGGCCTGGCCGAGGTAGTTGAGCGGCGCCGGGATCGCGCCGTGGTGGCCGACGACCTCGCCCTCGTGCTCGACGAGGACCGAGACGCCGACGCGGCTCGCCGGGTTGTCGACGTACTTCCAGCGCCACTCGCTGAGGTCGAAGGGCCGCCGGAACACGGCCTCGAACAGGGCGGCGATCTTGGGGCCGTCGTCGAGGGTGACGGGACGGGCGCGATAGCGGGCGCCGCTTGGCTCGTGGACGAACTCGATATGCTTGGGCTCACTCATCTCGTCGATGCTCACTCGAAGCGGGGCGACACCCGCCCTCGCCAATTGGTGCCGATCGCGTCGAGGCCGAGGTGGACGACGGGGTCGGAGAGGACGCGGACCCCCTGCTCGGGGAAGGCCGCGCGAAACAGGCGGTCGTTGGTCTGGCTCGGCCCGACGTAGCGCTGCTCCTCGTAGTAGGTCGGCCGGCCCGCGAGGTGCGGGGTCTCGGCGTGGAAGCCCTGAAAAAAGCCCAGCGCGGCGTCGAGGGACTCGTAGGGCGGCTCGAGCAGGTCCCAGTCGCCCTGCTCGCAAAAGCGGGTGAAGCTCGCGCGGTCCTCGGCGAAGAAGCGCTGGGCGCCATAGAGCTTGTCGGGGTCGGTCATGGTCTCGCGCATGCTCCGCTCGAACCCCGGCGGCAGGTAGATGTCGGCGTCGAGCTTGACGAGCCAGCCCGACTTGCGCAGGGCCGCGAAGCCGTCGTTGAGCAGGGCCGGGAGGTTGAAGGCCAGGCCCTTGAAATTGCGCCGCGGTGAGACCACGAGGCGCGCGCCGTGGCTGCGGGCGAGGGCTTGGGTCTGCTCGTCTTCGCCGACCGTGACCACGGCGAGCTCGTCGAAGCAGGCGAGCATGCGCGGCAGGGTCAGGCCGAGGAAGTCGGCGTAATCCACACACACGACCACGGCTTCGAACATCACTCGGCTCCCGCGCTCGGCAGGGGTGGGGCCGGCCGCGGCCAGCGCTCGGGCTCGAGCTCGTGGAGGGCCCCCCAGCGCCGGAGCTGGTCGAGCTCGGCCTCGTCGGCGTAGAGGACCCACTGGCGGTAGAACCTGCGCAGCTCGGACAGGCCGTACTCGGTCAGGGCCCGCCGCGCCTGGCGAAACAGGTTGTTGGGGTTGTCGCTCAGGACCTCGTACTGATTGACACGATCGAGGTTGAAGCCGCTGACCCGGCGCACGAAGCTCATGAAGCCAACCATCGGATAGTGGAGGACCGTCGGCCCGTCGAGCTGATCTTGGATGAGCACGCGCTCGGCGTAGAGATCGGGGCCGAAGTGGTGGACCGAGCGGGGCACGGCGCCGGGCTCGATCGTGGCCGGGCGGAACATCGACTTGCCGCTGGCGTAGGCGACATAAAATTGCTGGCGCTCGTGCTTGTAGCGCAGCCGGTCGAGCTGGGCCTTGCGCAGGTGGTAGGGGCTGCGCTTGAAGGTGCGAACCTCGACGAAGGGGTCGTCGTACTCCTCGCGCTGGGGGACGGCCTCGAGGTTGGGAAAGAACAGCTCGTCGTAGCCCGGCCCCCGCTCGGCGAGCCACTCGGGCAGCTCTCGGCCGAGGGGTGGGGCGAGGAGCTCGTCGGCGTCGATGTGCAAGAGCCAGTCGACGCCGTCGCGCCGGGCGAGCTCGACGACCATGGCGAGGTTGATGCGCTGACGGGTGACCACGCAGCGCGCGTAGGGCAGCTGGGGGTCGCCGTAGAGCGGGGAGGAGGCAGCCTTGGCGTCGTGGGCCGCGTCGCGGGGGATCAGCTCGAGGCCCGCGCCGCCGAGATCCCCGAGCATGCGCGCGAGATCCTCGCGTTCGCTGGGGTCGTCGACGAACAGGTAAAAGCGCGAGAAGCCGAGGGCGCGGTGATGGGCGAGCGCGCTGCGATAGCTGAGATCGAGCCCGCGGACGGTCGATGCGATGGCGAGAACCGGCGTCACGCGAGACGATCTTCGACGAGGAGCGCGGCTTCGTCCAGTCGATCGATCGATCGGGTGCGCGCGAGCGAGAACGGGCCCCCGCCCGATGGACTTGTATCAATGAGTACTTGCCAAACAGTTCACAATCGGTTCTACTGCCGTCAAATTCTCAGCCACGCTTTGCGTGTAGGAGCAGACTTCCAAATGAGCAACCGCGTCCCCAAGATCATCCTCAAGTCCCTCTACGAGTCCTTCCGCACCGCCGACGAGGCTGGCGCGCGTGAGAAGCTCGCCCTCGTCGAGGGTCTCGACATCGAAGAGGGCCTCGCCCTCGCTGCCCTCGCCCGCAAGGCGCGCGACTTCAAGGAGTTCACCAGCCTCGTGGAGGCCGCTGGCAGCGAAGAGCGCCAGGGCCCCCTCGCCGCCGCCAAGCGCCTCGCGCTCTACGCGGCCGCCGAGTCCAAGTTCCCCTGGCAGTCCACCGAGCCGGTCGAGCCCGGGCCCGTGCCCGTGCCCACCAGCTGATCGCCAGCGAGCACCCACACCACGAGTTCGCCAAGAGCCCGAACTCGTGGTGTGTCTTTTTTGGGCTCGATAATTTTCCCCGTCATGCGCAACGTAATCGTAACTGGATCCGAGGGCCTGGTCGGTTCTCTCCTCACTCGAACCCTCGAGGCGCAGGGAGTCGAGGTCGTCCGTTACGACCTCGAGCTCGGCCAAGACGTCCGCGTCCAGAAGGACTTCGCGGAGGCGCTGTCGGGCTGCGAAGGCATCGTGCACCTCGCCGCCGTGTCGCGTGTGATCTGGGGCGAGCAAGATCCCGAGCTGTGCTGGGCGACCAACGTCGGCGGCACGCAAAAAGTGATCGAGGCCGCCGTCGAGGCCCGCGAGCGCCCGTGGCTGGTGTTTGCGAGCAGCCGCGAGGTCTACGGTGACGCCGCGGAGCTGCCGGTCGGCGAAGACGCTGCCAAGCAGGCCGTCAACGTCTACGGCCGGGCCAAAATTCGCGGCGAGGAGCTGGTCCACGCCGCACGCGCGGACGGGCTGCGGACCAGCGTCGTGCGCCTGTCCAACGTCTACGGCAGCACCGGCGACCACGCCGATCGCGTGGTCCCCGCGTTCACGCGCGCAGCTGCGCTCGGCGGCGTCCTGCGCGTCGACGGCCTTGGTCACACCTTTGACTTCACCCACGTGTCCGACACGGTCGCCGGCCTGGTCGCGATCTGCGAGCAGCTCCACGCTGGCGAGGCTCGGCTCCCCGATCTCCACCTCCTGACGGGGCAGCCGACAACCCTCGAGCAGCTCGCTCGCCTCGCGCTCGCCCACGCCCACGGCCAGGCGAAGCTCGTCGAGGCGCCGCCGCGCAGCTTCGACGTCGCCAACTTCTACGGCGATCCCAGCCGCGCGCGCGAGCTGTTGGGCTGGCGCGCGCAGGTCGACATCCGCTCGGGCGTCCGCCAGATGGTCGAAGACTTCGCCCGCGAGCTCGGCGCGAGCGAGGGGGCCGCGGCCTCCGATCCAAACCTCGAGCGAGTCGCCGCCGCGCTGTGAGCCGCCTCGAGCAGTTCGACGATCCTCCCATCATCGTCGGCGGCTGCGGGCGCTCGGGCACGACCTTGCTGCTCGCGCTGCTCGGCGCCCACCCCGAGATCCACGCGATCCCCCACGAGACCCGGTTGTTTTGTCTGTTCGCCGAGCAGTCACAAGATCCAGCCGAGCGCCGCGAGCTCCTCGAGGACCCGAGCTTTGGCGCCGCGGCTCGCCTCGCGCGGCTCGAAACCGTGCTCGCTCGGGATCCCCTTCGGCCGTCCGCGCGGCGATGGTGCGAGAAGACGCCGCGCAACGTGCTGTGCTTCGAGGAGATCTCCGAGTTGTTCACCGGTCGCGTGAAGCTGGTCGAGATCGTGCGTGACGGGCGCGACGTCGTGCTCTCGCGCCACCCCTTGCAGCCCGACCACAGCTGGGTCTCGCCCGCCCGCTGGGTCCGCGACGTCGCGGCGGGTCGGCGCGCGGCCGAGCGAGTCGAGGTCCACACCCTCCGCTACGAGGATCTCACGCGCGAGCCCGAGGCGACCCTGGCCAAGCTCGGAGCCGAGCTCGGGCTCGCGGGTCTCGACGAGCTCGACGGCTGGCGCGAGCGGACCAACATCCAGCGCTCGGGTGCCTGGCGCGAGGGCGGCGTCCAGCCCGTGTCGACCGCGGCGACCGAGCGCTGGCGGGCGCAGCCGGATCACCCCAAGGTCCGCGCGCTCCTCGCTGAGCCGGGCGCGCGCGAGCTGCTCGACTACCATGGCTACCTCGACCCCTAGCGAGCTCCCATGCGCGTGATCGGCATTTGTGGCGGCCTCAACACGGACACGCGGCGCAGCCTGCCCGAGGGCCGGGCTTACGCCCATGACGCGGCGGCGAGCTTGCTCGTCGACGGCGAGCTCGTCGCGGCGTCGGAGCAAGAGCGCCACACTCGCTGGAAGCACACGACCCGCCACCCCGTCGACGCGGTCGCGACCTGCCTCGAGCTCGGCGGCCTCGGGCCCGAAGACATCGACCGCTGGGCCTACTACGTCGCCGAAGACAAGCTCGACGAGATCATCGCCTACGCCGCGCTCCACGACAGCTCGCTCGTCGACGTCGGCGGTCGCGAGCTGCTCGCGCGGACCCTCGGCGAGGCCCTCGGGGCGACCATCGATCCGGCCAAGCTGTGCTTCGTGTCCCACCACGTCGCCCATGCCGTGAGCGCCTACGCGGGCTCGGGCTTCACCGACAGCCTCGTCGTCAGCTACGACGGCGGCGGCGACGACGGTCACGGCAAGATCTTCGACGTCCGCGGGGGCCGCTACAGGCTCCTCGCCCGCCTGGCCAAGGACGGCTCGCTGGGCCAGTTTTACGCCAAGAGCATCGCCCACCTCGGCTACGCGCGCTTCGACGAGTACAAGGTCATGGGCCTGGCGCCCTACGGCGACCCCGCGCGCTACCTCCCGACGCTGCGCCAGGCCTACACCCTCGAGCCGCGCGGGCACGTGCGGGTGGAGCTCGCCGCCCTCGAGGGGCTCGACCTCGGCCCCCGGCGGGCGCGGGGCGGCCCCTTCGAGCCCCACCACCACGACGTCGCCGCGGCGATCCAAGCCGCGCTCGAGGAGATGGCCTTTCACCTGATCGGGGCCTGGCAGCGCGCCACGGGCCAGCGCAAGCTCTGCCTCGTCGGCGGGGTCGCGCTCAACTGCAGCTTCAACGGCAAGCTGCTCGCGCGGGGCTGGTTCGACGAGCTCTTCGTTCAGCCCGCGGCCCACGACGCGGGCTGCTCGCTCGGCGCGGCGATCCACGCCTACCAGGAGGCCGAGGCCCGCCCGCCAGTCTCGCCGCTGCGCCACGTGTTCGTCGGCAGCCCCTGCCCCGAGGCCAAAGACCTCGAGGCCGAGCTGCAGCGCTGGTCCGCGCTCCTCAGCTACGAGCGCTGCGCCGACGCGCCGGCGGCTGCGGCCGCTCGCCTCGCCGCCGGCGAGGTCATCGGCTGGTTTCAGGGTCGCTCGGAGTTCGGCCCGCGCGCGCTCGGCAACCGCAGCATCCTCGCCGACCCGCGCCCCGCGTCCAACAAGGACCGGGTCAACGCGATGATCAAAAAGCGCGAGGCCTACCGCCCCTTCGCGCCCTCCGTGCTCGAGGACCGGGCCGCCGAGCTGTTCGAGCTCGACGGGCCCGCGCGCTGCTATCGCTACATGAACGTCGTCGCCGAGGTCCGGCCCGAGCAGCGCGAGCGCCTCGGCGCCGTGACCCACGTCGACGGCAGCGCGCGGGTCCAGACGGTGTCTCGCGCGACCAACCCGCGCTACTCGGCGCTGATCGAGGCCTTCGCAGACCTGACCGGCCTGCCCGTCGTGCTCAACACCTCGTTCAACAATTTCGCCGAGCCGATCGTCGACGCGCCGCGGGACGCGATCGTCTGCTTCTTGACCACGGGCCTCGACCGCCTGGTCATCGGCGACTTCGTCGTCAGCAAGGGCGAGGTCGCGGCCGAGCGCCCGGCCGCGCTCGCTCAGCTGGTGCCCAGCTTGCCGAGCTACGCCCGCCTCGACGGCGAGGCCATCGAGCTCGCTCCGCCACGCGAGCGTCGCCTCGCCCTCGCGCCCGAGCTCGCCCGCGCCCTGGCCGAGGCCGACGGCGTCCGGACCCTGGCCGAGCTGCTCGGCGCCGCGCCGAGCTCCACGCTCGCCGCCAGCGTGTTCGAGCTGTGGCAGGAGCGCGCCGTGTGCTTGGCCCCGCGAGGCGCCTGAGCGCGCTCGAGCCCCGTCGCCGGCGCTCGCCGAAGCGCTCGAACCACCACGGGGCCGAACCAGCGTCTTCGAGCTGTGGCAGGAGCGCGCCGGGTGCTTGGGCTCGAGCCCCGTCGCCGGCGCTCGCCGAAGCGCTCGAGCCACCACGGGGCCGGACCAGCGCGTTCGAGCGCGCCGGGTGCTTGGGCTCAAGCCCCGTCGCCGGCGCTCGCCACGACGCGCTCGCCGAAGTGCTCGAGCCACCACTGGGCGGTGTAGCGCCACGGCAGCTGCTCTGCCCCGAACCAGGTCTGCTTCGACTCGGGCGTGCGCTCCGCTCGCTCCTGCCACGGATACTTGACGCAGCTGCGACAGATCGCGTCCTCGGGCAGCTCGTCGTCCTCGAACTGGCGGCGATACGCTTGGTAGGCCTCGCCCTGCCAGACCGCTTCGAGCCCGTCGCGGACGTGGCCGAACACCTGCCGCCCGTCGTGGTCGCGGTTGCACAGCGCGACCCGGCCGTCCCACAGGACCACGCAGGTCGTGAAGGGGATGCTGCAGATGCCGCCGATGTGGACGATGCCCTTGCCCGCGTGGTCCGACAGCTGCGGGAGCGTCCAGCTCGAGAAGCGCTTGAGCGCCGTCAGCACGCCCTCGTCCTCGCGCTGCCACTCGGTCAAGAAGCGCTCCCACTGGTGCTCGTTGCTCGCGTAGGAGATCATCTGGAGCACGATCCGTGTCGGGGCTTTGAGCTCGCGCCGCGCCGCGAGCATGGCCTCGACGTTGGCCTTCGCGCCCTCGTAGTTGGCGACCTTGCCGCTGATCTGCCGCAAGGTCGGGGTGTCGAGGGCGTCGATGCTGACGATCAGCGCGGTCAGGCCGGCCTCGAGCAGCGCCCGAGACCTGCTCGGGGACAGGTGGTTGGGCCGACACGCGAGCGAGGTCGGGACCCCCTGCGAGGTCGCGTAGGCCACGAACTCGTCGAGCTCGGGGTGAAGGGTCGACTCGCCCATGTGGTGCAAGCTCAGCGGGCCCCAGTCGCGCTGGACCGGCTTGATGGCCTCGATGATCGCCTCGAAGGTCTCCCGGCTCATGAACCCCAGAGGCCGGCTCATGTCGTGGGTCCGCGGGCAGCCGATGCACGTGTACGGACAGTGGTTCGTCAGCTCGATCTGGGTGATGACGGGGGTCTGACGAACGCGCATGGCGACGGATGAGAGCACGCGTGCGCAGCCCGGCGCAAGCGAGGCGCGCTCGCTCCTCGGCGGGAATTGTGCGAGCTTGGACGCGAGCGCGAAGCCCTCGAGCTGGGTGTGGGTCGGTCGCCGTCACGAACCCGAGGTCCGGTGAACGCCGCAGCCTTTTGCCTACTGCTCACGACCCCCCGAACCGGCTCGCACCTGCTCATGAGTGCGCTCGCGGTCCAGGGCGCGGTCTTGCTCGCCGAGTACACCAACCCCTACCGCGATCGGATCCGCGCCGCCGGGCGGATCGACCCCGAGGTCCGCGCAGCCTTGCTCGCGGACATCGCGGCCGCTGACGCGTCGCGGGCGAAGTCGCGGATCGCCGAGCTCGGCGCCCGCAGCTTCGCCGCCACCGGCACCAAGCTGTTCCCGGCCGAGCTCGAGCTCATCGCGCGGGACTGGGGCACGCTCGAGCGCTTTTTTGCCCAGCCGCGGGTCCGCCTGCTTCGCCTCCGCCGCCGAGACCTCGCCGCGCAGGCCGTGTCGACCCACGTCGCTCGTCAGACCCGCCGATGGTTCGCCTACCGCGACGACGCGCCCGCGCTCGACGAGCGCCTCGCCTACGACGAGGCCGCGCTCTTGGCGATCGTCGCGGACATCGAGCGCGGCGAGGCGATCCTCGATCGCCATGTCGGTGCCCCGTCCGAGGCGGTCCTCGACATCGACTACGAGACCCTCGTGCGCAGGCCGGGCCCGACGATTCGCGCGGTCCAGGCCCACTGCGGCCTCCCGGTCACGGACGAGGGCGAGCTCGAGCTGCCGCAGCTGTTTCGCAAGCAGGCGGACGCGCGCAGCGAGGCCCTCGCCCAGCGCCTGCGTCGGGCCCTCGAGGCCCGGTGACGCGCGGTCGATCGTCCCTGCGAGTTGGCGGTCGCGTGATGCTACGATTCGTCGGACCCGTGGCGTCCGGGCGCTACACAATCAAGCCGGTCACATGACCGCAGAGCGTGAACAGAACATGGCGAAGAGCAAGCTGTCGGTCCGTTTTGAAGCTGCGCTGCAGGCAAGTGGAGCTCGGACAGTCCTCCGGCTCCCCGACGCGGCGAGCAAGAAACTCCCATCACGAGGGCAGGTGGCTGTGCACGCGACCATCAACGGCCATACCTTCGACACAGTCATCGAGCCCGACGGGGAGTTCGGTCACTGGATGAGCCTCGACGAGGGGCTGCAGAAGGCGGCGGGGACCGGCCCGGGCAAGAAGGCCACGGTGAAGGTCGAGCCGCGTGAGGAGTGGCCGGAGCCTCGCGTCCCGCCAGATCTGCGAGCAACCTTGTCGAGTGCCCCGCGCGAGGTCCAGGAGCTCTGGCACGCGATCACGCCGAGGGCCCGGTGGGAATGGGTGCGGTGGGTCAACGCGACCAAGAACCCCGATACACGCAAGCGCCGCGTCGAGGTCACCATCTCCAAGATGAGCAGCGGGAAGCGCCGGCCTTGCTGCTTCAACCTCGCATCGTGCACCGACCCTGAGCTCTCCAAGAGCGGCAAGCTCGCCCTGGACTGAGCTCCGGCCGCCGAGGCCTCCGCACCACCTGACCCGAGCGCGGGTCCACCTCGGGGGTCCTCGGGCTCGCTGGAGCCCCTGCTTCACCGACGAGGGCGGCCTCCGGGCTCAGGTACAGGTCGGCCTGCGCGTTCGCCGAGGGCACCGCTGATCGTTTGGCCAAAAGCCCCTCATGAGCCCTCCGCCGGCGAATTCGGCGTGGCGCCAGGCGCACCACGTGTCTTTATCGTCGCCGAGGCGCGGGGCTTCGCCCCGACAGCCTCGCTGCGCTCGGCCCCCAGCAGACTGTGCAACGATCCAAACACCCTCGCCCCGCGTACACCCCCGACGACCATGCGACCCACAGCCAAGCACCTTGCCCTCGCAGCCGTGCTCGCCGGCGCCGGGCTCGTGTCGACCTTCGTGATCGCCGCCGATCACGACGAGGCCGACACCAGCTCCTTCACCGACGACGCCGCCGACATCGGCGACCTCTACGCCTTTCATGAAGGTGGGAGGGTCACGCTGATCCTGACCGTCGACGGCTACAAGCTCCGCGGCGACGAGCCCAACTACGACGCGGATCTGATCTACGGGTTCCACATCGACACCAACGGCGACAACGTCGCCGACAACGACATCTGGGCCCGCTTCGGCCAAAACGCCGCCGGCGACTGGGGCGTCGAGTTCGAGGGCATCCCGGGCCACGAGGGCAGCCTGATCGCCCCGGTCGACGAGGCCACGAGCGACCCCGACTCGGGCGCCTCGGTGTTCGCGGGCCTCCGCGATGACCCCTTCTTCTTCGACCTCCAGGGCTTCCAAGACACCCTGATGACCGGCACCGTGGCCTTCAACCCGAACCGAGACTTCGTCGCGCTCAAGAACACCGTCGCGCTCGCGGTCGAGTTCGACCACGCGGCCCTCGCCAGCGATGGCGTCGCCGTGTGGGCGACCACGGGGAGGCTCTGATCATGGTCCGCAACGCACCGACAACCCTGGCTCTGGGCGCCTGCGTGCTGCTGGCCTCTGCCTGCAAGACCGACGATCCGCCCGACGAAGACACCTACACCTTCGCCGAGGACGACCCCGCGAGCTACACCCGCGTCGACCGGATCGGCATGCCCGCGATCGGGACCGCGGTGATTATCAATAAAGAGGATTACAACCAGGCCGACCCCGCCGCCGACGCGGCCGGGCAGTTCGTCGATCAGATCACGATGTCCGTCGAGGGCCTCCACGCCGCGCTCGACGACGACCTGAGCGGCCTCGGGCTGACCCCCTGCGTCGCGGCGGACTGCGTCAATCAGGCCGCGCCGCTCGTGGTCCCCGACACGATCAAGCTCGATCTGAACAGCCCCACGGGCTTCCCGAACGGGCGCGCGCTGACCGATCCCGTCATCGACGTCACCCTCGCCGTGGTCCTGCTCGACCTCACGATCGACGGCCAAGATGCGACCTCGCTGGTCGGCGCGCTCAACCCGACCGCCAACGACCTGCCCTTCGAGACCGCGTTCCCCTACCTCGCCCCCGCCCACACCCTGTGATGCTTCTCCGCGCCGAGCCCCACCTCGGTCTCGCGGTCGCCCTGCTCTGCGTCGGCGCGGCCCTCGCTAGCGGATGCCGGGGCACGCAGACCGAAGCCCACAGCGAGGCCCAAGCCGGGCCCGGAGACGCGCGCCTCGACTATCGCGCCTCGCTCGCGGCGGTCGATCGCCAGCTCCGAGACGCGCGGGATCTGGCCGCGCAGCGCCAGGGCTGGGCCGACCACGAGTTGGTCGCTCAGCTCCACCTCCGCCGGGCGCGGCTCAGCGGAGCGATCGAGGACTGGAAGGCCGCCGATCAGGCGCTCGACGCCGCGTTCGAGCGTGCGCCCGCGGGCGGAGGTCCGCTCCTGACCCGCCTCGAGCTCGACCTCTCGCTCCACCGCCTCGACCGCGCGGCCGCAGGCATCGCCCAGGTCGAGGCGGCGCCGCTGCGGACCTCGGCCATGAGCATCCGCCTCGCGACCGCGCGTGGCGAGCTCGCGGCCCAGCGAGGCGAGCTCGACGCCGCCCGCCGGGCCTACGAGCGCGCGCGAGAGCTCGGCGCCGACCCGGCCGCGACCGCGGGCCGCCTCGCGCTGCTCGCCCGGCGTCAGGGCCAACACGAGGCCGCGCTCGCGTCATTCGCAGAAGCTCGATCCGGGGCGAGCACCGCCCGAGGCACGGCCTGGCTGCTGCTGCAAGCGGGTCTGGTCGAGTGGGAGCGCGGACAACCCACAGCCGCCCTGGCCAGCTACGAGGCCGCCGAAGCCAGCTTCCCGGGCTGGTGGCTCGTGACCGAGCACCGCGCCGAGGCCCTCGCAGCCCTCGGCCGCGACGCCGAGGCCGAGGCCCTCTACCGCCAAGTCATCGAGGAGACGGGACACCCCGAGTTCATGAGCGCCCTCGGCGAGCTCCTCGCGAGCCAGGGCCGCGAGGCCGAGGCGAAAACTTTAATCGACGCGGCAGGAGCCGAGCACGACCGGCGCCTGGCCATCTTGCCCGAGGCCGCCCGCGGCCACGCACCCGACGGCCTCCCCCCTGTGATCCCACGCTGATATGCTCCGCCCCCGCGTGCAGACCCTGACCAAGATCTCCGCCCTGCTGCTGTCCGGCGGCCTCGCGTTCAACCCCGCGCTCACCCTCGCGGCGCCGCCCGACGAGCACGCCGAGCACGCCGAGCCCGCCGACAACGCCGACGACGAGGCCCCGCCCGACGACGACTACGAGCGCGCCGTCGAGGCCTACCGCCGCGGCACCGAGTTCTACGCCGCCGCCGACTTCGAGGCCGCGCTCGAGGCCTTTCAGGAGGCCGCGACCCTCTACGCCTCGCCCGACTTCCAGTTCAACATCGCCAAGTGCTACGAGCGCCTCGGCAACTTCGAAGAGGCGATCCGGCACTACGAGATCTTCTTGCGGACCGGCGAGGACATCACCGATCGGCGGGTCATCGAGTCCACGATCGAGGATCTGCGCCAGCGCATCCAAGAGCGCGACGCCGCCCCCGAGCCCGAGCCCGAGCCCGAGCCCGAGCCCGAGCCCAAGCCCGGTCTCCCCCTGGCGATCACCGGTGGCGTGCTGCTCGGGGTCGGCGCCGCCGTCGGTCTCGGCGGCGGCCTGGGCTTTGGCATCTCGGTCGCCAACGACAACGCGACCCTCGGCGATGTCCTCGCCACCAACCCCGACCGGCTGACCTTCGCCGAGGCCGACGAGCTCGCAACCCGAGCCCGGCGCAACCAGACCCTGGAGCTGGTCATGATCGGAGTCGGCGGCGCCCTCGCGATCACGGGCGCCGCGCTGTTGGCCGTGGGCCTGAGCAAGCGCAAGAACAACGAGGCCGCGGGCAGGGCCGCGCGGATCCACATCGCGCCGACCTGGGGCCAACATGGCGGCGGCCTGACCGTCCGAGGGAGCTTTTGATGTTGATGGATCGAAGCTGGCAATTCTCTTCGTCGTTGTTGGTACCCGCGCTGTTCATCGCCGGGTGCCTGACCAATGTGCCCGACCCCGCGCTCGGGAGCACCTACGCCTGCGTCGACGACAGCGACTGCCCCGGCACCCAGACCTGCCTCCAGCAGGTCTGCGAGGCCGTCGAGCTCCCGGTCGTCAAGATCGTCAACCCCGAGGACGAGAAGCCCTACACCTACACCGACGGCGCCGCGCCCCACGCCGAGGTTCTAAACCTGGCCGCGACGAACCTGGTCTTGCGCGAGCTCTCCGAGTCCAGCGAGGCCGTCGCCGGCGAGGGTCACCTGGTCGTGTTCGTCGACGAGATCGAGGTCGCGCTGATCGACAGCGGGGATCTGAGCGGCGGCGTCCAGGTCCCGATCGAGATCCCCGACGTCCCGGGTGTCCACCGGATCCGCGTCCAGGCCCGGCTCAACGACGGGACCGACTACGACAACGAGACCGCCCGGGCCCGGAACCTGGTCTGGGTCGACGACAAACGGATCCACGTCGCGCTGCGCAGCCCCTGGCCAGGTGAGTCGTTCTCGCTCGAGTCCCAGCCGGTCCAGGCCACGGTCGCGGTCCTCGGCGACGTCAGCATTGGCCCGCCGAGCACCGGGCTCGAGCACGTCCACGTCCACTACGGCGACTCGTTCCCGGCCTGCCTCGACGACCCGCTGTGCGTCGTCGGCTACGTCGGCATCGTGCCGTCCAACGACGACGAGTTTGGGCCGGTGTTCTTGCCAAAGTCGGCGGCGGGCATGGTCACGCTGACGGCGCTGATCAAAAACTCGGACCACACCACCTACCTCGACGATATGGAGGAACCGGTGTGGTCGGAGATCCAGATCCTGCGCACGAACGACTGAGCGAGGGCTCGCCTTCGCGGGGCCTTTCAAACAGGCCCCGGTGACCCCGTGGCCTCGTCCATCAGTCGGGCGACGAGGGCGGATCCGCCGGCCGCGAGCGCCACTCAATCGGCCCAAAGCTGTGGGTCCAGTACACGCCCACGCCGCCGACCGCCGCGTCGCCAAAGAAGGTCTCGAGCGTCCAGCTCGGCGCGAAGTTGTACTCGATCCCGACCTCCGCGGTGTTCTCGTCCTCGGGCGCGTTGTGATGGTAGCTCGTCTCGACCCAGACCTTCGAGCTGACCCGCTTGCCGACGGTCAGGATCGGCTGATCGAGGCTGTCGCCGAACCCGAGCTTGGCCCGATCGATCCCGAGGTAGCGGTCGAGCTGCTGCTGAAGCTGCGGGCTGCTGACCGCGGCGAGCAGCGAGGCCGCCTGGGTCTGGACCTCGCCCTCGCCCTCACCGAGCTCGGTCGAGCCGGTCACCAGCAAGGTCAGGATCTGGTACTCGCGCAGAGGCGGTGACGAGCTGAAGTGGAGCTCGGGCCGGCTCGCGCGCCCGCGGATCGTCACGCTGACCGCGGCCTCGGGGGTGCTGGTCTCGGCGATGATGTCGAGGAAGGGATCGACCGAGCCGTCGTCGGCCAGGTTCACGATCCCGCGGCGGAGCTCGAAGCGATGACCGAGGAGCTCGAGGTGACCGCGGTCGGCCTCGAGCTCGCCGCCGACCTCGATCCCGGCGCCTCGGCGGGTCGCGCGGAGGGCTCCGGACCAGGTCATGTCGATCGACTGACCGGTGATCAGCAGGGGGTCGACGAACGCGAGGCGCAGATCCAGCTCGGGACCGACAGGCGCGACGCTGGCCACGGCCGGCTCGACCGAAGGCTCGGGCTCTGGGGCCCCGACGAAGGTGACGCTGGCGTCGCTCGGGATCGACTTGGGCGCGCTGCTCCCGATCCCAGCGACCGCGACCTCGCTCTCGGCCAAGGCCACGCGCACGCGGGTCGCGGCCTCGGCGAGCTCGACCTCGATCGCGGCCTTGGTGTCGATCGTCATGGCCGGCAGCCCCGGGCGCACGATCGGGAAGTCGGCCAGCGCGATCCCGATCTTCGCCTCGCCGCGGCCAGTCCCAGGATCGAAGCTCGCCCGCCCCTCGCCGCTGATCTGGCCCCGGCCCGCGCCGAGCGAGAGCGTGCGCAGCTCGACGACCTGACCGTCGAGACCGAGCTCGAGCTCGATGTCGGTCAGGCGCTGGCGCAGCGCGAGGACCGTGAGCGCGCCGTCGTGAAGCGCGAGGCTGCCCGCGAGCTGCGGCGCGGCCAGGACACCGCTGCCGCTCAGCTCGGCCCGCAGGGTCCCGCGGGGGTCGTGCAGCGCCGGGGCGACGAGCGGGTCGAGCCAGTCGAGCTCGAGCTCCGGCGCGTCGACCTCGAGGGTGAAGGGGACCTCGCCGAGGGTCAGCTCTCCGGCCAGGAGCCGCGGGACCTCGGCGTCGAGGCTGGCCGCGACGTAGACCCCGCCCTCGCCCAGGGTCGGCGTCTGCTCGACGGGGTCGACGGCCACGACCAGCTCCTGGTGGGCCTGGTCGAGCGCGAGCGCGGCGTGGATGTCGAGCTCGAGCTCGTCTTCGGCCGCCACCTGACCGTCGAGTTCGGCCGAGAGCTCGAAGTCCGAGGCCGTCCCGGCCCCGCGAAGATCGAAGCGCAGGTCCGCGTCGAGCTCGCGCTCGGCGATCGGCTGACCGAGCAGCGCCCCGAGCAGCTCGGGATCGAGGCCGCGACCCCGCGCGCTGACCCGATGCACCCCGCCGCGATCCCAGCCCAGCTGCGCGCGCTCGAGCTCGCCGAGCTCGACGATCAGCGGGACCTCGACCTCGGCCCCGAGCAGCTGGACCCCGCGGCGAACCAGATCGCTCTCGACCCGCGCGCGGCGCCGATCCACCCGGGCGTAGACCGTCAGATCCCCCGCGCTGTCGTCCTCGACCTGGAGGTCGGCGAGCCGGGCCGCGAGCTCGACCTTGGGATCGGCGAGGCTGCCCCGGACCCGGAGGTCGAGGTCGCCGAGCCCGTCGACCGGGAGCCCGCCGACGATCTGCTCGAGGGTCGCGAGCTCGACCGCGTGGACATGGGCCTCGGCGCTCAGCTGCGCGCGGGTGTCGAACTCGATCGTTGGCGTCGACGCGAGGGCGAGCTCGACCGGGAGCTCGACGCGCGCGTCGAGGCGCCGAGCCAGCGGGCCGTCGAGGGCCACGGTCCCCGTCGCCGCGCCGCCGCCGAGCCCGAGCTCGACGCGCGCGTCGCCGAGCCGCGCGCCGCGGTAGACGAGCCCCTCGCCGCGCACGCTGGCGCTCAGCGTGGGGTCGCTCCCCGGCCCGTGAGCGCGGACCGTGGCCGAGACCCGCCCGCCGAGCGCGGCTTCGGCCAGGGCCTCGGCCAGCGCGGGGATCTTGGGCCCGAGGCTCCGCTGGAGCTCGTCGAGCTCGAGCCCGACGAGCGCGAGCTCGACCGCGTGCTCGGACCCGCGATCCCAGGCGAAGGCCGGCCGCGCGAGGTCGAGGCGGACCGGGAGCGCGGCGTCGAGCTTGATCTGCGCCTGCGTCAGCGCGGCGTCGAGGTCGAGCTCCAGCCCCGCGTCGCCGAGCAGCGCGTGGACCGTCAGCGCGCCGAGCTCGGTCCGGTCGACGACCAACTCGCTCGCCCTCGCGCGCAGCTCGATCTCGGGCGCCGAGCTCGAGCCCGAGACGCTGAGCTCGAGGTTGACGCGGCCCTCGGGGATCAGCCGCGGGTCGCCCGAAGGTGCGTGGGCGTCGAGCGGGACCTGGCGCCACCAGCTCGGGGTTGAAGGCATCAGGCCGCCGAGCTCGACGAGGGCCAGATCGCGGACGAGAACCCGAGCCTCGAGCTCGCTGCGCGCCCGCAGACCGGGACGATCACCGAAGCGCAGGGGAACACGAGCGTCGAGCTCCACGGCGTCGGCGATCGGTCCGGCGTTGCGCAGCCACAGCTGAAGCTCGCCTTGGGATCCCCGCCCACATCGGCCCCAAGTCGGCGGCGGCGAGGCGTCCGTGAACCCCTGGCCGCGGCGCCCTCCCCCATCGCTCGCCGCTCCGCACAGGTTGGCGGCGAGCTGGAGCTCACCGATCCGGTGACCGCCGAGGGTCAGCCCCTCGGCCCCAACCCTCGCCCACGCGCTGGGTTGATCGAGGCTGCCTTGAAGCGCGCCCTCGAGGTCGATCCGCCCGCTCGAGTGGAGGCCAGGGATCACCGCGTCGACCCGCCCGAGCTCGATCCCGCGCAGCGCCACGCTCAGATCGCTGGCGTGGCCCGCGAGCCCGACATGACCATCAACGGCGACCGCCCCCCCGAACGCAGCAGCGCGCAGCCCAGCGACGGCGATCCGCTCGGAGCCGATCGTGATCCGCGCCGGGTCGAGCAGCGCGACGCCAACCGGCGCCGCGCCGCGCGAGCTGACGAGGGCCAGCTCGTCGAGCTCGACCCGCGTGTCCGTCCCCGCGAGCTCGACCCCCGCGGCGATCTCGAAGCGCTCATGCCTCCCCTGTCCGCGACCCTCGACGGCGATCTTCGCCGGGGTGCCCGCGACCCTGAGCGCCGCCTCGTCGAGCTCGACCTGGGGGTGGCGCAGCCCCTCGAGCGCGAGCTCGGCCTCAAACTCGAGGGGCTCGGCGAGCGGGGTCAGCTCGGCGGTCAGCGAGGCGTGCGAGAGGCTCAGGTCGAACCCGGCCACGCGATCGAGCTCGAGCGCGATCGGACAGCGCGCGCGCTCGAGCTCTCCGCCCACCTCGCTCGCGCAGCCGCCCGTGAGCGCGAGCGCGCCGCGAACCTCAGCGAGGCGCGGCTCGTCGAGGTAGGGCGCGGCGAGCCCGAGCGGCCGACCGAGCTCGCTCACCGCGACCGACCAGCTCGCGTCGAGCGGGCGCGCGTCGGTGCTCGCCGCCGCCGCCGAGACCTCGAGCGCGGGCCCGCGCAGCTCGAGCCACGCCGAGCCACGCGGCGTGGACAGGCTCGTCGCCCTGCCCCCAGCTTCGAGGGTCAGCGAGGCGTCGGCCCTGCGATCGTCGACCTGCAGCTCGACCGTCGCCTCGACCTCGCCCGCTGGCATCTGGACGAGCCCGGCGTCGAGCGTGACCGTCAGCGGGCCCTGCTCGGGGTGGAGCAGCCCGGCGGCGAGCTGGCCCTCGAGGCTCAGGCCCGCGCGTCGCTGGCCGGCCTCGTCCACGGGCGCGAGCTCGGCGGCGAGCTCGAGCGTGGTCTCGGGCCCCGCGCTGCCGACGACCGAGAGCTCGACCCGCTCGGCCTCGACCTCGCCTTCGACCCGCACCCGCACGAGCGCGGCGTCGAGCCCCGCGAGCTCGGCGATCTCCAGGCGCTCCGCCAGGGCCTCGACCTCGCCCTCGAGCTCCAGCTCGAGCTCGCCCCGGGTCGTCTCGGCGTCGAAGTGCGCAGGCCCGAGCGTGCGCACCCGACCCAGCGAGGTCTCGAGCTCGAGCCGCTCGAGCTCCGCGGCCGGCTCGTCCCAGCTCAGCGCGAGCCCGAGCGTGTCGACGCGCAGCTGCTGCTGGGGGAGCTCCGTGCCGACGAGCTCGAGCTCGACCCGGGCGCTGCGCCCGTAGCCCGCGAGCGAGACCGCCAGCTCCTCGTTGCTGACCAGCAGCTCCTCGTCGAGGTAGATCGCCGCGTCAGCAATTCGAAGGCTCGCGGCGATCCGAACCGGGAGCTCGGGCCCGATCCCCTCGCTCGGCTCGGCCGGCTCCTCGCTCGGGGCCGCGAGCGCGCTCCAATCGTGGTCGACCCAGACCTCGAGCCCCTCGGCCTCGACGCGCTCGAGCTCGGCCTCGGCCCGCAGCAGCCGGGCCATGCCGAGGTCGAGCATGAGCGAGCGCGCCCGGATCAGCGGGCGGCCCTCGCCGTCGCGCAGCTCGAAGCCCTCGAGCTCGAGCCCGGCCCCGAAGCTCCCGCGCATCCCCTCCCACTCGACCTCGCCCGGGATCCCCGCGCCCCAGCGCTCGAGCGCGACCCGGGTGACCCGCTGAGACGCGGCCGGGACCCACGCGACGACGAGGACCGCGATCACGAGCACCGCGACGAGACCGACGACCCCCAGGCCCAGCCGCCGGGCCCATCGGCGCCGCCTCGCCCGCGCCGCCGCGCTCAAAAGCTCTCCCCCAGTCCAAAGTGCAGGGCCCAGCTCGGCTCGCCCTCCGACAGCAGCGTGTCGTTGAGGCGGACCCCGACGTCGAGCCTGAACTTGCCGATCGGGCTGTCGTAGCGCAGCCCGCCGCCCGCGCTGTAATTCCACTGCGCGGGCACGAAGCGCAGGACCTCGGCCTGGACGTCGCCGCCGTCGACGAAGCCCGCGACCCACAGCTGCTTCCAGGCCCGGACCCGGAGCTCGATGTTGGCGAGGACCGAGGAGTTGCCGCCGACCGGGATCGATTCGCAGCTGCCGTCACGGTAGTCCTCGCCGGGCTCACAGTTGTCGACGCGCGGCGCCAGCCGGCGCAGGCCCCAGCCGCGGACCGTGTCGGTCCCGCCGAGGTAGCGGCGCAGGTCGATCGGCGCGCCAGGCTGATCGCCGAAGGGGAAGATCATCCCGACCCGGGCCCGGCCGGCCAGCTGGAGGCGCTCGATCGGTCGCCAGTAGAAGCGCACGACCGGAGACACCTCCTGAAAGTCGTAGTGGCCCCCGAAGGGCCCCCCGGCGACCCGATAGTCGACCCCGAGCACCACGCCGTGGTTGGGCGAGGTGATCCGATCGACGGCGAACACCGTGGCCCCGACGCCGACGTAGCTGATGACGTAGGGGTCGCGAAAGTCGAGGCCCAAGAAGGTCTGCTGGGTCCCGAGGGTCGGCGAGACCGAGAAGAAATTGACGTAGCGCAGCGTGTGGCTGAGCTCGAGCTGAAACCACCGAGTAAAGAAGCGCGACAGCCCGAAGCGGTGCTGGGTCGACCAGAACTGGTAGCCCTGCTCGATGCCGACCTCGGCCTTGGGCTCGAGCGTCCAGACCAGGTACTTCTCGAGCAGGCCCTTCTTCTCGGTGTAGAGCGCGAGCTCGGCGACCGGTCCGTGGGCCTGAGGCCGGATCAAGTTGGGCAGCTCGGCGTAGCCGGCCCGCGCGGTCAGGCGCAGGCGGTAGAGCGCGCGGAACAGGTTGTCGTGGCTGTAGCGGGCGCTGAGCCGCTGGTCCCAGCGGTTGGGCTCGAACCCGAGGCCAAGCCCGAGCCGGATCCGGTGCGGGTCGGCCTCCCGGACCGCGACCTCCAGCGCCATCGCCCCGGTCTGCTCGGCGTCGAGCTCGGCGTCCTCGCGGTCTTCGGGCTCCTCGGTGATCGAGACCGTCGAGAACACCCCGATCCCGTAGGTCCGCTGCTCGACGCCCTCGACCAGGCCCGGCGAGTAGGGCTTGCCGATCGTCCGCTCGAGCTCGACCTTGATCGGACGCTCGGGCACGGTCTCGAGCCCGGTGATCTCGATCGCGCCGATCCGCATGAAGGGGCCCGGTCGGACGACAAATTCCACGCGGCTGGTCCGGGCCTCACGATCGACCCGGGCCCGCTCCTCGACCCGGGCGTAGGGGTGCCCGGCCCGGAGCAGGTGGTCGCGCAGCGCCGCCGCTGAGGCCTTCATCGCCGGGATCTCGAAGGGATCGCCGACCGCGAGCGAGACCTGCTCCTCGATGTCTGCGATCTCGATCGAGGGCGCGGGCGCGAACACCTGGCTCCGCTGCGCCCGCGAGGGACCCGGCGGGGGCCCCTCGGGCCAGCGGACCTCGACCGCCTCGACCCGGGTGACCGGACCCTCGTCGATCACGAAGGTCAGCTCGACCTTGTCGCGGCGCTTGCGGTCGATGTACTCGACCCGAACATCGACGACCTCGGCCTCGTAGTAGCCGTGGGCGTGGTACAGCTCGACGAGGCGCTCGGCGTCGACCGGGATCAGGCCCTCGTAAAACCAGTGGCGCTGGGGCGGCAGCCACTCGCGCGGCCGCAGCTCCATGTACTCGTGGAGCTCGCCCTCGTCGAAGCGCTCGACGCCCTCGAACTCGACCTTGCGGATGACGTACTGGGCACCGCGAAGCTCGGCCGGGGTCGGCCCGTGCTTGCACGCGCCGAGCCCGAGGGCGACCGCGACCACGAGGCCCACGGCGCGGACCCGGGCCCACGGCGAAGCACCTGCGGGGTCCAGTCCGGGGCTCACTGCGGACTCATAGCGCACCACGGCGCCCACGCCACACCCCCGCCTGATCCGGCGAGGCCACCGCGCCCGGCAGCGGCGGGATCGGGCAGCCGACGGCCTCGGTCTGGGCGCGCGCGGGCGCCCGCCCGGCGAGCACCGCGTCGAGGGCGTCGACGAGCTCGTCGGTGCTCGGCTTGGCTCGGGCCTTGCCGTAGTCGACGTACCAGTCGTCGATCCGGCCCCGGTAGCGGCGCACGCCCTCGGCGTCGAACACCGCGGCGCTCGGCGTGACCTCGACGCCCGCGCGCGCGACCAAGGACTGGGCGGGATCCCGCAGCGCGGTGCCCGGCAGCGCGTAGTCGCTCAGGTGGGCTCGGATCATCGCCGGCGTCTCGTCGGGATCGACGTAGACCAGCCACAGATCGACGGGCGCGGCGGCGAAGCGGGCGGCCACGCGCCCGAGCTTGGGCGCGTAGCGGTTGGAGATCGGGCAGTCGGTGCGCACGAAGATCAGCACGTCCGCGCGACCGTCTGGGGCCAGAGGATCGCGCGCGCCACCGTCGAGGTCGACGACGCCCTTGGGACCGGCCCGGGGCGCTGGCGCTCGCTCGGACGCCGGGGGCCCCTCGCACGCGCCAACCTGAGCGCCGCCGAGCACGGTCAGCAGCGCGAAGGATATGGACCTGAGGCTCGGGGCTCGCACGGATCGATCGGCCCCACGATATCGCAACGCCCGGCCTGGCTGCGGCGTCGAAGTCCGGGCATCCATCCACGACGCGCGGATCGCCCTGTCGTCGCCGGAGCTGCGGCTGTCACGGGCGGCCCTCGGCGCCCCGACGCCCCTGCCCGCCGAGCGCGACCCGCGAGCACGGCCAGCGGCGCTCACTCGATCACGAACACCTGCGCCGCCTGATCCTCGACCTCGGCCATGAAGCCCTCGCTGGCCAGCTGGGCCGCGTCGACGCTCGTGACCATCACGTCGACGGCCCCGCTCCGATCCAAGACCTTGCGCGCGACCACCTCGCCCGCGAGCCCGGCCGCGTCGAGCAGCTCCTGCGGCAGCCGCACGGGCCCGGCCGCGCTCGCACCGGGCGTGAAGTTGGCGACCACGACCATCACCCGCCCGGTCCCCGGCTCGAAGCGCGCGAAGCTGTAGAAGCCGTCGGGGCAGTCCATGAACATGCCCGGGTTGTTGAAGTACTCGAGCCCCCAATAGGCCGCTCCGAGCGCCGAAGGATCCTGGGTCAGGGCGAGCAGATCGGCGTAAAAGCCCCGCAGCGCGACCTGATCGGGCGCGAGCCCGCCGCCGTCGTAGGCCCCGCCGTTGCGCCACTTCGAGAGCTCCTCGAGCGACCAGTAGTCGAAGATCGAGGTCCGCCCGTCGTCCTGGCCGAAGCCCTCGACCCCGGCCCCGGTCTCGCCGACCTCCTGGCCGTTGTAGACCAACACCGGCCCGTTGCCGTAGAGGTAGGCCAGCGGCGCGAGCTGGTAGCCGGCCTCCTTGGATCCGAAGCCCGAGTCGTCGGGGTTGGGGCCCCCGACGATCGGCGAGGCGATGCGGCGCTCGTCGTGGTTCTCGAGATACTGCGCGTAGCGGGGCCGCGCGTCGTCGTCGAGGCCGAACATCACGCTCGCGTAGGAGTCCTGGCTCGCGTTGCCCTGGTAGAGGCGCTTGAGCTCGTCGTAGGACGCGTCGTGATAGACGGCGTCGAAGCCCGCGGCCAACAGGCCGTCGAGATCCTCGTAGGCCTCGGCGATGAAGTAGACCTCGGGGTCGCGCATCCGCGCCTGGTCGATCAGCCAGGTCCAGGCCTCGTTGGGCACGAAGTGGGCGAAGTCGCAGCGGAAGCCGTCGACGCCGTGGTCCTGCCAGTAGGCCAAGATCGCGTCCATCTTGGCCCAGGTGTCCGGCATCGGATCGTAGTCGCCGACCGCGTTGGTGAAGTCGAAGCCCCAGTTGAGCTTGACCGTCTCGTACCAGTCGGTATCGGCCGGCGAGGCCGAGCTCTGGTTGTTGCCCGTGACCTTGGGCGTGTTGCCCGGCGCCCCGTCCTCGGGCTCGAACACCCCGTCGAAGCTGAAGCCCGGCGGGTTCCACCCTGGCGGCTTGGACAGGCTCAGGCTCTCGCCCGGCAGATAGAAGAAGTTGTTGCCCGGATCGAAGAACGCGCTCTGATCGTCGCTCAGGCCGAAGTCCGTGTCGGGCTCGACGACCGACGCGTAGCTGCGCGCGACATGGTTGGGCACGAAGTCGATCAGCACCCGGACCTGCGCGGCGTGGAGGCGATCGACGAGCGCGTCGAACTCCTGCATCCGCATGGTCGGGTCCATCGCGTAGTCGGGGCTCACGTCGTAGTAGTCGCGGACCGCGTAGAACGAGCCCGCGCGGCCCTTGACGATGTCGGGGTCGTCGGCGGGCATGCCGTAGCCGTCGTAGTCGGTCAGCGTGGCCTGGCGCAGGACCCCCGTCAGCCACACGTGGGTCGCGCCGAGGCCGACGAGCTCCTCGATCGCTAGATCGTCGATGTGGTTGAATTTGCCGACGCCGTTCTCGGCCAGCGATCCGTCGACCGCCCGGGTCTGGTTGCCGTTGCCGAAGTGACGCACGACGAGCTGGTAGATGACCGGGCGCTCGCCGAGCGGGTCGCCGTCGCCGTCGCCGTCCCCATCTCCGTCGCCGTCACCGTCGCCGTCCCCGTCGCCGTCCCCGTCGCCGTCCCCATCCCCGGGGTCGCCATCCCCGTCTCCGGGGTCCCCGTCGCCGTCTCCGGGGTCACCGTCCCCGTCCCCATCGCCGTCGCCGTCGCCGTCGCCCTCGAAGCCGCTCGTCGGAACCTCACCGGTCGCCGTCTCGTAGCCATGGCTGTCCTCGCTGACGTCGTCCCCCCCGCAGGCGCTCGAGACCAACAAGACCCACACACAAAGCGAGAGCGAGCGACGCACGCGGCGATCCTAGCCCCGGCCCGCGCGTGCGCGCAAATGCTGCCGACCGGTCCCGCCCCCCCCGATGACCTAGCAGCCCTTGGTGCAATGCATCGTGTCGCCTCGCGCCGGAATTTTCGCCGAGGGCGCGAAGCCAAAACGCCGCCGTACCGGGCGTACTGCAGGTCTTGGCGACAAAGCCCTCGGCGAAGAGGCCAAGCGAGGCGGCGCGAGGCGTTGCACCCCGGGCTGCTAGACTCGAGCTCTCCGATGCAACCCGAGCGCCAGGAGATCATCGCCCGGACCCACTGGCTCGGGATCCTCAGCAACGCCGGGCTCGCCGCGGTCAAGCTCGGCGTCGGCGCGCTCGCGGGCTCGCGGGCCTTGCTCGCCGACGGGGTCCACGGCCTCAGCGACGTGGCCATGAACCTCGGCGCCTGGGTCGGCTGGCGCCTCGCCTCGCGGCCGCGCGACAGCGATCACCACTACGGCCACGGCAACATCGAGGCGCTGACGACCGTGGGCGTCGGGCTCGTGGTCGTGACGGCAGGGATCGGGCTCGGGTGGACGGCGCTCCACGGTCAGAGCACCGTCGGCCCCGACGCGCTCGGGCTCGCCGCGGTCGCGGTCGAGCTCGTGAGCGTGGCGATCAAGGTCGGCCTCGCGCGCGTCACCGGGCGCCGCGGCCGGGAGCTCGACAGCCCGATCCTCGTCGCGATCTCCCGCGACAACGCCGCAGACGTGCTGACCAGCGCGCTGGTCATGATCGCGATCATCGCGGCGATCCTCGGCCTGCGCTGGCTCGAGCCGGCCGCGGCCGTGATCATCGGCGTGATCATCGCGTGGCACGGCCTCCGCAGCGCCCGCGAGGGCCTCGACGTGCTCATGGATCGCGTGTCGGACCCGGGGCTCGCGGCCGAGATCGTCGGGATCGCCGCGCGCGTCCCGGGGGTCCGCAGCGTCGACGACGTCCGCGTCCACCCCCTCGGCACCCACCTCCGGGCCGACCTCGAGATCAGCGTCGACGGCACGATCGAGGTCCACGAGGGCCACGCGATCGCCCACGAGGTCGAGCGCGCCGTGACCGAGGCCTCCGCCCGCGTCCACGAGGTCTCGGTCCACGTCAACCCCGTGTCCGAGCCCGCCCAGGATTTGCCGGCAGCAGACCATTGAGTTGGACGGCGCCCGTCGCCATGCTCGGGTCATGCAAGCCCGAGACATCATGGTCGAGGCCCTGAGCGTGACCCCCGAGCTGTCGGTCCGCGAGCTCGTGGGGCTGCTGTTGCGTGAGCACCGCGACGGCGCCTGCGTGATCCATGACGGCGAGCTCGTCGGCGTGGTCACGACCATGGACCTGGTGTTTCAGGAAAAGCGCGTCCACCTCCCCGCGATCCTCAGCTTCATGGACTTCGCAATCCCGCTCGAGTCCCCCGCAAAGCTCCGCGACGAGCTCGACAAGATCTCGGGCACCCAGGTCTCGGAGATCATGAGCGACGAGCCGGTCGTCGTCGAGCCGTCGACGCCGATGTCCGAGCTCGCGACGATGATGGTCGAGCAACACCTGACGATCCTCCCGGTCGTCGAGCGCGGCCGCGTGCACGGGGTCGTGACCAAAGAGGCGCTGCTCCGGGCGACCTTCGCCGCTAAAGACTGAAGCCAGCCCGGACCGCCCGCTCGGCGTCGAACTCGGCGGGGATCGTGCGCATCGAGGCCCGAACCCGCTCGACCCAAGCCAGCGGGATCGCCTCGCTGTTCCAGTCATAGAACATCGGCACGATCTCGCGCTCGAGCAGCTCGAAGAGCATGCGCGCGTCGAAGCTGTCTTGGGCGGCCTGCTCGTCGAACTCGCGCGGGCCCCCGATCGTCCAGCCCCTCGCGCAGCTGCCCTCGTCGGCCTGGTCTTTGGCCGCGACCGCCGCCCACCACCCATCCGCGACCGAGACGTTGAGCGCCCCGTTGGCCGCCGCCCGGACGCCAAAGGTCCCGCCCGCGTTGGCCCCGCGAGTCGGCGTGCTGAGCCACAGATCGACGCCCTCGACCAGGGTGTGCCACAGCTCGAGCCCCGGGTCGGGCGCGAACACGATCCGGCCCTCGAAGCGAGCGTCGCGGGACAGCTCCGCGAGCTTCGCCAGCTGCGCCTGCCCGCGCTCGTCGTCGGCCGCGGCGTCGCCCGTGAAGACCAAACGCACGGGGTTGAGGGGATCATCGAGGAGGCGCTCGAGCCGGGCCAGATCCCCGAACAGTAGGTCCGCCCGGGTGCCGACGCCGAAGCGCCCGGCGCAGCCGATCCACAGCGCGTCGGAGTCGGCCGCCGACAGCCCCCGGGCGTAGAGCCGCTCGACCATCCCCTCGCGGGCCCGGGCGCGGAGATTCCACAGCGCCCGGATCTTGACCTGCTCGACGCGCTCGGCGAAGTCGCGCCCACGGATCCGCGCGCCCTCCCCCGCCGCGACCCCGAGGACCTCGACGACGTCGGCCGAGGTCCACGAGGGCAGGTGAACCCCCGCGCCGATCCCCGGGTCATCCGCGAGGTGGACGGCGCTCGGCGTGATCCCCATCGCCGCCAGCGTGGCCTCGCCGCCCCGGCGCAGGAGCTCGTCCTGCTCGGCTCGCGCGGGCGTGCCCGAGGGCTGCAAGCGACCGGTGAGCTCGCGCTCGGCCTCGCCTTGGTGGTCGAAGTTGGTGTCGAGCAAGATCAGCCGGCTCCGCCCGACCCCGAGCTCCCACGCGCCGAGCTCGAGCTCGCGCTCGCCGAGCGTGATCGTGACTGAGAGCGGCGCGCCGTCGGGCCCGGTCACCCGCTCGAGCCCCGAGGCCTCGGGATCGTTGCGATGCTCGACGACCTCTCGGTGTCCGTCCTCGCCGATCTCGGTGAGCACGGGCGCGCTCGCATGCAAGATCCCGACACCCACGAGCGGGACCTCGAGCTCGCTGGCCGCCGCGAGCAGATCGGCCGCGCGCACGCCAAGCTCCCCGACGTAGGTCCGCAGCGAGGGCAGGACCGCGAACTCGGGACTGAAAAGGGCGACCGCCTTCACCCGCCCAGCATCACGCGCCCACGCCGACGCCGCAAGGGCGTCACTCGACCGGCGTGAAGCAGGCGATCGTCGTCTCGATCCGGAAGGTCGAGTCCGTCGAGCGACGCTCGGCGTGGAAGATGTCCATCGGCACCATCGCGCCAGGCCTGAGCCCGAGCTCATCGAGGTTGACGGTGCCCGCCTGCGCCGGGTGGAGCCCGCCGAGATCGATCGCCAGCTGCCCGTCGACGAAGAGCCACAGATCGTCGTCGCCGATGAAGGTGAAGCTCTGGCCGGGCTCGTACACGAAGGTGGTGTGGATCTCGGTCGTGAACAAAAAATTGTGCGGCGCGCCCCGTCCGTCGGTCAGGCCCTCGTCGCCCCAGCCCATCCCGTCGATCGGGAAGAAGGTCTGATCGTCGAACACCCGCAGCTCCTCGCCCTCGGGCGTCAGCGGGAGCTCGACCGTAAAGAGCTGATTCACACCATCAACGTCGTTGTACCACTGATTGAAATTATCAGCGCTCGTCATCTGAGGCGGGTCCACGACCAGCCCGCTGAACACCGGCTTTTGATCGGGCCCGAGCTCAGGCTCGACCAGACCGGGCGTGGCCACGTCGGCGCTGAAGGCCTGGAAGTCCGGGTGGTCCTGACGAAAGTCGCGGATCGTCGCGACGATGTCGCCACACTCGCCGCCCGGCTCCCCGGTCGTGCCCTCGGTCTCGTCGCCCGGCATGTCGAGCTTGGGCCCGACGGTCTCGCCGCTGCCCGAGTCCGAGCCCGAGTCCGAGCCCGAAGCGGTGGTGTCGGCCTTGGTCGTGGCCGTCGTGTTGCCCAGGGTCACGCTGGTCGCGCCACCCTCGCCCTGCCCGGCGCTGCAGGCCGCGAGCGCGAGCGTGAAGACGGACCAGCGGCGCACGGCTCATGGTCGGCCAAGCAGGCAGCCGCGCGCAAGCCCTGGCCGCGCGGGGCTCCCGGCGGTATAGCGCCCCGTGACCAAGGTCGGACGATCCTATAAACAGAGCGACGTCGACGAGTCCTGGGACGCGATCGTGATCGGCTCGGGCCTCGGCGGCCTTGCGAGCGCCGCGCTCCTGGCCAACATGGGCAAGCGCGTGCTCGTGCTCGAGCGCCACTACGTGATCGGTGGCTTCACCCACACCTTCAAGCGCAAGGGCTACGAGTGGGACGTCGGCGTCCACTACGTCGGCGAGGTCCACCGCGAGCGCAGCGTGCTCGGCCAGCTCTTCAACCACATCACCGACAGCGAGCTGAAGTGGGAGGGCATGGGCGAGGTCTACGACCGGATCATCTTCGGCGAGCACGAGTACCCGTTTCGAACCGGCGTCAAGCAGTTCAAGGCCGGCCTCCGCGAGCACTTCCCCGACGCCGCCGACGGCCGGGCGATCGACGAGTACGTCGACGCGGTGTTCGCCGCGTCCAAGGCCGCGCGCAGCTTCTACGCCGAGAAGGCCCTCTCGGGCGTCACCGGGTTCCTGGCCGCGCCCTTCATGCGTCGGGCCTACCTGGCCCACACGCGCAAGACGACCTGGGAGGTCCTGCGCGGCATCACCGACAACACCAAGCTGATCGGCGTGCTGACCGGGCAATACGGCGACTACGGGCTCCCGCCCAAGCGCAGCGCCTTCGCGATGCACGCCTCGGTCGCCAAGCACTACTTCTTTGGGGGCAACTATCCGATCGGCGGCTCGGCCCGCTTCGCCGAGACGATCGCGCCCAAGATCGAAGCTGGCGGCGGCATGTTGCTGACCAACGCGCCCGTCGACGAGATCGTCGTCGAAGCTGGCGAGGCCGTCGGCGTCAAGCTCGACGACGGCCGAGTCCTGCGCGCAGGCCTGGTCATCAGCAACGCGGGCGCGCTCAACACCTACGGCCGGCTGCTCCCGGCCGAGGCCCGCGCGCGCGTCGGCTTCAGCGCTGCGCTCGATCGCATCGAGCCCTCGGCCTCGCACCTGAGCCTCTACATCGGCCTGAACAAGACCGCCGCCGAGCTCGAGCTGCCCAAGGCCAACTACTGGATCTACCCCGACGAGTACGACCACGACCTCAACGTCGAGCGCTTCACCAAGGACGAGTCCGCGCCGCTCCCGGTCACCTACATCTCGTTCCCGGCCGCCAAGGATCCCGACTTCGAGCGCCGCCACCCGGGCAAGAGCACGATCGAGATCATCACCCTCGCGCCGTGGGAGCGCTTCGCCAGGTGGGAGCAACAGCCGTGGAAGAAGCGCGGCGAGGACTACGAGGCCCGCAAGGCCGCGCTGTCCGAGCGCCTGCTCGACCAGCTCTATCGCTTCGAGCCTCAGACCCGCGAGGCCGTCGCCTACCACGAGCTCTCGACCCCGCTGAGCACCAAGCACTTCACCGCCTACCAGCACGGGGAGATCTACGGCCTCAGCCACGATCCTGGCCGCTTCGAGGCCAAGTTTCTGCGCCCGCGCTCGCCCGTGGACAAGCTCTACCTGACCGGGCAAGACGTCGTCACCGCCGGGATCGGTGCCGCGCTGTTCTCCGGCTACCTGACGGTCTCGGCGATCACCGGGCGCAACATCGTGATGGAGGCCCTGGCCGAGACCGGCATGGCCTGAGTGGCCTGAATGGCCAGACCGGGCGCCAAAGTCCGGCATACTGGCGAGTATGCTCGCCGCGATCCACCGGATCTCCACCAGCCCCTACATGAACCTGTTCGCCGGGTTGGCGCTGTTGGTGACCTCGGGAGCGGAGACCGTTACGTCCTTCGAGGAGGGGATCGGCGTCCACCATGGAGTCCTCGTGTACGCGCTCGTTCAGGTCGTCAAGGTGTTCCCCGAGCTCTTCGAGGGGCTCGAGGGCATCCACGAGGGGCTCGAGGAGCACGAGTGAGCCCAGCTCGAGCTCGCTACCCCTCAGCCACGCTCGGCCTCGGCCTCGGCCTCGGCCTCAGCCCGGGCCGCGTCGGGCCAGGCGAGGAACATCCGCTGCAACACGACCGGAGCGAAGATCGCCGTGGCCGCGCAGACCACCACCAGCGCCCCGTAGAGCCGATCGGACACCGCCCACTCGCCGAGGCGGTTGCCGAGGCGGGCGACGACCAGGGCGATCTCGGCCCGGGGAACCATGCTCACGCCCATCAACACGCCGACGCGCCAGCCCTCGCGGGGGACGAAGGGCAGCATCACGCCCCCAACCTTCCCGAGCACCGCGGGCACCAACAAGACGGCGCCCAGCCCCAGGGCGCTGCCGATGTGCTCGAGATCGACCCCAAAGCCAATGTCGAGGAAGAAGAAGGGCACAAACAGGGCGTGGATCGGCTCGAAGCTGTGCTCGGCGCGGATCGCCTCGGGGTCGCGCGAGAACATCAAGCCAGCGAACAGCGCCCCGATCGCCACGGACAGGCCGAGGGCGCCAGCGATCGCGGCGACCGCCAGGCCGGTCCCGACCAAGAAGAGCACCACGGACGCGCTGCGATCGCCCTCGTCGTGGGCGAAGAGCCGGGTCAGGCGCTCCTCGAGGTAGCGCGAAAACAGGTAGCAGGCGGCCCCGAAGCCGACCAGCTGCAGCACGATCCAGCCGATCGCCTCAGCGAGCGCGGCCGGCTCGACGGTGCCCGCATGGATCGCGGGCGCGGCCAGGACCAGCATCGAGGTCAGGACGATCGCCGAGAGGTCGTCGAGCTCGGCCACGTCGACCAGCAGCGCGCCCAGGGGGGTGTCGAGCTTGCCGAGCTCCTGCCAGACCGCGACCGAGAGCCCGATGCTGGTCGCAGAGAAGGCCACGGCCACGAAGGTGCTCGGCAGCGCCCCGAGCCCGCACGACCACGCGGCGGCGAAGCCCAGGGCCCCCGAGACGCTGACATTGGCCGCCCACACGAGCGACGCGCGTGGCAGCTGCTCGAGCAGCTTGTCGAGCTTGCTCTCGAGCCCGACACGAAACAGCAAGGCCGCGACTCCGAGCTCGCCGAGCAGCGCGAGCAGGGACGCCGAGTCGTCCGAGACCCAGTCGAGCTGCGAGTCGAGCGCGCGCAGGGCCAGTCCGACCAGCAAGAAGCCGACCGCCCCCGGCACGCGCAAGCGGCGAGCGACCTTGGAGATCAAGGTCGCCGCGAGGATCGCCCCGGAGACCAGCAGCAGGGGTTCGATGATCTCGCCGTCGCCCACGCCGAGCCAGGATTACCCAAGCGAGGATCGGGCGCGAGCGCTTTTTACTCTGGCCGCGCCCGTCCTCGACAGCTGGAATTCAACCGAGGCCGGGACCTTGGCGCACAGGGCGGATGGCGCCCAGCGCTTCGAAGTGGGGTTACCCGGTTCGGGGTTACCCACCGCAAAGAGCAGCGCGCAAAAAGGGTCTCCTGTGGCCACGCGCGGACCCCAGCGGCCACGACACAGCCTCATCAACGAGTCCGAGCCGCCGGCCGCGGGGTCTACAAACCTACCGCTGGCTGCTAGCAGCCCGTCGGCGCCTGCCGAGGAGGACCAGCAGCCCGAGCCCGAGCGCTCCGAGACCGCCGCCGCCCCCAGTCGAGCTGCACGAGCAGCCCTCGCCCGCGCTGCCCTCGTCGGCCGCGGCCCCGGTCTCGCCCGCATCCAGACCGTCACCGCCGGTCCCGTCCCCGGACTCACCGTCGCCATCCCCATCGCCCGCGTCGCCGTCTCCGTCGCCAGGATCCCCGTCCCCGTCACCGGGCTCGCCGTCCCCGTCCCCGTCGCCGTCGCCGTCGCCGTCTCCGTCTCCGTCTCCGTCACCGCCCGCGCAGTCGAGCTCCTTGAAGCCCTCGACCGGGATCCACCCGCCGTTCCCCGGCGAGATGAACTCGTACGCACCGACATCCGGCTGCCCGTCGCGCGGCTCGCAGTTGAAGTCGACCTCGGCCCAGGCCTCGCTGCCCGCGTCGATCATCGCCGAGCCTGGCAGCGGGTACGCGTTGTACCCATCCGGATCCTCGAGCTCGGCCGCGGGGTCACCGAGATCGAAGGTCCCCTCGCCGAGACCGTCGAGGACCCCGTTGACGCCGTTGTCGATCCACGTCGCGTCGGGGGTGTTGACCAGCTTGACCGCGGTCCCGCCCGGGCAATACAGCGCGTTGCCGGCCACGAGGTTGCCGTTGCCCGCGGGCCAGTCGTTCCCGCGCAGGCAGGCCGCCCCGGCTCCGACCACGGTGTTGTGGACCACCGTCAAACCGCTCGGGACCTCGTCCTGGCTGGGCTTGGCGTGAATCCCGTTGCCGCCGACCGAGAACACCACGTTGTTGCGGACCTCGACGTCGCCGACGGTCTGGATGCCGTTGTCGACCACGTTCCAGATCAGGTTGCCCTCGACGAGGTTCGGCGCCTCGCCCTGGGTCCCGTACATCGTGATGCCCGGGTACTTGACGTCGTGGATCACGTTGTGGCGGATGACGTTGCCGTAGGATCCGGTCTTGAGCTCGATCCCGTCGCCCTGGCTCGAGTTGGTCGTGTCGTGACACCAATTGAGCTCGATGACCGAATTCGACACCGTGCACGCGCCGTTGTTGCAGCCGAGGTACATGCACTCGCCCGTGCCGCTGGTGTTGTGAATGTGGGTCCGGCGGATCAACAGGTTGTCGTAGCTGTTGTCCGGTCGATTGCACGATATCCCTACGTCAGCGGTGCCGTGAATGTGCAGATCCTCGAAGGTCGCGTGGCTCGAGGTCCCAACCCGCACGCCGTGCGACCCGTCGATGATCTCGAAGCCTGCGAAGGTGTAGTAGCTGCCCGAGATGTCGATCGTGTTTTGGTTGGGGACCCCGATGATGGTCACCACCTCGCCCTCGGCCGCGCGGATCACAATCGGCGCGTCGGCGGTGCCCTGGAGCTCGACGCCCCAATAGCCCTCGGTCTCGTAGTCGCCGGCCGAGAAGATGATCTCGTCGCCGGGCGCCGCGTTGGCGACGATGGACTTGAAGTCGTCGCTGGGGTTGACGGGGATCTCGGCGGCGAGCGTGGCGAGGGTCAGCAGGGTAAGGGCGGACATCCGCGGACTGTAGCACCCCGGGCTGCTAGCAGGCGGTCGCCCTCAGATCTCCTCGATCCGCACCCGCCGGGCATAGAAGCCCGAGTCGAGCCGATTGGTGGGGATCGCGGGATCGTCGATCGCCATGGTGATCTCGTACTCGCCGGGCGCCTCGGGCTGCCACGCGTAGGACCACAGCGTCCAGGTGTCGTTGGTCACGTGCGGCGCGCAGACCTCGACGGGGATCGGCTCGTCGCCGTCAAAGCGGATCGCCAGCGCGTCGGTCAGCTCGGTCCCGCCCCACATGATGCCGACGATCTTGTAGAGGATCTGGCCCCCGACCTCCCACTGCTCCACGCGCACGGGCATCGCCGCCTGCTGCATGATCGCGGCGCTGTAGTCGGCCGCGAGGGCGTGGGCCGCGGTCTGGTGGGTCCGGGTTGCGAACTCCAGCATCTGCGAGGTCGCCGGCTCGCTGTCGTCGACCAGGCGGATCGAGTCGACCCACTTGACGTTGCAGCAGCCGTACCAGCCCGGGATGATCAGGCGCAGGGGCTGGCCGTGATCCGGCGGCAGCGGCTCGCCGTTCATGTGAGTCACGAGCATCGCCCCAGCCGCGGCGAGCTCGTCGAAGCGAAACACCCAGCTGCACCCCGGCGTCGACTGGCTCGAGGGCTGCGAGTGCTCGTCGAAGCCCGCGATCAGCACCGCGGTCGCCTCGGCCTGGATCGAGACCAATTCGAGGATGTCGGCCACCAGCACCCCCGACCACTCGGCCGCCGAGATCAGCCCGAACGCGCGGTTGCTGCCGTTGCCCGAGCACTCGAGCAGCACGACCCGCGAGGTCTGGACCATGGCCGCGAGCTCGGCGAGGCTCAGCTCGAGCGGCGCGTCGACGAGGCCCGAGATGTTGATCGTCCACGGCTGCTCGAGGTCGAGCTGATCGGGCAGCGCCGTGCGGATGAAGAAGTCGGCGTTGTCGATGATCAGGCCGTCGGCCTCGAGGGTCCCGAGATCGAGGGCGAGGCGGCCGTCGAGGCCCTGGCCCTGAAACTCCCCGACCGCGGCCTGGGCCTCGCCGACGAAGCCGTCGAGGACTCCGAGCATCACGCCGTCGGCGAAGGGATCGGGGCACTCGTCGCCGCCGCCGGTCGTGGGAGCTCCGTCGCCCGTGCCCTCGCCCTCGTCGGCTCCCGGCGCGTCGGCGCACCCGAACAGCAAGGTCGTCGTGCCGCCGACGCACATGGACAAGAACCGCCGCCGGGGATGCTGAGCCATTGCCGACACCATACAGGCTCGGACCATCGGACCTGTGCAGGTCGTGGACTTGCGTGAGCGCGAACAATTGTGCCGTTGTGGACTGACAACAGCACGGCTGTCCTGCTCGAGGAGAGCTGGCCACCAACCAGACCGTCCCCGGGCTGACCGAGAACGGGTACACCCTGTGCGATCCGACGGCGCCCCGCGAGCAGATCACGATCCGCCAACTGGAGCAGGGCTCGCTCTCCCCCACGCTCGACACGCTGCGCAAACTCTGCATGGGGCGGGGTGTGCTGCGGGAGGCTCAGCGAGATCTCCGGTGGTGGCTGACCACGCCAGGCAGGTCAACTCCAGCGCGCTCTCAGCAACCTTCCCGCTGACAACCCGACCAGTCGTGTTCCTGACGCTCCCGATCTAGACTGGGCGCCGTGCCCGGGTCGATCACGCAGTTCAGCCTCGAGAGCTACAAGGCCTTCGACGCACCAGTGGAGCTGGATCTCGCTCCACTCACAATCGTCCTCGGCCGCAACAACGCGGGGAAGAGTGCCCTGGTGCGCGCCCCCGTGTTTGCGACGAGCGGCTTTTCGACCCGAGCGCGCCGCCCTTTCGACCTCAGCCCGCGCGGGCGGCCCTTCGGTCGCTCGCTCCGGGACTGCGCCTTCGACCAGCGCCTCACAGGGCTGGTGGTCGGTGTGCGCGTCGGGGAGTGCTCGGTGCGGCTTGCGGCCTTCGAGGCCGAGGACGGCGCCCAGCAGATCGTGGAAGCCAGCGTTGGCGATGAGGCCTTCGACGGTCCCGCATGGGCCGAGGTCCGCGACGCGATTTGCCGCCACGAGGCGCTGTGTGAGCTCGGGGAGCGCATCGCCTGGCTCTCAGACGAGCGCACGATCCACGCGGGCCAGGCTGACGACGCGCCGCCCGATCGTCTCGAGCCTGAGGGCTCGGGCTCGCTGGCTTGGCTGCACCACGCCCAACGCACCCCGCGGGGGCGCGAGGGCCTCGACGCCCTCACGACTTGGCTCGGGCGGCACATGGGACTCGACCTGGAGGTGCGCCTCGCCAACGGCCAGCTCGAGTGCTTCGTCCGCCCGCGCAACACCACGGCAGAGCTGCACCCATCTCAGGTCGGCTCCGGGTTCCGGCAGCTGCTGCCGGTGCTCGCAGCGCTCTTCGTCGATCCTGGTGAACAGCCGGCTCCGCTGCTGATCATCGAGCACCCCGAGTTGCACCTGCACCCGGGCTTGCACGGCGACATCGGCGAGCTCTTGCTGAGCCGAGCGCTCCTCGCTGAGAGTCCCCCCCTGCTGGTCGAGTCGCACTCCGACGCCCTGCTGCTGCGCGCGCGCGCGCTGGTCGCGGAGGGCCAGGCTTCGAAAGATGACGTGGCAGTGTACTTCGTCGAGCCCGGGCAAAGGGGCAGCACGCTGCGACGCATCTGGCTTGACGAGGCTGGCACCCCCGACTGGTGGCCCCGAGGTGTGTTCGCCGAGCCCACCGCGGAGTTCCGGCGAATCCGCCGCGCGCTCAACAAAGGGGAAGGCGTCGCTTGAGGGTCCACCTCGACGATCCGGGCGTGCTCGCGCGAGAGGATGCCAGCGAGCTTGTCGTCGCGCTGCTCCAGGCCACCGGGAATGGACGCCATGTGCTAGCGATCGCGGACGCCCTCGTTGAACGCGTACGAGCGCTGCTCATCGAGGGAACTCGAGGGGGCTTCCGGCGACGGCTCGAAGAGGCGCTGGATCGCGCGCTCGCCGAGCGCGACTCCCACGATCGGACTGTTCCGCCCGGAGCGCGACCGCTCTTCCCCCACGCAGAGGTCGCGCTCGCCCCCGGTCCGAGCGAGCACTGCGTGTTCACTGTGCCGCCAGAGCGCGCGCAAGACTGGCTCCACGAGCCGCTGCTCCTGATCACCGAGAACGACATCGACGGGGAGCTGGTGGTCGCCGGGGCCCGGGGCCTGGACCGAGAGGTCGTGCTCGCAGCGATGAGTCGAGCAAAGGAGTGGCTCCGGGTGAACGGACGAGGCGGAACCGGCGAGATCCCCCCGCGGCTGTGCCGCTCGCACCCCCTGGAGAGGCTCTTCGTCTTGATCGATTCGGATCGAGACACCTGGGAGGGACCCATCTCCAAGAAGGCCGAGGAAATCCGGGTTCTGTGCAAAAATGAGGGGATCCCCTGCCACGTGCTCCGGCGCCGCGAGGCCGAGAACCATCTCCCGCTCTCCTCCATCCACGAGTCCGCGACGCTCCAGGGGCGCGCCTCGAGGCAGCTCATACGCGGCGCGCGGGCGCTTGAACGTCAACCCGCCGAAGCACGCTGGGTCACTCCTTTGGACACCTTCTTCGCCGAGCAAGAGCCCGAGTCGACCATCCACCGCTGGGGCTCCACACGGTGCAAGCGGTGGCTGCGTGGGCTACTGTCTGAACTAAGCGACGGTAAGGCCGAGCTCGACGTCGAAGCCCTCGACCACCTCACAGACCTTCTCGACGAGCTGGAACGATGGCTCTGAGCTCTCGCCTGCCCCCCGAAGTGCGCACGGTGCTGGTCGAGGACCTGCTCCACGAACTGCGCACGGGTCGTCTGCGTACGCCCTCCTTCCAGCGCATGTTCGTCTGGCAACGAGAGGACGTGATCGCCTTGCTCGACAGCATGTTCAAGGGCTACCCGATCGGCAGCCTGATCTTCTGGGAGCGATCCACGGAGCGCGCAATGGAGCGGCTCGACGCGGCGCGCTCCGAGCAGCCTGCGCGCTCCGATGCCTGGTACGTGGTCGACGGGCAGCAGCGCCTGCGCTCAATTACGGGCGCGCTCACAGCCAATCCCCGGCCCCCCTTCGACGTCGCCTTCGACCTGGATGCCGAGCACTTCGTCAAGGCGAGGCCGAGGGACCAGTCGCTGCTCCCGCTGCACCTCATCCTCGACACGGCGGAGCTACTCGAGCACCTACGCCGGCTCCCGGAGCCGCGCCGACGCGCACGCATCGATGCCGCCAACCGAGTCGCCAGGGGGCTGCGAGACTACAGGCTGCCGCTCACCATCGTCCGTGGCGACAAGGCCCAGGTCGAGGAGGTGTTCCGCCGGCTCAACGAACGCGGCATCCCATTGACCTGGATTGACGTCCAGCATGCGATGCGCTGGCGAGCGGAGGACGCCGAGGCGGTGTCGAAGACACAGGTCGATCAATCGCTCCGCCACCTGCGACACGACGCCCGCCGAGACCCCCTCCCCGACCCCTGGTCCTGGAAAGAGCTCGCGGTACTCGAGTCCGATCCCGCACTACTCGACCAGCACCTACGTGACAGCCGGGTTGCCCCTGCGATCCCCCTCAATGTCCCCAAGGGGCTCGTCGGGCGCCGCCCTGCGGTGGTCCTGCATCCCCTGGATCGCCTCACCTACCAGGTGCTCGTGGACGCGCGTGCGAAGACCCTGCACGCGCGGCTGTCCACACATGTCTTTGGCTACCACATGGACTCGCGCCTACGTGGGCCTCGGCAGTACGTCGACAAGGTGAGCGCATCGCGCGCCTGGCGAACCCGACAAGAGGGCTGGGGCACGGAGGGCTACTCCTGCCGCACCGACATCGCCTCGTTCTTCGCCTCCGTGAGCCTCGAGCAGATCGACGAACTGCTCGCCAGCACAGACGGCTACGCGGGTAACTCTCGGCTGCTCTCGCTGCTGCGTGGGTGGCGTGGCCGCAGCAGTCGAGGCGCGCTCCCGCAGCGGTGCCTGCCCTCCTTCGTGTTGGCCAACGCTTTACTAATCACAGCGGACAAGACGCTTGACGCAATTCCCAACCTCCAGTGGGCGCGCTGGGTGGACGACTACGCCCTGTACGGGCCGGAGCTCGAGACGATCCTCGAGGGCCTGCGCGCGCTCGAAGACGCCCTTGGCGAACTCGGCTTGCGGCTCTCAGCGGCGAAGACCCACATCGGCGGCCCAGGGACTCCTGTATTCACAGACCTGCGCCTCGGGGCTGCATCGGACGAGCTGAAAGAACTGCGGGAGCTCACCGAAAGTGAAGCCGCCACCTTCACCCAGCTCTGCACAGAGGTCCTCGCGGCTCCCTGGGCGGCGAGGGTGCGAGACGTGAATTTCCTCGTGACCCGGCTCAAGCGTCACCCCGAACTGCTGGACCGGCCCGGATGGGTGAAGGCCGCGCGGTGGATGCCGCACGCCGCCGAACACATCGCCAGGCTCGCGCGATACGACGAGCGCTTTCGCGAAAACCTCGAGAGCGAGCTGTCGGAGGTACTAGAGGGCCCGTGGGTCGGTCAGACCTGGGCGCAAGCTAAGCTCCTCGGGGCCTGGCCAGCCGCGCCAATGCAAACGGTCCCGCGCCTACGCGAGCTGCTCGCCAGGGCATTGAGCGAGCAGCCCGCCATGACCCCGACACTCGCCCACATGCTCGCGGCAGAGCTTCCGCTCTCCGAATTTCAGGAGCTAGCTGCCCGCTCGAGCGACTGGCTTTCCCACCGCGCGCTGTGGCTCTGTGCCGGTCGGGCTGGAGCGACCCGCGCGTGGCTGGACGAACAACTGACGCGCTTCGAGGCCCATGCCCTCCTCCGAGCAGCGTGGGAGACACGGGGCCCTGCACTCTTCGAGGACCGAACGGTCTCTGAACGCGGCCCCACCGATCAGGGCTAGCAGCCCGGGGTGCAACGCATCGTGTCGTCTCACGCCGGAATTTCCGTCGAGGGCAACTGATCGGGCGCTCGATCAAACGCGCGCAGCTCAGATCGAGCACGTGAACTCCGTGGCCGGGACCGCGCCTACGCGCTCCGGCGTCGCGGGCGAACCCGCGACCGAGGTCGCCCCCGGCTGATGTCGCCGCCGGACACGCGGTCCCCGTCGACTGCCGAGCACCCGCGCTCCAGAGCCAAACAGCGTTCTACGGCCGTTCAGGCCAACTCGAATGCTGGTCGAGCAGCGCTCGAGTTGGTGCCAGCCAACTCGAGCGCTCGACGAGCAACGCCCTGGTTGCCTCGGACCTGCGCGCCACATGCGTTTCAGGCCCTCAACCTCGGCCAAACCAAGCCAGGGGCTCGACGACCAGCCCTTCGGCCCGCGCGAGGCGGCGCTCTGCACGCGTTTCAAGCCTCGCGGTTCGCTCGGAGTAACCCGAGGGCTCGACGAGCAGCGGCTCGGCTTGCCCTGGGGTTGCGCCCTGCACGCGTTCGCAGCGTCCAATTTCCGCCAGACCAACCCGAGCGCTGCTCGACCAGCGATCGAGTTACCCTGGGGCTGCGCAATATGCGCGATTTCAGCGTCCAAGTTCCGTCCGACCCAACTCGAGCGCTGCTCGGCCAGCGATCAGGTTCCCTCGCCCTCGCGCAGCTGGCTGCTCGTCGAGGCTCCAAGTTCCGTCCGACCCAACTCGAGCGCTGCTCGACCAGCGCTCGACTTCCCTCGCCCTTACGAAGGGGTCTGCGCCTCGAGCCTCCAACTTCCCCTCGACCCAACTCGAGCGCTGCTCGACCAGCGCTCGAGTTCCCTCGTGCTTACGAAGGGGTCTGCTCGTCGAGGCTCCAAGTTCCGTCCGACCCAACTCGAGCGCTGCTCGACCAGCGCTCGAGTTCCCTCGCCCCCGCGAAGGGGCCTGCGCGTCCACGATCCAGACTGCCCTCGACCCAACTCGCAAGCTCGACGACCAGCGCTCATGATGGTTTGCCCGAAATTTTGCCATGGAGCTCCAGTGGTCGAAGTCGGGCGGAGCGAAACAGAGCGCTCGACGAGCAGCACCCATGATGGTTTGAGAATGTTTCGGGCCTGCGTGGCGACGATCCGAACCTACTCCGCGCCAAGATCGGAGAACGAGCGCGAGCCCTCGGGTCGCCCGGCCGAAAATTTGTGCCTCGCCGAGCACGTCGAAGCTTCGCTCGCGCCAACGGCAGCGCTGCGATTCCAGCGTCGATCTTGGTCGCCGCCACCTTCGATGCTGGCCGGGCTCGCGGAGCTGCGCCTAAAACCGGCGACGCCGAAGCCCGAGCAAGCCAAACAGCAACAACCCGACCAGCCCACCGTGACCGGGCGCCTCGATCGCGCACCCCTTCGCGCCGTCGTCATCGGCGGGGCTCGTGTCGCCGCCGGTCTCCCCG
>NZ_PVNK01000118.1 GCF_002994615.1 Enhygromyxa salina | reverse complement strand
CGCTGACGCCCGCCAACTTGCAGCAGGCCTGGTCGATGAGCTCGCCCGACGTCGGCTACGGCGGCGGGCACAACAACGACAACGTCATGGCTGACGTGTGCGTCGAGAACTTCTTGGGTTACGAGGAGCCGTAGCGCAGCCGCCCGAGCTCGTCCGCTCCGGTCACTCGGCGTAGACGAACACGCCGCGCAGATCCTCGGTCCGCGACAGCGCGCTCGGGGCCGGGTTGCCGTCCTTCCATGAGGTCGCCTGGAACCGGTAGTACATGCCTGGGGTCAGCGCGGGGCCGCCGTACTCGACGGTCACCGTGGCGCTGCCGGACACGCCGGGGACCTGATCGTCGCGCCAGATCTCGTCGCCGAGGGCGTCGTGGACCACCACCTCGTAGCGATCCTCGCTGCTGTCGTCGTCGAACTCGAAGGTCGGCGTACCGGTGACCTCCTCCGGTCCGTCGGCCCCGGGCCCGACGACGCCGAGCGCCTCGGTGACCTTGAAGCTGTCTTGAAGGTCGATGGTCTCGCCTGCGGCGACGCTGATCTTGAGGATCTCGGTCCCGGCGATGCTCGTGTCGGGGTCGCGGACCAAAAGGTCGTTCTCGAGCGCGGCGATGATCTTGTAGGTGCCCTCGGGCACGCCGGGGATCGTCCACGTCGAGCTGACGTCGGGCGCCACGCCGGGCTCCGGGGCGCGGAGGCCGAAGGGGACCGGTCCAAACTCGAACACCTCGTTGAACAGCGCGCTGGGGATCATCACGACGGAGGTCAGGCTCCCGCCGGGCGCGTTGACGATGTTGACGCTGCCGCTGACCGTTGCGAGCCCGGTGCCCGCGAGCTCGAGGACGACGCCGTCGACATCGGCGTTGACGTCGAGCACCTCGGGCACGACTTGGAGCCCGCCACGGTAGCCGCGAACGGTATTGGCGCCAGTGGCCACGTTGAATAGCGTGAACGCGCCGCTGCGGTCGGCGATCGTGTAGCTGCCGCTCGCGCCCTCGGCCACGACCAAGGTGCCGGCAGTGTTTTCGCGCTCGCCCGCGATCCGACCCGAGACCGTGAATCCGCTGGCGCCGTCGAGCGGCAGGAGGCCGACGGTCGTCGAAGCGTTCTCGATGACAGACAGGTGGTCGTCGCTGTCGTCGTCGGGGTCGTCCTCGACCGCCGTGACCTCCGAGCTGCTGACCGGGAACGCCGGCTGGAGCCCGCTCGGGTAGAGCTGGTAGTCGGCCGCGCTGGCCGAGAGCGTGAGCGTGAGCGCCGTCGCCGGGTTGCCGTCGCTGTCACGGGGGATCGCTATGGCCAGGGTGTAGTCGCCGTCGGCGTCCGAGATCGCGACCTCACCGACCGGGGCGCCCGTGTCATCGAGGGCGAGCACGCGGGCGCCCGCGATCGGGCTGCCATCGAGGGCGTCGATGACCATGCCGCGCAGCTCGATCGGCCCGGCGCAGATGTAGCCGCCGTCGCCGTCTCGGGGCTCGCAGACCAGCCCGGTCGCGCAGGGCTGCTCGTCGCCTGGGCCGCAGGCTTCTCCGATCACCGCCCCAACGTCGAGATCCCGCGAGCAGCCAGCCGTTGTCCCGACAGCCGTGATCAGCACGGCAGCGAGCCACAGCGGGGGATGGGAGGGATCTGTCTTCAACTTCACGCTGCTTCGACCGGTCCAACTCGATCAATTCCAAGGTAGCTACACTGCGCGGTCCAGCTGGCCTTTTTCAGCCCGACGTGGCACGACTCAAAATGTGGCTTGCTGCCGTCCTCGCCGCGGTGCTGGTTGTGGCGCCGGGGAATCCCGCTGCTCACGAGTTCAGCGCGGACGGCCTCGATCCCGCGGCGGTCGAGCTTGGGCTGCGCGCGCGGGTCGGTGACCAGGTCGATCGTTGGGAGATCTCGGTCGTGCGCGAGCTGTCCGGGCGCTACGCGCTCACGCTGCGCCGGCCTGGGGCTGCGCAGTCCAAGCGACGCACGGTCGAGCTCAGCGGTCAGACCGATGAAGAGCGCAGCCGCGAGCTCGCGTCGACGCTGGCGCTGATCCTCGAGACCGAGACCGAGACCGAGACCGAGACCGAGTCCGAGACTGAGGCCAAGACCAAGACCCCGGTGACGGAGCCGCCCGCGACCCCCGTGGCGGATCCGAGCTCTGATCAGGCCCAAGACGAGGTTTCAGAGGTCGAGCTGCCGGTCGCCTTCGTCGGCCTGGAGACCCACGTGGGGCTCGGTCCGCCGCGCTCGCCGGACCCCGACTTCGGCCTCGGGCTCGGTGGTGGCGCGTGGGTCCTGGGCGATCGCCTCCAGCCGCGTGGACGGGTGCGCTGGTCTCACGGTCGGTCCAAAGATCTCCGCGTGCACCAACTCGACGTCGGGCTGGGCCTCGCCGCGGGGGGCCCCATCGCTCGGCGGCGACTGTGGGTCGGCGGGCTGGTGATGCCGGCGCTCGAGTGGACTCACGCCGAACAGCTCCGCTCGGCCACGGCGTGGTCGGGGGGCGGCGAGCTCTGTGCGCTCGCGCAGTACCGCTTCGAGCGCGTGGTCCTTGGTGTCCGAACCGGAGTGGAGACCACCTTTTCTGCGTTGCGCGTGCGCGGCACCGACGATGTAATTCACCGAGGTCACCTGCGCTGGCTGCTCGTGCTCGAGGTTGGCGTCGGGATCTGAGGTGGCGCTTGGAATTGCGGTGATCGGGGCGGTCTATCAGTTGTGCACCGGGCTACAATGGCCCCCGTGGGTGATCGGGGCGGCACCGAGGGGTGCTCGGAGGGGGCGACTGTTCATCGCCTCCACCCGAAGGCGCCCGAGCGGGCGACCGCTGCCCACGAGCTGCTCGCGCGCGCGCGTCGTCATGACCCCGCCGCCCAGCGTGAGCTCTTCGAGCTCCACAAGGTCCGGGTCACCGCGCAAATCCAGCGCATGACCGGCGATCCGGCGGCCGTCGACGACCTCGTTCAGGAGGTCTTCATCGCCGCCTTCGGCAGCCTCGCGCGCTTCCGCGGCGACAGCGAGCTCCAAACCTGGCTGTACCGCATCGCCGCAAACAAGGTCCGCAATTGGTGGGACAGCGACCGCCGTCGCCGTCGGCGTGAGCAACAAGCTTCCCAGGTTCCCCAAGGCAGCCCCCCCACGCCGCACGACGAGCTCGAGACCCGTGAGCACCGCGAGCGCCTCTACGAAGCGCTGGGTCAGCTCTCGCCCCGGCTGCGCGAGGCCTTTGTCGCGCGGGCGATCGAGGGCATGTCTCTGCACGAGGCCAGCGCTGCCCTCGAGGTCCCGATCAGCACGGTCTCCTATCGGGCCCGCCGGGCCGAGGCGCTGCTGTGCCAGGCCCTCGAGGTCTTCGGTCCTTCGGGCGAGGAGCAGGGGCGGTGAGCGGGGGCGAGGCCGATGAGCTCGTGACCCCGGGCCTGCGCCGCTTCGTCGAGGCCGCGCGCGAGCAGCCGATCACCGCGACCCGCGTGACCGCCGAGGCCGTCCTCGCCGGGCTCGAGCAGGAGCGGCGCCGGACCCAGGGGCGACGCACGCTGATGCTCAGCGCAGCGCTCGCCCTCGCCGCTTCGATCGCTGCCATTGCCTTGCTGTCACCCTTGCTCTCGGACCGCAAAGCCGGAGCACAGGAGCTCGCCCTCGACCCCGACGGCGCAGCGTCCAAAGTTGACGCCGAGGGCGGTTCGGGATCGGCATCGTTAGATGGGCTCGCCCACGCGATCAGGCTGCGCTCGAGCAGCACCGTGGAGGTCCGCGGTCCGTGGTCGATCGCGCTCGGTGAGGGAGTCCACGAGCTCGAGGTCCGCGCGACCCCCGGCCACGCGCTGAGGGTCTCGCTGCCTGATCGAGAGCTCGAACTGGTCGAGGGCAGCGCGACAATCGAGATCGTCGAGGGCAGCGCAGCGCTTCGCTTGCACACTGGCGTGGCCGCGTGGGTTGACGCCGGGGCGGCGGTCACACATCGCACCGCGATCAGCGTGGAGCACATCGAGGAGGGGGCACCCGAGGCGAACTCGCCGGAGCCGTCGGCGGCGGTTCTCGCTCGGGAAGCCGACTCCCTGCTCGTCGCCGGCAAGCGGGACGAGGCGATCGGCGTCTTGCGTCGTCTCGTCCTCGAGCACCCTCACGCAAGCCAGACTCGCGCGGCCGTCTTGGATCTCGGCCGACTCCTGCGCAACGCCAAGCGCGGGGACGAAGCCCGCTGCGCGTACGAGCTCTACCTTCACCGCTGGCCGGGCTCCGCGGTCGAGGGCGAGGTTCACTCGCTGCTCGAAGGCTTGGGGCCAGGTCGTGACTGTCGCGGGCTGACCCCGCGTTGAGCCCGTGGTGGGCACCAACGAAGGACTCTGGAAACGACGATGAACACGCTGTCCAACGCCCCAATGTCGAGTCTCCGACTCTCCTTGATCCTCTGCGCGGGGCTCTCACTGTCGATCGCCTGTGGCGGAACCAACAGCGAGGGGGAGGCGACAGGGGCCGAGACCGGCCCAGGTGAAGGTGAAGGTGAGGGTGACGGCGACTCGGGTGACAACGACGGTGGCACGGGAGAGGGTGACGGGGACACAGGTGACGGAGACGGTGACCCCGGCGACGGCGACGGCGACGGCGACTCGGGCGACGGCGACGGGGATGGCGACACCGGAGACGGCGACGGCGACGGGGCCACGTGTGGCGACGGCGTGATCGACCCCGGCGAGGAATGCGACGACGGCGACGAAAATGGCGACACCTTCGCGTGCTTGTCAGACTGCACCAACAACGTCTGCGGTGACGGCTTCGAGGGCCCCGACGAGGGGTGCGACGACGCCAACACCGAAGATGGCGACGGCTGCTCGGCCATGTGCCTGCTCGAGGACGCCGCCCCCGAGGCGATCTACTGCGGCAACAAGGTCTACGAATGCGGTGACACGATCGACAATGACATGGACGGGGTCATCGATCTGTTCGACCCCGAGTGCATCTCGCCCTGCGACGACGACGAGAGCACCTTCGAGACCAACTTGCCGGGCCAGAACAACGACTGCAAGGGCGACTGCTACTTCGACGACAACTCGGGCGGCGGCGACGACCAATGCGAGTGGAACCTCAAGTGCGACCCCGAGAATCCCGGGGCCGAGATCGGCTGCGAGTACGATCCGAACTTCAACATGTGCGGCGTCGAACTACCCCAGAACTGCCTCGACTTTTGCACGCCCTTGGTGCCCAACGGCTGCGATTGCTTCGGCTGCTGCGAGATCGAGGGGCAATTCGTCTATCTGGATGGCGCCGAATGCTCGCTCGAGAACCTCGACGCTTGCCAGTCCTGCACCTTCTTCGAGAATTGCAACAACCCCTGTGAGCCCGAGCTGTGCGAGCTTTGCTTCGGCCAAGATCCAGACGATCTGCCGCCAGAGTGCGACGAGCCCGGGTGCCCCGACGGCGTGACGTCATGCACGGATATCTCGGACTGCGAGATAGGCTGGTTTTGTCAGACGGGCTGCTGCGTGCCGATTGAGCCGGGCTAGCGCTGAATCAAGCGCCGCGCGCTCGATTCAAGTCTAGCAGCCCGGGGTGCAATGCCTCGCGCCGCCTCGCTTGGCCTTTTCGCCGAGGGCTTTGTCGCCAAAACTTGCAGTACGCCCGGTACAGCCGCGTTTTGGCTTCGCGCCCTCGGCAAAAAATCCGGCGCGAGGCGACACGATGCATTGCACCCCGGGCTGCTAGGATCCTAAGCGGAAGGGGGAACGCAGGCCTTGCCGCCGCCTCCGTCGGTGAAGGTGATGTTGGCCGAGCAATTCGACTCGACGTCGGGCCCGCGGTTGAGGTTGCACTCTGCCTTGTCGACGCAGATCCGAAAACAATAGTTGTTCCCGTCGTCGTGGGCGACGCAGGCCGCGCCCTCGGGGCAGTCGACATCGAGCTCGCAGTCTTTGATGCCACAGTAGCCGCCCTTGAACTGGGCCAGGCACGCCTGACCGTCGAGGCAGTCTGCGGCGCCCGAGCACTCCGCGCCGACGCCGAGCTCGTCGGCCTCGGTTCCGGGGCCAGCGCAGGCGAAGGTCAGGGCGAAGCTGGCGAAGAACGCGAGCGGGAGCAGGGCGGGGCGGCGCATGGTGAGATTGTCGCCTCCCATGCGGGGCGGCGCAAACAAGCTTGGCCCGCTCGGCCCGCGTTGCAGTAATACTCGGCGATCACACTCTGACGGCGGCCGGAGGTCAGGCGGTGAGCCTGCGTTTGGTACCGCCGAGGCTGGTGAGACGAAGCAGACGAGCGAGCAGAAAAACGCGATCCGGGCGAGGGCGAGCTGAGGTCGCGGATGGAGAGGTAGAGCGCCCCGGTGGAGTCGTGACCCCGCGCGACGGGGTAGTGGTTGTGGCCCGTGCCGCCGGCGGCGGGCATCAGCTCCCAGCCGGGGCCGGCTCCGTCGGCCGTGGGTGGTCGGGCGGCCCCCCACGGCATAGGCGTCGCTGGCCTCGTCGACGGTGAGCCCGAAGGCCTATGACTCGCCCGACATCCGGTGACCGTCGTCTCCCCGCTCGGGCCCTCGCCCATCGGGCCCTATTTGGCGACCCAGCCCTGGAGCTCGCCCTGGTCGTCGGACGTCTGCGCGGCGCTCGAACAGGCGAGGAGCAGGGCAGGGATCAGGCAGACGGGGCCAGGCGAGAGCTTTTGGTCATCATCGGCCAACCCTAGCGGCGGGGGCTCAATCCGGCAGCTGCGCAGGGAGCCCGCGATTCCTCGCGCGCGATGTCGCGATGTATCGACACAGTGCTAACCTCGCCGGACGAATGGCGAGCGAGCAGGAACTCCCCGACCCCATCCGCAGGCTCCTACGCAGCGTCGGACACGAGCACGAGACCCCCCGACCGCGACGGATCTTCACCAACCGCGACCTCGACTTCGAGAAGGTCCCCGTCGTCGGCTTCGACATGGACTACACGCTGGCGCGCTACCGCCAGGCCGAGCTCGAGGCCCTCTCGCTCGAGGCCACGATCGCCAAGCTGATCCTCGCCGGCTGGCCCGAGGTCCTGCGCGAGGTTCAGCCCGATCCCGAGTTTGCGATCCGTGGGCTGCTCGTCGACAAGCTCCGCGGCAACCTGCTCAAGATGGATCGTCACGGCTACGTCGGCCGCGTCTACCACGGCCGGACGATGCTCAACCGCGCCCAACGCAAGGCGATCTACAGCTCGCAGCGGGTCGGCCGTGAGCGCACGCGCTTCAGCTACGTCGACACGCTGTTCTCGCTGCCCGAGGTCACGCTCTACGCGGCCGTCATCGACCTCATCGATCAGTCGCCGGAGGTCTGGGGCCCCGGCGGCCCGCCGGACTACGCGACCGCGTGGAACAGCGTGCGCCACGCGATCGACGAGGCCCACCAGGACGACAGCATCAAGTCGCGGATCAAGGCCGACGTCGCCGCCTACTTCGACAAAGATCCGGACCTCGCCGCGACCCTCCACAAGCTGCGCTCGGCCGGCAAGAAGCTGTTTTTGCTGACCAACAGCTACTTCCCCTACACCGACAAGGTCATGCGCTACATCCTCGGCGGCGAGGACTCGACCTACGACAGCTGGATCAGCTACTTCGACTGGGTCATCGTCGGCAGCTGCAAGCCCGGCTTCTTCACCGACTCCGAGCCCTACTGGGAGATCGACATCGAGACCGGTCGCAGGGTGGGCAAGCCCGTGGCCGAGCCGGCCAAGGGCCGCGTCTACGAGGGCGGCAACCAGATGGGCTTGCAGCGGGTCCTGAGCGTGTCGCCCGACGAGATCCTCTACGTCGGCGACCACATCTACGGCGACATCGTTCAGAGCAAGAAGACCTCGGGCTGGCGGACCGTCTTGATCGCCGAGGAGCTCGAGCGGGAGATGCGGGTCCGCGCCGATCACCACGTCGCGCTCGAGGAGATCCGCGCGCTCTCGGAGCTGTGGGAGCGGCTCAGCGAGGAGGTCTCGGATCAGCGCTATCTCCAGCGCGGGCTCGAGCTGCTCAGCCCCACCGCCGTCGGTGAGGAGTACGCGGCCCGGCGTCAGGACATGACCGAGGCCGCGGCCGTGGCCCTGCTCGACGAGCTCCGGGCCCGCGCGTACGAGCGGCTCAAGCGTCTGCGCAACCACGAGGACTCCGTCGGCGAGTACGTCAAGCAGCGCAGCGCCGAGGTCGACCGCGCGTTTAATCGCTACTGGGGCTCGGTGTTTGCCGAGCGATATGACGCGAGCTTTTTTGGTGCGCAGCTCGAGAACTATGCTTGCTTGTATACGAGCCGGGTGAGCAACTTCTTGCTAGTTAGCCCCAACCGCTACTTCCGCGCGCCTCACGGCTCCATGCCTCATTGGTTTTAGACCCCCCTGGGCGTCAGCGACTTTGCCACGCACGGCCGCAAGCGGCCGGTCGGTCGGTCGCTGCGCTCCCTCCCTCGGTGGGCTGGTATGAGCTTGGCAATGGTCTCCGTGGCCCCCTAGAAGGGGGCTGGTTTAGACCCCCCCGGGCGTCAGCGACTTTGCCACGCACGGCCGCAAGCGGCCGGTCGGTCGGTCGCTGCGCTCCCTCCCTCGGTGGGCTGGTATGAGCTTGGTAATGGTCTCCGTGGCCCCCTAGAAGGGGGCTGGTTTAGACGCCCCCCGGGCGTCAGCGACTTTGCCACGCACGGCCGCAAGCGGCCGGTCGGTCGGTCGCTGCGCTCCCTCCCTCGGTGGGCTGGTATGAGCTTGGTAATGGTCTCCGTGGCCCCCTAGAAGGGGGCTGGTTTAGACGCCCCCCGGGCGTCAGCGACTTTGCCACGCACGGCCGCAAGCGGCCGGTCGGTCGGTCGCTGCGCTCCCTCCCTCGGTGGGCTGGTATGAGCTTGGCAAAGGTCTGCGTGGCCCCCTAGAAGGGGGCTGGTTTAGACCCCCCCGGGCGTCAGCGACTTTGCCACGCACGGCAGCAAGCGGCCGGTCGGTCGGTCGCTGCGCTCCCTCCCTCGGTGGGCTGGTATGAGCTACGCAATGGTCTCCGTGGCCCCCTAAAAAAGGGCTGGTTTAGACCCCCCCGGGCGTCAGCGACTTTGCCACGCACGGCCGCAAGCGGCCGGTCGGTCGGTCGCTGCGCTAGTGGAGGTCGGGTTGGTGTGGAGGATGTCGGCGAACATCTCCGCACTACGCCCCCTCTCCTTCGAAGCGAATTGAGCCCCCTTTTAGGGGGCCACGGAGACCGCTGCCAAGCTCATACCAGCCCACCGAGCGAAGGAGCGTAGCGACGTAGCGACCGGCCGCTTGCGGCCGTGCGTGGCAAAGTCGCTGACGGCCGGGGGGGTCTAAAGTCGCTGACGGCCGGGGGGGTCTAAAACTACATTGGGTTTGCTTGGCAGGCTTGGACGATGACGTCGACGGCGCTTTGGAAGAAGGGGACGTAGTCGTCGTCGCAGCTGGGGCCGTGGAGGCCCTGGTCGCCGAACTTGTCGATGAACTCGACCCAGTGATCGCCGGCGCCGGGGGTGAACGAGCAGTTGTTGTCGTCGCCGGGGGTCAGGCCGAGGGTGACGATGCGATCGAGGTCGCCGCCCTTGGCGGCGAGCACGGCGTCGAAGGCCTCCTGGGGCGAGTTGACCTCGTTGTTGCCGTCGTCGTCGCTGATGAAGGTGACGACGAGGATCGCGTCGTCGCGTAGCCAGCCGTCGTTGCAGCCGTTGGGGGCGTTGAGGGGCTCGCTGACAGCCTGGACGATCGCGTCGATCGGGCGCTCGGTTGGGAAACCGGCGAGGCCGACGTGGGCCATGCAGTCGAACATGCTGCTCTTGTCGGGCTCGGCCTCGATGATGTAGCGGTTGCCGCCGAAGGGGTCGCAGAACATGTTGCTCGCGCCCTGGCCGGCGGGCTCGACCACGCCCGCGCCGAGGGTGATGTCACACTCCTCGACCTCCATCGTGCATGCGTAGCCGTTGGGCCCCTCGCAAGTCTCGTGGAGGTTGTTGGGGTTGGCGCAGTTGCCGGGCGTGCACCAGCCGCTCAGATCCGTGTCGGTCACGAGGATGTGATCGTCGGTGTCGAGGCTGTTCTCGATCGCGGAGATGAAGCCCGGGAACGCCGCGGTCAGGGCGTCCTGCTCGGGCAGCATCGAGATCGAGTTGTCGATCACGAACAAGAAGTCGACCTTCGCGCACGCGTCGACGTCGCCGTCGCCCGTGTCGCCGTCGCCATCACCCGTGTCGCCGTCACCATCACCCGTGTCGCCGTCACCATCACCCGTGTCGCCGTCACCATCACCCGTGTCGCCGTCACCATCACCCGTGTCGCCGTCACCATCACCCGGGTCGCCGTCGCCATCACCGGGGTCGCCGTCGCCGTCACCGGGGTCGCCGTCGCCGTCACCGGAGTCACCGTCGCCGCCGTCCTGATCGGAGCCCTCGTTGCTGCTCGCCGACCCGCTCTCGTCCGCGGTCTCACTCCCGGCCGAGTTGGCCTCAGCCCCGCCGTCGCTCGTCGAATCTCCACAGCCGAGCACGAGCGCGAGCGACATCAACCCCAGTTCCTTTGTAAAGCGCGTCACGGGTCCACTATAGGCTGACGGGCGGGCGTTGTGGGCTACTGAAACAACCACTGACAATGGGCAAGAGTGTGCGACACCAGGTGTCGGCTTGGGCGAGGACCGGCCGGGGCTCGACGATGGCTGCGAGCTCGGACGCGATCCGCTCGGCGCTCCAACATGGCCCATCAGTGCCAGCGTACGATGCGCCCCGCGAGCGCCGGTCCGCAAAGTCACATTTTACGCGGAAATATGAGGAGTGTGGGGTTTTACAGGAAAAATCTGGCGGGAGAGGGCACTATCGGCGCCGTCTCATGGGCTCGCGAAACCTATCCCCCTTCGCCCACCTTTCTTTCTTTGCCGTGCTCACGCTCCCCTGCCTCGCGCAGGCCGGTTCACCCGAGGGTATCGATGGGCCCGATCAGGATCCGCTGATCGCCAACGGCTCGGGTGTGGGCCAGTGCGCCTGGCCGACGGCGGTCGCCGTGAGCGGTGGCGGTGGCCTGTGCACGGGCACGCTGATCCACGAGCAGCTGGTCGTGTACGCGGCTCACTGCGGCGGCGGCAACAAGACCATTCGCTTCGGCGAGAGCGCGTTCAGCGGCGGGCGGACCGAGCCCATCGCGTTTTGCCGGACCAACCCCGACTACGCCGGGACGGACGACCAAGGCCACGACTGGGCGTTTTGCCGGCTTCAGAACCCGGTCACCGATCTGCCGATCACGCCGCCGGTCGCCGGCCCGTGCGAGAACACGATCATCCAGATCGGCCAGCAGGTCGCGGTGGTTGGCTTTGGCCAGACCTTGCAGGGGGACACCGGGACCAAGAACTGGGGCTTCACCACCCTGCTCGCGGTCGACAAGCCCGGCAACAAGGTCTCGCTCGGCGGCGTGGGGACCTCGTCGGTGTGCCCGGGGGACTCTGGTGGTCCAGCCTTCGTGCAGTTCCCCGACGGGAGCTGGCGGACCTTTGGTATCGCGTCGACGGTCAGCGGCGGCTGCGGTGGCAACGGGACCCACTCGCTGCTCGAGGGGGCGCTGCAGTGGATCGAAGCCGAGAGCGGCCTCGACGTGACCCCGTGCACCGACTTCGAGGGTAACTGGGCGCCCGGCCCGAGCTGCGGCGGGTTCATGGCCCAGCCTCAGAACCAGGGCTCGGGTTCGTGGGACAGCTGGTGCGCGGGTACGCCCACGAGCTCGGTCAGCGACGTGTGCGGGCCGGCGTGGGACGAGTTCGACGACGCCAAGCTGCCGACGGTCGCGATCACCGAGCCGATCTGGGGTGAGACCTTTGCGGTCGACAGCTCGCTCGACATCCTCGTCGACGCCTTCAAGGACCCCTCGGGCTACTCGATCAAGGAGGTCCGCCTCGAGATCAACGGCGCGGACGTGGCCTCGGACCTCGCGGACCCCTACGGCTTCTTCAACGCTCAGTTCGTCAACGAGGGCGTGTACACCATGGTCGCTGTCGCCGAGGACTGGGCCGGCAACATCGTCGAGTCCGATCCTGTCGCGATCGGGATCGGTGACGCCGAGGTTCCACCGGAGCCCGAGCCCGACCCCGACGAGGGCGGCGCAGATGGTGGCGACGGAGGCGAAGACGGCGACGCGGGGACCACGGGCGCGACGGACTTTGGTGGCGACGACTTTGACGGCAGCAAAGAGGGCTGCGCGTGCAGCTCAGCTCCGAGCTCGAGCGGGACGACGCCGTCGGGTTGGTGGCTGCTGGCCGGGGTTGGCCTGCTCGGGCTGCGGCGGCGACGAGCGCGGGGCTGAGCGCGGTTGACAGCGCGCGCCGACCCGCGGGACCGTCTGCGAGGAGGCGCGCATGGTTAATCGTCAGCTGTTGATCTTGGGTTTTGTCTGCGTGGTGTTCGCGTGCGGTGACGACGGGGTCGCCGAGGGTGACGGGGGCACGGGCTCCGGGAGCGAGACCGCCGGGAGCGAGACCGCGGAGCCTTCGGAGTCCGGTGACCAGGACGGTGATGGCGACGGTGACCCGGGCGACGGCGACGGGGACGGAGATGGCGACGGAGACGGAGACGGAGATGGCGACGGGGACGGAGATGGCGACGGGGACGGAGATGGCGACGGGGACGGAGACGGGGACGGGGACGGGGATGGCGACGGCGACGGCGACGGCGACGGAGATGGCGACGGCGACGGAGACGGAGATGGCGACCCTGATCCGATCTTCGGCGAGTGGCTGCTGACCTCCGACCAGGTCGGACAAGCCGTGCGCCTGCTTCGGATCGACCTGTCCGAGGACCAGCTCGGCGAGACCGACATCATCTGCGACGACGTGACCTTGCCGATGGGCGTCCCGCAGAAGCAGTTCACCTCGCTCGCCTTCCTCGACAACGTCTTGTACGCCGTCCGCGATCAGAACCTGATGACCCTCGACCCGTGCACCTGCGAGGCCGAGCTCGTCGGGGTCTTCGCTCAGTCGGGGATCGCGGGTATCGCCGTCAACTCGAACGACCTCATGTACGGCGTGAGCGCGGGCTCCGATGTGCTGCTCGAGATCGACCCGTCCGACGCCTCGACCCAGGTCATCACGAACTTCAACTTCAACGTCGGCAATCACGGCCTGACCTGGTCCAACGCCCAGGTCAACGAGCTCTACTTCATCGAGGCGTCCGGCGACGTCCTGCGCGTGCTCGACGGCAGCGACCCCTCGGTCGAGAAGGACCAGGTCGCCCTCAGCCTCAACTTCACCAGCGTCGGCGCCGAGATGCACCCCGGCAACGAGGTCCTGTATGCGTGCAGCGGGAGCGACGAGCTGTACTCGGTCGACATCATGACCGGGCAGGTCGACGTGGTCACGACGATGGACGGCTACAGCGCGCCGTGTGCGGCGATCGGGGCCCCGTGGGGTCCCGTCGACTGCGTGCCGATGTAGCGCGCAAAAAAACCGGCCCGAGCATGGCTCGAGCCGGGAGCTGCGATCGATCGATGCTCACCCGTCGAGCGGATCGAGCGCGATGCTCAGACCATCACCGTCAACCTCGATCGCAAACCGAGCCCCGGGCGTGAAGCTGGTCAGCGAAGCTGGGGCCGTGAAGCGCACGCGCCCGCGGTCGGGCTGGAGCCCGTGCTCGTCGCAGCCGTCGCGCTGCTCGAGGTAGACCCGCAAGGTCTCGCCCGCGCCGAGCTCGACCCCAACCCAGATCTTGTCGCCGCCGCGGATCGACACGCCGGTCGCGTGCGACAGCTGCTCGAACGCGCGCCGGGGGATGCACAGGCGCCCGTCACCGTGGACCGAGGCGACCATCTCGGCGTTGGCCTGGGCCGCGGCCGCGGCGAAGCGCTGGCGCTCGAGCGCGGTCGGGGTGAAGCCCGGGCGCGGGATCTCGACCTCGAAGTCGTGGGCCTGACCGAGGACCGGCGTCGGCGCGTAGACGAAGACCTCGGTCCCGGCCGGGGTCCGGCTGCGGCCGTCGGTTCGGCGCGGGACCTGAACCGCGGCGGTCACCTGGCCGTGGCGATCGCGGTATTCGATCGCGCCTTGATGAAACAGGTCTTTGACGAATTCGCCGAGCTCGGTGACGGCGAAGCGAAAGTCCGCTCGCTCGACTCGCAGCGCCCGCGCGAGCTCGCCCGAGGAGAAGCAGCTGCCGTGGACAGACGCGTGGTCGATGAGGGTGCACACGGCGTCCTGCCAGGTGCGCTCGGTTGCGATGCTGGGCTGATCGTCGGTGTTGATGTCGGTGGCGGTGGCGGTGGTCATGGCGAAGCTCGTTTCGTGGTGGTGGGTCTCGGACGGGGGAGGGGCAGGCGCTCGCTCAGCTCAAGCTGGCCTCGACGACGTAGCGAATGCGCTGATAGTTGGGGTCGAAGATGATGTGCTCGTCATTGGCGAGGCTCGACACGTACTTGTCGTAGGCCGCGACGCTGTCCTTGCCCTTGGGCGGGCTCGCCCACGATCCGCACGAGCGCGCCATGTAGGGATCACCCATGACCACGTCGGACAGGAACATGAAGAAGCCGCGACCGCGGATGTTGCCGCCCGAGGCCCAATAGCTGTTGCCGTGCCCGGTGTAGCCGTAGGACTTGCGCCAATCGGTCGCAAAGTAGATCCCGTGACCGAAGGCCGCCCCGGTGATCTGGGCCCCGGGCAGCGAGCGCGGGAGCCGGAGGTTGCCGCCGAGGATCGGGTGAATGTTGACGGCCCGGGTCCCGTGAATGCCGAGGAACACGTTGGCCTTGTCGGCGTATGCCTGGATGTCGGCGAGGTCGCTGCGGCGCACGGGCTGGAGCCGCGCGCGCTCCTTGACCTTCTTGTTGCCGAGCTTCTTGGCCACGCAGGCGACGGCCTTGACGAATTTCTCATCGCGATCGGGGCGCCGGACCTCGAAGATGTTCTTGATCACGAGCTTGCCCTTCATGTAGGAGTGGCGGTTGTTGCTCATGGCCTTGTAGACGGCGGCCAGCCACTTGCCCTTGGTCGACTTGGGGTCGATCCAGGTCAGCTGGGCGTTGAGGACCTTGTCGGGGTCGATCTCGTCCTCGGTCTTCTTGTCTTCGACGCTGAAGTCCTCGTTTTGGAGCGACGAGGCGAAGGCGTCGAGGTCGTTTTGGATGGACAGGACGTTGTCCGATGAGAGGATCGTGGCCGCGGCGCGCTGGCGAGCCGAGCCGCCGCGGGGGATGACCCGGGGCACGAGCGCGGCGACGAGCTTCGAGATGCTCACGAGCTTGTCGTCGCTGATCTGGAGGTCGAGCAGCCGCCGCTCCCACGCGCTCTGGCTCTCGCGCTTGCGCTTGGGGTTGGCCTTGGAGATCCCGGCGATGCGCTCCATCGCGAGGGGCAAGAACTCGTCGCGGACCTCGGTGATCGAGCTCATGGTCGGGATCACGCCGGTCGCCTGGGACGCGGCGCGGGCGTACTCGCGGGTCCCGCCGACGAGGTCCTTGGCCAGGGCCACGACCTGGGGCTGGAAGTTCTTGCTCGGCTTGGGCTTGGACTTGGACTTGGACTTGGACTTGGACTTGGCGGCCTTCGTCTTGCTCGCGGGCTTGGCCGCCTTGACCACGCCCGTGTCGTCCTTGATCGAGTAGGCGTCGGGCAGGCCGCGCTCGCGGGTTGCGAGGGACTGGACAATGTACGCGTCCTTGGCCTTGCCGGCCTTGTCGGTCTTGGCCACCCAGATCGTCTTGCTGCCGACCTGCTTCTTGGTCAGGCGCCCGAGGTTCTTGGACCGGCACTGCTTGGCGAAGGCCGCCCGGGCCTCGGCCTCGCTCGCGCACTTGGTGAACATGAAGTTCATGCCCGACTTGGGCGAGGCCCCCGACCAGCTCCGGCCGCCGCTGATCCGGCCCCACTCGGTGTAGACGAACCAGGTCCCGCGGGCCTCGAGCACGCCCGCGTGGTAGTACTTGGAGCTGTTGCGGTCGTCGAACTGATTCACCGAGGCCATGTCAGCGATGCCGACGTCATCGGCGAAGTCGCCCTGGTCCTTGGCCGGGCGGCCCTGGTAGGTGAACTCGTTGGGGGCGAAGCCCGAGGGGATCTGCTTGCGTCCGAACTTGATGGCCATGGTGATGTATCCCTTTTGTAATGTGGGTATTTGTCCGGCGAGCTTCGACGACTGTGGTGATTGTTGAGCTGCGGGTCGGGGGTTCGGGTGAAGGCTCGCCGCCCCGACGCACGACCAGCATGAACCCCATCCTCGTGACCGTCAGCGACGCTGGGGTCACGTGGGGATCACCGCGGCGTGCGGCTGTCACCGTTTCTGACCGAGGCTCCGAACCGGGCCCAGGACCGATCTAATGGCAATATTCGGACGAAGGGGGGCGGTCTTGACCGACCGCGGTGACGGACGGTGACGGCGGACCGTACCGAACTCGCGAGCTGGAGAATTGGCCGGGGCCCGGCCAGCGTTGGGCGTCCACGACGGCCCGAGGCCGGGTCAGATCGCGATCACTTGGCCGACGGCGACTGCCGCCATTTGATGCCCGCTTCGCTCGGCGCGTAGCTCAGGAGCACGCCGCCCTCGGCCCCGTCAACGAAGCCCGCGCTGGCCCAACCCTCGCTGTCGTCGAGCTGCCGGGCCGTGGTCGGGCCCGCAGCGCTGAGCTCGACGAGCGCGAGCGCAGGCGCGGCCTCGGGGTTCGTCGACGGGACCGCGACCACGAAGACCGCGGCCGCGCCCCGGGTCTGGCCGCCGAACACGTCGGTCACCCGGACGTCGGGGACGACCTTCGACCAGGTCGGCGCGCCGTCACGATCGAAGCCCACGGCCACGAGCTGATCGTGGGCCTGGAGGTAGTTCTTCTTCGCGGTGCCAAGGGCGACGAAGCCCGCGTCACCGAGGTCGACGATCGCCCGCAGCAGCTGGTGTGGGTCCGCGCCCTCGATCGTCAGCTTGTCTTGCTCGACGTCGTCCCCCGCGGCTCCGGCCCCGCCGTCGCCGGGGCACTTGGCCCACCACGACTCGCCGAAGGCCTTCGCGCGCGAGCCGATCGCAAGCAGGTCCTCGCGGCCCTCGCCTCGCCGGGCCAGGCCCCGGATCTGGGTGTAGCCGTAGCTGCCGATGAATTTTTGCCAGCGTTGCTCGCCCTTGGCGTCGAGCGAGACCAGCCAGCCCTGGGCGTCGACGTAGCCGCCGACAAGCGCGAGCTCACCCTCGGTCGCGCCGACGAGCACGTCGAACATCTCCGTCGTGTTGGGGCTGTCGAGGTCGACCTGGACACCGAGCTGGGCGTCGCCGTCGACGGCCCCGAACCACCCGCGGGCGTCGAAGCCGATCCCGTGGGTGCCGGTCAGGAATGCGCCGCCTTTGCCGTCGGCGACCGCGGCCCGGACCGCCCCGGAGTCGAGCTTGGTCGAGCTCGTGCGTTGGTCCGAGCTGGCGACGAAGCCGAGCCAGCGCCAGCTCGGCGACGGGCGACCGGGGCGGCGCTGAAAGTAGGCCTGACCGGCGAGCAAGAGACCACCGCGCAGGGCGACCGCCGCCCGCGGGGCGAGCTCGTCGGTGCCCTCGGGCAGCGCGAACTCACCCTCGCCGCTCGGCGCGAGCGCGAGGGTCTCGAGCGTGGGGACCTCTGGGAGATCCTCGGCGACCAGATCCTTGCGGGCAATCTCGGGCTTGGGCTCGCGGCGGGTGGGCTGCCACTCGGGCTCGGGCTCGGGCTCGGGCTCGGGCGCGGGCTCGGTCGCCGCGTCTGCCTTGGCCGCGGGCTCGGCCTGCTTGGTGTCTTGGGTCGTGCAGGCGAGGGTCAGCAGGCTCAGCCAGGTGATCGCAGCGCGGCGCATCGCAGCGGACCTTAGCGCCGCCGTCGTGCGCTGTCGACGGCGGCCCGTGCTAGGGTCCGCGGCGAGGACGACCGTGCTGCTGCTGCGACTCGTACGACTGGCGCGCCATGTTCGCGCCCGACGCTCGACCGGGCTGGGCCTCGTCGCCTTGCTGCTGACGGTGGCGATCGTCGGCAACGCCCTGACCTTCTACCTGTTCGAGCGGACCGTCGTTCCGACCCTGAGCTGGGGCGACGCGTGCTGGCACAGCGTCGTCTCGGTCACGACGATCGGCTACGGCGACTACTCGGCGACGACGGTCGGCGGGCGAATTGGGACGATTGTCTTCATCATCATCTTCGGGCTGACCACCTTCAGCCTGTTCTTCGGCATGGTCATGGATTGGGCGAGCACGGCCATGTCCAACGCACAAAAAGGGCTCGGTCGCGCCATGGTTCGGGATCACATCCTCCTCGTTCACTTCCCCAGCGAGCAGCGCGTCAAGCAGGTCATCGACGAGATCCGCGGTGACCCCGAGTACGGCGACAGCGAGATCGTGATCGTCAGCACCGCGATCGAGGAGCTGCCCTTCGCGGCCAAGGACGTGGTCTTCATCCGCGGCTCGTCTCACGACGTCGACACTTACGCGCGCGCGGCGATCGACGGCTGCCGGATGGCGATGGTCCTGAGCCCCGACTACAGCGATCGCAACAGTGACGCGATCGTCGCCGCCGCCGTCAGCGTCATCGATCGCATCAAGCCCGAGATCCACATCGTGGCCGAGTGCGTGGACGAACGCCACCTGCCTTTGTTCGACTCGTGCAACTGCGACTCGGTCATCCTCGGCATGAGCATCGCGGGCAACCTGCTCGTCCAGGAGGTCCACGATCCCGGCGTCGCCCAGCTCGTCGGGGTCCTGACCAGCAACCGGCGGGGGACGACCTTGTTCAGCGTCGACGTCGAGGGCGCGGGCGTGCCCTACCGTGAGATGGCAAAAGCGCTCCACGACCAAGCCATCAACGTGATGGCCGTGAATCGCGGAGCGGTGAGCCACACGACCTTCAAGGGCATCGAGTCTCAGGTTGGTGATCGCATCATTTATGCGGCGGCCGGTCGGGCCAACTGGGCCGAGCTGGTCGCCAAGTCCGGGCACTGATCACCAGCCGCCGCCGCCCTGGTCGTCGTCGTGGCAGCACCAGAAGCGGCGGCGGTCGAACTTGTCGCACACGCCCTCGAAGTCACGCCAGTCGGGATCGTTGTCGTAGTCGATGCTCCGGTTGCCGCACAGCGCCTGGTTGTCGTCGACCATGTTGCCGATCCACTTGTTCTTGGGGTTGTAGTACTCGTCGTCGTCGGTGTTGAGGTAGAGGTAGGTCAGATCCTCGTAGCTGCAGACTGTGCTGTGCCGCCTGCGGCAGAAATTGGCCGCGCGAAAGTACCGCCGCTGGGGCGCGAGCTCCTCGCTGATGCACAGGCGCGGTCCGGCGTGCTCGAAGCCCGAGCGGCAGTCTCCGTCGGGGAAGTCGGCCTGGAGCCCGTCGGGCTCGGGCGCGTCGTCGAGCGCGGCGTTGCTCCGCGGGTCGTTCATGTCCGTGCCGTCGAGCGACTCGGCGTAGTCCGAGTATCCGTCGGCGTCGCGGTCGTAGTCGTAGAGCTGGCGCTCCTCGTCGAACCCGACCGGGGCCAGGCCCTGGATCTGATCGGGGGTCTCGCTGACGAGCGGGGCGTCGTCGGCGGTGGGCGCGGCGGCCTCTTCGAGCTCGGGTGGTGTGGCCTCGAGCTCCTCCGTATCGCAGCCCCCGGTGGACATGACCAAGACGGCGAGACAGCTGAGTGAGGTGAGCATGAATTTGTGAGTGCGAGTGGATTGGGTGTCCATGCCGCGGGCCTAAGCAACGCGCGTGCCTGGTCGGAGTCGCCCTGATCTTTGGTACAAAAGACCAGTCTCTCGCGCCGCTGCGTCCGCGGCGGACGCAAGCCGACGTCCACCGCGGACGCGCGGCGGGCGGGCCGCCCGAATCGCAATGTCTGCCGCGTCGACTGGGTTCCGCGTCCTGGTGACAGGACTACCTTCTTGTCGCTCGCCCGCCGCGAGCCGAGCAAATGGACCGCACGCGCAGCGCCCCGACCCGGTCGGGCTCTTCGGACAAAGCGGTGACCTCGGGTCATCTCGACCTGCCGGTCGTGGGCGAGGGCATGCGGCCGATCGTGACGCGCCTCGCGACCTACGCGACCTTGCCCGAGACGCTGTTGCTCGCCGGCCCGACCGGGACCGGCAAGTCATCGATCGCGCGCTGGGTCCACGAACGCTCGACGCGGGCCGAGGCGCCCTTCGTGACCGTCGATCTGTTGTCGGTCCCCCGCGACATGCAGATCGCCGAGCTGTTTGGCTGGCGACGCGGGGCGTTCACCGGGGCGGTCCGCGACCAAGACGGCGGGGTCACGCGCGCCGGGGCCGGGACCTTGTTCATCGATGAGATCGACAAGCTCTCGCTCGCTTGCCAGGCCGGGCTCTTGCGTCTGCTCGAGGATCGCAGCTTTCGGGTGCTCGGTGACGACCGCCAGGACCGGCGCTGCGCCGCGAGGATCATCGTTGGGACCAACGTCGATCTCGAGCGCGCCGTCGCGCAGGGCGAGTTTCGCGAAGATCTCTACTACCGGGTTCACGTGCTCGTCGTCGAGCTGCCGGGGCTCGACGCGCGCCGGGACGAGATCCCCGGGTGGGCGAACTTCATGGCCGCGCGGCGCTGCGACGAGGCTGGCGGGCGGGGCTCGCGGGCGTTGAGTCGTCAGGCTTGCGAGCTGCTGTGCGCCGCCGAGTGGCCCGGCAATCTGCGCCAGCTCGACAACGTGGTCCGCCGGGCCTGGGCGCTGTGTCTGGCCGAGGCGCCCGAGGCCGCGCGGATCGAGGATGGCCACGTCGCCCTCGCGCTGACCCACGAGTCGCACCATGGCCATGGCGGCGGCGCGGTCCTCGGCGAGCTCGAGCGGGCCGCGGACGCGTTGATCGAGGAGCTGCTCACACGCGGTAGCCCGCTTGAGCTCGGGGACCTCGATGTGTTCCGCGGGATCGTGCTCGAGCGCGCGGCCGCCCGGCTCGGTGGGATGCGCGAGGCCTTCGAGCTGTTTGACGCCCAGTCGACGATCGACCGGCGCAATCACGCCCGGGCGTTCAAGCGCGCGCAGGCCCGGGTCTGTGGGCTGCGCAGCTGGCTGGCGGAGTGATGAGGGCTGCTAGCCCTGAATCAAGCGCTGCGCGCTCGACTCAGGCCTTCTAGTCTTCAAGGGGCCTTTCAAAAAGGCCCCTCGCTGCGGCGGCAAAGCCCCCTTCGCTCACCCCAAACGCTCGCCTTGCGGCTCGTACTAGCCCTAAATCATTCAGCTTTTTAAATTCAGCGCTTGATTTAGGGCTAGCAGCCCGTGGTGCACTGCATCGCGCCGCCTCGCTTGGCCTTTTCGCCGAGGGCTTTGTCGCCAAAACTTGCAGTACGCCCGGTACAGCGGCGTTTTGGCTTCGCGCCCTCGGCGAACATTCCGGCGCGAGGCGACACGATGCAGTGCACCCCGGACTGCTAGATGCTGGCGTAGCGGGTTCCGCGGGCGCGGCCCTTGTAGGTGGCCTCGCCGCGCTCGATCAGCCTGTTCAATGATGCGCGGAGCTGAGTCCGTGAGCCGCCGACCTGCTCCTCGATCACGCGGGCAGGAATATACTCCCCTCCGTGCAACCGCAGGCATGCGAGCACGCGAGCGTCGTAGGCCCCTCGACCCTTGGGGCTGCGTGTGTCCACGACGGCGCTTTGAATCGCCTTCCAGTCGTGAAACAGCGCATCAACGCTACGTGCGTCGGCGTCTCCGTCGACCAGCCAGTAGAGCTTGGCGTTGAAGCGGCCATTCCGCTCGGCCTCGGTTTGCGCGCGAAGGGCTCGCTGCTCTCGCAGCTCGAGGACGCGCTGGGTCTCGGCTTTGATTCGAACCGATTCGCCATCCACGATCAGGCGCAGCCGCTTGATGTCGGCCTCGTAGTCGGGCCATCGCTTGAAGTTCTCATCGGACTCGCCGGTGACCGGATCCCGAAACACGAGCATCGGACGACCGCTGAAAGCGGGGACTGTCTCGGAGAGCTCCTTGAAGCCAACTCCACGGCGGGTGGGTGGAGTTGCTGTCTCCACTTGTTCGGCCTCGCCGCTCTCCAGGGTGGTCGAGGACGTCACGCTCAGCGCGTTGTCGAGGATCTCGAGTTCGTAGTCCGAGTAGATGTTGTCGCTGTCGAGATCGAGCGCCTGTAGCGCGATCTGGGCGAGGCCCCGGATCCGCTTGATCATCGCGGTGTCGCTGGCCTTCACGATGCGGCGGAGGTCCGAGATCAGGCTGCGGAGCGAGTCGGCGGGTCCGTCGTCGTCGTCGTCCTCCTCCTCGGGAGCCGGGGTCGGCTCATAGCCACGCACTTCGTCGACGCGCGCGTCGAGCTGGTAGGCAATCGTGCGGAAGTCTCCCGAGTCGTCGCTGCGCTCGAGTAGATTGTAGACTTCGGGCATCGTGAGCGAAATTAGCGTGCGAAACGGCGGCTCGTGCTTTGCCAGCAGCGAGTACATCTGCGGAAGCGCGACCTGAACGCAGGCGAGCACGAAGGTCACGAGGCGCTCGCTGTCGCCGACCTCATCATCCTCGCGGCCGATCTGGATGAGGTGGGAGAACAGCGAGTGGATGTTGAGCGCGCGCTTGAGCCCGCGCGGATTGTTGCCGACCGACAGCTCGGTCAACTCGGCTGCGGCATCTTCGAAGAAGCCCTCCGCGTCATCGGTCAGGGCCCCGTAGACCCGCTCGAAGTGGCTGCGAAGGAAGTCTTGCGTCGTATAGCGTTCGACGGGCATCCGGTAGGGAACCTGGATGATCTTGTCGAAGAAGCTCTTGCCCTCGCTCTCGCGGAAGTCCTCGGTCGCGTAGTCTTTGCGCTGGCGCAGGCCACGGATGACGACGTCGTAGTCGATCGCCAGCATGAACACGCAGCCCTCGACGTCGATCAGGTTCTTGACGGCCTCGAGGAGCTCAACGGCCTTGCTTGGGGCCAGACGATCGAGGTCATCGATGTAGATCACCACACGTTCGTGCGCGACCCCCTCGCGCTCCTGATCGAGGCAGTCACGAATGACGGTGGCGAAGTCGATCTTCATCTGCTCGAACAGGCCGGCCTCGTCGAGGTCGCTGCGGCCCTCGAGCACGTCGAGCATGGACTTGCCCTCGAGAGCTGCACCTCCGCCGCTAACCTTGGTCGCCTGGACCACGGCACGGATGAAGCGGCTGGCGTTGTGCCAGACCGACTTCGACGGCTTGCCCTTGATCTTGACCTTCTGCATCAAGTTCACGAGCATCGAGCTGGCGAGCTGATCCTCGTTGCCGAACTGCGCGTACTGCCAGGTGTTGAACCAGATGTTGAGCGTGCTGCCGTCGTCGAGCTTGGCGCGCACGAGGTTCATCAGCGAGGTCTTGCCGGAGCCCCAGTCGCCCTGGATGCCGATCGTCATCGGCGTGCTGCACATCTTGATGAACCCCGCGAGCGCCGCGGCGTGGTCCTCGAGACCGAGGAGGTCGCGGTTGTCGACATCTTCGCCCCGGGTGGGGTCGATCGGGACGTCAGGGAATCCAGTTCTTTGGTGGGTCTCGATCACGTCGAGGAGCATGCCAGAGCAGCGGCGTGGGTGCTGCTGGGCATATGAACCAGCTGAACATTCGCAGCGCGATCACGCCGCTCCGAAATTCCTACGCCAACCCAAACCCGGGCGCCTGCGAGGCCGCGAGCTTGCGCGGGTAGGCGACCTTCTGCCGCCGCATCCAGGTCTCGGCCTGATCCTGCAGCTGCCCGCCCTCGCCCCCGCCGATCAGCTCCCCGAGCGCATAGCGAGCGCACTCGCGGTGCAGCTGCATATCCACGGAGTTGAATTCGCGCACGGCGGCGTCGAGGCTGATCTGCGCGTCCTCGCGTCGACCCTCGAGGTTGTGCAGCCCAGCGCCGAGCAGGCTGCTCAACCCGGGCGCGACGCAGCTCGGGTCGCGCCGCGTCTGGTCGATCAGACCCTTGACGTCGCCGAGCACCCGCGCGCGATCCCAGCTGCTCGACCCGAGCCCCGACTGCGCGAGCAGGCGCGCGCGCGCGAGCTCGGGGTCCCGATCGAACTGCTCGATCAGCGCGAGGCCGACGCGCGCCCGGGTCACGCGGATCTCCAGACCGAGCATGCGCATCGGCAGGTAGAAGGCCGACTCGAGCTCGCGCCACTGAGCGACCACGGCCGCCCACGCCGGGGTCGGATCGCCGCGGTAGAGGCACGCGTGGACCTCGGCCATGAGGTCTCGATACTGCTGGCGGCGGTAGCCGCTCTCGGGCCACGGCGCCCCGACCACGGCCCGCTGGCGTTCGAGCAGCTCGCGGGTCCGAGCACGGACGGGCTCGACCTCGTCGGCCGCGAGCCAGACCAACATCGGCTGGCCGGTCAGGGCCTCGAGCAGCATCAGCGAGTCCTTGTGGCCCTCGGCCTCGAGGATCCGCCGGTCGAGTCGCCGACGCAGCTCGACCAGCTCGCCGAGCCACGCGAGCGCGAACCAGTGCAGGGCGGCGACGCGGGCGCGCTCATGGGCGATGTCGAGGCCCTCGTCGGCGAGCTCGGCGAAGATCGTGTCGGCGCGCTCGCAGGCTTCGACGCAGCTGCGCCACCGCCCGTGGCTGAACTCGTAGGTCGCGAGGGCGAGCTGACGCCAGGCCTCGTCGAGGGGCTCGTTGGTCTGCTGCGCCAGCTCGGTGCAGCGCTCGATCATTTTCTTGACCGACTTGTCGAAGGGGCCGCCGATGCGGGTCTGCATCGCGACTTCGCTGGCCAGCGCGCGGCAGCGATCCGAGGCCTGGCCGAAGCGCGCGACCTCGGTCAGTCCGAGGGTGCGAAGGGCGTCAGCGAGCGCCGGGTGAACCAGCGACAGGCTGCTCGCGGCCTGGTTTAGTACGATCATGCGCCGCTCGTCGGCGGGCGTGGGCGTCTCGACCTTGCCAGCGAGCTCGGCGTCCTTGACCAAAAAGCGACCCCTTCGCCAGGTCGAGCCGAGCAGCGCCCTGGTCGAGGATGTCGGCGGCTGGATGTCGGAGGTCTCGAGCAGCCGCTGGACCAGCCGCCAGCCGTGGCCGAGCGCCCCGCCGCGAACGTGGCAGTCGGCCGCGCGCAGGGTCAGCGAATGCGAGCGGGTCAGGCCGTTGTCGGGGGCCTGCGCGGGGTCTTGGATCGCGGCGGCAGCGAGGAAGCAGCTCGCGGCCTCGCGCCAGTTGCCGCGACGGCGAGCGGTCTCGGCCTCGGTCACGAGCGCCGCGAAGCGGGCCTCGGCCAGGTCCGTCGTGTGGCGTTCGTTCACCGTGATCACGGTCGCCCACCCGAGCGGCGAGCGTCAAGCGTCAAGGTCGCCTCAGTGCCGCGTTGTCGCTGCGCTGTCTTCGGGACGCGCGGCCCGAGTCTTGGAGACGACAAAGAGACCACGCAGCTTGGTCCTTCCCTTCGCGCTGACCCGACCTGTGGGCGCGACCGTCAACGTCACCGTCGACGTCGACCCCGTGGCGGACAAGGCCTTCGCCCCGGTCGGTGACGGTGGGGAGTGGGAGATCGCGCGGATCTCCACCTCCGATCGCGTTCACACCGTCGACGCCTCGGCGCTGCTCTCGGTCATCGTGATCGGCTACAATTCCTACGACTCCCCGGCGGGCCTCGACCACGCCGTGATCAACCCCAGTGAGCTGGGCGGGCCGGGGAATGACCCGCGCAGGCCCGAGTTCTCCGCCGCCCCGTGAGCGATCCATCCCAGCCCTACCGCATCGGCCGACTCCTGGGGCGGGGCGCGGTCGCGAGCGTGCACGAGGTGTTCGACAGCGAGGGCCAGCGCTTCGCGGGCAAGTTCCTCCACGCCTCACGCGACGGTGACGAGGTCGCCGTGACCCGCTTCGCCCAAGAGGCCGCGCTGCTGCGCGGGCTCGACCACCCCAACCTCGTGCGCGTCGACGGCCCGGCGCAGGGCGAGGGCGAGGCGGGCGAGCGCCGGGCCTTCGTGCGCATGGAGCTCGTCGACGGTGTGGGCCTCGACGTGGTCATCGCCCGCGAGGCCCCGCTGCCCGAGTCGCGGGTGATCGAGTTCGGCCGTCAGCTCGCCGCCGGGCTCGCCTACGCCCACGGGCACGGCATCGTTCACCGCGACCTCAAGCCCGCCAACGTCCTCGTCGCCGAGCTCGACACGGGCCCGGGCGTGCTCAAGATCGCCGACTTCGGCATGGCCCGGGCGAGCTCGCTCTCGGGTATCGACGCCGACGCGCTGACGATCCTCGGCACGCCCGACTACATGGCGCCCGAGTCCCTCGACCCGATCGCCGTCGACGCGCGCGCCGATCTCTACGCGCTCGGCTGCATGCTCTACGAGATGCTGACCGGCGAGGTCCCCTACTCGGCGGCGACGCCCTTCGGGACCCTCGCTCGCCACCGCGACGACCCCGTGCCGACCCTGGCAGACGCGATCTCGCCGGAGCTGCGCAGCCTCGTCGAGGCGTTGATGGCCAAGAGCCCGGCCGATCGTCCGCCCTCGGCCGGGGTCGTCGCCGAGCGCCTCGCAACCCTCGCGCGGGCCGCCTTGGACCCGAACCCTCAGGCCCTCGCGCTCGTCCCCTCGGTCGCGGGCTCGCGCTGCGCGGGCTGTGGCCACGCGCTGCTCGAGCACCTTGCGATGTGTCTCAACTGTGGCCTGAGCGCGGTCACGGTCGAGCGAGGCGAGCACTGCGTCATCATCACGGGTCCGGGCGAGGTCGGCGACAAGCTCGACAGCGCCATGCGGGATCGTCTGCGCGAGTGGCTCGCGAGCAACCCGCAGATCGGCCTGGCCGCAGCCAAGGCGCTCGAGTCAAAGATCCCGCGCTTGCCGGTCGTGTTCGTGTCGTCGGTCGCCGAACGCAGCGCGCAGGCGATCGTGACCTCGCTCGCCGCGCTCGGCTTCGCGTCCGAGGCTCACGCGGGCTCGAGCCTCAAGCACCCGATGGTCCGGTCCAAGGCGGGCAAGCTCGTCGGTCGCGTCGGGTTGATCGCCCTGACCTCGATGGGGGGGATCTGGCAGACTGGCGTCGCCGCCCCGGTGATCCTTGGCGTCGGCGCGCTCGCGGCCATGATCGGGATGTCGATCCACTCGGCGAAGGCCGTCACGCGCAGCGTGGGTGCAGCCCCCGACGTCCTCAGCCCGGGGCTGCGGACCGCCTTCGATCGTGTCGAGCAGATCGCCCCCGCGCTGCCGGAGGCACGGCACCGCCACGCGCTGCGGGCTGTCGTGCGCCAGAGCCTGGATCTTCGCAAGCAGCTCGGTCCGGACCAGGTCGACGAGGAGCTGGCCGGGGCGGTCACGCTCGCGAGCGCGACGACGGCGAGCCTGGCCCGGATCGACGCAGACTTGCGCAGCCGCGACCTCAACGACGGCGCGCCCGAGACCCGCGAGCTGCTCCACCAGCGCGACCACCTCGCCGGGCGCATGGCCGAGCTCTCGGGCTCGCTCGAGACCCTGCGGATCCGCGCGCGCTCGGGGCGGGGGCCGGTCGAGACCGACGAGAGCCTCGACGATCTCCGCGCGCGGGTCGAGGCGCTCGAAGAGGTTCAGGCGCTATGACAACCACGCTCTCCCCTCGGCTCCGCGTCGACCCGCTCCTGACCAACGCCCGGGTCTGCGCGGGCCCGACTCGGCGCAACAATGAGCTGCGTTGGGAGCTCGAGCTCGCGGACGGACGCGCCGCCCGGCTGGCGCAGCTCGCCCCGGAGCTCGCGTCTGATGCGTCGGTCCGCAGGCGCTACCGTCGAGACATCGCCCACCTGGCCGAGCTCGCGCCCGAGGGCGTCGCCGAGCTCCTGGCCTGGGGTCCGGTCGAGGGTGACGAGCCCGAGCTCGAGCCCGAGCCCGACGCGTCGCCGTGGCGCCTGCGGGTGCAGGTCGAGGGCGAGTCGCTCGAGCGCTGGCTCGACGCCCGCGCCCCCGCCAGCCCCGACGAGGTCGCCGAGAAGCTCGCCCCGCTGTGCCGACTCTTGGCCGGGCTCCACGCGCAGGGCGTCGTCATTCGGGACCTCTCCCCGAACAAGATCGTCAGCGACCCCTCGGGGCGGGCGTGGCTCGTCGACGTCGGCCTGGTTCGGACCGACATCCTCTCGACGCGGACCGCGGCGAGCCTGGTGCTCGAGAGCTCGCCCTACACCGCGCCCGAGATGCTCACGCGGACCGCGGTCGACGGTCGGGCCGATCTCTACGCCCTCGGTGTGCTCATGTTCCGCGCGCTGACGGGCGAGCTGCCCTTTGGCGATACGCACGCGCTCCTGCGCGCTCCTGACCAGCCCGCCCCGAAGCCTTCGTCGCTGCGCCCGGGGCTCTCGCCCGCGCTCGACGAGCTCGTGACCCAGCTGCTGGCGGTCAACCCTGGCGCGCGGCCGGAGACCGCGGGCCTGGTCGCCGATGTCTTGAGCGGCGACGCGAGCTTGCCGAGCCACGCGCTCGCTCAAATGGGTTGTCAAAGCTGCGGCGCTTCGATGCCCGTGGGCCAGCGCCTGTGCCTCGGCTGTGGCAAGCTCGCTGTCCAGTTCGAGCACGCCGGGTCGGAGGTCCCGCCCGAGCAGCGACGCAAGCTGGTCCTGCGCAAGGCCAAGGAAGACGGCGCGTTCGTGGCCAACCTTCGCGAGCTGTGCACGGAGCTCGCCGAGGGCGAGGTCCCGGCCCTGAACTTCGTGATCGGCGACGCGCGGATGTACTCCAAGGCCGAGCAGGAGCGGATGTTGCGGTTGCCCGTGACCCTGTTCAACGACCTCGACCTCGGCACCGCCGAAGCGCTGCAGCAGCGCTTCGCCGCCCGCGGTGTGCCGGTGGAGATCAAGCCCCTCGACGGGACCGACTCGGCGCGGGGCCCCGCGGGCTTGACCCGCGCGCAGCGGCTCGGTCTAGGGATTAGCGGTGGAGTTGGTGGCGCGATTGCGCTCGGTCTGGGGGTGCTGGTCCACCCACTCGCGGCGGCGGCGGTGATGCTCGGGCTCGTCGTGCTCGGCGTTCTCATGATGATGGGCTTTCGCAAGACCAACCAGCGCCGCTTCTTGCGTTGGGGGCGATCATTGCTGTGCTTGCGCAGGGGGCCTGCGGCGCTGCCGGCGTCGGATCCTCTGGTCGCACGACTCGCGACGATCGTTCAGGCCAAGCCAGCCAAGGACGTCCACGAGCTGGTCTCGCGGCTCGCGTTGTTGGTTCAGCGCATGGTCGATCATCGGGGCGAGAACGCGGGCGAGGCGGCCGAGATCGAGCTCGCGGTCTCGACCCTCGAGCCGCTGATCGGGCAGGTAGAGGCGCGGGTGCGTGCGATTCGGGAGCTCGACGATAGCCTCGCCGAGCTCGACGAGGGGCGGTTGGTGCGGGCGCTCGCGACCTGTGCGGCACGCGGTGCCGATTCGCAAGAGCGCGAGCGGCTGCTCGATGGCCTCGATCGTCTGCGCGTGCTGGAAGTCGAGCGCGCACGGTGTCTCGCCAGTCTCGCCGAAGCGTGCGATCTCGCCCGGCGCTCGGTTGATATGGGCTTACGCGTAAAAGACCCCGAGGCCGAGCATGCGCGGCGCGTCAAGATGGCTCTGCTTGCCCTCGAATGACGCGCGATCTCGCACCTCGCTAATATGGGTATCTGTTACGCGTATCTTTAACGTCTCCTGACTCGGGGCTGCGCCCCGACAACCTCGCTGCGCTCGGCCCCCAGGTCCTGGGAGACTGTGATTGCAGATACAAAAAACACACAGATTGTTCTGGAAATTTATTGTCATTTTGATCAATCATGACGGCATGGCCCTCCGCAATCTCGTGTTCCCGCTGATGTCCGTAATCGCGCTTCTTGCGGTACCCGATGAGGTAAGAGCGTCACAGCCGTTCACTGCGTTCGAGAGCGGCCAGGTCCGCCCCCTCGCGATCTCGCCCAATGGCCACCGGCTGTTCGTCGTCAACACCCCTGACAGTCGCCTCGAGATCTACGCGATCACCGAAGATGGCCTCGAGCACGAGAACTCGGTGCCTGTCGGCCTCGAACCCGTCGCCGTCGCTGCACGCAACAACCACGAGGTCTGGGTGGTCAATCACCTGTCAGACAGTGTCAGCGTGGTCGCCGTTGGTCCTCACGCTCGGGTCAAGCGTACCTTGCAGGTCGGCGACGAGCCCCGGGACATCGTGTTTGCCGGGCCGGGCGGGAAGCGGGCCTTCATCACCGCAGCCCACCGCGGGCAAAATGCCCCCTTCGATCCCCAGCTGACCACGCCGAGCGTCGGTCGGGCCGACGTGTGGGTGTTTGATGCTGCCCAGCCCAGCGCGCCGCCGAGCATCGTCAACCTCTTTAGTGACACGCCGCGGGCCCTCGCCGTCGACGCCGACGGCTCGCGGGTCTACGCCGCGGCCTTCAACTCGGGCAATCAGACCACCGTCATCGCGCCGGGCCTGATATCCGACGGCGGCGAGGACGCGGGCGGTCTCCCCGGCCCCAACATCAATCACGCTGGTATCGGCGAGCCCGACAACGGCCTAATCGTCCGCTTCGACGGCGCCCACTGGGTCGACGAGCTCGGTCGGGCCTGGGACGACTTGGTCAAATTCAACCTCCCCGACGAGGACGTGTTTGTGATCGACGCCAACGCGCCGACCCCGGAGCTGGTCCCCGGCGGCGTGTTCACCAGCGTCGGCACCACGCTGTTCAACATGATCGTCAACCCGGTCAGCGGGAAGGTCTACGTCACCAACACCGAGGCCCGAAACCACGTCCGCTTCGAGGGCCCGGGCATCTTCGCCGACACCACCGTCCGCGGCCACATCGTCGACAACCGCATCACCGTCCTCGACGAGCAGGGCGCCCACCCGCGGGTGCTCAACAAGCACATCGACTACGACGACTGCTGCGCCCCGGTACCCAACGACGAGAGCGTGCTGAGCGTGTCTCAGCCCCTCGGCATGGCGATCACCGACGACGGCGCCGTGCTCTACACCGCCGTGCTCGGCAACGACAAGGTCGCGATCTACTACACCGCCGAGCTCGAGGACGACAGCTTCTACCCCGACGCCTTCGACCAGATCCCCGTGACCGGCGGCGGCCCCACGGGCGTGGTCCTCGACGAGGCCAACGACCGGCTCTACGTCCTGACCCGCTTCGACAACGGCGTCTCGATCATCGACACCGACGCCCTCGAGGAGATCGACCACCTGACCATGCACTCGTCCGAGCCGGCCGAGCTCGTCGCCGGGCGCCGCTTTCTCTACGACGCGGCCATGACCTCGAGCCACGGCGATCAGTCGTGCGCCTCGTGCCATATCTTCGGCGACAAGGACGAGCTGGCCTGGGACTTGGGCGACCCCGACGGCGACGTCACGCCCGTGGCCGACAACGTCCGGACCGACTTCGGCATCGGGGACATCGACTATCACCCGATGAAGGGGCCGATGCTGACCCAGAGCCTGCGCGGCCTCGACAATCACGGGCCAATGCACTGGCGCGGCGACCGCAACGGCATGGGTGAGGAGCCGAGCGCTCAGCCTGACACGGGCGCGTTCAACGAGGACGCTGCGTTCAAGGTGTTCAACATCGCGTTTCCGGGCCTGGTCGGGCGTGACGAGATGCTCAGCGACGAGCAGATGCAGGCCTTCACGGACTTTGCGCTGCAGCTCACCTATCCGCCCAACCCGATCCGCAACCTCGACAACTCGCTGACGGCCCAGCAGCAGGCCGGGCGGGACTTCTTCTTCAACAACCTGTCAGTCGTCACCGGCGACCTCAACTTTTTTACGTGTGAGAGCTGCCACCGCATCGACCCCCAGGCCAACGCCGAGTATGGCGTCGCGCGGCCGGGCTTCTTTGGCAGTGACGGGCAGGTCGTGTACGCCGAGCTCGGGCAGACCCTCAAGATCCCCCATATGCGTAATTTTTATACGCGGGTGGGTGCGTTTGGGATGGCCGGCGGGGACCCATTTTTCAACACGCCGGGCCAGCCCTTTTACGACGCGAGCCATCAGGGGGATCAGGTCCGCGGTTTCGGCTATGCCCACGATGGCTCGAAGGATCAGCTGTTTCGGGTCTTCAATGGCTTCTCCTTTGCGCCGGAGGGCTTCCATGACTTCGAGACGATGGTCGAGGTTGCCAGCTTCTTGCTCGCGTTCGACAGCAACCTCGCGCCGGTCGTCGGCCAGCAGGTCACCCTTCGCAAGCAGGATTTTGGCAAGCTGCAGGCCTGGGCAGAGGTCGATGCGCGGATTGATCTGCTGCGTGGGCGGGCTGACGCGGGGGAGTGCGAGCTGATCGCCAAGACGCGGCTGGGGCCGTTTGAGCTGGGGCTCTTGTATGAGGGTGGGGGGTACACCTCGAGCTTCTCGGCGCTGCCGAGCCTCAGCGAGGCTCAGGTGCGGGGGTTGGCCTTTGGCGCGGAGGTCACCTATACCTGCGTGCCCTTGGGGTCGGGGGAGCGCTTGGGCATCGATCGCGATGGTGATGGTGTGCTCGATGGTGACGAGCAGCTTTGGTGGTAGGGGCGGCTGCGGTCGGGGCCTGCGGTCGTGAACGCCGCGGTGATCAGCAGCGCGCCCGCGGCGAATATTCTGCGGGCCGCCCCGCGGTCAGGTGGTGACCATGTGGACGCGGCAGGGGCAACTTCGTCGATCGGTGCGCGCCGAGCCTTTCAGACCTACGAGCTTTAGAGTTCGACCAGCTATCATGCGTGGATGGTCTTCAACGCCTCCGCCGCCCGCCGCCCCCGGCAACCGCTCGTCGTCTCGGCCAGCCTCCTCGGCCTGGTCCTGGGCTGCGGCGGACCGCTGCCGGGCGACGAGGGCCCGGGCACGACCTCCTCGGGCGGCACGAGCACGGCCACGGCGACAGACACGGGCACGGGCTCGACCGAGTCCTCGACCGAGACCGGCGAGGCCTGCATGGAGATCGTGGGCGAGTGGACGCTCGCGCGCACGCACTTGCCCAGCCTCCAAGATTTGTGGTCCGAGGGCGATCACTTCGTGGCCTACGGCGACGGCGCGCTCTTGACCTACGACGGCGCCCGCCTGGTCTGGCACGAGGACCTGGGCTTCGACAAGCTCGCCAGCTCCATGGGCGTCGCCGCGCGCAGCCTCGATGAGGTCTGGCTGTCCAACAACAACAACGCGATGTACTGGGACGGGGCCGTGCTCGAGTCCACGATCGACGGAGAGCTCGACGGAGTGACCATCGACCTCATCCGCGTCGCCGACGACGGCGAGGTCTACCTGATGGGCAGCTCGGGCTGCTGCGCGCCGCAGCTGTGGCGTTGGGTCGACGGAGGCTGGGACCCGCTCGAGGGCCCCGCGCTCGACTACGGCCTCGACTTTTGGCCGCTGGCCGACGGCGAGCTGTGGCTCAGCGCCGAGGATGGGTGGTTTGCCCACTTCGTCGACGGCGCCTGGGAGGTCGAGCAACACCCCGATCCGAGCTTCGACGGCGAGCAGATCGCGGTCGATGCCCAGGGGGGCCTGTGGGCAGCGAAGAACATGGTCACGACCCGGCTCGTACACCGCTCGGCTCAGGGCGCCTGGACCGAGGTCATGCTCGAGGGCGCGGCCCGGCGCCTGCTGCCCGACGACGACGCCGTCTACGCGCAGGTGGGCGTCTCGGACCCGGCGATGTTCCGCTGGGATGGCAGCTCACCACCCACGAAGATCTTCGACGCCACGATCCACGAGCTCGGCGAGACCGGAGGCCAGATCCGCGCCGTCGCTGGCGGCCCCGATCGAATCTACACCCTCGGTCTGTCTCCCAGCATCCACACCTTCGTGCCCGTGCCACCGATCGCGCTCGAGCCCGTGCTCGAGTTCACCTCGATCTTCCCCTGGCCAGCCGCCGCCCACGACCTCGACGCGGTGTTCGAGCGCACGCCCCAGACCCTGCGCCGCTTCGACGAGGGGCAGGGCGCGTGGGTCACGGTGGTCGAGCTCTACGAGGGCCCCGGCGCCGGAGTCATCAAGGGCTTTTGGCCCGAGGGGGTCGACTCGGGCTGGCTCAGCGTCGCGCTCGACGGCGACGGCGGCCACGAGCTCCAGCGCCTCGAGGGCGGGGCGACCGAGGCCTGGCCGCAGCAACCGGGGCTCGAGAGCCTCGGCCAGCTGTGGGGCAGCGCCAGCGATCGCGTGTTCGTGATCGGGACCAGCGCAGGCACGGGCCGGGTCTGGCGCTTTGACGGCGCGCAGTGGTCCGAGCTCCTCGGCGCCCAACAGGGCCGCGGATCGATCATCGGGCTGACCGGCGACGCGAGCTCGCTGGTTGTGATCACCGTCGACGACGAGGTCCTCGCCTGGGACGGCGCGACCTGGACCGAGCTCGGCGCGCCCCTGCACGAGGAGCTCGAGTCGGCGGCGCTCGTGCGTGTCGGCGGCGAGATCCTGGCGCGTCGCGCCTGGCTCGAGGGCCTGGACGATCCCTACCTCGTCGAGGACATTCGGCGCTGGGACGCAGACGAGCTGGCCTGGGTCCCGCTCGAGAGCGTGCCCGAGCCGATCCTCGGGATCGCCGACGACGGCCACGGTCGGGCCTGGGCCCTGGCTGGCGCGCCTCTGCGCCTGTTCCACCACAGGGGTGAGGGCTCCGTCGAGCAGCCCTGGCTCGAGTTCGAGCTCGGCGACGACACGATCGCGGGGTCCGTCGAGATCGTAGCGACCGAAGCTGGCGTCCTGATTCACGACGAGCGCAACACCGCGGTGTTTCGCTTGGGCTGCGCCGACTGATCGCGCGACGCGAGTGCGCCTGCGCTGCGGCATGCTCAAGGTCACTCAGGGCACCTGATCAACATACGACAAGCTCCCAGCTGGCCATCCTCAGCTGAGCCAAAGGGTTGTCAGGCAGCTTCTCGTACCACACGGTGACGAAGCGACCGGGCGAGAGCTCTGCGGTCGACGGATAACCCAGATCCTCCGACGCCGCGTCGCCCTGAATGATCATGGGAGCGGACCACGTCGCGCCGTGATCTTCGCTCAGTCGGGCCTGGTTGCCGAGGGGCTTTTGACGGTGGCCATAGGTCATCAGCAAGCGTCCGTCTGACAGGCGAAGCAGATGTGAGGGCAGACCCCAGACACCGATCGGGCGGGGTGTTGTCCAGGTTCGGCCGCCGTCGGTGGATTGTGTCTGCAGCGTCTCTCTCTCGTTGGCCGAATTGTGGTTTCGGATCTGCACAACCCAGCGGCCGTCGCTGGCTTCAACAGCGTGGGGCTCATGGTATTCGGCCGAAACATCGCCGGGCCGAACTGGCAGCCGTGCCTGCAGATCCCACGAGCGACCGTCGTCTGCTGAGGTCCAGACTCCAACGATGCGCTCGTCGGTCCACAACCCCACGCCGGCGTACAGCAGGCGACCATCACTCAGGTTGACCGGCCCGTGTGGGCTGTTTGCGGGCACGCGCTGGGCCGGCGACCAGTTTAGACCGCCGTCTTCCGAGCGCAGCATCCAGCACCCCAGAAGGTTGGCGTGCTGCCCCTCGGGAAGTCGCCGCCAGACCGCCTGCCACCGCGCGAGTTGAGCCTTCGGCATCGTCGGGTTGTCGGTTGCAGCAGCCGCTATCGCGCGGTGATAGTAAAGCTCGAAGGCGACCGACGTGAAGGTCGTGGCCAGCAGCGTCCCCTGCGCGGTCTCTGTGATTCCGGCGTCGCGGTCGTCAATCGGGCTGTCCAGGATCGTCCGGGGCCAGGTCCAGGTCGCCCCGTCGTCGTACGAACGAATCAATTCGACCCGGCCGAAGGGGCCGGCGTGGCTCTGACGTCCGCCGGAACACACCACCAGCAATTCACCGCTGCGGCGGCGGGTGAGCGTTGGCCAGCCGTGGTAGCGATCCGACTGTTCGCTGATCGTGCGGATTTCATGCACCGTGAAAGCGGGGGCGGGGGGCGATGGGGCGACGCTTCCCTTCGTTCCGGCAAGGGCTCCCGTGGCGGAGGCTGGCATGATGGGCCGATGTGTCAGTGTTGACGTGAACGAGCTCTCGATTAATTGGGGCTTCTGTCGTGGCGTCTTCAGCAATAATGGCCCGAGTTGAGCAGGGAGCGACGGGCTGAGCTGCCGTAAACTTTGCGCCGTCGTGCCCTCGTCTTTCGCTTGTTGTGGCCGAGGCCAGCATCCTGCAAGCAGCGGCCGCTCAGCTCGCTAGCACCCACTGGGCGAGGGTGTCGGCCCCGTTGGCTCGCGCTCGGTGGCCGCGAAAGCGGGCGAGGCGAAGCCCCTGGCGATCGATGCTGCGCGCGAAGGGGCAAAACTCGGTCCGCTCGTGCCAGCCGAGCCAGTGGGCCTCCCAAAACGAGTTGTAGCCGACGCCGCTGACGACGAGGTCGGCCCCGCCGAGGGTCCGCGCGGCTGGAAACAGACCGCGGCCGGGGCCGTCGGGGTCGAGGCGCACGACCGTCGCTCCAGCAGGCGCTCGCGCCTGGGCCCGGGCCTCGAGCTCGCCGCGCTCGGCTGGCTTGCCAGCGTGACTGACGACGACCAGGGGCCGATCATCTGGGGCCCCGAGCAGCTCGCGCAGACGGCCCGGCCCGGCGCACTCGTTGGGGTTGGCGATCACAATTGGGTCGATGGCGTGGGTCAAGACCTCGGCGCCGATCGGCTCGATCGCAACGATCCGGTCCCAGGCCCCCGGGTCGAAGCGGACCGCGCCGGCGCCAGTCAGCCACACCGGCGGGCAGGCCCGGACCAGCAGCCACGCCGGGCAGCCGAGCCGGGCGAGCAGGTGACGGACCGGGGCCCAGAACATATCGACGATGACCAGGTCGGGCTGCCAGTCGAGCAGCGCCCGGCCGAGGGCCGAGCGCGGGGCGAGGTCCGGATCGGCGAGCATCGGGTCGTCGCGGACCTCGACGCTGAGGTGGTCGCCCGACAGCCACCCGTCGAAACCGGTCGCCGGCCCGAAGCTGCGGACCTCGCCGGTGAAGCCCGCGCGGGCCAGCCCGCGGCGAATCGCCTCGCCGCGGACGAGGTGTCCGGCGCCGACGGTCCCGGCGGTGAAGTAGGCGACGCGCGTGGCCATGCTCGACCCTCAAGACCCGCAGTCGAAGGCGATGGTTCCGAGGTCCTCGCAGGTGTCGAGCGAGCAGACCCCGCCGCTGTCGCCTGTGCCGGGGCCGATCCAATAGTTGCACTCGACGAGGTAGCCTGGCCAGCAGTCGCTGCCGTCCTGATCGCGCTGGACAATGCGGTACCACTCGTCGTCGCTCATGTCGGCGCAAAAGCTCCCGTCTTCGCCGATCTCGATCTCGCCGATGAGCTCCTCGCCGCCGCCGTCGAGCACGCGGCTCAGCTCGGCGACGCCGCTCGCCGGGCCCGAGATGCAATTGTTGGAGCTCCAGTACTCGAGCTGGCCCGAGATGCAGCGCGAGTCGGGCGGCGCGCAGTACTGGCCGACGGTCTGGCCCTCGTCGCGGGCCAAGCCCCGCAAGATCGCAAGCTCGGCCGCGGGCCTGCGCATGTCGGGCGTCGCGGCCGTCAACAAGATCGCCCGGGCCATCTCGCGTCCGCGGCCGAGCTCGCTTTCGTCGGGCGAGTTGATCTGGAGGTAGGTCGCGGTGTCGCTGAGCGCTGGGGCCTCGACGGAGACCTCGACGAGGTCATGGGGGACCCCGCCGAAGCTCAAGACCCCCGACAGCAACGAGTTGTACAGCTGCCAGCTGGTCCACCAGCCGTCGCTGACCCCGATGTTGCTGATGCCGGCGCCAAACTCCGGCACGAAGTTGATGCCGAGGCCGACCGTCCCCCCGGCGCCGAACACCGCGTCGTCCCACGGGGTCTGGATCTCTTCGAGGTAGCAAAAGCGGTTGTTGGGGATATGGGGGAGGTGGCTCAGGTCCGCGCACGAGGTGAACGCCGCGGCGCCGACGCTGAGGCCCAAGAAGCCCGAGAACGCGCTGAGGATGTCGATGTCGCCCGAGGCCCCGACGACGTTGCCGGTCCAGGCGTCTTGGATCGAGTCGCGCTCGCCGTAGCCCCAGCCCGCGTAGTAGGTGCCGGCGCCGCCGAGCACGGTCGTGTACAGACCCAGGCCGACATACCAATAGGCGCCGATCTGGCTGTGAAAGAGGTCGTAGACCGCGTCGACGCCCCCGAGGGCCTGGACACCGAACACGGTCCCGCTCGCCGACATGCCCTCGTAAAAGTACAGGTGCTCGGCCCACGGGTCGCCGAAGGCCTCGAGCTCGGAGAGGTTCTCGCAGCTCGCCATCGACTCGGCGTCGGCGACCATCTGATCGATGTCGCGCTGAAAGGGCTGAAAGATCGAGAACTGGCCGACGCGCACGCGGATCTCGCCGTTGAGCTGATCCATGGGATCTTCGGGCAGCGCGATCTGAGCCCCGTCTTGGCCCTGCTTGAACATCATCACCGGGTTGTCGGCCTCGATCGGCCCGGTCAAGGGCATGGTCACGGTGACCGGTTTATCAAAGCTGAGGTCGTGGGGGCTGAGCTCGGCGGCGAGGCCGACGGCGGCGTCGACCTCGTCGAGGACGAGGGTGTCGCGGGCCTGGATCGAAAACCCCGTCGGCTCGTCGACGGCGCCCGGCGGCACCTCGACGACGAGCCCCGCGATCGGGCCGTCGACGACCTCGAGGTGGCCGCCCGCGGGGCCGATCTGGGCTTGGGTCGGGCCCAGGATCTCGCTGACGACCAAGGTGTCGGCGACGAATTCGTTCTTGGTCATGACCTCGATGAGCTCGCCTTTGACCAACACCTTCTGGCTCGTGATTCGCTCGCGGAGCGCGGCCTCGGCCGGCGCGCTGAGCTCGAGGGCCGAGAGGTCGAGGGTGAGCATGTGGCACTCGGGCTCCCAGCTGTTGTCGGCGCAGCGGGTCTGCTCGGCACCGACCCACTTGACGAACCACCCGCCGCACCCGGGCAGGACGCAGTCCGTCGGGTCGATGCGGGTCACGATGAAGTAGGGCTCCTCGACGGGCAGGTCGAAATTCTCGACGAGGTTACCGGCCCGCTCGAAGCTCTCGTCGCTCGGGTCCGAGGTGCACGCGCCCGCCACGAGGATCGGGACGAAGGCGCAAGGAAGGATGGGAACGGTGCGGCGTACAGACATGGGGGCTCTGCCCGCGCGAGTGTGCGTGCGCGGGCCCTGCTCACCCTTGAAGTCGGGGCCCGGCCGTGACTGTCCACGACAAATCGGCGCGAATCAGCTCGAGCGGTCGCCCGCGAGGGCCCGCGCCCGAACAAGGGCAGCTCGGTCATGGCCGAACTGGCCGAACTGGCCGAACTGGCCGAACTGGCCGAACTGGCTCCGAGGCCTGGCCGAACTGGCTCCGAGGCCTGGCCGAACTGGCTCCGAGGCCTGGCCTGGCCGGGCAGGTCGACCCGCTCAGCCGATCGGTGGCATGTTGCAGCCGTAGACGATGTCGATGTCGACCACGACCCCGCCCTTGATCGCGTCACAGGCCGGGCCGTGGAAGGTCACCGTGTTGGTCATCGGGTCGTAGGTCCAGCCCTCGTTGGGATCGTTGGGCACGCCCGCGGGGTCCTTGTCGAAGAACACGTAGATCTCGTTGGGGTCGGGCGGGACCTGGTCGAGCTCGAAGGTACAGGTCGCGACGGCGTTGGCGATCTGGTCGAGGGCCATGTCGAGCTCGTCGGCCTGGTCCGCGAGGTAGCCCATCTCGGTCCCGCCGGCCTCGGCGATGTCGTTGACCTCGCTGAGGTTGGCCCCGCCGAAGCCGACGGCGAACACCTTGACCGGGGTCGCCTGGCCAAACAAGTTGGCGGCCGCGACCGGCCCGTCGATCTCGTTGTCGACGCAATCGCCGCTCTCGGACCCGTCTGTGATCAACAAGATCGCGTTGTCGCGCTCGAGGTCCTGCAGGGTCGGGTTGCCGACCTGAGCCTGGAGCGACTTCCCGGTGCTGGTCTCGGGGTCGCCCGAGTCGCACAGATACTCGATCAGGCCGTCGTTGTTGACGTTCTGGCCGTCGTTCGAGCCCTCGCCGACGGTCGTGGCCAAAAAGCCGTTGATCGCGGCGGCGTTTTGATCGGCGAGCGGGACCACGACGGTCCCGGCCGAGCAGCCGTTGCCGACGCAGGCCGAGTAGGTCGCGAGGCCAAAGCGGATCTTGTCGTCGAAGCCCGTGGTGACCTGCTCGATCGCGAGCTTGGCGACCTCCCAGCGGTTGAGGTTGGTGTCGGGCACGTTGCCGCTCATGCTCCCGCTGCGGTCGAGCATGATCAGCAGGTTGGGCGGCACCGCCTCGATCGAGAACTCGAAGCCGCCACAGTCGCCACCGATCGCGCACACGCCGTCCTCGCAGGTCTGGCCGTCGGGGCAGTCGTCGTCAATGAGGCAGCTGTCCGCGGGCCCGCACTCACCCGAGCCCGGGAGGCAGACCTGACCTGACGGGCAGTCTTCGTCGCCGCTGCAGGGGGCGCCCGCGTCGTCGCTCGAGCTGTCTTCGGCGTCGGTGTCGGTGGTCGAGCTGTCTTCGGCGGTGGTGTCGGTGGTGGCGGTGGTGCTGATCGTCGCGACCCCGGTGTCGGCCGGGAGCTCGGTCTGCGTCGTGCAGGCGAGCGCGACGAGTCCAAGCAGCGAGATGAAAGGGAGTGACGTGATGCGAGACATGGTGATTTTCCGAGCAGTGTTCGACCCGATCGGGCTCACCCGCAGATGAGCTCGACCCCCTGCGAGGGTGTCGGTGGTCCAGGTGCGGCTTCATACGCCAAAGTGCGCGGGCGAGGATGCGAGGCTGGACACAGTGAACCTTGACGCCCTCCTTCGCTATAGCGTACGCGTGCTCGGCATGACGGACCCCTCGAGCGCCATTGGTCCCAACATCCGGCGTCGTCGCCAGACCCTGGGCTTGAGCCTCGACGCCATGGCGGCTGCTAGCGGTGTCAGCAGCACGATGCTCTCGGAGGTCGAGCGCGGGAAGAAGAACCCGACGGTCAAGCTCGCCTACCAGATCGCCCTGGCGCTGGGCTGCTCGCTGACCGAGCTGCTCGAGGACGCGCCGCCGACCCCCGTGGCTGTGGTTCGCGCCGACGAGCGCCAGGTCCTCGTCGATCCCAGCTCGGGTGTCGCCCGGCACGGACTGCGTCCGGGCTTGCTCGATCGGCACCTGGAGATCGCGTGGTACGAGCTGCCCGCGGGCGAGTCGACCGGTGAGGTGGGGGCCAAGCTCCCGGGCGTGGTCGAGTTCTTGACCGTGCTCGAGGGCCGCGTGGAGGTCTGGCTCGGCGGGGTCGCGCATGAACTGCGGGCCGGGGACTCGATCAGCTACGGGCTGCAGACGACGATCGAATACCGCAATTCTGGCGGCGCGCGGTGCCGGGTGTTGTTGATTGTGGACCGCTCGAAGGTCGGCGCGTCTGGCTGACGGCGTCAGCGCCGTTCGAGTCACTCGCTGTCCTTCGTTTCTCGTCACTCATTGAATGGGGAATGCTGGCTTTGGCAATCATATGATGCTAGAGCCGGATAGTGATGTGTCATTGTCTGAATGACACCCGCTGAAAGTAATTCCCAACTGAGGGCTCAATGATGAAAAAACTGCACGCACTTCTGGCCTGCTCACTCCTGACCGCCTGCGCGGAGATCGACGACGAGATGGCCAACACCGATCCGAGCACGGATCTGTCCGAATACGACCTCGCGCGGGGAGGCCGGCTCCTCGACAAGTGGTACGCTGACTCCAGCTTCGAAGGCACGTTTAGCCCGGGTAGCGAGGGGGGGCCGTTCGCAAATGGCACGCTCGCCGACGTGGACGGCGCGCCCTTCGCCAACGATGAGGGGCACGACTACCGGCTCAAGAACTTCTTCGGCTGGGATCTGCGGGGCACCGAGGGCATCTACGGCCCCGACTACGCCGACAAGTCCTACGCACTATCGATCGATCTTCTGGCGGGGTCCAGCTCGCACGCCGAGCTGGCCGCGTGGTTTGAGGGCGGGGGCGACGGCCTCCCCGCCTACGGCGACGTCCTGCGCACCGACCAGATCGACGACATGGCCGCCTTTGTCCTCGCGATGCGCACTGGCCGGTTGCCGCGCGCCTCCGAGATCTGGGCGCTATCCGACACCGCACCCAACAACTACACCCTGTTGCCCGGCGCCGACATCGAGGCCGGTCACGCAGCCTTTGCGAGCACCTGCGCCCTGTGCCACGGCGCGGACGGCACCGTCGAGCTGTTCGACGACGGCGAGTACACGCTCGGGAGCTTCGCGCGCCAAAAAGCGTACGAGGGCTGGTTCAAGGTCCTGGTCGGGCATCCCGGCAGCCTGATGGGCCCGCAGGTCCCGGACGGGCTGACGGCCGCGGAGCAGGCCGAGTGGATCCTCAACGTGTTCGCGGCGCTGTGTGACCGCGAGGCGTACCCGGCGACCGGGGCCTCGGAGGAGGACGTCGAAGACGGCGATCCGCGCTGCGGCGACTATTTGCGTTGAGGTGAGCGTGGTTTTTGTGTCCACATAGGCGCGAGCAAGTTCCGCGAGGAACTGCAGATATAGGGGACTCGGAGGTGAAGCAGAGTATTGCGCCCTGAACCAAGGTCCAATGCAATTGCGCGTTCAGGCCCCCATGCTAGCACTTGCGTACATGGCGCTGGGAATCGGGCGACGTACAGTATTGGTCACCGGAGCGGCTGGCTTCATCGGCTCGCATGTGACGGACAGGCTGCTGGCCGAGGGCTTTGAGGTCATCGGCCTCGACAACCTGATGACGGGCGACCTCGAGAACCTCGCGGAGGCCGGGCGCGACCCCCACTTTCATTTGGAGATCGGCGACGTTCGCGAGCCGCTGCCCGTATACGCCGAGCTGATCTTCAATTTCGCGTGCCCGGCCTCGCCGATCCACTATCAGTCGGACCCCTTCACGACGCTGACCACCAGCGTGCTCGGGGCCCTCCGGCTCGCAGAACAAGCGCAGGCGCGAGGTGTGCGGATCGTTCACGCGAGCACCTCCGAGGTCTACGGCGATCCGCTCGAGCACCCCCAGCGCGAGACCTACTGGGGTCACGTCAACCCGGTCGGAACGCGCGCCTGCTACGACGAGGGCAAGCGCGCCGCAGAGACGGTCTTCATGGACGCGCACAGGACCCGCGGCGCCGATGTCCGGATCGTGCGCATCTTCAACACCTACGGGCCTCGGATGGCGCTCAACGACGGGCGGGTGGTCTCAAATTTCGTCCGCCAGGCGATCACGGGCGAGGCGCTCACGCTCTACGGGGACGGTCGGCAGTCGCGCTCGTTTTGCTTTGTCGATGACCTCGTCGAGGGCATCTTTCGCTTTGCGACCAAGGACGAGATCAATCATCGGATCATCAACCTCGGCAATCCGCAGGAGATCTCGATGCTGGAGCTCGCGGATATTCTGGGCAAGGTCGTCGGAGTGGAGCTGCCCGTGGTCGAGGCCCCGCTGCCGCCCGACGACCCCAAGCGGCGCCGGCCAGACATCTCGCTCGCCCGATCGATGCTCGGCTACGAGCCGAAGGTCCCGATCGCGCGCGGCGTCGCCATGACCTACGCGAACTTCGCTGAACGACTCGATCGAGACGGCGTGACGCGAGGACGCAAAGTCGCCCAGGCAGATGGCGCGGGCGAATCGAGCCCGAGCCGCGTTGGCCACAAAAGGAGGAGCGCATGAGTCATGTATTGGTCACTGGAGCTGCGGGGTTCATTGGCACGAACCTCGTGGAACATCTACTTCGCGAGGGCAACACCGTCACCGCCCTCGACTCGCTCGTGAGGCCGGGCACCGAGGACAACCTCGAGTGGCTCCAGCGCCGCGCGCGGCCGGGGACCCTCGCGTTCGTGCAGGGCGACGTTCGCGACGCGGCGATCGTCACGGCGGCGGCGAGGGGGGCGAGCGTGATCTACCACCTCGCCGCGCAAGTGGCGGTCACGACCTCCGTCGCGGAACCCCGCGAGGACTTCGAGGTCAACGCGATGGGTACGCTCAACGTGCTCGAGGCCGCGCGCCGGTCCGGACGCCAGCCGGTTGTCGTGTTCACCTCGACCAACAAGGTCTACGGTGAGTGCGCAGACCTCGCGATCGACGAGACCCCCAAGCGCTACGTCTATCAAGACAGGGCCCACGGCGTGGACGAGCGGCAGCCGCTCGACTTCCACTCGCCCTACGGCTGCAGCAAGGGCGCGGCCGATCAGTACGTCCGCGACTACGCGCGCATCTACGGCCTCCCGACCGTCGTGTTTCGCATGAGCTGCATCTACGGTCCGCGTCAGCTCGGCACCGAAGATCAGGGCTGGCTCGCGCACTTCTTGATCGCGGCCACCCAGGACCGTCCGATCACGATCTTCGGTGACGGAAAGCAGGTCCGCGACGTGCTCTTCGTCGGCGATCTGATCCGCGCCTTTCGCCTCGCGGTCGACACGATCGACGTCACGGGCGGCGAGGTCTACAACATCGGCGGCGGTCGGGCGAACACGCTCGCGGTCTGGGCCGAGCTCGGTGAGGTCATCGCCGAGCTTCGCGGCGCGCCCGTCCCGGTCCGCTTCGACGACTGGCGGCCCGGCGATCAGAAGATCTACGTGAGCGACATCCGCAAGGCCGCGCGCGACATGGACTGGGCGCCGGTCTTGACCACGACGATCGGTATTCGCCGACTCTGGGCCTGGGCCCAGAGCCTCGGCGCCGGGAGGCCACAGTGAGCCCCACGCGGGTGCTGGTGACGGGCGGGGCCGGCTTCATCGGCTCGCACCTCGCCGAGCGCCTGCTCGCCGATGGCCACGAGGTCGTGGTCATCGACGACGAGTCGACCGGCCGCCGCGAGAACGTCCCCGCGGGCGCCGAGTACATCCGGGGCGATGTCGCGCTGGCCTCGGAGCTCGCGCCCGCGTTCGAGCGCTTCGGCCCGATCGACGCCGTCTGTCACGTCGCCGGTCGCGCCTCGTTGATTCGCTCGTTCTCAGACCCGGTCGGGGATCTGAGGACCAACACCCTCGGCACGCTCCGTGTGATCGGACAGTGTCTGCGCCACCGGGTCGGCCGCTTGCTCTACGCGAGCTCGATGACGGTCTACGCGGGCGCCGAGAGCGTCGGGCCGTCCGAGGACACCTCGTGCGCACCGATCTCCTACTACGGGGTCACCAAGTACGCCGGCGAGCGCTACGTCCACGCCACGGCCGCGCGCCGGGATCTCGAGGTCCCGCTCAATGTGACGACCTTTCGAATGTACAGCGTCTACGGGCCGCGTCAGGCCCTCGACAATCCCTACCAGGGGGTGCTCGGGATCTTTCTTGGCAACCTCGTGCGCGGTGAGCCAATGCGCATCTTTGGCGACGGCCTCCAGACCCGCGATTTTATCTACGTCGCGGACGTGGTCGACGCCTGGGCGCGGGCCCTCGCAAACTCGGTGACCTACGGGCAGATCTACAACCTCGGCAGCGGCCGCGAGCGCACGATCCTCGACCTCGCCGAGCAGGCCCTCGCGGCCATGGACCAGCTCAGCGGTGGGGCCGGGCTGGCCTCGGGCCGCATCGTCCACGAGCTCGCGCGCCCGGGTGAGCAGCGGCGGGTCGAGGCCCGGATCGACAAGCTCCGGGCCGCGCTCGGCTGGGAGCCCGCGACCGCGTTCGAGCGCGGGCTCGCGCAGACCATCGCGTGGGTTCAGGCCACGCAGGATCCCGGGGTTGACGAATCATGAAGCTCTTACTCGTCAACACGCCGGACCTCCACGCCCGCAGCGTCGCCACGATCCATCGCTACGTGGCGGTTGGCCGGGCGCTGGGGCACGAGGTCGTGATCTTCGGCGATCCCAACCCCGAGCTGCCCTCGCTGCCCTTCACCACGGACCTGCGCGGGGTCGACCTCGCGCTGTTCGTCGTCGAGGTCGCGTGGGACTTCCCCGACATGCCCGCGCTCGCGTGCCTGCTCGACGGCGTCCCCCGCGAGCGCCGGGTGGTCGTCGACCTCTGGTCGCGCTACGGCGACACGATTCGGACCGAGCACGACTTCAACCACCTCGAGAAGCTCGACGGCCACCAGGGCTGGGAGTGGGTCGAGGCCTTCGAAGCCGTCTCGGACATGATCCTCCAGCCAACCCTCGCGCCGCTGCGGCCCGACGTTCGGCCCTTCTTGTTCCACGGCTTCGACGAGGGCGCGGTCGCGCGGCCCCACGCCTCGGCGCGCGAGGCCGCGTCAGCGTGGCGCCGCGCTGGCCCGGACACCAAGCGCTACGGCATGATCTACGTCGGCAACAATTGGCAGCGCTGGGGCCAGCTTCGCAGCTTTGTGTCGCACTATGGCCCCGTCCGCGACCGCGTGGGCCCCGCCTGCCTGATCGGTTGGGACTGGGATCAACGCCCCGACTGGGCCGCGGACAACGGGATCGTCGGCGTCGACGTCGACCCATCCTTGCTCGCGCAGCTCGGGGTCGAGACCCGAACCCAGGTCCGCTTTGACGAGGTCATTGGCTTGCTCGGCCAAGCCCGCTTTACGCCGGTCGTCCACCGGCCGCTGTTTCGGAAGCTCGGCTTCGTGACCAACCGGACCTTCGAGACCTTTTGCGCCGACACCCTCCCGGTCTTGATGTTGCCGCGGGATTTTGTCGAGGCGGTCTATGGACCGGCCGCGCTCGCGCTGGTCCCGGGTGAAGATCTGGCCGCGCACCTCGAGGGCGCCCTGCGTCGGCCGGAGCCGTACTGGGAGGCCGTGCTTCGAACGCGGTCTCATCTCGCGCGCGAGCACTCGTTCGAGCGCCGCTTTGACCAACTCGCCGCGATCTTCGATCGGGCGACGTCGGGGCAGGGGCGGGCGCGGCCATGAACATCCTGTTCGTGATGGAGCACCGGTGCAACGCCGGCAACACCCACGCGCTCGTGAACTACATGCGGGTCGGCGCCGCGCTCGGGCACACGATCGCGTTCTTCGGGGAGCCCTGCGCGGACTTGCCGGGGGTCAATTTCTCGACCGATGTCGGCGCCTTCGACCGGGTCGTGTACCTGTTCGAGTCGCGGATCTACCGGGTCAAGCGGCTCGCCGAGGTCAACCTCCTCGCCAACGTTCCGCGCGCGCACAGGTTCGTGCTCGACGCCGACGCGAAGTGCAACCCGATCACGGTCGTCGACGACTACGATCGGAATTACGCCAACGAGACCCAGCGCAGCGAGTGGTTGCGCTTTTATGAGGCCCTGTCCGACAACATCCTCAAGCCGACCTTGCTGCCGTCGGACGACGAGCGGGTCACGACGCTGCCCTTCTTTGGCTACGACCCCGCGCTCCTGATCCCCCCGGAGGCGGCCCCGCCCAAGCGCTACGACGTCCTCTACGTCGGCCACAACTGGTGGCGCTGGAAGGAGCTCGAGGATGAGATCTTGCCGGGGCTCGAGCAGATCCGCGACGAGATCGGCGAGATCGGCTTCGCCGGCTTGTGGTGGGACAGCCCCCCCAGTGAGTGCGCCGGGATGTCCGAGCTCGAGCCGGCCTTTCGCGTGAATCAAGCGGCGTTCCAGAAGCTACGAATTCACACGGACCCGGCCGTGCCCTACACCGAGGTGATCCGGACAATGAGCACCGGGCGGGTCAACATCTTCCTCCAGCGGCCCTTCCTCCAGCATGTCCGGCACCTGACCTTGCGCTACTTCGAGGAGTTTTGCGCCGACACGATCCCGTTGCTGATGCTCGACACGGAGTTTGCCGTGGCGGTCTACGGACCGGCGGCCCGCGAGCTGACCCTGGCCGGGCGGGTCGCGAGCAAGGTCCTCGACGCGCTCCGCCGGCCGGACCACTATCGTGAGGTCGTCGAGGATGTCCGCCGCCACCTGCTCGCGCACCACCCCTACGAGAAAAGGGTCGAGGAGCTGGTCTCGGTCTTGCGGGGTTGACCCGAGCTGATTGGGCGCAGTGATTGGCGAAGGGACGCTCGGGTGAAGATCGTATTTGTCTATTGGGGCTACGCGAACGCGGGCAGCATGCTCGACCTCCAGGGTTACGAGCGGGCGGCCCGCGCCCTCGGTCACGAGCTCACGATCTACGGGCCAGCGGAGGTGGAGCTCGGGCTGCCCTACTCCAAGGTCCTCGCCGGCGCGGACGCGGTCGTGTTCGTGTTCGAGTGGACGACTCACCTCCAATACGGCGACTGGGTCGACTGGGTCAGGCTCGTCGGTTCGGTCCCGCGGCGGCGCCGAGTGGTGATCGATTGTGACGGCGCGTACAACGACCCGATCGAGATCGACGGCGACTACAACCACAGCTCGACCGGCGGCCGGATGTCGTGGGCCGGGGGGGACGAGCTGTGGGGCTGCGCGGGGACGATCAGCGCGGAGGCGTCGAGTCGGGCGTGGATCGAGCTGTGTGACAGCCTGTCCGACAAGATCTTTCAGCCCACGCCGCGGCCGCTGCGGGCCAACGTCGGGACCTTCTTGTTCCACATTTACGACCCGACCTGGGAGACCCCGCTCGACTTCAGCGCCAAAGATCTCGACATGGTCTATGTTGGACACACCAAGTTCCGCTGGCAGGGCATGTCCAGGGTGCTCGGAGCGATCGAGGGGGTCCGGGACCGCGTTGGCCGGCTCGCGCTCGTCGGCGAGGGCTGGGCGCGCACCTTGGACCAACACGTGCGCGCGGGTATCGAAGATAATTTTTATTGTGATCGTGTTTACCTCGAGCAGCTCGGGGTCGAGACCTTGCCGGCCGTGCCCTTCGAGCAGGTGATCGAGACCATGAGCCGGGCGGTGTTCAATCCGGTGGTCTATCGGCCCTTGTTCGCGCACCTCGGGCTCGTGACCTGCCGGACCTTCGAGACGCCCGCGGCCGGGACCATCCCGCTCTTCGTGCTCGACGAGGGCTACATCCGCGAGCTCTACGGCGATCGTGCGACGGAGCTGATCTTCGGCGGGGACCGGCCGCAGGAGAAGCTGCTCGATGTCCTGGCCCGGCCCAACTACTACGCCGGGATCGTGACCGAGATCCGGCGCGCCTTCGCCCGCCTTCACTCACCCCAGGCGCGCCTGCGCGAGCTGGTTGAGATCATTGAACGCTGAGGTTTTGATGAAGCCGACCAAGAATCTTGCTCCGACCGCGCCCGAGGCCCAGCGAATGCGGCTTCGCTACGGATTCAACGAGATCGACGCCTGGTGGCACGTCGCGCTTGGCGAGCACCGCGAGCGGATCCACAAGCACCTGCGCCGGATGAACACCAGCGTGATCCGGATCTTCGTGTTCGACAAGCCAGTCCCCGACCCGATCGGCCAGTGGTCGCTGTTCGCCGCCTACGTCCAGGGGGTGCTCGACGCCGGGGCCGTGCCGATGATCACCTTCGCCAAGTTTCATCCGCCTCATGACGACCCGCGCAACCTCCGGAGCTTCGTCAACCGCTGCACCGAGATCGTTTGGGGCTGCATGGAGCAGTGGGGCGTGCAGGCCATGCGCGACTGGTACTGGTGCGTGTGGAACGAGCCTAATAACGTGTTGATCGGTGGCGGCCTGAGCTTCGCGCAGTATCGTCGGATCTACGAGGAGGTCGCCACGGCGATCCTCGACCTGATCGGGCCCCACCTCAACGGCCAAAAGGCGCGGATCGGCGGGCCGGCGATCGACGGCACGCATCAGGCGTTTTGGATGGACTGGATCGCCCGCCTCGTCGTCGAGGTCGACGACGCGCTGGTCGGGTTCGTGTCGTGGCACCGCTACGGCGACTGGCGGCCCGCGGCCCTCAGCGCGAGCCTCGGCGTCGATATTTTTGGTGTGCCCGAGACGCCCGAGGGCGCGGGCTTCGAGGCCTTGCTGATGGCTCAGACGCCCGCCTACGAGGCCCGGGCCCGGGGCGTGGGCCGGCTCCTGGTTGGACGCGACATCCTCAACGTCTGCGGTGAGGTCAACGCGATCGCGCATCACGATCGCAACTACACCCGCTGCCTCAACCAGAACGCGTTTGGGGCGGCCTACTACGCCTCCGCGCTGATCCACCTCGTTCGCGGCGGGGCTGATCTCGAGATGCGGTGGACGGCGACCGACAACGACGACGCCTACGGTTTGCTCGCCCGGGACGGCGCGCCCTCGGCCGCGTGCCGGGCCAAGGAGCTGTTCGCGCAGCACGTGCGCCATGGCGATCTGGTCTCGTTTCCCAACTGCCCCGGCGGCGCCCCCGACATCGACGCGGTGGTCTCGTGCGGTGGGGACGGACGTCGGAGCGGGGTGTTCGTGCACACCTCGGCCGGCCCACGGACCCTGGTGATCTCCGACTGGGACGAGACCCTTGGGGACTGCGACGAGGTCCTACGCGTGGACAAGAGCACCGGCGACGAGGTCTCGCGCGAGCGCTTTGATGGCACGGTGCGACTCGACGGCTACGGGGTCGCGGTGATCACCACTGGCCCGCCCGACGGGCCTGCGACCAGGTGATGCGGCCAGCGTTTTGGCTTCTTGACCACCCGCTCGATGACGCCACCGAGCGGCTGTGTCAGGCGCTCGTGTCTTCGCCGGGCTTTCGGGCACGTAGCGCGTAGGCCAGCGGCAAGATGCCCTCCAGTCCCTTCAGCTGGTAGCGGCCCGGCGCGACCTCGACGCAGTCACTGAAACAGCTGATCTCCGTGTAGTCGTACTCCTCGAACGCTTCGAGGATGAACCCCCGGTCGATCAATGCACCGAGCACTTCGCCAAAGGGATGATTCCATCCGAGGTTGGTCGTCTTTGGCTTCGCGTTGCCGCTGTAGCTCGTGTCGCTCGACTCCGTGATGGGTCCGCGGTTGAAGTAGCTGTGCTCGAACTTGGACCGGTCGTCGCCGTACATCCAGACCATCGGGTGAAACTCCGCGAGCACGAGCGCGCCACCCGGCGCGAGGAAGTGGTCGACGACCTTGCTCCACTTCTGGAGGTCCGGGAGCCAACCGATCGTGCCCCACGAGGTGAACACGAGGTCGAACGCGCCGGCGGCGTCGAGGGCCCCGGGAAGCCCGTAAACATCGCTGTGCACGAAGGTGCCCTCCAACTTGGCGAGGGCGGCGAGCTCGTTCGCACGGTCGATCGCACGGGCCGAGAGGTCGACCCCGGTCACCATCGCCCCGCGCCGCGCCAGCGAGAGCGTGTCCTGCCCGAAGTGGCACTGCAGGTGCAGCAGCCGTTTCCCATCGAGTGAGTCGGGCAGCATCGAGAGCTCGATGGGCCCCAGGCTGTCCTTGCCGGCGAGCCATCCGGGGACGTCATAGAAGTCGGACTCCCAGTGGGCGTCGACCATGGCGTCCCAGTGCTCGCGGTTGTGCTCGAGGTAGTCGTCGCTCATGTCGCGGAGCTTAGCTGGTTGAGTGGGTGGTGCTGTGTAGGTCTGGCGAGCGAGCGCATCGGGTGACCTCGGCGTGAACGTCGCACGGTGAGACCGAACCACTTTTCCCATGGGAACATGACCTTGTCCAAGACGCTTGACAGTCACTGAGGCGTGGAGCACACCGGCCTGCTCACCCGACGACGAGGCCGGGCTGGTCGGTGATCGGCCCGAGCTCGGCGTTGTCCCAGCCCTGCTCGTGGGGTCGCGGGCCCGGTCACTGCAGCAAATCTGCCACCTTGCTCGTGTCGAGCGTCGACGCTCGGCGCGGTCGAGGCTGAGCCTCCGCGTGTTTGTCGCGTGCTATTTTACACCACATTTAATGTATATCCCTACGCTGCCAACCTACCGAGCAATTGACGTACCCCTCCGTCACGTTCACGCCACGTCCCATGGCTTCCCCTCTCGACTGCAACGGCAACAGTGCGCCGCTCGAACCCAGCGCCGCGCAGATGCAGGCCATCGCTGCGCAGATCAGCGAGGTCGTCATTGCCCACATTTTGTCGCTCGGTCAGCAGCCTGCCTCGGACACGCAGGGCTCGGCCGCGCCCTCGCTCGCCGAGCCCCTGCCTCGCGCAGGCCAGCCGCTCGACGAGCTCCTGAGCTTGGTCATGGACGAGCTGACCCCACGCAGCGTCAACACGGCGAGCCCGGGCTACCTCGGCTACATCCCCGGCGGCGGCTTGTTCTTGTCCGCGGCCGCCGAGTTCCTCGCCGCGGCGATCAATCGGCACGTCGGCGTCGAGCACATGGCGCCGGGGCTGGTCGCGCTCGAGGAGACGGCGGTCCAGTGGCTGTGTGAGATCGTCGGCTACGGCCCAGGCGCGGCGGGGGTGCTCACGACCGGCGGCTCGCTGGCGAGCCTCACCGCCCTGGTCGCTGCGCGCGATCACACGGTCGCCGACCAGATCAGCCGCGGGGTCGTGTACGCCTCGGATCAGGCCCATCACTCGGCAGCCAAGGCCGCGCGGATGGCCGGCTTCTCGCGGGCAAACATCCGCGTGGTCGCAACTGACGCGGCGGGCCGGATGGATCTACACGCCGCGGCGAGCATGATCGCCGAGGACCGGCGCGCGGGGCTGATCCCTGCGGTGCTGGTCGCGAGCGCGGGCACCACCAACACCGGCGCCATCGATGACCTGGGTGGTGCAGCCGCGCTCGCCCAGGACCATCAGATGTGGCTGCACGTCGACGCCGCGTACGGGGGCTTTTTCATGCTCACCGCCCGCGGGCGCGAGCGGCTCGCGGGGCTCGCGTCCGCCCACTCGATCACCCTCGATCCACACAAGGGCCTGGGCCTGCCCTACGGCAACGGGGCCCTCGTCGTCGCCGACCGCAGCTGGCTGCTGGACGCGTTCTCGGCCTCCGCCGACTACCTGCACGAACACGAGAGCAGCAGCGTCAATTTTTGTGATCTCTCGCCCGAGCTGTCTCGCAACTTTCGGGGCCTGGGCCTGTGGTTGCCGCTCAAGGCCCTCGGCAGCCAGCCCTTCGCCGCGCACCTCGACGAGAAGCTCGACCTCGCGGACCAGGCCGCGCGCGCGCTCGCGCTGCTGCCTGGGATCGAGATCGTCACGCCACATCAGCTCTCGATCGTCACCTTTCAGCTCCAGCTCCCGCGCCCGGCCGCCGACCGCGGCAACGATAGCGCCGACAGCGAGGTCGGCCTCGCACAAGACGAACTCAACACCCGCCTGCTCGCGGCGATCAACTCGCGCGGGCGCGTCTACCTGTCCGGGACACGATTTCGCGGGCGCTTTGTCCTGCGCCTCGCGGTGCTCTCGTTTCGGACCCACGCCGACCGGCTCGCGCAGGCGCTCGAAGACATCGAGGCGGCGATCACCGAGGTCTCCCCGCGATGAGCACCCCCTCGATGAACACCCCCACGCCCAACGCCCCAACGCTCAACGCCCAATTCGCGGCGGTCAGCGTCGCCGCTGCCGAGCGGATCGGAGTCCAGCTCGACGAGCAGACCTGGACCTACGCGGCGCTCGGCCGCTGGGTCGGCCAGGTCGCGGGGGTGCTCGCGCAGGCGGGTGTCGGGCCAGGGGATCGTGTCGGCCTCGCGCTCCCACGCGGGGCCGAAGCGATCGTGGCGATGCTCGCCGTGACCCAGCTCGGCGCGGCCTTCATCCCGCTGCCGCTCGACTGGCCCGCCGCGCGCGTGGCCTTTGTGATCGACGACGCGAGCCCCTCGCTGGTCCTCGGCGCTCCGGGCTCGCAGGCGGCAGACCGCGGCCCGACCCGCTGGCGATCCATGCCCGACTTCAACCCGGGCGCGCCCTCAGCCGATCCAGCCGATCCAGCGGCAGGACCCGGGCAGGCCACACCAACATCGCTGGCGTGCATGCTCTACACCTCGGGCAGCACGGGTCAACCCAAGGGCGTGTGCCTCGAGCACGCGGCGCTGCTCACCCGGCTGCAGTGGATGTGGCAGGCGTGGCCCTGGGGTCCCGCCGATCGCAGCCTCCATCGCAGCTCACTCGGCTTCATCGACGCGATCACGGAGTCGCTCGCGCCGCTGTTGTGTGGCGCCGGCGTGGTGATCCTGCCCCAGCGAGACAGCGCCGACGTGCTCGGGATGCTCGCGCTGATCCAAGACCAAGGCCTGACCCGAGTCAGCCTCGTCCCCTCGCTGGTCCGCCAGCTGCTCGACCTCGGCGGCGACGTCTCGCGGCTGCCCCCGCGCTCGGTGTGGGTCGTCAGCGGCGAGCGCTTCGAGCACACGCTGCTGACACGGCTGCGCCACGCGGCGCCCGAGCTGACGATCCTCAACCTCTACGGCTGCACCGAGGTCACCGGGGACGCGACCTGTGCCGTGTTCGAGCCCGGCGACGCGCTGCCGCCCGAGCGTGTGCCGATCGGTCGGGCGATCGCGGGCGCCCGCGTCCACGTGTTGGATCCACACGGCCAGGTCGTCGCGCCCGGCGTGGTGGGTGAGCTCTACGTGGGCGGCCCGCTCCTCGCCCGCGGCTACCACCACCGCCCCGAGGAACAACAGGCCCGCTTCGTGGACGACGCGGGCCTCGGTCGGCTGTTTCGCACCGGGGATCTGGGCCAGGAGCTGGACGGCGAATTCCACTACGCGGGCCGGGTCGACAGTCAGGTCAAGCTCCGCGGCGTGCGGATCGAGCTGGGTGAGGTCGAGGCCACGCTCGCCGAGGTGCTCGCTGGTGAGGTCGTCGTTGTTGTCGCCTCGCAGCCGCCGCGCCTGGTCGCGTTCACGACCGACACCCGCGCCGACCTGGGCGCGGCGCTGGCCCACGCGGCGCGACGCCTGCCGCCCGCGGCCGTGCCCGCGACGATCTCGGTCGTGGACGAGATTCCGCTGACACCGTCCGGGAAGCGCGATCGCATCGCCTTGGAGGCCCGCTGCGCCAGCCAAAGCGCTCGCGCTGCCGGGCCCAAGACGCCGCTCGAGCGCGAGCTCGCCTCGATGCTGGCCCTGAGCCTCGGCTGCTCGGAGGTCGACCGCGAACACAGCCTGGCGACGTGCGGCGGCGACTCGCTCACGACCGCGGCGTTCTTGACCCGGTTGCGCGAGCGCTTTGGCCTGCGTGAGGTCGAGCCCGGCTGGCTGCGGAGTCAGAGCGTCGCGGCGCTCGCCGAGTGGTTCGGATCCAGGTCCGAGTCTGGCTCCGGGTCCGAGTCCGGCGCGGCCCCGAGCCCGAACCCGCGCCCAAAAGCGAAGCCGACGCCTTCGCGCTGGGACATCCAGGCCGCGACCCTCGCCGAACGCGACGCGCTCGCGTTGCTCTCGACCTCGGTGTTTGTCGAGCGCGAGATCCTGTCGCAACTGTGTGGGCTTCGGGCCGATGACCTCAGCCCCTACGCCGGCGCCGTCGTCGACCAGAGCCTCGCCGAGCGGCTGGCCTGGACGGCGGTCGAGCGCGAGACAGGCCAGCGTGTGGGCTTTTGCCTCGCGCACGATTTCACCGCCCAGCTGAACCCCGCGTCACGTCCAGCGATGGGCCCGACCCTCGCTCTGCTCGGCGAGCTCATGCGCCGCTACGAGGCCCAGCGTGGTTCGCTCGGCCCAGGTGAGGTCGCAGAGATAGCGATGACCGGCGCGCTCGCTCGTATCGATGGCCTGGAGGTCGCCCACGCGCTCGAGACCCACGCCCTTCACAACATCACGCGGGCCGGCTTCTCATCGGTCGTGACGATCTGTACCCACCCCGCGACGGTGGAGCTCGCCGAGCAACTTGGTTTTAGCGCGAGCGTGGGTGTTCGCATGCAAGACTTCACGTGGCACGGAGAACGCCTGTTCGCTGAGCGAGCTGGGCCCGATGTCCAGGCGCTGCTGTACGAACGCAAGCTGTAGCGACCACCCCCCGATCTTGGGCAAGTCCACGGCTCGAGGCCAGCGCAGCCCCCACCCCAGGTTGGGCTGCGGGTCCACCAGATGGCCACGGCGAGCTGGCTCACGCGGCGTGGCTCGACGCCACGACCCTGGCCATCGCGCCCGTGTCTCGGACCCGATCGCCGCGCGGGTTCGGCGTGCCCGCTCATGTCCTCCGGTCCGAGCGATGCCCCCCGCGAACGACGAAGAGCAATGCACATCGCGGAGCGCCACCCCAGCCGATCGGCTGGTGACCGCGAACGATCGCGCACAGATCGGTTTTGTAATTTGGGTCAGTAGCGAGCGCCGTCAGATTCGCGTAATTAGACTGCGATCCGACGACTGATCGGATCCCCATCCCCCATGCGACACATTCAATCGATCATCTCCATGTCTATCCTCCTTTGCCTCGGCGCGGGGCTCAGCGCCTGCCAGGGCCAGGACGAGCCCGGCGACGCGCTCGAGGCGGCCAACCAGGAAGTGAACCCGGAAGTGAACCCGAGCGTGCTCGCGCCCGGCACCGTGGTCGTCGACGGCGGCACCGTCGTCGTTGTCGAGGGCGCGCTCGAAGTCCGTGCGGATGGCGCGAGCCAGGCGCTCGTGCTGACGCCTGACGGCGACGGCATGATCGCCAGCTGGGACGGCCAACAGGTCAACCCCGAGGCCGAGCTGCCCGCCGAGCTCGCGGAGGCCATCGACCTCGCCGAGCGAGCGTTGGCCGACCACACCGTGCTCGATCAATTGCGCATCGATCAACCCGTTCTCAACCCGGACAAGGGCCTGATCGGCTTCGTCCAGCAGTGTCAGGCCACCGGCTGCAGCGGCCAGATCTGCGCAAGCGAGCCGGTCTTCACCACCTGTGAGTGGCGCGCCGAGTACGAGTGCCTGCAGTACACCACCTGCGGCAACAACGGCCCGGGCTGGAGCTGCGGCTGGGCGATGACCCCCAAGTACGTGGAGTGCCTCGCAAGCGTCGGCAACGCCGAAGCCAACGTGGTTGACGCCCAGATCGCAGCGCCCGAGAGCCCCGCGGTCGAGACCGACTCGTTCTGCGGCTGCGTCAGCGACGACGACTGCATCAAGACCACCCCCGGTTGCTGTCCGTGCAACGCGGGCGGCCAGGAGATCGCGGTCGCCAAGCAGTGCAGCACGTCGGGTCCAAAGTGTGATCCCTTCGTCCAGTGCCCGCAGGTCTATCTGTGCACCGACTCCGAGGCGGTCTGCGAGGCCGGCGAGTGCGTGCTGTCCAAGGGCAGCCTGTTCTAGTCCGGTCGTCCAATCAGCCGAACCAAGCGGGTCGCCGATCCTCGCGCCAAGCGAGCGTTCGGCGGCCCTCGCCAAATTTTTCCTATCGAGATAGAAGCCAGAATTTGTTGGATTCGGTGTTCACCAGCCCTCGGTCAGCCCGGCGCCATGCATCACAGCGGTTCTGCCAACCAGGCCGCAGGGTCGTCTCCCTCTTCGCAGAGCTTTCGAGCGACGTCGCACGTCGGGCCCGGGAACAGCATCGCGTCGAAACGACACTGGTCGATCTCGTCAGCCGCCATCCCAGCACACGCAGCCGCTGCGCAGTCGATGAGGACTCGCAGGCTCAGTGGCGCACTCGCCGGGTCGTCGTCTGGGCGGCAGTCGGCGGTCGGGCCGCAATTGGCCAGTTCGTCCATTGCGGACCGACAACTCGCGGTGTCGAACCGCACTCCCTCTGCCAACGGGTCGGTGTCGGATTTGGGATTGTCGCACGCCGCCCCGGACAGCAGCAGAAGCACAAACGCCTGTGTAGTGATCAGCCTCAGTTGCATGCGTCACCTGGATCTGAAAAAGAGCCGTGGAACTCCAGACTGTCGATCAGCGCGCGCCCTCGGAATGCCTGATGCGCCACCGCCATGACAAGACACTCCATCGAGGGGCGGTTGGTCGGGGAGAGCGGGCCCAAGCGGCTCGTTCTCACCAGGTGCCGGCTGCTCAGGAGCATAGCTAAGAAGCATGACGGGACATACCATGACGGCGAGACGCACGATCGATCTGACCTTGTTCACTTGATCGTTGCTTCTGCAGCCATGGCGAAACGCTACCATGTGCGCTGGAACATAGGAACTCCGACCAGTCGACTCTGGGGTGCGCTAAGCCCGCCATGCGATGAGCCGTCGCAGCGCTGGCAGACCAGGACCTCGACCGCGAACACGCGCCTCAAGAAGACTCGCGCCGACCTGAGGCAGTTAGGGTAAATCAGCGCGGAAGATGTCAACAAAAGTGAGATGAATTCTGGGTTCAATGGTTTGTTCGTTTGTTCGAAGGCTGGTTGATCTCCGTCGGCAACGACGGCTGCTAGCGAAGGCTGCGGTGGGGGCCGGGCCGCGGGCCTCGCTTTTCTCGAGCGCGGGGCCATGGTGGACGTCGTGAGGGGTCATCAGGCCGAGGCTGCCCCACGATGGTGCTCGAGCTTGTAGCAGTCGAAGAACTCGTGGCTGTGGTCCTCGGTCGAACACCGGAGGAGATGTGTGTGGGGACGACCACGACAAAGACGACGAGGACGCTCGAGCAATACCCCCGGCCCATGGGCGGGCGCGACCGCCCGGGGTCCCGATGACTGAGGACCGAGTCGGCGTTTTGGGCTACACTCGCGGGCTCTGGCATGGACGCGCTGACCGAGCCCATCGAACAGGTCGTCGAGGCAGGCGAGTGGTTCGTGCACACGCCCGAGCTCCGGCTGCTCTACATTGCGACCAGCAACATGCTGCGCAACACGGTGCTCGAGCACCTGACCGCGAGCGAGCTGCTCGACGACAACACCGAGCCCTACTTCGTGCTCGAGGCTCCGACCGAGCCGGGCGACGCGGGCTGGACCCTGCGCAGCGATGAGCTGCGCGCGGACTGGGAGGGTCTGGTCGAGAGCGCGCCCGCGAGCGTCCCGCTGACGCCGCTGTGGCCGGAGCTCGCCGGAGAGCGCCCGCTCGCCCGCTTTTGCCTCGAGCTCGCGGCGGCCCTCGACCGGCTCCAGCCGCCGATGACCGGGCTCGTGATCGTGCTCGCGCCGGTCTGGATCCGCGACGCCGAGCGCTGGCGCGAGGACCTGGCGTTGGTGCTTGGCGAGCCCCGGTTGGCGGCCGCGCGCTTCGTGGTCGTCGAGGTCGACGACGAGCTCACGCTGCCGGTCGTCGAGCAGCTCGGTGACGCGGCCGAGCGGGTCGACGCGCGGATCGACGAACCAGCCCTGCGCAAGCAGATGCAAGATCGGGTCAACGCGATGAAGAACGCCCCGCCCGGTGCGACGGGGCCCCAGCTGACCGGCGCGGCGGGGCCCGCGGTCGCGCCACCGCCCCGCAAGAGCGCCAAGCCGCCGCTGACCCCCGACCAGAAGCAGGCCCTGGCCCAGGAGGTCGGGATCCCCCCGGTGTTCATGGACGAGCAGGCCATGCACCAGCTGCGCGTCCACGTGGTCTCGGCCGCGACCCTCGCTCAGACCGACCCGCTCGCGGCGGTCGCAGCCCAGGGCCAGGCGCGGGACATGTGCGTCGCCAACGGGCTCACGCGCGAGGCTGTCGTCAACGAGCTCGTGCTCGGCGGATACATGATCCAGGCCGGCGGCGCCGAGCCGGCGATCGAGACCTTCGGCTCGGCCAAGGCCCGCGCCCGCGAGGCCGGCTTCGTCGAGCTCGAGCTGCAGGCCCAGATGGCGATCGGCGCCGCGTTGGTGATCGCCAAGCGTGGCGACGAGGCGATCGTGGCCTACAACGAGGCTGGAGAGCTCGGCCTGGCCTCGCAGGAGACACAGACTCCCGTGCCGAAGATCATGGCTGTAGAAGCCTACCGCATGGCGGGCCAGCTGCTCGCGTCTTCGGGCCGTGAGCAGGACGCCGCGAACATGTTTTGGCGCGCGCTCGAGGCGGTCAACGCCGTCGAGGAAGATCAACGACCCAACTCGAGCGCGAGCGAGGCCGCCCGCGCGCTCGCGTCGCTGTGTCGCAAGCACGGCCTCCACCAACAAGCCATGTCCCTCGACGCCCAGGCGATCGAACTCGAGGGCGCCGCCGCGTCCCCTGCGACTCCAGGTTAAAAGAGATGGTCCTCCAGAGCAGCTGGTTCGATCCCGTCCTCGGTCTCGACACGCACATCGTCGGCGTCCCGGCTCCGCCCGCGCCCGCGCCGGTGCCGACGCCGGTGCCGATGCCCTTCGTCGGCATGGTCTTCGATCCCCTCGGGCTCGCGATCGGGGCCGGGATCGGCATGGCGTTCGGCGGTGGCCCCGGGCTGGTGTTCGTCAACTCGATGCCGGTGACCAACTGTGGGACCGAGGTCACCAACAAGCTGACGATGCCGCACATCCCGGCGCCGGGGGTGATGTTCATTCCGCCGCCGATGCCGGGCAACGACGCCGAGCTCTACTTCGGGTCGCACAACATCTCGCTCGCGGGGTCCTACGGCGTGCGCCTCGGCGACATCGCGCTGAGCTGCAACGACCCCGTGCGCCTCCCGGTCAGCGTGGTCCTGGCGATCCCCAAGGGCATGCCCGTGCTCAACATGCGGCCGATGGTCCCGGATCTGAAGGCTATCGCGATGGCCCTGGCGATGAAGGCGATCATGCGCGGGGCCAAGGCCCTGCTGCGGCGCGGCGCGGCCTTGTTTCGCCGGATGCGGGCCAACTCGCGCTTCTTGCAGCGCATGAGCCGGGCGCTCGGCGGCTGCGAACCCCCCGCCAACGCGAGCCGCTGGCGCCAGATGTGGCACCGCACCGTTCGCACGGTCACCGGTCACCCGGTCGACGTCGTGACCGGCAACCTCTCGACCGAGATCATCGACGCCCAGCTGCCCGGGCCGCTGCCCCTGAAGATCGAGCGCGTCTACGAGTCGGCGGGCTCGTCCAGGGCCGGCACGCTCGGCTACGGCTGGAGTCACAGCCTCGACGAGTCGCTGTGGATGGAGCGGGCCCGCGCGGTGGTCCGCTGCGGCGACGGACGCGAGGTCGAGTTTCCGCTGTGGCACCTGCCCGAGCGCAAGCTCCGAGCCGGCGACACGGCCACGCGGGTGATCCACAAGATGACGCTGACCTGTGTCCAGCCGGGGCACTACGAGGTCCGCCAGGCCAACGGCAATGTCCACGTCTACATGGCCGTGGCCGGCGGTGATCCGGAGCTGTTTCGCCTGGTTCAGATCCGCTCGGGCGACGCTCAGCACGAGATCCGCCTGACCTACGATCCGCGCGGGCGGCTCGAGTGGGTCCGCGACTGTGGCGGACGCACGCTTCGCTTCAACCACGACGAGCGCGGCCGCTTGACCTCGCTCGACCTGCCCGCGCCCAGCGGCGAGGGCCACGTCCGCCACCGCCAGTACCTCTACGACGACAACGACGATCTGATCGAGGTCCGCGACGCCGAGGGCGCCGCGTGGCGCTACGCCTACCAGGGCCACCTCATGGTCCAGGAGACCGATCGCGCCGGGCTGTCTTTTTATTTTCAGTACGACAGCGTCGGATCACTGGCCAAGTGCGTGCGGACTTGGGGCGACGGGGGCATCTACGATCATTTGATCACCTACGATCAAAAGGGCCGCAAGACGATCGTCGAAAACTCGCTCGAGCAGGCCACGATCTACGAATACAACGAGCGCAACCAGGTCGTGGCGGTCACCGATGCCAAGGGCAAGGTGTTTCGCTACGACTACGACCCCGACACGGGCAAGCGCACGCTCGAGCAGGATCCCCACGGCAACGAACGGGTCATGCGCTACGACCGACGCGGGAACCTCGTCGAGCAGATCGGCCTGGACGGGGCGGTCTTGAAGATCGAGTACGACGAGGAAGATCGCCCGATCAAGGCCATCGACGCCCGCCGGGGCGAGTGGTCGTGGACCTACCACCAGGGCCGCCTGGTCGAGAGCAAGGTCCCCTCGGGCGAGAGGACCTGGCAAGAGTGGCGCGGTGGCCTCGTCACGCGAGTCGTCAAGGGCTACGACGAGCGCGCGGTCACGACCTTGACCTACGACCAGCGCAAGCGCGTGATCGCGACCACGCTCGGCAACGGCGTGGCCACGCACTACACCTACGACGGCCAGGGTCGGCTCACGCAGGTCCAAAACGCCCGCGGCGGCCTGACCAAGCTGCGCTACGACGCCGAGGGCCGGATCGTCGAGACCGAGGGCCCGACCAGGGTCCGGCAGCGGCGGGTGCTCGACGCCGAGGGCAACGTGCTCGAGTTCCGCGACGCGACCCGCCACGTGCAATTCGAGTACGGCCACAAGCACCGCGTCGTCACCCGGGCCGAGGCCGGCGTCGCGGTCCGCTACGACTACGACACTGAAGACCAGCTCCGCGCGGTCATCAACGAGGCCGGTGAGCAGTTCCAGTTCGAGCTCGACGACAACGGGCGGATCATCCAGGAGATCGGCTTTGACGGGCGCACGCGCAGGTACGAGCGCGACGCCCTCGGGCGCGTGACCAAGATCGTCCGCGCGAGCGGGGCCGTGACCGAGATGGCCTACGACGCCCTCGATCGCCTGGTCGAGACCAGGCACGACGACGGCAGCTTCGCGCGCTTCGGCTACGGCGTCGACGGCACCGTGATCCGCGGTCAGAACGAACTCGGCGAGGTCGAGCTCGAGCGCGACAGCCTCGGTCGGATCGTGCTCGAGCGCAGCGGGGAGCACGAGGTTTGCTCGTACTACGGCCCAAACGGCACCCGCGACGCCCTGACGACCTCGCTCGGCGGCCACGTGAGCGTTGGCCGCGACGTGCTCGGGACCACGCGCCAGCTCTTCTTCGACGTCAACAACCAAAGCGAGCCCAACGTCGCCCTCGACGTCGACGCGCTCGGCTGCGAGACCACTCGGCGCTTCGACAACGGCATCGAGCTCGCGTGGCAGCACGACGAGGCCGGGCGCCCGACCGCGCGGCGCACCACCTGGCGAGCGGGGTTGCGCGCGGCGATGGTCGCGGCCACGGTCTCGAGCGCGGCGCCCTCGGTTGCGAGCGCCGCGGGGGAGGGCAGCGGCGTCCAGGCCCTCGACGCGCGGACCTACCACTGGCGGGGCGAGAACCAGATCGCCGCGATCGAGTCGCCGCTCGGCGACCGCGAGTTCGACCACGACAGCCGCGGCCGCCTCGTCCGGGAGCGCCGCCGCGACGCCGAGTTTCACCGGGCCATGAACGCGGTCGGCAACGTGTTCAAGACCCCCGACGGCAGCGATCGCAGCTACGCACCCGGCGGACAGCTCGAGCGCGTGCGGACCGACGCGGGCGAGGTCCGCTACGAGTACGACGACGACGGCAACCGGGTCCGCAAGATCGAGCCCGACGGGGGCGTGTGGCACTACCGCTGGAATGGCCACGGGATGCTGCGTGAGGTCGAGCGGCCCGACGGCGCCCGGGTCGAATTCGACTACGACGCCTTCGGCCGGCGCACGGCCAAGCGCCTGATCGCCGCGGGCCAGACCAAAGAGACGATCTTCGTCTGGGACCGCAACGTCATCGTCCACGAGCTCGACGCCGACGACGAAGACGGGCTGGTCACCTGGCACTGGGACCCCGACGGCTTTCGCCTCGTCGCGCGCGAGCACCAGGGCGCGCGCCACTACGTCGCGACCGACCACCTCGGCACGCCAACCGAGCTCTACGACGAGGCCGGCGACCTCGCCTGGCGCATGGACCACGACATCTCCGGGGTCCGTCGCGACACCCGGGCCGAGGCCGAGGCCGAGGACCAGGCCAAGACGCCCGTCGCCTGCCCGTTTTCGTTCCCGGGCCAGTACGTCGACGACGAGACCGGGCTCGCCTACAACCGCTATCGTTACTTCGATCCCGACGCCGACCGCTACCTCAGCCAGGACGCGCTCGGGATTCAGCCGGGCGTCGATCTCTACGCCTACGTCCCCGACACCACCGTCGAGCTCGATCCGCTCGGGCTCCAGCCCTACGACTTCGGCACCCTCCTGAACGAGGCCGAGAACACCCTCGACTTCTCGACCGCGCGCGACGGCGCCGTGTTCTGGTCGGGTCCGCGGATGGCCGACGCCCAGCGCTGGGCCGCGGCCAACGGCAAGACCACGCTCGAGCAGACCGCGGGCGGGCGCTACCTCGACGGACTCAACCTGTTCGACACACCGACCAGCGGGCTGAGCGGTGCCGAGGCCGCGCAGGTCTGGGACGCCGCCTCGCGCCGTTTCGCGGAGGGCGCGTCGGGGGATGTCAATGTATTCTCGACCGGCGCCACGCGCTTCGGCGCCTGGGGCGAGCGGACATGGTGGCGGCTCGAACGCCCGACCCTCGCTGCCAACCCCGACGTCAACAGCATTACGCGGCGGCGAATCGACGGAAACCCCTGCGGGTGAGCGAGCAATGGTCAGCAAAGCCAATCGTGAATTTATCGCCGAACTCAAGGCTCAAGATCCCTTCACCGGGACCTTGGTGCCGATCGGAGACACCGGGGACTTCGCCAAGGTTCGCTTCGTGATGCGGGGCGAGTGGGCGTTTTATCAGGAGGGGGGTCGGGCGACGTTGCTCGAGGCCTTTGCCGGGCGGGGGGTGATCAATCGGCGATCGATCAAGCGCTGGGATAATGGCAAAAAGATCACCGACGAAGAGCGCGAGGGGATCATCGAGCGGGTTTCGGTCGCGCTGCGCCAGGCTGGCAACGAAGAGATTCGCGTGCTCTGATCGCTTGCGTCTGGCGCAAAGCTTGCGAGGGCTGGGGTGGGCGCCCTTCGGTCTGGCCAGCTACCACAATGGTATGGTGACCATCCACACGCGTTCACACCCGCTCGGGCTGACCTTCGCTCTGCTCGGGTTGCTCGCGGCAGGAGGCGAGGATCCGCAGGCGGACCACGAGCCCGAACGGGACGTGTTCGTGGCCTTGGAGCTCAGCGCGGGTCCCCGTGCGGAGCTCGTCGGTCCGTCGAACTTTGGCGGCACGGTCTTGGCTTCGGCGACCCTTGACGTCGGCTGTACGTCGCGTGGCTGTGCGGCCGCCGAATTTTCTTACGATCGCGCGGGCACCTTGTTCACGATCGAAGAGCTCGACCTGTTCGAGGACGACCCTGTGGTCATCACCGACGGCGTCGACTCGCTCGTGGCCGATCGGGTCGACATGCGGCTGTGGCAGGAGGCCGAAGGTTACGAGGTCTGCGGCCCGCTCGACGGGGCGGCCCTCGGCTACGAGATACCGGCCGGGGCGGCCCTGTTCGTGATCTCGAGTCATGACCGGGACGGTGAGTCGAACCGCTTGATGGCCGCGAACGCTACGGACATCTGGATCAGTGAGGACCGCGGTCGCGGGACGTGGACCATCGGCGGGTTCGAGATCGCGTTCGAGGATGCCGACGGCGAGCTGTGGACCGTCACGCTTGGGGACAGCGAATGGCAGGGGTAACTGCCTTGGCGCAACTTTTTCGCTATCTTCGAGTCGACCTGTTTTGCGGATCCATGGCAGTGACTGGTTTCATGCGGACGCGTGTTCGAGCTATTGTGGTCGGGTCTCGGGTCCTCGCCATGGCGTTGACCGGTGACGTCGCGCTGCCATGCTCTCACGCCTGCCATCGATCGGTCTGACGCTGGCGATTTGCGGGTGCCTGATCGAGCCCAACCCCAAGTTCCAAGACCCACTCGCTGATGCTGGCGACGGCGATGGCTCGAACGGTGACGGCGATGGTGACCTCGGCGACGGCGACCCAGGTGATGGAGACTCAGGCGATGGAGATGGCGACGGCGACGGCGATGGAGATGGTGATGGAGATGGAGATGGCGATGGCGACGGAGATGGAGATGGAGATGGCGATGGCGACGGTGACGGCGAATGCATCGACCCCGTCGCGCCTGGCGGCATATGCCCCAACCAGTGCACGGAATGTGTTGGGAACGTGTGTGTGATCGAGTGCATCGGCAACCAAGTCTGCGAGGAGACCAACATCGTGTGCCCACAGGATTTCGAGTGTCAGCTGATCTGCGACGGCCCGGACGCGTGCGATGTCTCGACCGTGACGTGCCCCGCTCTCTACCCGTGCACCGTCAGCTGCGACGGAGGGGTCGACGCTTGCGGCGACATGGAGTTGGTGTGTGGCGCGGGCTCGTGCGCGATCGAGTGCGGTCCCGATGACGCGGTATGCATGGGTGCGAGCGTTAATTGCGGCGCCGGAGCATGCAGCGCGACGTGTGCGGGCGCGTCAGTGCCCGCGAGCATGCCCAACTGCGACATGGCGTGCGCGTGCACGCCGTGCTGACCGCCTGACCGCGGCAAGCTAGCAGCCCGGGGTGCAATGCATCGTGTCGCCTCGCGCCGGAATTTTCGCCGAGGGCGCGAAGCCAAAACGCCGCTGTACCGGGCGTACTGCAAGTTTTGGCGACAAAGCCATCGGCGAAAAGGCCAAGCGAGGCGGCGCGAGGCGTTGCACCCCGGGCTGCTAGTGGTCTAAAGATGCCCAAAAGCCCCTCCCAGCGAACTCCGCGACCGCTTACGGCCGTGCGTGGCAAAGTCGCAGACGGCCATGGGGGTCTAAGGAAACTTACGACCGTGCGTGGCAAAGAGCAGGGTGACCGCAAGGTCTAAACGAGCCCCCTTCTAGGGGGCCACGGAGGCCACCGCGAAGCCCATACCAGCCCACCGAGCGACGAGCGCAGCGAGGAGCGACCGGCCGCTCGCGGCCGTGCGTGGCAAAGTCGCAGACGGCCATGGGGGTCTAAGGAAACTCGCGGCCGTGCGTGGCAAAGTCGCAGACGGCCGCGGGGGTCTAAACGAGCCCCCTTCTAGGGGGCCACGGAGGCCACCGCGAAGCCCATACCAGCCCACCGAGCGACGAGCGCAGCGAGGAGCGACCGGCCGCTCGCGGCCGTGCGTGGCAAAGTCGCAGACGG
>NZ_PVNK01000117.1 GCF_002994615.1 Enhygromyxa salina | reverse complement strand
GGGCAGCGAGCACGCCGTGATAGCGGATCATATGAAAACGCGGTGGCGGGATCAGGGCACACAGCCGCGCGATGAGGTCGAGCGGAGCAAGCAAAACTGCATGCACGCCATTTTTCCACGCGTGCCGCTCAAACCTCGCGCTGGCGGACCTCGTGATGCGGTCTCCGAACGGCAGGCTGCTCGCCGAGGAGACCGGGGTGTCGGCCAACGGGACCAGGAACGCGTACGATCTCGCCCTCGGTCAACTCGATGACGGTAATTTCGGGCTCGAGGCAAAGATGAAGCTGCAGTGGTACTTCCTCGATGGTCCCGCGGGATACTGGAAACCGGACGAGAAGCAGACCTTCGTCGATGACTGGGAACGAGAGGTCCGAGCTGCATGGGACGGTCAACTCGTCATGACGCTCGCCGATGGCCGGACCGTGACGCTCAAGCTCGACTTCGAGCAACAGATCGGCGGGTTCATGTCTGACCACTGGGAGATGAGTGTTCGCTATCGCGGCATGAAAGAGGGCGATGTCGTGGGGTCGGCTGTCACGCCAGGCATGGGCAACGTCAAGCTCGACAACCTCGACGTCATGATGCGCACCGATATCAGCCAAGTGCCCGCTGCGCACGAGTTCGGACACATGCTCGGTCTCGATGACGAGTACCCGGATGATAGCCCACACAAAGCTGACGGCGCCAGCATCATGAACAGCGGCATGGGTGTTCGCCCCCGCCACATGGAGCACTTTGCCGAGTGGGCCGAAAAGCACATCCCGGGCCAAATCTTCACTGGGCTCAAGAAGTGGCTTGGGGGTCTGTGAGGTCGTCAATATTGCTCCCAGCGACTGTGCTCGTACGCTTCGAACGCGGCCCACTCGTTCCCGCGCTGCTCGAACCACACGTGGGTCGTTCGGAACCAGCCCTCCCAGGTCAGCTCCCGCACGGGCTCGGATGGTCTCTCCCGCAGGTGGATGATCGCGGGCGCGCGATACTCGGGGCCGGCGTCGCTCAGCTGTAGCTCCACGTCTCGACTCGGCGCCCCGAGTCGCTCGATCACCGCCTGCTCCTCCCGGCCGCGGAACTCTACGAGGACGTGAGCGTCCCGCGTCACGAACGCGACGCCGGCCACGAGGATCGAGGCCAGGACGAGCACCAGGCCAAACCACGTCCGCCAGTCACGGTTTGCGCTCATGTCTCGATGGTACGACAAGCTTCGACGATCGGTGACACCGAGCCCCGCCGCCACCGCCCTGGCACGGGGCAGGGCGAGGGGCCCGATCTCTCGGGGCCATTGCTCGCGAACCTTGGCCACGAAGGACTCGGCGTCGGCGGGTAGCGCCGCTTCGACGGCGCGAAGCGTCCGCGCGAGGACCAAGGCGTGGTGATGGTCGCGCGACAGTCCCTGCAGGCTCTCGTGCCGTTGCAAGCGATGAGTTAAATACGGCGTCGGGGCGCGAGCCGAGGTTCGCCGGGGGCGCCTTGGGCTACGGAAGCCCCGAGAACATCGGCGATGATGAGCGCATAGGACATCCGATGCGGGGTCGGGGGTGGCGTGAACGTCGCGCCGCTCATTTTGGCGTGTGGATCGGAAGGCGAAGTGGGCCCGGGCGGGGTCGGTTGGCGAACAGGCCCCCCAACTTCACC
>NZ_PVNK01000116.1 GCF_002994615.1 Enhygromyxa salina | reverse complement strand
CGATGAAGAAGAGCAGCAGCAGCGCGAGCTTTGGGTTGGTGACCAGCAAGACCAAGAACAGCACGACGCCGATCACCGTGACGATGACCTGAGTCCGGCTCATGCCCTCGGGGGCGTCGGGCCCTGGACCGCTGTCGCCGGGCAGCGCGCCCGCCTGGCCCTCGATCGCGTCGACGAGGGCCTCGACCCCGCCGACGATCGCGGCGTCCCACTCGCCGCGCTCGATGGGGGGGAGCATCACGTTTCGGATCACCCGCGACGCGATCAGATCGGTGATCGTTGGCTCGAGCCCGTAGCCGACCTCGACCCGCACGGTCCGATCCTCGACGAAGACGAACACGGCGAGGCCATCGTCGAGCTCGGCGCTGCCGACCTTCCAGCGCGCGAAGGCCTGGACCGCGAAGTCCTCGACCGTCAGCTCGCCGCTGGTCTCGCCGATCCACACGATGATCTGGTGGCCGCTGCGCGCCTCGTAGTGGGCGAGGCGCCGGTCGAGGGACGCCCGGACCGGCGTCGAGAGGACCCCGGGCTCGTCGCTGACCCTGGCATCTGGCGGCGCGGGGATCGCTGGCGCCGCCGCGGCCAGGCGGGTCAGCAACATCAGCCAGACCAGCACCCACCACGGGCAGGCGCGCGCGCCAAACAGTCTCCCGGGACCCGAGGGCCCGAGGGTCGCGGGCCGCAGGCCCGAGTCAGGAGACGAGAAAGACACGCGCACGTGCTCCTAGAATTCGACCTTTGGCGCCTCCGCGGCGCCGACCTCGGCCTCGAAGTAGGTCTTGGTCTCGAAGCGATCGCCAAACATGTTGGCGATGACCACGGTCGGGAAGGACTGGCGCTTGGTGTTGAACGCCCGCGCCGCGTCGTTGAAGCGCTTGCGCTCGACCGCGATCCGGTTTTCGGTCCCCTCGAGCTGGGACTGGAGGGCGAGGAAGTTCTCGCTGGCACGCAGCTGCGGGTAGGCCTCGGCGACGACCAGGAGCCGGCTGAGCGCCGTCGAGAGCTCGTCCTGGGCGGCCTGGTAGCGCTCGAGCGCGGCCGGATCCTCGAACGCGTCGCCGGCGTCGAGGCGCCCGACCTTGGCGCGCGCCTCGGTGACAGACTCGAGCGTCTCTCGCTCGTGGGTCGCGGCGCCGCGCACGGTGGCGACGAGGTTGGGGACCAAGTCGGCGCGGCGCTGGTAGGTGTTCTCGACCTGGGCCCACTGGCCCGAGACGCCCTCGTTGAGGCTCACGAGTGAGTTGTAGGTGCCGGCGATCATCGCAATGATGATGAACACCACCAATCCCACGACTCCGAGCGCGATGACAGCTGAGCGTTTCATCGACTATATCCGAGGTTGCGTCGAAGCTGGCGTGACGCTCATGCCCCACCCGCGAAGAAGCTGCGGCGCGGAAGGAGCGATCCGAGGATCAATGCACATTTTCCGGGGAGGTGATGGGCGGGACGACTTGGGTGTGGGTCGCCGACGCCAGCCGCGCCGCTGATCTTCGAAGGTGATCGTTCAGCTTTGCGCGATTGTGCGCAATCGCGGTATAGCGATCGCCCCGGGCGGGTTCATGAGCGCGAGGGCATCTCCCCCACGCCATGGAGCCACCGAGCGCGGCAAAGGAGCGGGCCCCAATGGAATTCGCGGGCGAGCCGGCCAAAGAGCTGTGCACTGTCCTTCAGACCCATCTCGGTGATCACTCGAGGGAGTGGCTCGTACCCTAATTCGATCGCTATTCACCTCGACCCGCGGTTGTTCCTGCTATTATTACCGCAAGCTTTGCGCTGCGGAACGGGCCGTCGAAATGCAAAGCTATCGCCTGGCCGCGTAGCTCGGCCCCAGCGGAGCGCCTTGAACAGCGAGGATCGACTGAAGTTGCGCAGGCTCGCGGAGCGCCGACGTGCGGACAGCGGCGGGCCGATTCTGGAGCTCTCGATGGACTTCGAAGACCACGATCCGAGGCAGCTGTACGAGGAGCTCCACGTCCACCACATCGAGCTCGAGCTCCAAAACCTGCAGCTGCAGGCGACGCAGCAGGAGCTCGAGCGCTCACGCGATCGCTACCGCCGCCTCTACGACGACGCGCCGATGGGCTACCTGACCTTGTCGGCGACGGGGATGGTCCTGGCCGCCAACCTGACCGCGGCGCGGCTGCTCGGCCTGGAGCGGGCCGCGCTGGTCGGCGGCCCGCTGTCGCGGATGATGGACTCATCATCCGCCGATCTCCTCCACGTCCACCTCCAGCACGTCATCCGCGACCAGACCAGCCACGGCTGCGAGCTCGGGCTCATCCGCGCAGACGGCCAGCGTATATGGATTCACCTCGAGAGCGCCCCCAGCGACGAGCACGACGGGGGGCCGCCCGCTTGTCACACCGTGTTCAGCGACGTCAGCGAGCGCCGCAAGCTCGAGGCCAAGGTCCAGCGCTCCGAGCGGCTCGAGGCGATCGGGCGGCTCGCGAGCGGGGTCGCCCACGAGTTCAACAACCTGCTGATGGCGATGCTCGGCTGTGCCGCCAGCGCCCTGATCGACATCGACAAAGACAGCCGCGCGGCCGAGCTCCTGCGTGATCTCAAGGCCGAGGCCGTCCGCGGCGCCACGCTCACGCGCCAGCTCCTGGCCCTCGGTCGCCCGCGCGAAGACACCGAGGCCGTCGTCGACATCAACGCGATGATCGCCCAAAACGAGCGCCTCTTGCGTCACACCCTCGACGCCGACATCGATCTCGTGTTCCGGCTCGAGGCCAACGACGGCCGGGTCTGGGCCAACCAAATGCAGATCGAGCAGGTCCTCACCAACCTGGTCGTCAACGCCCGCGACGCGGTCAGCGGCGCGGGTCGGATCGAGGTCATCACTGGCGAGCTGATCGTCGACGACGTCCTGGCCCGCAAGCTCGACGTGCGCCCCGGGGCCTACGCGAGCTTGACCGTCCGCGACACGGGCAAGGGCATGGACGCGGCGACCAAGGCGCGGCTGTTCGAGCCCTTCTTCACGACCAAGGCCGTCGGCGAGGGCACGGGCCTCGGCCTGTCGACGGTCTACGGGATCGTGCGCAACGCCGGCGGCCACATCGATATCGAGAGCGAGCCGGGCGCCGGAACCACGGTCCGCGTGATGCTGCCGCGGACCACCAAGCCGCTGCCCTCGCCCGACGAGCCCGCCCACATCACGGCCTTCGGCGGCAAAGAGACGGTCTTGCTGGTCGAGGACGAGCCGCTCGTCCGCCAGACGGTCGGCCACTACCTCACGCGCTGGGGCTACTGCGTGATCGAGGCTGACAACGGGACCCAGGCCCTGGCGATCATCAAGGCGCGCGCGGACATCGAGCTGCTCCTGACCGACATGGTCCTGCCCGAGCTCAGCGGATCCGGGCTCGCGCACGCGGCCTCGCTCTTGCGCCCGGACATGCGCGTGCTGTTCATGTCGGCCTATCCGAAGGTCAAGCTCGTACGTGAGCGGCGCCTCAACCCCGACGCCCCCGCGCTGCAAAAGCCCTTCACCGAGGACACGCTCCTGGCCAAGGTCCGCGAGGTCCTCGACGCCTCGGGCAGCTCGGCGCCGGGCAAGGGCGAGCAGCTCGAGCCCCCCGCGGGCGAGCGGGTCTTGCTCGTCGAGGATGAGCGCCTGGCTCGCGAGGCGACCCAGCTGCTGCTCGAGGACGAGGGCTACAAGGTCTTCGCCGCGGCCGACGGCGCCGAGGCGGCCGCGCTCGCCCACCAGCACGGCGAGACGATCGACGTGGTCGTGACCGATCTTGGCCTGCCCAACATGCCCACGGCCTCGCCGACCGAGCTCATCGACGGGCTCGTCGAGCTGGTCCAGCCGCGGGCGGTCGTGATCCTCTCGGGCCGGTCGAGCACCGACCCCGAGGTCCGCAAGCTGCTGCGCGCGCCGAACACCGTGTTCCTCGAGAAGCCGATCGAGATCGAGGACTTGGTCGCGGCGATCCAGGGGCTACTGGCTTGAGCGCCCGCCCGCGCTCCCGCCCGCGCTGGGGTTGAGCTTGGCGAGGTCGAGGGCCACGGTCGAGACGCCGAAGATCTGATCATCCTCATCGCGCAAGGGGTCCGCGCAGACTCGCCAGGTGTGACGCCCGTCCGAGAGCTCGAGGACGACGTCCCGTTGCTGGCTCTCGCCGCTGACGAGCACCCGGCGCTTGATCTCGACCAGCTCGTGGGCTCCATCACCGTCGTGGAGCTCATCGTCGCGCTTGCCGATCATCGACTCTGCATCGCAGTCCGGGTGGGAATTGCCGACCCAGGTGTAGCGTAGGTCGCGGTCGACACGATCGACGTAGACGCGAGACAACGAGCTGCTCAGCATGGCGCTCGCCTCTCGCCCTTGACGGGCTGCTTCCTGCATGCGCTGGAGCTCCGCGAGCACGCGCCGAAGCTCCCCGAAGGCCCACTTTTGCTCGCTGATGTCGACGAGGGTCATGACCAGGCCATCGATGACGTTGTCGGTGGTCCGATAGGGGATCATTCGCATCAGAAACCACCTGTCGTCCTTGCTGTGGAGCTCGCGCTGCTTGGGTACCAGCGTCCGCAGGACCTCGTCGGCGTCGGTGACGAGCGACTCGTACTCGAGCTCGGACGCGAGGTCGGCGATTGGGCGGCCGACGTCGCTGCGGATCAGCTTGATGATCCGGGTCGCGGTCTGCGTGAAGCGTTTGACGCGGAGCTCGCGGTCCAGGAACACGGTCGCGACCTCGGTGCTGTTGAGCAGGTTGGTCATGTCGTCGTTGGCCTGCGACAGATCCGAGACCTTCTCCTCGAGCTCGCTGTTGACGGTGTGGAGCTCCTCGTTGAGCGACTGCATCTCCTCCTTGGAGGTCTCGAGCTCCTCGTTCGTGGACTGGAGCTCCTCGTTCGTGGACTGGAGCTCCTCGTTGGTCGACTTGAGCTCCTCGTTGGAGGTCTCGAGCTCCTCGATCGTGCTCTGGAGGGTCTCCTTCGTGTAGCGCAGCTCGTGCTCGACGGCCTCGAGCTGGTTCAGCTCGCCCGCGCTCAACGCCGTCGTCGACAGCTCGCCGTCGGACGCGGCCCGGGCCGGGGCCGCCTGCTGAAAGCTCAGCAAGACCAGCCCGCGCAGGGTCTCGGGCTCGGCCAGGCTTCGGACGCTGACGTCAACGAAGATCGAGTCGCCGTTCGTCTGCACGCGGACGCCCTCGTAGACGAACTCGGCGGTGGTGGTGGACGCCCGGCGTAGACACGCGGCCAGCGTCGGCTGGAGACCGGCGCGGGCCATGTCGAGCAGGTTGTGGCTGGGCTGGCCGGGCGCCGGCTCGAAGAAGCGCCCGATCCGGCCGTGAATGTGGACGATCGTGCCGCGCTCGTTGACAACCACGCTCGGCGGGATGTGCTTGGCGATCAGCACGCGCTCGATCAGCTTGCCGACCGGCTGCACGGGCGGCCTGGGCACCCTCGCTGCGGGATCTTGGGCTCCGGTGTCGGCCGCATGCACGGTGTCGAGCGGAAACCGAGGCAGGGTGTGTGGGCTCGATGACAGGCGCTCGAACAGCTTCCACTTCTTGTCGACGGGCTCAAACAGCTCCGTGAAGGTCCCGACCGACTCCGAGGTGCCGAGGAAGAGCACCCCGCCGGGCCGAAGCGCGTAGTGGAACAGGGGCAGGAGGCGGCGCTGGAGCTGACTGTTGAGGTAGATCAGCAGGTTGCGACACGAGAGCAGGTCGAGCTTCGTGAACGGCGGGTCGGTGATCACGTTTTGGGGCGCGAACACGACCATGTCGCGGATCTCCTTGCTCACGTGATAGTAGGCGTCGTGGCGCGAGAAGAAGCGCGCGAGCCGGTCTTCGCCGACGTCGACCGCGATGCCCTCGGGGTAGACGCCCGCCCGCGCCACGTCGATCGCCGAGGGGTCGAGATCGGTCGCAAAGAGCTGGATCGTCACGCGCTTGCGTGCGTTGAGCATCGCCTCGCGCAGGAGGATGGCGATCGAGTAGGCCTCTTCGCCGGTCGAGCAGCCCGGGACCCAGACCCGGAAGGACTCGCCTTCGCGCTTGCGCTCGAGCAGCTGCGGGAGCCTGGCCGCGAGCGCGTTGAAGGCCTCCGGATCGCGGAAAAAATTGGTCACGCCGATCAGGAGCTCCTTGAACAGCGTGTCGAGCTCCGCCGGGTTGCGCTGGAGGTAGGCGACGTACTCCCTCGGGGTGTCGAGCTGGTGGAGGTTCATGCGCCGCTTCATGCGGCGCCGGATGGTGTTCTCTTTGTAGGATGAGAAGTCGTGCCCGGTGTGGTCGCGGACCAGGATCAGCGCCCGGTGCATCTCATGGAGCGACTGCTCGGCCGCGGTGGCCGGGAACTTTGCGCTCTGGCGCCGGGCGTAGGCGGCTACCTTGCGCCCGAGCCCCTCCGCGGTCTCGACATCGTCGACGATCCCCGTCGCGATGACGCTGCGTGGCATGCCGTCGTAGGTCGCCGACCCGGGGTCCTCGGCCATGACCAGGCCCGACTCGCGCTTGATGATCTTCGCACCCACGGTGCCGTCGCTGCCGGTCCCGGACAAGACGATGGCGATCGCGCGCTCTCGCATCTCCTCGGCCAGCGAGCGGAAGAAGTAGTCGATCGGGAGGCTCGGATGATCGGCATGCCAATCGATGTCGGCTCGCATGTCGTGAAGCGCACCCCCCATCAACGCGAGCATCGCCCCGGGCGGAGACAGGTAGACGTGATTCGGCTCGACCTGCACCCCTTCCTCGGCCTCGACGACCGGCAGCGAGGTGTGCTTGCTGAGGATCTCCGGCATCAGGCTGACGTGGCCGGGGTGCTGGTGGGTGACGACGACGAACGCGAGGCCGCTGTCCGCGGGGATGGTCTCGAAGAACGCGGTCAAGGCCTGGAGACCGCCAGCCGAGGCGCCCAGGCCCACGAGCATGAAGGCGTCCAACTGTGGCTCCGCGGCCGCCTCGTGTGCGTTGCTCGGATCCTCGCCAGGGCTCGGGCTCGGGCTCGGGCGCTCGTCTCTCGTCGTCACGCGCGGATCCTACCCCACGGTCGGGTCTGGACCCTCGCCCGGGCCCCAGCTGTCGTAGGGGCGCTCTCGCCGACGTCAGGCGCGATCGGGAGCGGCGTCGCCGGCGACGGGGGCGGGCAGCAAGATGTCGACCTCGGTGCCGCCATCGCAGCGGATGTGAATCGCCCCGCCATGGCGCTGGACCAGCGCGTGGCAGATCGCCATGCCCAGCCCGGTGCCCATCGCCTTGGTCGAGAAGAAGGGCTCGAAGACCCGCGACCGGATGTCCTCGGGGATCCCCGGCCCGTCGTCGGTCACGCGCAGCGCGAGCATCCCATCTTCGGGCCCCACGAGCGACACGACGATGTCGCCGCCGGTGTGCTCGAGCGCCTCGATCGCGTTGCGGACCACGTTGATCAGGACCTGCTGAAGCTTGTGGCGATCGCCTTCGTAGACGAGCCCCGCGCCCGGCAGCTCGGCGCGCAGCTCGATGCCGTGGGTCGCGGCCTCGGGCGCGAGCAGCTCGGCGACCTGCGCGAGCAAGGTCGGGAGGTCGAAGCGGTGAAGATCGAGCTCGACCGGCCGCGCGAAGCTCAAGAAGTCCTCGACCAGATGCGAGAGCCGGTTGAGCTCGGACTGGACCATCTCGATCGGTCCGAGCAGCGCCGGGTCCGAGCTCACCCGCGAGATCCTGCGCTCGAGCAGCTGGAGCTGGAGGCTGGCGCCGTTGAGCGGGCTGCGGATCTCGTGGGCGAGGCCCCCCGACAGCTCACCGATCGCGGCGAGCTTCTCGGCGATCCGGGCCCGGCGGGCGAACTCGTGGGCGCCGCGTTGGAGGCGGACCTTCTCGACCGCGCGGTCGACGGTCGCGAGCAGGGCGTCGGGGTCGAAGGGCTTGAGCACGTAGGCGTAGGCGCCCTGGCTCACCGCCGCGATCGCGTCCTCGATCGAGGCGCTGCCCGTGATCAGCAGGACCTCGACGCGGTCGTCGAGCGCGCGCAGCTGGGGCAGGAGCGAGAGCCCGGTGGCGTCGGGCAGGCCGATGTCGACGAGCGCGATGTCGAAGCCGTGCTTGGCCTGGTCGAGGGCCTCGGACGCGCGCGCGGCCCGGGTCACGCGGGCGCCCTCGTCCTCGAGGATCTCGCGCAGGTTCTCGACGAGGTCGTCGTGATCGTCGACGAGGAGGACCTGCGCGTCCCGAAGCCGGATCGGTGGGCTCATGCCGGGTCGTGCTCGGCGAGCAGCGCGACGAACTCGTCGGCGAACTTGTAGGCGTCGGTGTAGTAGCGCGCCGACAGATAGTTGCGATCGCGGACCGTGAACCCATAGTCGCGCCGCTCGGGCCCCTCGCGGCGGAGCAGGAAGGGCCCGGGCAAGAAGTCGTCGGCCGAGGCCAGCGCCTGGCTGACCTCGTCTTGCACGGTGATCTCGTAGGTCCGGTAGTAGGACCCGAGCCACAGGCCGGTCATCGCCCAGGCGGCCATCTCTTGCGACTTGGTCAGGGCCGTGGTCTTGCGCCCGTGGAGGACCGAGCGACCGGTCTTGGGGTCGCGCGCGCGCGCGACGAGCAGCGCGCCATGACAGATCGCGCCGACGGGCTTGTCGGCGATCATGTAGTCGGCGACCAGGGCCTGGAGGAGGTCCGACTCGAGGTAGGGCTTCATCTTCGGCGCGTGTCCGCCGGTCAAGATGACCCCGTCGAAGCGCTCGTGTTGGCCCGCGAGCTCGTCGTAGCGCAGCGGAGCCTGGAACGCCTCGCTCGCCTCCATCTGCCCGTAGACCTCGCGGGCGTGGGCGACTGCGCGTAAAAATTGGCGCCACAGCGCGAAGCCGCGGCCGCTGACGATGCGCGGATCGGCGGCGGCCGGCTGACCGTTGGGCGTCGCGAATACGACCTCGTGTCCGGCGTCGACGAGGGCGCGCCACGGCACCGAAGCCTCGGTCGGATCGAAGTCGAGCGAGGGTAGGGGAAACAGGATTCGCACGCGCTCTCATCGTAACAAAGCGCGCTTGCGGTAGCATGGTGACTTATCAGGCGCTGACTCGCGCAGAGCAGGTTGCGATCGATCGTCGGCTCGAGCGCTGGCACCTCGACGCGCCCGCGGTCGCCCGACGACCGCGGGCGTCGCCGGCCGTGACGATCGCGCAGAGCTCGTCGAGCGGGTCCGCGATCTCAGCCGCGCGCTGGTCGTGGCCGACGGCGCCCGGGTCGAACCCCCACAGCCAGACCGGCGATTAGAGATTTTGTTCGCAACAACATCGCGCCGCCGTGTTGACCTGCCACTCGATGGCTTCGTCACAACTCCGAGAGACGATTACACCGACCCACCCGGGATGGCTGCAGTCATCGAGGTTCGAGTAGATCATGTAGGTGCTGTCAGCGCAGCCATTTTCGGCGCACACCGAACCCACTGCTTCGCACTGATCCCGGCAGGTCGAGAAGTCTGTGTTCTCGAAGCACTCGAAGAAAGTCGGCGTACAGTCCCCCGCCACACACTCTCCGACCCCGGGGAGTTCAGGGCCGTAGGCCGCACATGCGGGCTCACACACCGCCCCCCGGCCGTCGTCCGCGCAGGCGGCTGCCCCCGCGAGGGCCACGAGCATCAGAACCTTGTAGATTCGGTTCATCCGTGCAGTCCGCTTCCACGGGAGTGTCGCATGCCGCAGCCGACGAGGCTGGCGAGCAACATCAAGCTTTGACCTTGCGGACGTGGGGGCACGGGTAGCGCCCGGGTGCGGTGGCGCCGATCACCGAGGACGAGACAGCCGAAAAGGCGCGGGCCCGGTCAGCGGCAGCGGTGGGCGCCTCGCCGAGCAGGCCCGAGGGCTCTTGCACTGTCTTCGGCGCAGCGTCCGGGGCGAGCCACCTGGCGAAGGCCTCGGGCTGCCACTCGGTCGGGAGCTCGGCGAGGCGGGGGAGCGCCTCCGTGGGGCGGGGCGCCAGCGTGCTCGAGGGCGAGGAGGCGATCCTCGACCTCGAGTGCCGCGCAGGACCCCGACGGCAAGCTCCTCAGCGCCTTCACTCGCCGGGTGCTCGGGGCCTGAGAGGCCTACTGCTGTTGTGCCGGCCTACTCGCCGTCGGCCTCGGCCTCGGGCTCGGGCTTGGGCTTCTTGGGCTTGGGCTTGGGCTCATCCTCGCCCTCGCCGGCCTTGGGCTTCTTGGGCGGGGGGATGACCACGGGCGCCTGACCGCCGGGCGGGCCGTCGTTGACCTCCATGATCTCGAGCAGGAACACGAGCGTGGAGTTGGGCGGGATCTTGCCCTGGTCGCGCTCGCCGTAGCCGAGCTCGGGCGGGATCACGATCTTGCGCAGCATGCCCTTGCGCGCGCCCTCGACACCCTGCGCGAAGCCCTTGATCACGCCGGGGCCGCCGACGGTCACGGGCATGCCCTCGGCGCGGCTGTGCGAGCTGTCGAACTCGGTGCCGTCGCTGAGCTGGCCGATGTAGTGGGTCACGACCTGGTCGCCCGCCTTGGCCGCGGGGCCCTCGCCCGCGACGTAGTCGTGGATCTCGAGCCCGTTGCTGAGCTTGTTGGTTGCGACCGGCGTGCCCTCGAATTCCTCGGCGCCGTGGAGCTTGGGTGAGTCCTTGACGGCGATGAGCTCGACGGTCATCCACAGATCGCCGACCGCGGGGCGTCCGGGCGGGGCGCCCTCGTCGACGATGTCGGCCGGAACCTTGATCCGGCGCTTGCCGCCGGGCTTCATGCCGTCGAGGCCCTCGGCCATCGACTTGGCGATCGGATCTTTGGTCCGGGTCGTCTCGTTGATCACGAGCTTGGCCGGGGCGGCGCGCGAGCCCATGACCTGCTTGCCGTTGGCGCTGGCGTAGCCCTTGAACTGGAACTCGATCATCGTCTCGTCGGCGACCGGGCTCCCGTCGCCGAGCACGAAGTCCTCGACCACGACGCCGCTGTCGAGGGTCTTGGAGCTCAGCGGCTTGCCGTCGAAGGGCGCCTCGTAGGGGATCTCGGGCGCCTTGATCTCGAGCTTGCGGCCCTCGCTGCCGGGCAAGATGCCCTCGACGATCGCCTCGCCCGTGGGCGCGTCGGCCTCGACGTTCTCGACGTGCTCGGCCTGGTGTTCGGCCTCGCCGTGGTCTTCGGCGGTTACGTCCACCCCGAAGTCGGCGGGGGTGAAGCAAGCGGTGCAAAGCAGCGCGCTGGCGACGACGCCAGTCAGCGACAGGACTCGAAGATCGAGCTTCCTCATCGCGGCGGACGATACAGAATTTTTGTCCGCGTCACGAGCTGTCTTGGTGGCCGAGGAGGGGCCGGGAGAGGTGGCGACCGCGGCCCAGGGCAGCCGAGGTGGGGGCGGGGGAGGTGGCGACCGTGGCCGAAGGCACCCCGGCGCGGATCGCACGAGGTCGAGACCGCGGCACGAGGGACCTCGGCGCGGATCGCACGAGGTCGAGACCGTGGGCCAAGGCACCTCGGCGCGGATCGCACGAGGTCGAGACCGCGGCACGAGGGACCCCGACTGGGTTCGGGGGTGGTCGAGACCACGGCACGAGGGACCCCGACTGGGTTCGGGTGAGGTCGAGACCGTGGTCGAGCGCAGGCCGGAGCGCTCCGCTCGAGCACGGGACCGCGATCGGCGCTTCGTTGTGCGCTGTCGATCGGTACGATTGGAGGATGAACCGCAAGCAACTCATCCTCTCGGCCCTCGTCGCCGCCGTCGTGACGCCGGCGGCGAGCGCCAGCGCGAGTACCTACCGCAACCTCTGTATGGCGGCGGCGAGCCAGTGCACCTACACGGGACCCGACGCGCCGGTGCTGGCCGCTGAGGTCTGTCTGTCGCGGGCGGGCGTGATCACGCTGAAGGACCAGACCTGCGCCGCGGACACGCGGGGGTACTTCGTGGAGCACGGGGAAGTCGTCGACCCGCAGACCGGCGAGGTCGCGGCCTACATCCCGCTGGACGACCGCTGTGGCGAAGCAGGGATGTGCAGCAAGGCGCCGCCGCCGGGCGACAGTCAGGAGATGCCAATATGCTGCTTCTACAACAGCAACGGGGTCGAGGTCTGCGTCAACGGGAACACTTGCGGCGGAACCAGACCATCCTCGCGTTCCTGTGACGGCCTCGTCGCTCCAACTCCTCCGCGACCCACGTCGCCGAATTTGCGAGCGTGACCCGCTTCTTGTTTGACCGCTCAGGCGCTCGCTGCGAAGACGTCACCGCTCGCGCTGCGCTCCCCGGCGGCGACCTCGGGCAAAACAGGGCCCGTCGTGATTCGAGCTGTATTGATCCCAACTTTTTCTTGCGCTCGAATTCTCGGCGAGCGTACGCCTCGCAGCGTCGACGTCGACCTCCTCGTCGGTACCACCGGGGGAGCCAGTGGACGAGATGGAGGCCCCCTGTGGGGGCTGTGCGGCCTCCGAGCCTGGATCCACCCCCCCGCGAGTACGACGACCCCCGACGCGGTAGGCTCGGAGGATGAACCGCAAGCAACTCATCCTCTCGGCCCTCGTCGCCGCCGTCGTGACGCCGGCGGCGAGCGCCAGCGCGAGTACCTACCGCAACCTCTGTATGGCGGCGGCGAGCCAGTGCACCTACACGGGACCCGACGCGCCGGTGCTGGCCGCTGAGGTCTGTCTGTCGCGGGCGGGCGTGATCACGCTGAAGGACCAGACCTGCGCCGCGGACACGCGGGGGTACTTCGTGGAGCACGGCGAAGTCGTCGACCCGCAGACCGGCGAGGTCGCGGCCTACATTCCGCTGGACGACCGCTGTGGCGAAGCAGGGATGTGCAGCAAGGCGCCGCCGCCAGGCGACAGTCAGGAGATGCCAATATGCTGCTTCTACAACAGCAGCGGGGTCGAGGTCTGCGTCAACGGGAACACTTGCGGCGGAACCTTGTGGTTTTGCCACGACGGCGTTTCGAACGACGACGGCACGGTTACCTGCTTTCAATCCGAGCAGTACGGTTGATCGCTCATGGTCGCTCGCCGCGAGCGGCGGCCCAGGCAGCTTCCGCTTGGGCGGTCTGGCCCACCCTCCGGTGGAAAATCGCCGCGAAGGTCCACGCGAGTTCGGGGACGCCGTCCTTCGAGTGCTGTTCGAGCTCCTCGGCGCTGGACGTGGCCAGGTCCGCCAGACGTACTTGCTCTTGTGCTGAGAACTCGTCGAAGTCTGCCAACGCCCGGTTGAGCGCCGCGAGCACGGCCTCGCTGTCACCAGCGCGCGCAGCCTCGAGGGCCTCGTCACCTGGGTTTCGGGGTCCTTGGTCGTCGAGCGCGAGCTCCTGCGTGCTCTCATCGACCGAGGAGTCCTCCCGCTCGCGGTCAGACCTCGAGCTCGCGTAGCCGCCGACGCCCAGCAACCCGATCACGACCACCCCGCCGACCACCGCAGGCCACGAGCGCCGCAGCTTTCGCATCCGCTCGACCGCGCGCAGCACGAAGCTCAGCTCTGCGAGCCACTCTCCGAGGCCCGGCCGCTCGCGCGGATCCGGGTGCAAGTCGCGCTCGATCACCGCGACGATCGAGCGCGACATCCCAGCGGGCACCCGCTTGGGCTGGGCGAGCTCGCCCCGGATCGCCCGCTCGATCGAGACCAGGACCGAGGCCTCCGCGCTCGCCCGCGGCGGCGGCGTGCCGAAGGGCAAGCCCTCGAACAGGCACGCCCACGCGCTCGCTGCGAGGGCGAAGACGTCACCGCTCGCGCAGCGCTCCCCGGCGGCGACCTCGGGCGCGATGAAGCCCGGAGTCCCGACCACGTAGGGCGCGGGCCCGAGCCTGGGCTTGGTCGCGAAGCCGAAGTCCCCGAGCTTGGCGAGGCCATCCTTGATCATGATGTTCGTCGGCTTGACGTCGCCATGGACGAAGCCGGCCGCGTGGACATGCGCGAGCCCGGCCCCGGCCTCGAGCACGCGCGCGATGATCTCCGTCCACTCGCGCCCCTCACTCCACGCGTGCATGTCTGCGTCGCACAGCTCGGTGACCGAGTAGAGCCAGCCGTCTTGCTGCTCGACGTCGAACACCCGCACGATGTTGGCGTGCTCGAGCTCGGACATGGTCCGAACCTCGGTCATGACCCCGCGCTGGGCGTGCTCGTCTTGATCGAGGTGGAGCTTGATCGCAACCTCGCGCACCAGCGCCCGATCGACCGCCGCGTAGACGACCGAGCGATGGGTGCTCGCAATCTGCTGCAACAAGAGATAGCGGTGGCGACTGGGCAGCGCGTTGAGCTGGTCGGCCGCGTCCCCGATCGAGATCCCGAGCCGCGCCGCGACCAGCCGCGCCGCCCGTTCGACGGGCAGCGCCCGACCTTCGTCGACCAGCGGCCCCCATGACGACGGCAGCGACCCAGGCAGCGAGCCTGGCGTGAATGGAGACGCCATGCCGCAGGGTACCGGCTCGCGCGGCTCGGGGACTGACCTTTGGGTCAATGCAGGGCCTGTCGTGATTCGAGCTGTATTGATCCCAACTTTTTTGGGGTGCTCGAATTCGACGGGCTCGGACTCCGCGCGCGCAGGCGCGTGATAGCCTGCGCCCGTGACTCGCAGCTGGACCATCTCGGCGAGCCCCGCCACGATACGCTCGCATCATCAGCAGCTTCGCCGGTACTTCCGCGAGCGTACGCCTCGCAGCGTCGACGTCGACGACCTCGTCAGTACGACCTGGCTCGAGGCCGGACGCAGCTTCGCCCACCGCTGTACGCTGCGCTACTACCTGTTTGTCATCGCCAGACGGGTGCTCGCTTCTGCGTTGCGCCGGCGGTCTCGCTTGGTCCTCGACGGCACCGACTTCGACGAGCTCCCGACCCAGCTGCGAAGTCCAAGCAGCGAGATGCTCGTCCGCGACTTGCAGGCGCGGGTCGCCCACGCCCTCGCTCAGGTCGAAGAGCCCTTCGTTGGCGTGGTGGCGCTGTGGCTGAAGGGCTGGGACAGCGTGTCGATCGCCCGCCAGCTCGGGGTCAACTACAACACCGTGCGCTCGCGACTCGTGCGCGGCAAAAAGCAGCTCGACGCCGCGCTCATCTCAGCTAGCACCCCGGGCTGCTAGCGACACAGACATCACCGAATCACGCTGAAGGCCCAGGAGGTGGTCGAGCTCGAGCGTCAGGGCGGTCTCGAGCTTCACATGTGGGCGAGCACGTGGGCCATCGCAGACTTGACCCGGGGCGAGCTCCCAATTGCGAGGGCCTTGTCGAACAGCGGTGTGCGAAGGACCCCGCGAAACAGCCCGCCGACCCAGAACGAGGGCATGAAGGCCTTCGCGCAGCGGCGGTCGTAGCGGTTGAGCGCGTCGTGCTCGTTCGCCACGCCCGAGAGGATGTCGGCGAGGGCCTCGGCGGCGAAGATGCCCGATCGCATCGCCTGGGAGATTCCTTCGCCGGTCGCGGGGTGAGTCATGCGCCCGGCCTCACCGACGACCACCCGGCCCGGGCTCCACAGCGCGCCGGTCCGGTAGGTGTAGACGATCGGGTGGCCCTTCCACTTGCCGAGCTGCTCGGCGTCGCGGAGCCGCTCGCAAAAGTGCTTGTTGAGAAAGGCGGTGAAGATCCGGCGCGCGTTCTTGCGCTTGCGATCGTCCTCGTAAGTGATGCCGATGTTGACGCGGGTCTGGGTCTCGGGGAACAGCCAGCCGTAATAGGGCAGGGTCAGGTCGTCCCAGATCATCTCGACGGTGTGGCCGCGATGTTCGACGCCCTGCCACCAGCCCATGATCGTGTGAATGGATTGCTTGGGCCCGTCGCAGGTCGACATCGTCGAGTGGGCACCGTTGGCGACCACGACCCAGTCGGCCCGGACCTCGCGGCCGTCGCGAGCGCGGACGCCGACCCAGCGATCGCCGCGCAAGATCGGGGTGCTGGCGGCGAAGCCCGACAAGAAGGTCACGCCGCGCTCGAGCGAGCGCTTGTGGATCGCGTGGTCGAGGTCGCGACGCAGACAGATCGCAGCTTGGGCTCGCTCGCCCGCGGACAGGTAGGCCTGATGACCGTCGCGCGAGGTCACCTGGATCCCCTTGATCGGGTAGGCGAGGGGCTCGACGCTGGCCCACACGCCGAGCTGCTCGAGCGTGCGGATCGCCCGAGGTGAGAGGCCGCTGCCGCAGGTCTTGTCGCGGGGGAAGCCGTGGAGATCGACGATCGTGATGTCGTCGATGCCGAGCTGGGCGAGGTGCAAGGCGGTGGCCGAGCCCGCAGGACCGGCACCGACGATCACGATCTTGGCCTTGGTACTCATCAACCAAGGTTAGGAAATTCGTCGGGCTGCGGACGCGGCCGTGGCCGGCAACTTGCTCGGGCTCAGAGCCTCCTCGATGCTGCGCCCGGCATGATCTGCGCGAGCCCAGGCCTGGCTCCGCGCGGGCCGACCCTGCGGCCACTGGCGACGGCGAGGGGGCGGGGCTCGCCAGGTCGTCGGCGGGTCAGAAGCGAGCCTCGAGCTCGAGGCGCAAACGATGTTCGGGCGAGGGGATCCGGCTGAGCGTGCTGGCGCGCTCGTCGAGCCAGATGAACAGGTCGTAGCGGGTCCGGATCGAGAACATGCGGTTGAAGACGTAGGACAGATCGAAGTAGGCCCAGGCCGACTGCTCGAAGCGCGTGTTGTCGGCCACGTCTTCAAACAGGTAGCGCAGGCGCGCGGCGATGCGGAAGCTCTTGACCGGGTTGGCCCGGACGATCACCGTCGTGGCGGAGTCTTGGCGGAGGCGGTCGACGCCCGGGTCGTCGATGAACTCGTGCTGGTATTGGGCGGTGATCGACAGCTTGCCTTTGAGCGTGCGGAACCCGAAGCGCGTCGTGATCTGGCCGACCTCGGCGAGGCACCCGCTGCGGTAGGTCGGGTCGCCTTGCTCCCCGGTCGGCGGCTGATCGAGGTCGCCGCCGTCGTCGATGCAGCCGACCTGGGAGTTGGGCCGAAGGTCGACGTTTCGGTACTGCAGCCACAGGCCCGGGCGAAACCACTTGTTCACGTCGACGTCGCCGCGGACGTAGGTCAGCATCTTGGGCGAGCCCTCGCTGGGCTGAACCCAGACGTCCGTCAGCGCGCGGAGGTCGAGGCGGTCGGCGACGCGGCCGCCGTAGCGGATGCGCCCGCCGGCCTCGTCGCGGGCCCGGTTGCCGTCGAACTCGTCGGCCTGGGCGATCGGCCCGGCGTAGGGGTTGGCGTAGGCCTTGTCGTAGTAGCGAGCGCTGAGCTCGAGCTCGTTCGAGCCCCAGGTCGAGGTCTGACGAATGATCCCGGCGTACCCGCCCCCGCCGTAGTCTGAGTCCGGTCCGGTCACGACCTTCATCGAGTCGAAGCTGCGGGCGACCTCGACGCCGAGGTCGGACCAGCCGCGGCCCCAGGCCATGTCGGCTCCGATCGCTCCCCAGGACCCGCCGAAGGGCGTCGACGACCACTCCTGAAAGTCGAGGTCCGGGCCCTCGACCCGCCACAGCGCGGTCGCGCCGTAGCCCGTCACGCCGACGTGGGTGCGACGATCGTAGAACCACGAGAAGTTCCCGCCGGCGAGGAACTCGTCGTACATGTTCGGCAAGGTCTGAAACTTGTGCGTGCTGGCCGGCGCGAGCTGTGACTGACCCTCGCGCGACACGAACACGTCGGGGGCCGAGCAGACCTCGTCGGAGCTGCGCGGGTCGTCGCAGACGTTGTTGTCGAAGATCTCGTATTGATAGATCTGCTTGGTCTGCCACGAGCCGAAGCCGTAGAGCTGCAGCCACCCGACCGGGAGCGACACGTGCTTGGCTCCGATCGCGACCCCGCGCTGGCTGTCGCGCCAGCGAAAGTCCTTGGTCCCGTAGGTGCTCCCGGCCGCGCCCGAGCACGGCGAACTCGGCTGCTCGCCTGCGCTCTCGCGACAGCGCACGCCGAGGTCGGTCGGGCGATATACGGCGTCGTCGAGGTAAAAGCCGTTGGGCGTGTAGCGGTTGGTGCTGTCAAAGGTGAGGCGCTGGCCAAAGCCGATCCGGTAGCTGCCCGCGATCACGCCGAAGCGATCGGTGTCCCACTGCACGAAGTACTTGGGCACGTTCACGCGCGGGGTCATCTCGGGCGCGACCATCGCCTCGCGGCTCGGATCCCAGACCGGGGAGCCGGGGCGCTGGCGCGTCACGAGCCCGGCCGCGCCGATCGTCAGCTGGCGCAAGGTCGTGATCCGGGCCTGGAGGGTCATTGGGGGGATCGTGCGATCTTCTTGGGACCAGGCCGTCTGGTAGCGGACCCAGCCGTGGGTCGCGGTCAGCTTCTGGCGCTTGTCGTGGGCCTGGATGAAGGTCAGGAGCGAGGCGAGCTTCTCGCGGCTGATGACCCCGGCGGCCGCGAGATCGCCGGGCGCGTGGATGACCCCGGCCTCTTCGCGGTAGGCCAAGATCGCGTCGACGTCGTCATAGTTGAGGTTGGGCAATGAGTAGAGCTGCTCGCGCCCGGCCTCGTTGAGGTCGATCCCGCGCCGACGCAGCTCGACGAGGGTGTTGAAGGTGTCCTCGGAGATCTGATCGGTGATGTAGAGGTCGTAGAGCTCCTCTTCGGTGTCGACGTCGATGAAGACCTCGTACTCGATCGCGAGGGCCTCGGCCGGGACCAGCAGCGCCAGGACCAGCACAAAGAAGGCCAGCGATGGAGCCAGCTTCCAGAGGCGAGCCCAGCGAGCGAGGGACGGGCGACCTGTCGCGCAGCGGCAGCGCGTGGCACGGACGCTGATGTCTGTGGGGGTCAAAAGAGGCATCAGCCGCACGGGGTGGGGTCGCAGGCCGCCCACAGGCCCTTGTCGAGCATCCGGGCCTCGTACTCGAGGGTCTCGTACTCGTCGGCGACGGCGTCGCCGTTGGGGGGGATGTGGAGCACGCAGGCGTGCCCGCGCTCGACCATCACGCGGTTGATCTCGTGGCCGGACAGCTCGACGTAGGCGAGCAGGCGATCGTAGTCGTCGGTGCACTCTTCGTCGTAGCGGAGCCTGACGGTCTGGCCGGCGACGAGGGCCTCGTTGGCGGCCTTGGCCTCCTCGCCCCAGCACTCGTGCTCGATCGTGCTCTCGGGCGTGTCGATCATCAGGTAGCGGACCCGCTCGCCGCTATCGAGCTCGATCGTGTCGCCGTCGATGACCCGGGTGACGGTCGCCTCGGCGGGGCCGCAGCCCTGCTCGTCGGCGCCGGGCCCGTCGTCGCACCCGAGCGCGAGCGCGCAGCCGGCCACGCCGGCGAAGATCCAGGTGAATACCTTCATGCTAGTTGCACTGGGGGTTGTCGGCGCCCGGTGAGCCCTTGTCGCCGTCGCCGTAGAGCGCCTGGGCGTAGCACCAGATCGCGCCGTCGTTGTTGCCGATGTCGTTGATGTTGGGGTCGTAGCTGTCGGGGTCGAGGCTCGTGCTCGACCCGGTTGCGACGCTGGTCCAGGTGATCTCGTCGAGCAGCACGCCCGCGGCCGCGATGTGCAGGGCGCTGTTGGAGTTGGTCAGGCCGAAGCCGAACACGAAGTCGACGAGGGGGAGCCCGCCGTTGGTCATCGTGTCGCCGTTGCGGGCGAGGAGCGCGGTGTCGCCAGGGGTCAGCGCGATGCAGTCGACGGCGTCGATCGTGTCCATCGGGCCGTCCATGAACAGGCGCCCGAGCTCGAGGCCGTTGAGGTCGAAGCTCGCGAGCGCGCGGACCTCGAACCACTCGCCGGCCGCGTCGCCGACCGCGTCGGGGTTGGCCATGAACTCCGAGATGACCAGGTCGCCGGGGCTCGGGACCACGATGTCGCGCGCCAGCATCCCGTCCATGCACTGGTCGCCGATCGGCTGGCCGCCGCAGCCGGGGTTGGGGTCGCCGGGGGTCCCGAGGTCGCCGCAGCCGTAGGGCGCGACCGCGTCGCACCACATCATGCTCATCGCGTCGTAGCTCTCGGCCGCGCCCGCCGAGGAGCTCGCCCAGCTGTAGTCGTCGAAGACCACGTCGCCGTGGCCGATCTGGAGGTTGCCGTTGCTGTTGTTGAGGCTGAAGTCGGCGTAGACGTAGGTGATGTTGGGCAGGTCGCAGTTGTCGACGTCGCTGCGGGCCATGACCAGGTAGGAGTCGGCGTCGACCTCGACGCAGACGTCCGAGCTGACGGTGTGGTTGACGACGTCGTTCTTGCCGATCTGCACGCCGTTGAGGTCGAAGGCCGCGCTCGCGTGGAGCTCGAACCACTCGCCGCTCGCGTCGGGGGCCCCGCTCGGGTCGGGCATGACCTCGGTGATCGTCAGCTCGCCGATGGCCGGCGGGTTGATCATGCGCATCAGCATGTTGTCGGGGTCGATGCACGCGTCGGGGCTGCCGCCGCCGCAGGCCGGGTTGGCGAGCCCGGGGGTGCCCTGGTCGCCGTCGCCGTAGACCCCGAGGCCGTCGCACCAGGTCCCGAGCGGGTCCTTGCTGTAGCTGTGGCCGGAGCTGACCGAGGTCCAGGTCGCCTGGTCGCCGACGACGTCGTTGAAGCCAATCGACAGGTCGCTGTTGCTGTTGTTCAGCGCCATGTCGAAGACCACGTCGACCTGCGGGAGCCCGCCGTTGACCGCGGTGTCGCTGGTGTGGGCAAAGACCACGTAGTCGCCGGGGCTGACGGTGATGCACGCGTCCGATTCGAACGCGGGCGCGTCACCGAAGTCGACGGTGTGCGCGACCCCGCCGGCCTTGCCGATCTGGAGGCCGTTGAGATCGCCCGCGCTCTTGACCAGGACCTCGAACCACTCGCCGTCGCTGTCGTCGACGACCTCGGGGTTGGCCATCAGCTCGGTGATCTCGAGGTCGCCGTTGTCGACCGGGCTGATGTCGCGCAGCTCCCCGTCCTCGTAGCACTGGCCCTCGGGCGGCGCGATCAGGCACTCGAGGTTGGCGGCGCCCGGGGTCCCGAAGTCGCCCGCCCCGTAGGGCTCGGCCCCGTCGCACCAGTTGCCGAGCTCGTCGTTGGCGCTCGGATCGAGGAAGTCGGGATCGAGCTGGGTCGACTTGCCGGCCCCGGCGCTGCCCCAGCCGACCGCGTCGAGCAGCTCGCCGCCGACCCCGAGCCACAGCGAGCCGTCGTTGTTGGTCAGCGACACGCCGGTCTCCCACACGATCGCCTCGGGCGGGAGCCCGCCGTTGACCATCGCGTCGACGTTGGCGGCCACGAGCGCGTACTGCCCGGGCGCGAGCGCGATGCACTCGGCGTTGGTGATCGTCTCTTCGGCGTCGTCCTCGAGGCTCTTGCCGATCTCGACGCCGTTGAGGTGGACCTCGGTCGCCGCGAGCGAGTGGATCTCGAACCACTCGCCGACGTCGTCGCCGACGATGTCGGGGTTGGGCAGGACCTCGGTGATGACCAGATCGCCGACGGCCGGGTGAACGATCTCGACCCCGTCGCCGCAGGTCGTCGCGCTGCCGCAGGGGTCGTTGGTCGCCTGGGGCGTGGCCGCGAAGCCCGCTTCATCCGTGGTCTTGCTGTCGCACCAATTGGCGAGATCGTTGTTGGCGATCGCGTCGGGCGCCGAGGAGCCGTCGAGCGCCCGCGAGGCGGTCTCCGACGCCTCTTCATAGTAGACCTCGTCGATGACCGCGCCGCACTCGACGGCCAGGTAGCCGCCCGTGTTGCCGAGCTCGCCGAGGTCCCCGCCGTAGCCGTAGTCGACGAGCGGGGCGTCCTCGGCCAGCTCGTCGAGGGTCGAGGACACGACCGCGTAGCCGCCCGGGGCGATCTCGACGCTGCGCGCGATCACGTGCTCCTTGCGGCCGCTGCCGTCGATCTTCTCGTAGACCAAGGTCAGGCCCTGGAGGTCGATGGTGTCGCCGCTGGCGTTGTAGATCTCGAACCACTCGCGGCCCGCGTCGGCGCCCTCGACGTTGGCGACGATCTCCGAGATGACCAGATCCCCGGCGAGCAGACCGCAGTCGCCGCCAGTCTCGTTGCCGTCGCTGACGTCGTCGTTGGGGCAGCCAAGGGGCCCGAGCGCGACGAGGGCCACGAGGCCAAGAGACGCGAGCGCGCGTGAGCGAGGGGGGGCGAGAGAGGGTGAGTCCATGACGGCGCTCCGGTCAGTTCAAGGCAAGCTGGAAGGCGGGCTCGGGGGTGGCTCGGGCTCGGCGTCAGGCGGGGGCTCGGGCTCGGGCTCGGCGAGC
>NZ_PVNK01000115.1 GCF_002994615.1 Enhygromyxa salina | reverse complement strand
GCCGTGGCTGGGGTAGGGGGGCTCGGGCGCAGTCAGGGGGGAGTCGCCGGGCGGGTCTTGACCGGTCTCGAGCTCGCCGCTCGGATCGTCGTTGAGCGCCGCTTCGGTCGGCGCTTCGGTCGGCGGGTCGGTCGGCGTGCTCTCGTCGTCCTCGAACAGGGGCTTGAGCCGCGGCATCGTGGTGGCCGAGCCGCCGAGCTCGCGGATCGTCTCGGCGACCTCGAGGCGATCTTCGGCGCCAGGGTTTTGCTCGAGGTAGGCGTTGTAGCTCTCGATCGCGAGGTCGCGCTGGCGCGTGCGGTCTTCGGAGGACTCGGCGTCGAGGGCCAGGCGCTGGTGGCAGACCCCGATGTTGTAGTGGAGCTTGGGCGCGGGCAGCAGGGCCATCGCCGCTTCGTAGTGATCGAGCGCGAGCTGAAAGTCGCCGGCTTGAAACGCCGCGGACCCGGCCTGGACCTCGAGCCGGGCCGCAGCTTTGAGCTCGGCCTCGCTCGCGGCCGTCGGCTGGGCCTCGGGCTCGGGGGGCGTCGCCGCGACCGCGGGTCCGCCCGACAGCGCCGCGACGACGAGCAGCGAGCCAAGGGCTGAGCGTCGCGCGCTGACGGTGGGGCCCCTTGGCATACCCCAGTATAGGGGAGGGCTCCGTCGAGCTTCAGTCGAGGCCGGGCAGGGAGGGCAGCGGGCCCGGGACCGGGGGCAGCTCCTCGGCCGCCTCGGGGGCCTCGTTCGCGCTCGCGGCCTCGTCGCTCGGCTCGGGGCTGGGCTTGGGCTTGGCCGAGGCCCGGGCGATCAGGGCCCCGGTCTCGGGGTCGCGGGCCGGGAGGTCGAGCTTGTCGAGGCCGAGCCGGGCGGCCCTGGCCTCGTTGATGGCCTCGCGCCGCTCGAGATAGATCTGGACCAGCCGCCGGGCCGCGTAGTGGGCCTTGATCCGCCACTTCGCGGGGTTGGCCAGGATCACGGCGAACGCGATCTCCGGCCGATCGGCGGGGGCGTAGCCGACGAACCAGTTGTAGTTGAGGACCGGGTCACGCTTGCCCGTGAGGCTGCCGGTCTTGCCGGCGACGTCGTAGGCCGGGATGAACTCGACGCCCTGGGGATCGCGGAAGCTGTCGCGCGCGGTCCCGTACTTGGTCGTCCCGACCATCATCGCGCCGACCTGGTCGGCGACGGACTGGGCCAGCGCGCGGCTGTGATCGGGCAGCGGCGGGGTCAGATCGCTCCCGTCGGGTCCGACGACCTGGGCGATGATGTGCGGCGGCTGATAGATGCCGCCGCGGGCGAAGATGCTGGCGAGGATCGCCCCGTGGACCGGGCTGAGATCGACGTGCCAGAACCCGGCCGCGACCTTGGCCCGGGAGTTCGCGTCGGCCGGGATGTGGGCGGGGCTCGGCTCGAGCGCGAACTCGAAGGGGATCTCGGTCTGGTACAGGAGGCTGCTCGCGGTCTCGTCGAGCTGGCGCTGATCGAGGTGCCCGAGCGTGAGCTTGGCGAGCACGAGGTTGTAGCTGTGGGCGATCGCGTTCGACAGGCTCTCGCAGCGGGTGTCGAGGCTCGGGTTGTCCTTGAGCAGCTCGTCGGTGATGCCCTGGAGCCCGCCGTGGAAGCAGACCTTGGAGTCCGGGGTCGCCGCGCCGTTTTCGATCAGCGAGGCCGCGGTCACGAGCTTGAAGGTCGACGCGGCCGGGGCCCAGGCGGTCGTCAGGATCTCGAGGGGGTCGACCTGCGGATCCATGCTCGAGTGACCCGCGAAGGCCAGGACCGCGTTGTCGCGCAGATCGAGGACGACCGCGGCGGCGTAGGGCAGCTCGCGGTTGCGGAAGATGGTCTGGGCCGACTCGTGCAGGACCGGGTCGAGGGTGTAGAGCAGGCGGTGGCCGTCGGCGAGATCCTGGACGTAGAGGGCCTTGGCCGGATCGACGTTGAGCTCTGCGCCGCCCTCGGCGGGGGCGCCCGGGTTGGCCTGCGCGGGGGCCGGGGTCGGCGCGTTGGCCTCGAGGATCGGCGTCAGGGTGATCGCGCCGAGATCGAGGCGGTCGCGCCACGCGAGCGGGGGCGGGGCGTTGTCCTCGACCACGTTGGGCAGGACCGTGGCCGGCTTGCGCAGCTCGTCCCGATCCTCCGGGATCGACTGCTCCTGCACGTAAAACGCGATTCCACCGAGGGTCGCGAGGAAGAAGATGGCGCCCAATCCGCCAAATCGGCCACGCGCGCTTCGCTCTTCCGACATTGTTTCGCCATACATCGCCGGTGGCCTCGGGTCAAAAATCGCTGCAATGCCGGGGGGCTAGCAGCCCGGCTAGGCGCGGATCTGGCAACGTCGGCGGCCGCGATGTAGGGATCGATCCATGCGAGATCCCAAGCTCCAGCAGTCCCGGTTCGGCTCGCGGACCCCATGGTTGGACGCGGCCGCCCCCGACGAGTCGCGCCCACCGTATCGAATCGAGCTCGGAGCCGGAGCGCCCGACGAGGCCGCGGTCGCGGGCTGCGATCGAGCGATCGTCGAGCTCCTCGACGCCCGGCCTCCGTGGCTCGACATCGAGGCCGGGATCGTGGACGAGGAGCAGCTGCGAGGGGTGCCGGTCGGGCCGACCTTGCTGCTCGGCTTTGGCGGCAGCGCGCTCGGGGCTCGCGCAGCCCTCGAATTCGCCGAGGTCGCGGAGCTGCGACCGGGACCCCTGCGAGTCCTCGACGCCGTGGATCCTTGGGTTGTCGGCGACACCCTCGACTGGGCCGCGGCCTGCAACGCCAAATTGATGGTCGTGTCCAAGAGCGGAAACACGATCGAGGTCCTGCGCTTGCTCGACGCGTGCTTGTCGCGCGGGCTCGAGCCGCTGACGCTGATCAGCGATCCGATCGCGGGCCCCGAGCGAGACGCGGCGCTGCCACCGATCGTCGCGCGCGTGCGCGAGGCGAGCGCAGGTCAGCACGTCGAGCTGGCGATCCCGGCGCAGGTCGGCGGGCGCTGGTCGGTGTTCACCGCGGTCGGGCAGGCGCCGCTCAAGGCGGCCAACGTCGATCCGCGCTTGCTGACCCACGCCGCGATCCACGAGCGGGATCGCCTCGCTTCGGGCGCACCCGCCCGCGAGGGGCTCGCGCGCTCCCTCGCCTGGCGTCTGGCCAACCCCGCGCCCTACTCGATCTTGTGGTGCTACAGCGAGGTGCTGATGCACTGGGGCGCGTGGACCCAGCAGCTCGAGTGCGAGAGCCTCGGCCGCGAGCGCGACGACGGCTCCCGCGTCGGCGAGCTCGTGTGCACTTTGCGCGGTCCCGCCGATCAGCACAGCGTCGCGCAGCTGTTGCTGGACGGACCGGCGCGCGGGCGGGTGACCTTCGTTGACTTTGACGACGACCCTGCAGGAAGCTACGCGGGAGACCTCGCCGAGCTCGCCCGCCTCCGGGTCATCGAGCGCGAGGCCAGCGCTGAGAGTATGACTTTGCCCACGCGTACTTTGCTCGCTCGCGATCGCAGCCCCGCGACCCTGGCTGCGCTCATGCTCCACGGGATGATCGAGACGGCCGTTACAGCTGAGAACTGGTCAATTGACCCCTACGGCCAGCCCGCCGTCGAGAAGATCAAGCGAGGCATCCGTGCTCGTTCCTGAGCATCAGTTTCGGGGAATTGGTCGTGAGGACATGTACTGCCGAGCCTCACGTTGCTCATAAAATCGTTCCAGACACCTTTACAGGTGGGTTTGCCGGGGCACGTGTGGGAGAGCTTTCCGAGTCCCGTTTTGCTACCCTGCCGATCGAGCGACCCTCGACGACCACGCTTGCGGGTCGGTAGCTCGCGGTCAGCGCGCTGACCTTCGACGACTGAGCGCCACATGCGCGACGAGAACCAGGACACGATCGTCCACGCGAAGGTGGAGGACACCCAAGGCCCCAAGGTCAAGCGCAAGGACGCTTGCTTGGTGGTCATCTACGGGCAGGACCTCGGGCGCAAGTACAACATCGTCGGTCGCGATCTTCGTATCGGTCGCGCGACGACCAACGACATCTGCATCAGCCAGGACGCGGTCTCGCGCGAGCACGCGTACATCATCGTCGACGACTTCGGGATCAAGATCCGCGACAACGACTCGACCAACGGCACGTACATCAACGACAACAAGATCCACGAGGCCTATCTGCGCGATGGCGACCTCGTGAAGGTTGGTCGTTCGATCTTCAAGTTCCTGTCCGGCGACAACATCGAGAGCTCCTACCACGAGGAGATTTTTCGCTTGTCGACCGTCGACGGGCTCACGCAGGTGTTCAACCGCCGCTACTTCATGGAGACGCTCGAGCGCGAGCTCAGCCGCGCGCGTCGCTACGACCGTCCGCTCGCGCTGTTGATCTTTGATATCGATTATTTCAAGCGCTGCAACGACACCTACGGGCACCGGGCCGGTGACTTCGTGCTGCGTCGCATCGCCGAGCTCGTGACCATGCGCGCGCGCAAGGTCGACGTCGTCGCCCGCTACGGCGGCGAGGAGTTCACGGTCATCCTGCCCGAGATCGAGATCCGCGGCGCGCACATCTTCGCCGAGAAGATCCGCAAGCTGATCGAGGACGAGACCTTCGCGTTCGAGGGCCGCAAGATCCCGGTCACGATCTCGATCGGCGTGGCCGACGTCGACAGCTCCGTGGCCAACGCCGACGATCTGATCCAGACCGCCGACCGCAGGCTCTACGCCGCCAAGGCCGGCGGCCGCAACCGCGTCGTCGACCACGATTAGTCGGGGGGCTGGCGGGGTGTCTGGCAGGCTGTCGAGCTCGGCGGACGACTCGCGCATCGCGGTGCTGCCGGCGTCGCTCGCCGATCAGATCGCGGCCGGCGAGGTCGTCGAGCGGCCGGGCTCGATCGTCAAGGAGCTGATCGAGAACGCGATCGACGCGGGGGCCTCGCGGGTCGAGGTCGAGCTCGAGGCCGGCGGGAGCGAGCGCATCCGGGTGATCGACGATGGCCACGGCATCCATCGCGAGGATCTGATCTTGTCGGTCACCCGCCACGCGACCTCGAAGCTGCGCGCGCCCGAGGATCTGGTCGAGATCCACACGCTCGGCTTTCGCGGCGAGGCGCTCGCCTCGATCGCCGCGGTCGCGCGGGTCGAGATCCGCAGCCGGCTCGCCGCTTTGGCCGTCGGCCATCGGCTCCGCTCGAGCCCCGGGGAGGAGCCGACGATCGAGCCGATCGGGATGCCCTTCGGGACCCAGATCGAGGTCGCGCACCTGTTCGCGAGCGTGCCCGCGCGGCGCAAATTTCTGCGCAGCGAGGCGACCGAGGTCGGGCACTGCGTCGACGCGGTCACCCGGGCGGCGCTGGTCCACCCCGCGGTCCACTTTCGCGTACGCCACGGCGGCCGCGAGCTGCTCGAGCTCACCCCCGCCGATCAGACCAGCCGGGTGATCGCGGTCCTCCAGCGCCGCGGGGGCGGGGGCCCCTTTCATCGCTTCGCGGGCGAGCGCCGCGGCGTCCACGTCGAGGGCTGGTTTGGGCCGCCGAGCGCGGCGACCCGCCAGCGCGGGGCCAGCTTCGTGGTCGTGCGGCGCCGGGTCGTGCGCGAGCGGACCCTCGTGGGCGTGCTCAAGCAAGCCTACGGTGACGCGCTGCCCCGCGGGACTCACCCGGCCGCGTGCCTGTTCGTCGAGCCGCCGCGGGGGACCGTCGACGTGAACGTGCACCCGCAAAAATCCGAGGTCCGCTTCTCGGACGCGCAGGCTGTCTACGCGGTCGTGCGCGAGCTCGTCGGCGAGCACCTCGCGGACGCGCCGTGGCGGAGGCCCGACGCGAGCGATCCGGGTGACCCCCGTGACCCGGGTGACCCGGGTGATCCCCGGGATGATGGCGAGGATCACGACTGGGCCAGCTCGGGGCGGGCGGGCGCACGCGCGGCGCTGGCCGGGTGGTCTCGACGCGAGGGCCTCGGCGACGGACTCGCTGCCCACGATCGAGGCGAGCACGGCGGCGCTCGGGCTGGGGGCAGGTCGGGATCCGGACCGGGTTCGGGTTCGGGCTCGGGCTACCGCCTCGGCACGCGGGCGGCGGGCGCGGACTACCGCGCCGACAAGGTCGACTTTCGCGGTGAGGTCGAGCGCCTCCGCTCGAGCCTGGCCGAGGTCCACCGCGAGACCGATCGCGCGTGGTCGGGGCGGCCGTCGAGCGCGGGCCCTTCGCTGCCCTTCGATCACGAGCCCGACACGCCCGCGCCCGATCCCGTCGCCGCCGAGCCACGGGGGGACGGGCGGGGGCG
>NZ_PVNK01000114.1 GCF_002994615.1 Enhygromyxa salina | reverse complement strand
TCCCCAAACGTCCGCCCCCCCATCGGAGAGTTCTGTCGGATCCCTTCCTCCGCCCCCCAGGCCCTCACCAACTCGACTGAACAAACCCAAGCCGAGGGTCAGGGCCCCTCGGATCCCGAGTGGACAAGCCAATCGAGGGGCTCAGGCCGTCAGCGGGATAACCGGGATGATCATCTCTCGTTGGGGAGACCATCTTCGACCTCTCTCAGCTGAACTCGGGTGCGGCCCGAGTGGTCGCTAGCCTCAGTGAGTTGCTCTTCAGAGGGGCTCAGGCCCCTGGAAACTCAAGCTGGCTTCCCGACTGACCCGCCCCCCGGCTCGCGCGCCGCATTCAGCGCCGCGCTCCGCAGCGCGTCGCCCGAGTCCCCCGGACGACCTCGACCCGAGCGCCGAAGCGGTCCTTCGCGCCGGCCACATCCGCGAAGTCGCCGTGGCTGTGGCTCAACTCCCCTCCGCCTCTCGAGCCAGCCCGGCCGGGGCGCCGCAAAATGCGCGAAGCTTCCCGGCGTCCTGGCCCGGCCCCTCGTCAAGCTCGGTGACGCCGGTCGCCAGGTCGACGCAGCCGAGGCTATCGAACTTCCCCGGGGCGACGCTCGCTCCGACGTGCCCTCCGAGGTCCAGGCTACGAGCAGCGCAGCCGCGACGTAGCCATGAGCGAGCGCTGCGACTCGCGGCCACAGGCTTCGAGCCTATCGAGCCCAAGAAAAAAGTGGGATCAATACAGCTCGAATCACGACGGCGCATGAATTGACCCAAAGGTCAGTCTCCCACCCCCGCGAGTCGGTACGCTGTGGTGTGGCGTCGCCCCCCACGCCAACCACCTTCCCGGCCGCGCTCCCCTCGTCGTGGGGCCCGCTCGTCGACGAGGATCGTGCGTTGCCGGTCGAGCGCGCCGCCCGGCTGGTCGCGGCGCGGATGCGCCTCGCGGTCGGGGAGGCAGCCGACCAGCTCAACGCGCTGCCCAGCCGACATCGCTATTTGCTGCTGGAGCAGATCGCGAGCACCCATCGCTCGGTCGTGTATGCGGCGGTCGATCGGGCGCTGGTGCGCGAGGTTGCGATCAAGCTCCACCGCGACCAGGACGAGCACGCGCCGCGCCGAGTCATGGCCGAGGTCCGGACCATGTCCGAGCTCGAGCACCCCAACATCGTGCGGGTGTTCGACGTCGACCAACAAGACGGCTGGCTGTATTCGGTCACCGAGCTGTGTGACCAGGACATGCACGAGTGGTGCGCCGAGCGGAGCTGGGCGGAGATCATGGACCGGGTGATCGAGGCCGGCTGCGGGCTCTCGCGCGTGCACGCTGCGGGCTTCGTTCACGGCGACGTCAAGCCGACGAACATTCTGATCAAAGGTGGCGTCGCGAAGCTCGCGGACTTTGGCTTCGCAACCAAGCCGAGGCTCGGGCCGGCGCCCTACGTGGTCGGAACCCCGGGCTTCATCGCGCCCGAGGTCGCCGCCGGTGAGCGGAGCCCGAGCGGCGACGTGTTCGCCCTCGCAGCGAGCGCGTGGGCCTGCCTGTTCGAGGGCTTGCCCTTCGGCACGCCGCCGCCGCGGGCGACCGTGGACGCCGCGGTCCTGGTCTCGGTCGAGCGAGCGATGCGGGGGGAGCTCGCGCAGCCCAAGCGGACGCGGCCCGGGCTGCCGCGCTCGATCGTCACGGTGATCGAGCGCGGGATGCATCCAGACCCGAGCGAGCGGCCGAGCTTGAGCGAGTGGCTCACGGAGCTGAGCTTCGTGCTGCGCGCGGCCGAGCGCATCGGTCGGCTGCGGCGCTCGTGGCCTGCGGTGGTCGGCGGCACGCTCGTGCTCGGGCTCCTGAGTATCGGGGGCTACCTGAAGGTGAGCTCCGACCGCGAGCAAGTTCAAGGACCGCCCGTGCTGGAGACCGATGAGGAGCCGCTGCGAAAAGCGACGGAGCCCGAGTCGCCCAAGAGCCTGCGCTCACGTGCAGAGCAGGCAGCGCGGGACGCAGATGGCGACGCCGCGGTCGCTGCGATCGCCAAGGGTTGGGAACGGTTCGAGCAATGGTCACTCGAGGAACAAGTCGCGCTGGCGAATTCGGCGACCTGGGTCGCGGAGGAGCTCGAGCGACGCGGGCGTCACGGAAAAGCGCGGACGGTCTGGCTGTTCGCCGCGACATTCCACCGAAGCGTCGGACAGTTCGACGAGGTGACGAAAGCGGACGCAGCTCTCAACCGTGCTGTTCCGCCTCAAAGCAGGTAACCGTGCCGTCATCGTTGGAAACGCCGTCGTAGCAGAACCACAGGGTCCCTCCGCAGTCCAGACCATTCACGCAGACCTCCCCCCCGCTGCTGTTGTAAAAGCAGCACATCGGCATCTCCTGAGTTCCACCTGGCGGCGCCTTGTCGCACATCCCTGCTTCGCTGCAGCGGTCATCCAGCGGAATGTAAGCCGCGACCTCGCCGGTCTGCGGGTCGACGACTTCGCCGTGCTCCAACCAGTACGCCCGCGCGTCCACCCCGCAGCCACCCTCGCCCTTGAGAGTAATCCCCGCCGCCGCCGACAGACAGACCTCAGCCGCCAACACCGGCGCGTCCGGCCCCGTGTAAGTACAGTGGCTCGCCGCCGCCATACACAAGTTGCGGGAGGTGCTGGCGCTCGCGCTGGCCGGCTGCGCGACGAGGGCGGCGACGAGGGCCGTGAAGATGAATTGATTGCGGTGCATCCACCGAGCCTACCGCGTCCGGGGTTGCGAAGATGTCGGCGCCTCAACCCGCGCGGACGCGTCGTCCACAGCGAGCACACGCCCGGGCAGACCGGCGGCTGCGAGGGCGTCTCGATGAAGCTCGGCCTGCCTGTGGCGAAGGTGTGCCTTTCGGCTGCGGGTCGACAGGTCGGCGTCTCGGCGTCTCGGGCGCGTCCTCTTCGCCACCTCGGCGGACTGCGACCCTGGCTTGACACGGGCACAGTTCGCTCTACGCTGCGTTCGAATCGTCAACGGAGGTGACCATGAAATCGACACCGATGCTCATTGCAGTCGTGTTGTCGCTCGCGGCGTGCAAACAGGAGAACGCCAAGCCCTCACCCGAGTCCGAAGCGCCGGAGCCTGCACTTCGGGCCACGGCCGAGGTCGAGACCGCGGGCGGGCAGTCCGTTGGCACTGCAACCTTCGACTCGGTCGAGGCCGGCGTTCGGATCAAGTTCGAAGGCGCTGGCCTTCCCCCGGGCCCGCACGGGATCCACGTCCACGAGGCCGGCAAGTGCGAGGGTCCTGACTACAAGTCAGCGGGAGGCCACTTTGCGCCGATCGGCAAACAACATGGCCTCGAGAACCCCAAGGGCCACCACGCAGGCGACATGCCAAACCTCGAGGTCGGCGAGGACGGCAAGGGGGAGTTCGAGTACGTCCTCGGCGGAGCCACCCTCGAGACAACGCGAGACGGCTCCTTGCTCAGCGGCAGCGGGACCGCGCTCGTCATCCACGCCGGACCCGACGACCAAAAAACCGACCCGTCGGGGGACTCGGGGCCACGCTTGGCCTGCGGAGTGATCGAGGCCCAAGAGGCGGCCCTGCAATAGTCTCACCGCGGCCATCGGCATGTTGAAGATCAAGCGCGTCTACGAAGACAGCAGCGAGGATGACGGAGTTCGAGTCCTGGTCGACCGGGTGTGGCCGCGCGGCGTGAGCAAAAAGAGCGCCCATATCGATTGGTGGGCCAAGGACGCGGCGCCCAGCACCGAGCTGCGCAAATGGTTCGGTCACGAGCCGGAGCGCTACCCGGAATTCAAGCGCCGCTACAAGGCCGAGCTCAAGGGCAACGAGGCGCTGCTACGCCTCGAGACGCTCATCAAAGAAGGCGACGTCACCCTGGTATACGGCGCCAAGGACGAAGCGCACAATCAAGCTACGGTCCTGAAGGAAGTCCTGTCCGCGTGAGCGCCACGGGCTGCTAGCCGGCTCGCAGGTCGCGACCGTCATACAGCGACGGTGCGTTGAACGCGTCGTCCAGCACGGCCGAGAACGCCGAAGTCAAAGCGGCGATCGTGGCCTCGTCTGGGAGGTCAGCCGGATCGTGGCCGCAGCCCTCGATCTCGCTCATCGGCCAGGGCGACGCACGGAGCGAGTCACGATCAAAGCGCCACACCTCGAAGCCAGGCGGTGGTTCGCCGACGGGCCGAGCGTCTGCCTCGATGCGCTCGACGAAGGCGTCGAGGTGCTGCAAGAAACCGGGGCTGGCGTCCAGATAGTTGCCCGCGCTGTCGACGAAGCAGCCTCCAGCGGCGGCGTCCCAGCCCCACGTCACGCGGGAGTCGTACCGCACCAGCGTGAACTGAAAGCGCACCAAGTAGTTTTTGGACAAGAGTGTGGTGAGGGCGGAAATTGACACGCCGCGGATCGTACCCATCTGCGCTCAAACTTCCAAAAGGCCACGCGAGGCGGCGCGAGGAATCACAAGCTCGCCGCGCGACTGATCCGGACCGCGTGCAGTCGGGCGAGCTGCTCGAGGTCCCCCTAGCAGCCCGCACTCGCGGGAGCCGCTGCCGCGGTCCAGGCCCAGCATTGAGCCTGACCCGAGTCGAGGATGGCGCAGCGGCCCCCGAAGCGGGTCTTCGTCGTCGCCGATGGGCTCGAGCTCGCCGTCGCTGCGGATCGAACAGGTCGAGAGGTCGAAGCCGACGAGCTCGAGCTCGAGCTCGCTCGGGTAGGGGACCTCGTCGTCCGAGCAGCCAACGAGCGCGAGCGCAGCCACGAACACCATGGCCGACCGCCGCAGGCCGCGGCAGTCACGCAACAGGGGGCGCGCAGATCGAGCGGGCGCGTCGCGCCCGGACTCGCGCGGGGCGACGGAGGTCGGCGCGCCCACTTCCGAGCTGTCTGGGGACCCCTCAACGACCACCCGACCGAGCTCCGAGGTGGATCCGGCCGGTGACCACGCGGGCGGCGGCCGAGAGCGAGGGCGCCCCCCTCACGCTGGCACCACACGCGCCGCTCTGCCATCCTCGCGCCCCGTGAGCAAGGTCGACGCCACAGCCCGCGCCGAGGTCCGCCGTCGCCGGACCTTTGCGATCATCAGTCACCCCGACGCGGGCAAGACCACCTTGACCGAGAAGCTCCTGCTCTTCGGCGGGGCGATCCAGATGGCCGGGGCCGTGCGCGCGCGCAAGGCCGCCCGCCACGCGGTGTCGGACTGGATGAAGATGGAGCAGGAGCGCGGCATCTCGGTCACGACCTCGGTCATGAGCTTCGAGTACCCGATCCCGGGCATCCCCGCCGACGCCCCGGACATCGAGCGCCTCGCCAACGTCAACCTGCTCGACACGCCCGGTCACGCGGACTTTGGCGAGGACACCTACCGCGTGCTCACGGCGGTCGACTCGGCGCTGATGGTCATCGACGGCGCCAAGGGTGTGGAGTCCCGGACGGAGAAGCTGATCGAGATCTGCCGGATGCGCGACACACCGGTGATCACCTTCGTCAACAAGTTCGACCGCGAGTGCCTCGCGCCGCTCGAGCTGCTCGACGAGATCGAGGACAAGCTCGGGATCCCCTGCGTGCCGTGGACCTGGCCGATCGGCATGGGCAAGCGCTTCAAGGGGGTCTACCACCTCGTCGATCAGCAGCTGCACCTGTTCAAGCCCTCGGACAAAGCCGGCGAGGACAACCTCGAGCTCAGCGAGGGCATCCCCGTCAGCGGGATCGACGATCCGCGCATCGACGAGCTGCTCGGGGACCAGGCCGACGACCTGCGCGAGGACATCGAGCTGCTCGAGGGCGCCGGGGCCGAGTTCGACCGCGAGGCCTTCCTGGCCGGCAAGCAGACCCCGCTGCTGTTCGGCTCGGCGATGAACAACTTCGGCGTCCGCGAGCTCCTGCGGACCTTCGTCAGCCTCGCCCCGCCGCCGCAGCAGCGCGAGGCGATCGTCGGCAAGGCCGCGATCGAGCCGCCCAAGCCCGGCGACCCCGTCGAGACCCGGATGATCGCGGCGGTCGACCCCGAGTTCTCGGGCTTCGTGTTCAAGATCCAGGCGAACATGGATCCCAACCACCGCGACCGCATGGCCTTCATGCGGATCTGCTCGGGCAAGTTCGCGCGCGGCATGAAGGCCCACCACGTGCGCCTCGGTCGCGACGTCGGCATGTCCAACGCGCTGGCCTTCTTGGCCCGCTCACGCGAGCTCGTCGAGGAGGCCTGGCCCGGCGACATCATCGGGGTGCCCAACCACGGCACGATCAAGATCGGCGACAGCTTCAGCGGCGGATCCAAGCTGCGCTACACGGGCATCCCGAGCTTCGCGCCCGAGCTGTTTCGTCGGGTGCTGCTCAAGACCCCGCTCAAGGCCAAGGCCCTCGCCAAGGGGCTGCGCCAGCTGTCGGAGGAGGGCGCGATCCAGGTGTTCAAGCCGCTGCTCGGCGCGACCTGGGTCGTCGGCGCGGTCGGCCAGCTGCAGCTCGAGGTCATGAAGCACCGCCTGCTCGACGAGTACTCGGTCGAGGCTGCCTACGAGCACGTCGACTTCACGACCACGCGCTGGGTCACCCCCAACCTCGAGGGCTACGCCAAGCAAGACCTCGACAAGGTCATGTCCAACTTCAAGCGCAAGTGCGAGGAGAACCTCTACGTCGACGGACACGACGACCTGGTCTACCTCGCGCCCAACAAGTGGAACATGATCAAGACCGAGGAGCGCTTCCCCGAGCTGCGCTTCGAGGCGACCCGCGAGCACTCCTGATCCTGAGGGCGCCCGCCGAGCTGCCCGAGCGCCGAGCTGCCCGAGCGGCGGCCGCGGCCCTCAGGCGGCGCCCGGAGCGGAGGCGGCCTCGGCCGCGCCTTCGGGGTGCGCGGGCGCGACGAGACGCAGCGGCTCGGGCTGGGCCGTGAGCACCTCGTAGCCGGTCTTGGTGACCAGGATCGTGTGCTCGAACTGGGCCGTGGGCGTGCCGTCGTGGGTCACGGCCGTCCAGCCGTCGTCGAGCATGACCACGTGCGGGTGGCCGATCGTGATCATGGGCTCGATCGTGAAGGTCATGCCCGCGCGCAGTCGGACCCCGCGGCCGGCCTTGCCCATGTGGGGCACGTGCGGGGCCATGTGCATCTTGCGGCCGATGCCGTGGCCGCCGAATTCCTCGACCACGCCGCAGCCCTCTTTGTCGGCGATCTCGACGATCGCGGCGCCGATGTCACCGAGCCGCGCGCCGTGGCGCACGACCTCGATGCCCGCGAGCAGGCAGCGGCGACAGACGTCGGTGACGTGGCGCGCCTCGTCGCTGACCTCGCCGATCTGGAAGGTCGCCGAGGTGTCGCCGTGGTAGCCGTCGATGTTGGAGGTGATGTCGACGTTGACGATGTCGCCGGGGACGAGGACGTGGGCCGGGTTGGGGATGCCGTGACAGACAACCTCGTTGCGGCTGGTGCAGACCGAGGCCGGGAAGCCCTTGTAGCCGAGCTGGCTCGGGAGCGCCCCGCGCCGCTCGGTGTCCTCACGGACCCAGTTGTCAATGTCTTTGGTCGTCACCCCGGCCTGGAGCTTGTTCGCGACGTACGCCAGTGTCCCGGCAGCGATCTTGCCGGCGACGCGCATCTTGACGATCTCGTCGGCACCGTGGATGACGATAGCCATTGGCAGTTCCTAGCCGAGGAGGTCGCGACCGTCAACCACAGGCGGCGCGGGTGGCGATTACGCCAGGCGAAGCTCGCGAACGCCCTCACCTGGCCAATGCCAGGTCATGCTGTTCTGTGTTTAGCGTGGCCAAGACTCGGGCCTGCGGCCCGGCAAGCTCGCAGCCCTCGGCCCCGGGTCCCAGGCGACAGTCCCGGCCAGCGGCGCTCGGGTACCGCGGGCCATGAGGCTGAGCTTGGAGGAGCGTCATCGCCGAGGCGGCGAGGAGTCTGCTAAGTAGGCTCGCAGGAGCGAGCCGCATGCGTGAAAAGACGTTTCCACCCGTGACCCGCGCGCAGTGGGAAGCCAGGGCCAGCAAAGATCTGAAGGGCCGAGCCCTCGCGAGCTTGACGCGCACGAGCGCCGACGGCCTCGAGCTCCCGCCGCTCCACCTGCGCGACGACGGGGCCCCTGCGCCTCGTCAGCTCCCAGGCCGGGGCTGGCTGCGCGTGCAGGACTACCACCACGCCGACGTGCGAGCGGCCAACGCCGCCGCCCGGCGCGACCTCGAGCTCGGCGCCGACGGCCTGCGCTTCGTGATCGACAGCGAGCTGCGTGCGGGTCGCGAGCCCGGCGCGGTCCCCGACGGGCTCGTCTGCGACCCCTCGCGCGAGCTCGACACCCTGCTCGAGGGCATCGACCCCACGCGCACGCCTGTGTTCATCGACGCGGGCCTGCTCGCGCCCGCGTGGGCCGACGCGCTCGAGCTGTGGATCGACGAGCACAGCTCGAGCGACGGGCCCGAGACCGTCGAGCTCGGCCGCGGGCCCAGCCACGGCGGCGTGATCTACGACCCGATCGCCACGCTCGTGCAGACCGGCAGCCTCGAGCGCGGGTTCGAGGGCGCGCTCGGCCAGCTGACCGACACGATCCTCGGCATGACCCCCGGCGTCCTCGGGGTCTCGACCTCGCCCTATCACGACGCCGGGGCCAGCGACGCGCACGAGCTCGCGCTGGCCCTGTCGACCTGCGCCGAGCTGCTCCGCCGCGGGGTCGGCCTCGGCCTCGAGATCGCCGACCTCGCGGGCACGATGCTGTGGACCTTGCCGATCGGCGGCCGGCCCTTCGAGGCGATCGCCAAGCTCCGCGCGGCGCGGCTGCTGTGGGCCAAGTTCACCCGCGCGGCCGGCCACCCGGGCGAGGCCGCGCCCGGGCTGTGGATCCACGCGACGCCCTCGCCGAGGTCGTGGACCCGCTACGGGCCGTGGGTCAACCTCCTGCGCGGGACCGTGGCCAGCTTCGCGGCCGCGCTCGGGGGCGCCAACTCGGTCGCCAGCGCGGCCTTCGACGGGCTCCGCGGGCCCGAGGGCGACGCGGTCGAGGGGCTCGGACGCGGCAGCGAGCTCGGTCGTCGGCTCGCGCTCAACACCCAGCTGATCCTGCGCGAGGAGTCGCAGCTGGCCAGCGTGATCGATCCAGCCGGCGGCAGCTGGTACGTCGAGAGCCTGACCGACGCCCTCGCGCGGGCGGCCTGGGAGCGCTTCCGCGAGCTCGAGGCCAGCGGTGGGCTCGTCGCCTCGCTCGTGTCCGGATCGATCCAGCGCGAGATCGCGGCCGCGGCCGCGCGCCTCCGCCAGGCCGCCGCGACCCGCGAGCTGCCGCTGACGGGCGTGAGCACCTTCCCGGTCCTCGACGAGCAGCCCACCCCCGCGCAGGCGCCCAACAGCTTCACGGGTGACGGCCCCGAGCCCCAGCGGACCGGGCCCGTGCTCGAGCCCGCCGAGGTCCCCAAGCTCACGCGCCTGCGCCTGGCCGCGCCCTTCGAGCGCCTCCGCGACGCCGCCGAGGCCTGGGCCCAAGAGCAGGGCGCGCGACCGAAGATCTACTCGTGCAAGCTCGGCTCGATCGCGGCGCATCAGGCTCGGGCCGAGTTCGCCGCCAACTGCTTTCGCGCGGGCGGGCTCGAGGTCGTCGCCAGCGGGGCCGCGACCCGCGAGGCCGCGGCCGCCGGGCTCCGCGACAGCGGCTGCGCGCTCGCGGTCATCTGCGCCCGCGACCAGGATCTGCCCGAGGGCCTGGTCGAGGCCCTGCGCGAGGCCGGAGCCAAACAAGTCTGGATCGCCGCCCCGCCCCGTGAGTGGCCGTCAAAGCCGCCGCCGCGCTTCGTGTTTCGCGGCTGCGATCTGCTCGGCGAGCTCAGCCACGCCATGGCCGAGCTCGGCGTGATCACCCCCGACCAGGAGCAGGCCTGAGATGTCCGAGCAACCACTGCCCGACTGGGCCAACCTCGATTTTGACGCGATCCCGACCCCGGGCCCGAGCCTCGACGAGCTGCGCCGCAAGGCCGCCGAGCTCGAGCCCTGGACCACGCCCGAGACCCTCGAGGTCGAGCCGCTCTACACCGCCGAGCACCTGCGCGAGCCCGACGAGGCCGGCCAGCTCGACACCGCGCCCGGCTTCCCGCCCTATCTGCGCGGGCCCTACTCGACCATGTACGCGGTCCGCCCGTGGACGATCCGCCAGTACGCGGGCTTCTCGACCGCCGAGGCCAGCAACGCGTTTTATCGGCGCAACCTCGCGGCCGGGCAAAAGGGGCTCTCGATCGCCTTTGATCTGGCCACCCACCGCGGCTACGACAGCGATCATCCCCGGGTCGTCGGCGACGTCGGGATGGCCGGGGTTGCGATCGACTCGATCCTCGACATGCGGATCTTGTTCGATCGGATCCCCCTCGATCGCATGAGCGTGTCGATGACCATGAACGGCGCGGTCCTGCCGATCCTGGCCCTTTATATCGTCGCCGCCGAGGAGCAGGGCGTGGACCAGGCGGCCCTGACCGGGACCATTCAAAACGACATCCTCAAGGAGTTCATGGTCCGCAACACCTATATTTATCCGCCCGCGCCCTCGATGCGGATCATAGGTGACATCTTCGCGCACACCGCCGCGCACATGCCCAAGTTCAACTCGATCTCCGTATCGGGCTATCACATGCAAGAGGCCGGGGCGACGGCCGACATCGAGCTCGCCTACACCCTGGCCGACGGGCTCGAGTACATCCGCACGGGCATCGCCGCGGGCCTGCCGATCGACACCTTCGCCCCGCGGATCTCGTTTTTCTGGGGCATCGGCATGAACTTCTTCATGGAGGTCGCCAAGCTCCGGGCCGGGCGCTTGCTGTGGGCCGAGATCGTCGAGCGCTTCAAACCCAAGAACCCAAAGTCGCTGGCCCTGCGCGCCCACTCCCAGACCTCGGGCTGGTCGCTGACCGCCCGCGACCCCTACAACAACGTCGCCCGGACCTGCGTCGAGGCCCTCGCGGCGACCCTCGGTCACACCCAGTCGCTGCACACCAACGCCTTTGACGAGGCGCTCGCGCTGCCCAGCGAGCTCTCGGCCCGGATCGCGCGCAACACCCAGATCCAGCTGCAAGAAGAGACCGGGATCTGCGAGGTCGTCGATCCCTGGGGCGGCAGCTACTACGTCGAGCGCCTGACCCACGAGCTCGCCAACCGGGCCCGGGCGCTGATCGCCGAGATCGAGGAGATCGGCGGGATGGCCAAGGCGATCGAGGCCGGCGTACCCAAGCTCCGGATCGAGGAGGCCGCGGCCCGGACCCAGGCCCGGATCGACGGCGGCCACCAGACGGTCGTCGGCGTCAACCGCAACGTGCTCGAGCACGAGCCCGAGATCGAGGTCCTGCGCGTCGACAACAGCGCCGTGCGCGAGGCTCAGCTCGCGCGCCTCAGCCAGCTCCGGGCCGAGCGCGACCCGGCCGCGCTCGAGCGCGCGCTCGCGGCCCTGACCCGGTCGGCCGAGACCGGCGAGGGCAACCTCCTCGCGCTCGCCGTCGACGCCGCGAGGGCCAAGGCGACCGTCGGCGAGATCAGCCTCGCCCTCGAGCAGGTCTGGGGCCGCCACGTCGCCCAGACGCGTACAATCGCGGGGGTGTACTCGAGCGAGATCCGCAAGGACGGCGAGGGCGAGGGGGTCGAGCGCGTGGTCGAGCGGACCGCGAAGTTCGAGCAGCAAGAGGGCCGCCGCCCGCGCCTGCTCGTGGCCAAGATGGGTCAAGACGGGCACGACCGCGGGGCCAAGGTCATCGCGACCGGCTTCGCCGACATGGGCTTCGACGTCGACGTCGGGCCGCTGTTTCAGACCCCCGAAGAGACCGCGCGCCAGGCCGTCGAGAACGACGTCCACGTGATCGGCGTCAGCTCGCTCGCGGCCGGACACCTGACCCTGGTCCCGGCGCTGAAGGCCGCGCTCGCCCAGCTCGGGCGCGGCGACATCATGATCGTGGTCGGCGGCGTGGTCCCGCCCGCGGATCACCAGGCGCTGCTCGACATGGGCGTGGCCGCGATCTTCGGGCCCGGGACCGTCCTCGCCGCGGCCGCCGACGCCGTGCTCGACGGCCTCGCGCAGGCCCTGGAGCTCGCGCTCTGATGCGTGAGCGGCCGAGCGTCAGCGCGCTCGCGGCCGGCGTGCGGGCGGGGGATCGCAGCGCGCTCGGGCGGGCGATCACCCTGCTCGAGAGCCGCCTCGGGGCCGATCAAGCCCGGGCCCGCGAGCTGCTCGAGCGCCTCTTGCCGCACACGGGCGCCGCGCTGCGGGTCGGGGTAACCGGGGTCCCGGGCGTCGGCAAGAGCACCTTCATCGAGACCCTCGGGCGCCAGCTGACCGGGGCCGGGACCAAGGTCGCCGTGCTCGCGGTCGACCCCTCGAGCACGATCAGCGGCGGCTCGATCCTCGGCGACAAGACCCGGATGCAGGAGCTCGCCCGCGACCCCCTGGCCTTCGTCCGGCCCTCACCGAGCCGCGGGTCCCTCGGCGGCGTCGCTCGGCGGACCCGCGAGGTGATCTTGCTGTGCGAGGCGGCCGGCTACGAGGTCGTGCTCGTCGAGACCGTCGGCGTGGGCCAGAGCGAGACCATGGTCGCCGGGATGGTCGACTTTTTCCTGGTCTTGATGCTCGCGGGGGCCGGCGACGAGCTTCAGGGGATCAAGCGCGGGATCCTGGAATTGGCCGACCTGGTTGCGATCAACAAGGCCGACGGCGACAACCTCGAGCAGGCCCGGCGGGCGCGGGTCGAGTATGCGCGGGCGCTGCATTTGATGCCGCGCAAGAGCGAGCACTGGACGGTGCCGGTCGTGACTTGCTCGGGCCTCAGCGGCGCGGGGGTGGCCGAGCTGTGGGCACAGGTCGAGCGCTACCGCGAGGTCTCGACCGAGGCTGGGGAGTGGGAAGCCAAGCGGGCGCAGCAGCGGGTCGAGGCGATGTGGCGGGCGATCGAGTGGGGGATCATGAGCGTCTTTCGCGACGACGCGCGGGTTCAGGGGCGAGTTCGGGAGCTGGAGCTGGCGGTGCGAGAGGGTCGGGTCGCGCCCGACCACGCGGCGGTCGAGCTGCTGTCCGTGTTTCGTGGGCCCTGACCCCCCACGCAAGGTCACCGCGCGCCCCGGGTCACGCGCACCTCCGTGCTAACCTCGCCCGCGATGGCGAGAATCAAGAATGTCACCAAACGCTACATGCGGCCGCCCCCGCAGTATGTGCACGACTGGTTTTCACCGCTTCGCTCGAGCGAGGTCGTGCCTGGCAAGATCACGACCTTCAACTTCATGGGTCACGAGCTGATCGCCTTTCGTGACACCGCCGGCAAGGTCCACGTGCTCGACGCCCACTGCCCCCACTTTGGCGGCCACCGGGGCGTCGGCGGGCGGATCGAAGACGACTGCGTGCGCTGCCCCTTCCACGGCCTCCACTTCAACGGCGAGGGCCAGTGCGTCAAGGGCGACTTCGTCAAGGACCAAACGAGCCTGCGCCACGTCAAGTCGCCGCCGTGGACGGTCCACGAGGTCGCGGCGTCGATCTTCATCTGGCACGGCACCGACCGGACCAAGCCCGACCGGCCCCTGCCGATCGCCGCGCCCGGGTTCTTCGACGGCTGGAGCGAGCCGGTGACCAACGCCGGGCGCCCGCTCCAGCCAACGAATGTGTTCTTCCCAACCGAGAACATCATCGACATCCAGCACTTCTACGCCGTCCACTGCTGGGAGCTGCAGGGCATCGAGCGCCACCCGGCCGAGGACGAAGACGGCTCGTTCTCCGCGGTCATGAACATGACCTGGATCGCCGGGGCCCAGAGCCCGAGCCCGCTGATCCGGCGGCTCGGCAAGGCCTACTCGAGCCCCTTTCGCTTCGATGTCCGCGTGTTTGGCCCCGGGCTCGCCCTCGCGATCTCCGAGCTCACGCCCGAGCAGGGCAGCCTCCAGATCATGAACATCATCGTGATCACGCCGGTCAACCAGACCGACTGTCACATCAGGGCGATCACCTCGGTCAAGCACACGATCGACAACCCCGTCAGCAAGCTCGCGCGACGGGTGCTCAAGCTCGGCTTCGAAGAGATCCTCTCGCGGGTGTTTTTGGCCATCGCAACCAAGGACTTCGACGGCGACGAGATGATCTGGACCAAGCGCACCTTCCTCGAGAACCCCAAGCCGCTGCCCGACGACGGGCCGATCGTCGCGTACCGCAAGTGGTGCCAGCGCTTTTGGCCCCCGGACTACTTGCCGGATGGCTTGCCTGAGCAGCTGGCCGACGCACCCCAGGCAGCCGCCGCCAACGGCTGATCCATCGACGGAGCCCACCGCCGCACCCGGCGCGAGGCATTGCACCCGGGGCTGCTAGCAGCCCGGGGTGCAATCCATCGCGCCGCCTCGCTTGGTCTTTTCGCCGAGGGCTTTGTCGCCAAAACTTGCAGTACGCCCGGTACAGCGGCGTTTTGGCTTCGCGCCCTCGGCGAAAATTCCGGCGCGAGGCGACACGATGCATTGCACCCCGGGCTGCTAGACCTGCGCGCTCGCCCGCTGCACGCATAGCCGGACTACACTCCTGAGCATGGCGCAGCTCCCGATCAAGGCGGCGCTCGGGCTGCTGCTCGCGGCCGGGTGTGCGCGCCCGGTCCCCGCGGCGGAGGCGAAAGCGATGACCACCGACATGCTGCTCGAGTCTTCTGCGTTCGACGACGGCGAGGCGATCCCGTCCAAGTACACCTGCGAGGGCGAGAACATCTCACCGCCGCTGAGCTGGTCCGGCGCGCCCGCCGGGACCCGAAGCTTCGCGCTGATCGTCGACGACCCCGACGCCCCCGACCCCAAGGCGCCCAAGCGAACCTGGGTCCACTGGGTACTCTACGAGATCCCCGCCGAGGTCGAGAGCTCGGCCGAGGGCGCGACGCAGCTCCCGACCGGAACCCGCGAGGGTCGCAACGACTGGGATCACACGGGCTACGGGGGGCCGTGCCCGCCGATCGGCGAGCACCGCTATTTCCACAAGCTCTATGCCCTCGACACGACCCTCGGGGATCTCCGCGAGCCGACCAAGGCCGAGCTCGAGGACGCGATGATCGGCCACGTCCTCGCCGAGGCGCAATTGATCGGGACCTACGAAAAGCAGCACGCCGAGGATCAAAAGTAGGCGCCGCGCGCACCGTGACGTGTCGGCTATGCTGAGCCGGTGACCACCCCACGCGTGCTACTCCTGAGCCTGGTCGTGACCTCGATGATCGCCTGCGCGGGCTCGAAGGAGCCCCGCGCCGACGACCCCGCGAACGACCCCGGCGACCCCGGCGACCCCGGCGACCCCGACAAGCCCGGCGACAAGCCCGGCGACCCTGGCGACCCTGGCGACGTCGACGAGCCCGGCGACAAGCCCGGCAACCCCGACAACGCGAGCTGCAGCGCCGACGGCGACTGCGTCCCGGCCCAGTGCTGCCACCCGACCAGCTGTGTCCCGGCGTCGCAGGCCCCGGACTGCTCCGAGGTCGCGTGCACCCGAGAGTGCAAGCCCGGGACGATGGACTGCGGCCAGGGACACTGCGCGTGTCAGGACGGGGCGTGCGCCGCGGTCTTCGGCGCCCCGTCGAACTGAGCGGTCACACAGGTCAGCACCGGGGAGACTCACGACCTCCGCGGAAAGTTTTCCACGCTGCCCACATCCCGAGTCGCCCATCGCCCCCGCGTCGGCTCGATCCCGGGGCCGATCATCGTGGCACGTGTCGTGCAATGTCGGGCAATGTCCAGCGACCGGGGGATCGGCCCCGGACCGACAGCGAACCCTGCACGTGGCAGTGGGACGAGACAAGCCCACAAAACCGAGAGCGGAGTAAACCGTCGAGAGGTTGAGAAAGCCTGAGGACGGAACAGAGCGGGGATTGGACCCCCCGCACACCGTGGACGCTCTGGGTGAGGTCGCGCAGAGGGCGAAAAAGCCGAAACAGGTAGAGCCCCGACTCAAAGGAAGGGGCGGGAGGATGAGCGAAGGAACTCTGAAGAGGAAGCGAGACGAGGAAGGATGAACCCGGCTGCATCGCACCGGGGGACGGCCGACGAGCAAAAACCGTGACCGAGCTTGGCGACGAGTGGACGGGCGGAACCGCGGTAAACCAATAGCCAGCGGACTCGGCGACACACAAAACTTCGAGATCTTTGCCAACCCCACGAGAGGCACGCGCAGCGGCCGTTCCGACGCCGCCAACGCTCCGCTCACACTCCTCATCCTGAACGCGGCAACTGCTCGACGGGAGCCACCCTGGCCGCTGGACGTTTATTTCCCCAAGCCGATCGTGTTTGCCCCCCGGAAAAGGAACAGACAGATGAACGTCAAGAAACTCATGAGCAAGCCGGTCGCAACTTGTCGGCCGGGCGACACCCTCGAGACCGCGGCCCAGCGAATGTCGGAGAACGACTGTGGCGCGCTCCCGGTCGTCGACGACAGCGGCAGCGCGATCGGAATGGTCACGGACCGCGACATCTGCATGACGGCCTACTCGCAAGACGAGCCGCTGCGCGAGATCGAGGTGTCCAAGGCGATGTCCAAGCAGCTCTTCACCTGCCACGCCGACGACAAGCTCGACAAGGCCGAGCGCCTGATGAGCCAAAACCAGATCCGCCGCGTGCCCGTGATCGACGCCAACAATCGTCCGATCGGGATCCTCACCCTCAACGACATCGCTCGCTACGCGCAAAAGCAGCAAAAGGACGGCATCGACCGCGAGGTCGTGCAGACCTTCGACGCGATCTGCCAGCCCCGGCCGCAGGCCCAGGCGCGAGCCCAACCCCGCTCAAACTAGCGCGAGTCCCAAAGAGAAGGCCTGAGTCGAGCGCGCAGCGCTTGATTCAGGCCTAGCGGCCCGCGCTCAGGGGCACAGATCCGCGACCGCCCCCGCGTAGAGGCGCAAGCTCCGGACCAGCGCGTCAGACCCGGTGTAGCTCCACAGCACGGTGTAGGGCCCGCCCATCGGGCTGTAGGACACGGAGTAGAGCGGCGAGTCACCGCAGTCCTCGTCTTGAAGCTCGATGTCGGTGATGTCCCAGACGTTGATCCCCTGCCCGTCCGGCGTCACGCCGCCGCCGCCGAGCGGCGCGAGCTCGACGGGCTCCGAGCCACCTTCGCTCGCGTCGACGACCGGCAGCGTGACCATGTCGAGCGAGGCGAGGTCGACCGCGGCGTTGAGCGCACAGCCCTGGTCGTTGAGCGAGAAGGTCAGGTACATGAACTGCGTGGTGAAGGTCTGGTCGGCGAGGTCGTAGTCGGCGTAGAGGTAGAGCCGGTCGTCCGAGCCGATCCCCGACTGCATCACCGCCAGCTCGACGCTGTCCATCTCGGGGATCGGGTCGGGGAACTCGGTCGTGGTCGCAAGCAGGCGCTGGAGCTCGATCGTCGCCTCGGGGTCGCTGCACGCGTCGCCGTCTCCGTCGCCGTCTCCATCCCCGTCGCCGTCCCCGTCTCCATCGCCGTCCCCGTCCCCGTCTCCATCCCCGTCGCCGTCTCCGTCCCCATCGCCCGACTCCTCGGTCCCGGCTCCGGTCGCGCCATCGCCATCGCCGTCGTCCCCGGCGCATGCGAACACCAACCCCAAGGGCAGCGCGAAGATGAGGGCATGAAAAAAAGTAGATGCGCGCATGGTTGGAGGATGATCCCTGGCGGCGCTTGGGCTGTCCAGCCTGAAGCCAGGCTGGGCTCCGAGCGATCCATGTTGGGCCCGAGATGATCGCGACCCGCGAGCGCCTGCGTGCAATCCGCGGCCAGGCCCCGCCGATCGATCTGGACCCTCAGTCTTTCGTGTTCGGAAGCGAACTCTCGAGCGTCGTCTGCAGCGTGGCCAGCTGCAGCTCGAGGCGCCTGACGGTGTCGAGGATCTCGTCCTCCTCCGGATCTTCGAGGATCGAGGTCATGAACCCGGCCATGTAGCCGAATACGCCGACCCCCGCGAAGATGACGAAGGCCGCGACCATGTGGCCGCTCGAGGTCGTCGGAGTGATGTCGCCATAACCGACGGTGCTCAAGGTCACGATCGACCACCACAAGGCCTCGTCGAGCCCGCTCGTCGTCTGTGGCTCGACGATACGAAACGCGAGCGCGCCAGTCATCACCAGGGCACCGAAGAACCCGAAGGCACGCACGGCCTTGGCGCTCTTGCCCTTGAAGCGACGCAGGCGCATGGCCAGCCGAAAAATTCGCAGGAGTCGCAGCAGCCGGACGACCCGCAGACCCTGGGCGAAGGCGGTAAAAGGGATCGACGAGACAACATCAGCGATGTTCTCGGGTTTGCGCAGGTAGCTCATGCGGTTGTCGGCGAGGAGCAGCCCGAGCAACCACTCGCTGAAGAACATTGCGCAAAAGAAGTGGTTGATCGTGTCGAAGTACTCGACGCTCTGGGTCTGCATGGCCTCGAGCACCAAGATCGTGAACATCGGCAGCAACAACACGTTGTTGACGTAGCCGAGCCAGCCGAGCGCGCGCTCCCAGATGGACGCCTGCTCCTTTGAGCCTTCGGACTCGCCGATGTTGTCCTGGTTCATGACGGCGAAACTACACCTGCCTGGCCCGCGCGCGCCTGAAGCTCCCCCGTTCAGCCCCTGATTCACGCTCACGAGCGCCCAAGGCGATCGTCGGCCCCCGCTGCGACGGCCTCGAACACCGCGTCAGCCACATCGAACACCCGCCAGCTCGGCAGCTCGAGCTGGTGCGCCAGATGATCGATCACCCGCCGCTCGAGCTGCGCGACGCGCTTGCCCTTCCACAGCTTGTCGGCGAGGGCCGTGAGCAGATCCTCGATCGCCAGGGTCGGCTCGTCCCAGCTTGCATGCGTCACGCAAAAGCGCGCGAGGTGCTCGGGCACCCGCGCGTCGATCAGCAGCGCCCGGCCAGCCTCCTCGTGCTCATGCCCCGGCCCGCTGAGCTCGCCCGGGTGGACGAGCTTGCCAACATCGTGGAGCGCAGCGCCGATCTGGACCTCGCCCGCGTCAAAGCGCGCCCCAAGCCTGCGCGCGAGCCCGTCGGTCAGCTCGACCGCGGCCTCGAGCACGAGCTCGTGATGCCGGAGCAAGCGCGGCGAAACCCCGAGCTCGACGAGCAGCGCGAGCGCGTCAGCGCCGGTCTCGAGCGCGGGCGCCATCGCGGGGCTAGCGATCCAGCAGCTTGTGCAAATTCTGGCGCTCCCACAGCACGGCCTCTGCATACTGCTCGAACTTGGCCTCGGCCTGTCGAAACGCGCGGGTGTGATAGACGCGGCGGCCGTCGACGATCGGCATGTCGTGAATCTCGTGGAGCATCTCGTGATAGACGACCCAGGCCAGGTAGTGGCGGGGGACGTCCTCGGCGTCGAGGACCGGGTGCACGCGGATCAGCTCGTCTTCGACGGTGTAGCTGCCGAGCTTGATCGACGCGCGCTTGCGCTTGCGCTTGGTCCGGGGGCCCCAGGTGATCCGGGCCTTGATCGCGCCGCCGAAGTAGTACTCGTTGAGCTCGTCGAAGATCTCTTGGAGGTTGGCGAAGCGACCCTCGACGTCGATCGAGAGCGGGCGCGCGCCGCTGCGCTGGCGGATCGCGTCTTCGTTGGCGTCGATGAAGCTGCGCAGGAGCTCGGAGGCCGCGGGGTCCTGCCGCTCGGCGTAGGCGACGACACCGCGGAGGATCGTTGGCGGCGCGTCGATGAACATGTGGTGGAGCCGGAAGGTGTAGACGCCCTGGCCGCGCTTGACCGACATCATCGTGCGCAGGTTGTCGGTGATGACGACGCGCGCCCGGCCCCGGCTGAGGTAGGCGCCGAGGCGATCTTGGAGCTCCACGCGCAAGACCTCTTGTTGCGAGCCGGGGAGCGCGCTGTAGTTCTCTTCGACGAAGGGGGTGTCGTCGGGGTCGGAGCTCGCGCAGTCCCCGAGCTCGAGCTCGGCCTCGAGCTCGGCCTCGACTTCGCGGGCGAGCTCGTGGGCGCCGTCGTCGGCGACCCAGGAGCGCCCGTCCGCGCGGGGCTGCGGCTGAAGTCGGCGTTTGGCTGCGCTGGAACGGGACATCAATTCAGCGCTGTACAAAGATGCGATCCGGGCGGCGCTCCGAGCTGCTGCGGGCGCGCGCAGGACCAGTGGCGAGGTCGGCGAGGTTGCTGCCAAGAGAGTCTCCGACGCGATCGTGTGGCTCCTGCCTGCGGCGAAGCAGTGGAACCGGCGACGCGCGCCAAGCATAGAATCGCGCTGGTGCGCGATCGAATTTCGCGGATCCCCGGCGTGGGGCGGAGACGATCATCTCGAATTTGCCTTCGGAGGGCGGTTCTGACTGCGGCCTGTGCCCGAGTTTGCCCGAGGCCGGCCCCTGCCACTATATCCGAACCAGACAAGGTGCGTCCCAGCCGAGATCCCCAGCCATGCGATTGACCGTCCTGCTGTTCGCCGGAATTCGTCAGCGAGTCGGCGCCGCGCAGATCGAGCTCGAGCTGCCCGAGCCGGCCACCGTCGCGCAGCTGCGCGAGCACATCCGCGCGACCCACCCCGAGATCGGGGACGCCCTCGACCACTGCCGGATCGCCGTCAACCAAGAATTCGTCCGCGACACGCACCCCGTGGCGCCTGGCGACGAATTAGCGCTCATCCCGCCCGTCAGCGGCGGGGCCCCGATCGACCACGCGGGCCAGCGCTCGCGCCTGCGTGACACGCCGCTCTCGCTCGCCGAGGTCCTCGCCGCGGTCGAGCACCGCGACGCGGGCGGCGTCGCAACCTTCACGGGCAAGGTCCGCGAGCACAGCCGCGGGAAGGTCGTCCAGTGGCTCGAGTACGAGGCCTACCCGGCGATGGCGGTGGCCAAGATGGACGAGATCGCCCTCGCCGTCGAAGCCGAGGTCTCCGGGGCCCGCGTGGCCCTGCAGCACCGCGTCGGCCGGCTCGGCATCGGCGAGACCGCCGTCGTCATCGCCGCCAGCGCGCCGCACCGCGCCGAAGCCTTTCACGCCTGCCGCGAGATCATCGAGCGACTCAAGCAGAACGTGCCGATCTGGAAGAAGGAAGTCGACCGCGAGGGCGGCGAGTGGATCGGCCAAGGACCCTGACGGCTCAACTCCCGGACAACACACCATGACATCCGAACTCGTCCTGACCTCGACCCGCAACCGGGTCACGACCCTGACCATGAACATGCCCGCCCGCCTCAACGGCTGGACGGGACCGATGATGGAGGCGCTGATGGCTGCGCTCGCGCGGGCGGCTGACGACGCCGACAGCGCTGTGGTCATCCTGACCGGCGCCGATCCCTATTACTGCGCGGGCGTGAACCTCAGCGGGGTCTTGCAGCTCGGCCACCCGCGGACGCTGCGGGCGCTGATCGTCGAGCACAACAAGGCCCTGTTCGAGGTGTTCTTGCGCTTCCCCAAGCCGATCCTCGTCGCCGCGAACGGCCCGGCGATCGGCGCGAGCGTGACCTCGGCGGTGCTCTGCGACGCGATCATCGCCTCGGAGCGCGCGACCTTCTCGACGCCCTTCGGCGCCCTCGGCATCACCCCCGAAGGCTGCTCGAGCGCCCTCTTTCCTCAGCTCTTTGGCGAGCAGGTCGCCGCCCGGCTCCTCGGCGCCGAGGGCTGGAAGCCAACGGGGACCCAAGCCCACGAGATCGGGCTCGCCGAGTGGGTCGTGCCCCACGAGCAGCTCCTCGACGAGGCCCAGCGGATCGCCGAAGGCTGGGCCGACGAGGGCCGCGCCCGGACGCTGCGGGGCGAGTTCACCCGCGAGCAGCTCGAGGCCGTCAACGCCGAGGAGTCCGAGGCGCTCGCCGACGCGTTCCTGGCCAGCCCCTTCTTGGCCGGGCAATTTCGCTTCTTGTGGGGCAAGAAAAAACGCGGCCCGGCGCTGATGTTCCTGACTTTGCAGGTCACCCGGCCGCTGTGGTCGCGGCTGCTTTGAGCATCGATCTCGACCGCTCTCTTCCGCCATAGAACACTGTTTAGCGAGGCATTCGCATTGACAGCGCGGCTCGCTTCGGGCAGCGTCGTGGGCCGTGAGCGACTACCGGTCTGTGTTTCGTCCCGACCTGTTCGCCGGCCAGACGATCATCGTCACCGGAGGCGGTAGCGGCATCGGCCGCTGCACCGCCCACGAGCTCGCGGCCCTCGGCGCCCACGTGGTCCTGCTCGGCCGCAAGCTCGAGAAGGTCGAAGCGGTCAAAGCCGAGATCCTCGAAGACGGCGGCAACGCGAGCTGTCGCAGCCAGGACATCCGCGACGAGGAGGGCGTCCGCGAGACGATCGCCGCGATCCTGAGCGAGCGCGGGGCCGTCCACGGCCTCGTCAACAACGCGGGCGGTCAGTACACCGCGCCGCTCGAAGGCATCAACCAAAAGGGCTTCGAGACGGTCGTGCGCACCAACCTGACCGGCGGCTTCTTGATGGCCCGCGAGCTGTTCACCCAGCACCTGATGAAGCACGGCGGCGTCATCGTCAACATCGTCGCCGACATGTGGAAGGGCATGCCCGGCATGGGCCACTCGGGCGCGGCCCGGGCCGGGATGATCAACCTGACCAAGACCGCCGCCGTCGAGTGGGCCCGCGCGGGCGTCCGCGTCAACGCGGTCGCGCCCGGCTGGATCGCCAGCTCCGGCATGCAGACCTACCCCCCGGCCGTGCGCGCGATGTTCCCTAAGCTCGCCGAGGCCGTCCCGCTCAAGCGCCTCGGCGTCGAGGCCGAGATCTCGGCGGCGATCTGCTTTTTGTTGTCACCCGCCGCCTCGTTCATCACCGGTCAGACCCTGGCCGTCGACGGCGGCGCCCCGCTCATGCCCCACCACTGGCCGATGCCCGCGCACGACCGCTCGCTGCCCTACCCCGGCTTTCACCGGACCTCGCTGCCCGAGGATCTGCGCGCGGTGACCAAGCTCGACAAACCCCAAGACTAATGCCGATCCTCGAATCGAACCTCGACACCCGCTCCGAGGCCTACCAGCAAAACCGCGCCCAGATGCTGGCGCTGGTCGAGGGCTTCCGCGAGCTCGAGGCCAAGGTCCGGGCCCACGGCGAGGCCCGGCGGGCAAAGTTCCAAAAGCGCGGCCAGCTGCTCCCGCGCGAGCGCGTCGCCCGGCTGATCGACCCCGGCAGCCCCTTCCTCGAGCTCTCGACCCTCGCCGGCTACAAGATGCACGACGACAACGGGCGCAAGGACACGCTCGGCGGCGGCAACATCATCGGGATCGGCTTCGTGTCGGGCGTGCGCTGCATGATCACGGCCAACGACAGCGCGATCAAAGGCGGCTCGATCGCGCCGATGGGCCTCCAAAAGAGCCTCCGGGCCCAGCGCATCGCGCTCGAGAACAAGCTGCCCGGGATCGGCCTGGTCGAGAGCGGCGGCGCCAACCTCAACTACCAAAGCGAGATCTTCGTCGAGGGCGGCAAGGTGTTCTGCAACATGGCGCGGATGTCGGCCGCCGGGATCCCGCAGATCACCGTCGTCAACGGCTCGTCGACGGCGGGCGGCGCCTACCTGCCCGGGCTCAGCGACTACGTGATCGTGGTCCGCGACCGCGCGAAGGTGTTCTTGGCCGGGCCGCCGCTGGTCAAGGCCGCGATCGGTGAGGACGCGAGCGACGAGGAGCTCGGCGGCGCGCAGATGCACGCCGAGGTCTCGGGCCTCGCCGAGTACCTCGCCGAGGACGACGCCCACGGCATCCGCATCGCCCGCGAGCTCGTCGCCAAGCTGCAGTGGAACCTCGACACGGGTCGGGGCGCGGGTCGGGGCTCGGCCCAGGCGCCCGCGCGCAGCTTCGCGCCGCCGCGCTACGACATCGACGAGCTGTGCGGCCTCGTGCCGCCCGACCCTCGCCACCCCTGGGACATCCGCGATCTCATCGCGCGCCTCGTCGACGACTCGGACTTCCTCGAATTCAAGGCCCGCTGGGGCACCGACACGGTCTGCGGCCACGCGGCGATCGAGGGCCACGCCTGCGGGATCGTGGCCAACGCCGGGCCGATCATGCCCGAGGGCTCGTGCAAGGCCGCGCAGTTCATCCAGCTGTGCTGCCAGTCGCGGCTGCCGATCCTCTACCTCCAAAACACCACGGGTTACATGGTCGGCAAGGAGGTCGAGCAGCGCGGCGCGGTCAAGCACGGGTCGAAGATGATCCAGGCCGTGGCCAACGCCACGGTCCCGCAGCTGACCCTGCTCGTCGGCGGGGGCTACGGCGCGGGCAACTACGGCATGTGCGGGCGGGCCTTCGATCCGCGCTTCATCTTCGCCTGGCCCAACTCCAAGGTCGCGGTCATGGGCGCCGAGCAGATCGGCATGGTCATGGAGATCATCACCAAGGCCAAATTCGCGGCCACCGATCACATGCTCGACGACGCCGCCCGCAAGGTCCGCGACGACAACGTCCGGATGATGCGCGAGACCCTCGTCAACCGAATTGAGTCCGAGTCCACCGCCTTGTTTGCGACCGCGCGGCTGTGGGACGACGGGATCATCGACCCTCGCGACAGCCGCCGGGTCCTGGCCATGGCCCTCGCAACCTGCCGCGAAGCCGAGGCCCGCACGCTCACCCCCACCAGCTTCGGCGTCGCCCGCATGTAGGAGTCCGTCATGCCCCTGTTTAGTGAAGAGCACGCGCTATTGCGCAAGACCGTCAATCAGATCATCGACAAGCACATCAACCCCCACGTCGACGAGTGGGAGGCTGCAGGCGCGTTCCCGGCCCACGAGGTCTTCAAGCTGTTCGGCGACCAGGGCCTGCTCGGGCTCAAGTACCCCGAGGAGCACGGCGGCGGCGGGCTCGACTACTCCTACACCATCGCCATGGCCGAGGAGCTGTCGAACATCAACTGCGGCGGCGTGCCGCTGGCGATCGGGGTCCAGACCGACATGTGCACCCCCGCCCTGGCTCGCTTCGGCTCCGACTATTTGAAGAAGGAGATCCTCGAGCCCTCGATCTCCGGCGATCTCGTCGGCTGCATCGGCGTGTCCGAGGTCGGGGCCGGGTCCGACGTCGCGAGCGTCAAGACCCACGCCCGCAAGGACGGCGACGACTTCATCATCAACGGCGGCAAGATGTGGATCACCAACGGCTACCAGGCCGACTGGATGTGCTGCCTCGTCAACACCGTCGAGGGCGCCGCGCCGCACAAGAGCAAGAGCCTGATCGTCGTCCCGCTCGACGCCAAGGGCGTCGACCGCTCGACCAAGCTCGACAAGCTCGGCATGCGCAGCTCCGACACCGCCCAGATCTTCTTCGAGGACGTGCGCGTGCCGCAGCGCAACCTGATCGGTCAAGAGGGCTACGGCTTCATCTATCAGATGCTGCAGTTCCAAGAGGAGCGGCTGTGGGGCGCGGCCAACTCGATCCGCGCGATCGAACGCATGCTGGCCGCGACGATCGAGTACACGGGCCAGCGCCAGGCCTTTGGCCAGTCGATCCTCGACAACCAGTATGTGCACTTCAAGCTCGCCGAGCTCGCGACCGAGGCCGAGGCGCTCAAGGCCCTCGTCTATCGCACGACCGAGCTCTACGTCGGCGGCCAGGACGTGGCCAAGCTGGCCTCGATGTGCAAGCTCAAGTCCGGCCGCCTGTGCCGCGAGGTCGGCGACTGGTGCGTTCAGTTCCACGGCGGCATGGGCTACATGAACGAGAGCTTCGTCGTCCGTGGCTACCGCGACGGGCGCCTGGTCTCGATCGGCGGCGGCGCCGACGAGGTCATGCTCGGGATCATCTGTAAGCTCATGGGCACCCTGCCCAAGCGCGCCAAGAAGTAGAAAGCCTGACGAGATGACGGACTTCGAGCTGCCCACGACCAAGCACCTGGCCCTGCGACTCGAGCGGTCGATCCTGCACCTGACCCTCAACCGGCCCGAGGTCCGCAACGCGATGAGCTTTGCGATGGTCGAGGAGATCATCGCGGTGTTCGACGCGCTCGCCGACCAAAGTGAGGTCCGCGTCGTCGTGATTCGCGGCGCGGGCGGCCATTTTTGCGCGGGCGGTGACATCAAAGACATGGCCGCGGCCCGGATGGCCCCGGCCCCCGAGCAGATCGGCGGGCCCGACGATCCGATGGCCGTCGGCAACCGCAAATTCGGGACCATGCTCAGCGTGATCGAGACCGCGCCGCAGGCGGTCGTCGCCGTGATCGAGGGCGCCGTCATGGGCGGCGGCTTCGGGCTCGCCTGCGTCGCCGACGTCAGCCTCGCCCGGGCCGACGCCAAATTCCGCCTGCCCGAGACCTCGCTCGGGATCCCGCCCGCTCAGATCGCCGCGTTCATCGTGCGACGGATCGGCCTGACCCAGGCCCGGCGCCTCGCGGTCACGGGTGGCCGGCTCGACGGGCGCCAGGCTCGCGAGATCGGCATCGTCCACGAGGTCTACGACGACGACGAGGCCCTCGAGACCGGGCTCGCTACGACCCTGGCCCAGATCCGCCGCTGCGCGCCCGGAGCCGTGGCGGTGACCAAGGATCTGGTCATCTCTTCGCTGTCCGAAAACATCGAGGTCTTGCTCGACCGCGCGGCGAAGGACTTCGCCGTTGCGATCCGCGGGCCCGAGGGTCAGGAGGGCACGATGGCCTTCATCGAGAAGCGCGACCCCGCCTGGGCCCGCGACGACGCCTGAAGTCGAGTAAGATCGCCGCGACGAAGCGGCGCGACTGACATGCCACAAGTTCGATTCGCACTCATCGCTGAGGGAGGCACAAAGGGGTCGCTTGTCGAGATCATCGCGGCCCTGTGCCGGACGAGGAATTTGCCAAGCTCCGCCAAGAGTTGCTCGAGCGACTCGACACCGACGGACCCATCACACAACTAACTGCCTGGCAGAAGTTGGTGTCCGATATCGCGGCCGCCATGCAGGAACTGACCCTGGCCTCCGAAGTGACATCCAACCCCACCTGACCCATGCCCACCTTCTCCAAGCTCCTGGTCGCCAACCGCGGTGAGATCGCCGCCCGGGTGATCCGCACCGCCCGCACCCTCGGCTACGAGACCGTCGCGGTCTACTCGACCCCCGACGCCGACGGCCTTGCGATCTCCCTCGCCGACGAGTCCGTCCACATCGGCCCGGCCGCGGCCGCCGAGTCCTACCTCAGCGTCGAGGCGATCCTCGCCGCGGCCGAGCGCACGGGCGCCGACGCGATCCACCCGGGCTACGGCTTCCTGGCCGAGAACGCCGACTTCGCCCGGGCCTGCGCGGCGGCCAAGCTGGTCTTCGTCGGCCCGCCGCCCGAGGCGATCGAGGCCATGGGCGACAAGGCCCGGGCCAAGGCGCGCATGATCGAGGCCGGGGTCCCGACGGTCCCGGGCTACCACGGCGAGCAGAGCGTCGAGCGGCTCACGGCCGAGGCCGAGGCGATCGGCTACCCCATCTTGCTCAAGGCCGTGGCCGGGGGTGGCGGTCGGGGCATGCGTCGGGTGGATCGGCCCGAGCAGCTCGCGGCCGCGATCGACAGCGCCCGGTCCGAGGCCCAAAACGCCTTCGCCAACGGCGACCTGCTGATCGAGAAGCTGATCGAGGGCGCGCGCCACGTCGAGATCCAGGTGTTCGCCGACGCCCACGGCAACGCGATCCACCTCGGCGAGCGCGACTGCTCGGCCCAGCGCCGCCACCAAAAGATCATCGAGGAGTCGCCCTGCCCGGTCGTCGAGGAGGACCTGCGCAAGCGCATGGGCGCGGCCGCGGTCGCGGCGGCCCAGGCGATCGGCTACGAGGGCGCGGGGACGGTCGAGTTCCTGCTCGCGAGCGACGGCTCCTTCTACTTCCTCGAGATGAACACCCGCCTCCAGGTCGAGCACCCGGTCACCGAGATGGTCACCGACCTCGACCTCGTCGAGTGGCAGCTCGAGGTCGCGGCCGGCCGCGAGCTGGCCCTCGTCCAGGAGCAGATCGTGCTCGCGGGCCACGCGATCGAGGCCCGACTCTACGCCGAGGATCCCGGCGCCGGCTTCCTGCCCCAGACCGGCGAGGTCCTGGCCTGGCGCCCCGCCAAGATCCCCGGCCTCCGCGTCGATCACGGGCTCCTCGTCGGCCGCACCCGGGGCCAGAGGATCGGCAGCGACTACGACCCGATGATCGCCAAGCTGATCGCCTTTGGCGACACCCGCGAGCACGCCCGGCGGCGGCTGCTGCTCGGCCTGCGCGACACGGCCCTGCTCGGCCCTGCCCACAACAAGCGCTTCTTGATCGATCTTCTGCGTCACGACGCCTTCGTCGGAGGCCAGGTCACGACGGCCTTCGTCGAGTCCGAGGCCGCCGCCGAGCTCCGCGAGGCTCAACCCGGCCCGAGCGCAGACGCGATCGCCCTGGCCGCCGTCGTCTGGCTCGAGACCGTCCGCGATCACACCCACTCCCGCGCCGGCTTCCCGGTCGCCTGGCACAGCGCCCACGGCAGCAGCTCGGCCCTGGAGCTGCGCTGCGGCGAGACCGTGATCGCGCTGACCCTGACCCCCCAACCCGGGGCGAGCGACGGCCCCCCGCGCTGGCGCGTCGAACAGCCCGAGGCGCCAGCCGCCGAGATCACGGTGCTCGCCAACGACGGCCTCGGCCTGCGCTTCGAGCTTGACGGCCACCAGCGCCGGGCCCACTACGCCTGGACCTCGACCCACGAGCTCCAGCTCGAGCTCGACGCGACCACCCACACCTTCGCCGAGCACCGCCCCCACGAGTCGACGCACAGCGCGAGCGAAGGCGACGGCGGCACAGTCCGCGCGCCGAGCATGGGCCGGGTCCTGGGCGTGTGGGTCGAGCCAGGCGCCGCCGTCGAACCCGGCCAGCGCCTGCTCACCCTCGAGGCCATGAAGATCGAGTCGACGATCACCGCCGCGATCGCCGGGACCGTCGGCGAGGTCCGCGTCGGCGTCGGCGATCAGGTCGACAAGGCCCAGCTCCTCGTCACGATCAACGCCCCCCCCACCCAAGACGAGCCCTCGACATGACCGACAAAGCCGCCCTGACCTGCGCCATCACCGGCGTCCTCACCAACCCCCAGCAGCACCCGGTCCCGGTCACGATCGAACAGATGGCCCAATCGGCCAAAGACGCCTTCAACGCGGGCGCCTCGATCATGCACGTGCACTTCCGCAACCAGGCGCCGAAGCTCGGCCACCTCCCGACCTGGGAGCCCGAGGTCGCGGGCGCGATCATCGACGCGATCCGCGAGGCCTGCCCAGGCGTGATCATCAACATGAGCACCGGGGTCGTCGGCGATGACATCTCGGGCCCGGCCGCGTGCATGCGCCGGATCAAGCCCGAGATCGCGGCCTGCAACGCCGGCAGCCTCAACTACCTCAAGGTCCGCAGCAACGGTCAGTGGGCCTGGCCGCCGATGCTGTTCGACAACCCCGTCAGCAAGATCGAAAAATTCCTGAAGGTCATGGACGAGACCGGCGCGATGCCGGAGTTCGAGTGCTTCGACGTCGGCATCGTGCGCTCGATCGAGCTGTTCGTGCGGGCCGGGCTCACCGATCACCCCGACTACAACTTCGTGATGGGCGTGGCCTCGGGCATGCCCGCCGATCCGCGCCTGCTCGAGCTGCTCGAGCAGTACCGCCTCGACGGCAGCACCTGGCAGGTCACCGCGATCGGTCGCCAGGAGGTCTGGCCCCTGCATCAGCGCACCGCCGAGCTCGGCGGGCAGCTGCGGACCGGGGTCGAGGACACCTTCTACCTGCCCAGCGGCGACAAGACCTCGGGCAACGGCCCGCTGATCGAGGCCCTGGCCGAGTGCGCGCGCGCGGCCGGGCGGGGGGTCGCCTCGCCGGACGAGGCCCGCGAGATCTTCGGCCTGCGCGCCGCCTGATCCACGCCCATGGCCGAGCTCGAGAACAAGATCACGCCCAGCGGCTACGCCAAGCTGCGGGCCGAGCTCGACCACCTGTGGAAGGTCGAGCGCCCCCAGGTCACCGAGGAGGTCGCGGCCGCGGCCGCGCTCGGCGACCGCTCGGAGAACGCCGAATACCAGTACGGCAAGCGGCGCCTGCGAGAGATCGACCGCCGCGTCCGCTGGCTCAACAAGCGCCTCGCCGAGCTCGAGATCGTCCGCGCCTCACCCAAGGACGGCAAGATCCACTTCGGCGCCCACGTGACCGTCGAAGACGAGGACGGCGAGCGCAACACCTGGCAGCTCGTCGGCAGCGAAGAGTGGGACGTCAAGCTCGGGAAGATCAGCGTGCTGTCACCGATCGGGCGCGCGCTGCTGGGCAAGTCCGTCGACGACGAGGTCGAGGTCCGCCGGCCCAAGGGGGACCTGGAGCTGACGATCATCAGCATTCGCTACGGCGACGCGGGCGATGACGACTGAGTTCGCGCCACAGATCCCAAGTCCGAGGCGAGCGCCTATACTCGCGGCCATGCCGGAGAGCCTCACTCGCCTCGCCCCTTCGTTGGTCGCGCTCGCCCTCGTACTTGGCAGCGCGACCCCGGTGCTCGCGGATATCGCACCGCGCAGGAAGAACGAGGTGATCGAGTTCCAACCCCACTCTGCGCCGCCAAAGCCAGCCCCGCCAGGGCCGACCGAGGTCGAGACACCGCCCGAGCCCGAAGCCCAGGCCGAGCCCGAAGCCCAGGCCGAGCCCGAGGCAAAGGCCGAAGCCGAGCCCGAGCCCGAGCCCAACGCCGAGCCCGAGCCCGAGCCCAAGCCAAAAACCGAGCCCGAGGCAAAGGCCGAGACCAAGTCCGGCAGCTGCTCGATCACCGACGAGCCCGAGCGCGGGCTCATCGGCCTCGCGGCGCTGGTCCTGGTGATCTCGGGCGCGGGCTTGCGTCGCCGACGGCCCTGATCCCTCTTCGAACAGTCCCCCCAACATGCGCCGCTGCGACATCTCCCTCGAGCTCGACTGCCCGCCCGAGCGCTTCTGGCAGCTCTACTTTGACGCGGACTTCAACCGCGAGACCTTCGTCGACGCGCTGGGCTGGGAGCCGCCGACGATCCTCGAGTTTCGCAGCGACGAGCGCGAGATCGTCCGCAACCTCTCGGCCCGGCCGAGGCTCGACATCCCCGGCAAGGTCGCCAAGCTGATCGGCGAGCAGCTCGGCTACCGCGAGTGGGGCCGCTTCGATCGGGGCAGGTCCGAGTTCGTGTTCCGCCACCGGACCAACATCTTTGGCGAGCGCATGAAGATGTCCGGGCGCAGCTCGGGCGAGCCGCTCGGCGAGGCCCGGATGCGCTGGCGGACGAAGATCGACATCGAGTGCTCGATCCTCGGCGTCGGCCGGCTGCTCGAGCGTACCGTCGAGCAGAACATCGAGAAGAGCTACCCGGTCTGCGCGCGCTACTGGAACCGATGGTTGGCCGCGCACCCCAACGCAAAGAGCGCCAGCTGAGCTCACGCTCGCCGACGCTCGAACAGATCGTTGGGAGTTGGGGGCTGCTGGGGAGCAGCTCAGCCGGTCGTGCCGCCGCTGCCGCCACCGTCCATGTCGGTCATGCACGCCGCCGCGTCGTAGGTGCAGGTGACCGGGTCGCAGCCGAGCTGGCCGGTGGCGTAGCCGAGATCCTCGCAGGTGAACCCATTGAGGTCGAGGCCGTCGCACTGCTCACCGATGTCGACGACGCCATCACCACACACGCCGGCTCCGGTGTCGGTGCCGGTCTCGCCCGGGTCACCGTCGCCGTCGCCCGAGTCTCCGTCGCCGGTCTCGCCGGTCTCGCCAGTCTCGCCGTCTGCGCTGCCGGTCTCCTCGGTCTCCGCGGGCAGGTCTGCGGGCGCTCCGGTATCGGTCGCCGTACCCGACCCGTCGGTGGCCGTCGCCTCGAACTGATTCGGCTCGTCGTCGCCGCAGCCGACAACGAGGAGGAGCGCAGGGACAAGCGAAAGAAACAAGCCGCGTCGCATGGCCGGAAATTCGCATCTTGGGTCCGCCATGGCAACTCAAATGCCCAAATGCTCCCCCCAGCGGCCTCAGCGGGCTCCCAGGGCCTCCAAAGCCCTTCTCCGGGACGGCCCGCGACGACGCGAGCTCCCCGCACGATCGGCGCCGGCGCTCCGCCCGAGTGATCACATCGACTCTTCGGTGATCGCCTCGGGATCCGCGGGTTGCGGTCGAAACGCGTTGATCGGGATCTTGAGATAGCGCGTCTCGTTGGCCGCCGGATCGGGGAGCGCGCCAGCGTCGACGTTGACCTGCACGCTCTGAAACAGCAGCCGCGGCGTGCTCAGGCCAGCGTCGCGCGTGGTCCGAAATTCGACGAATTCGGCCCGGCTGCGGTCCGCAGGCAGCTGCTTGTTGGTGCGTTTTTGCTCGCCGACGCTGGTCTCGTAGGCGAGCGCGCGGCCGCCGGGCTGGTAATCGTGACCGACGAAGATCCGGGTGTCGTCGGGCAGCGTGTAGATCCGGGAGGTGATCGAGTCGTAGAGGTCGCCCGCGCTCCCGGCCGGGAAGTCACAGCGGCCCGTGCCCATGTCGGGCATGAACATCGTGTCGCCGGTGAACAGCGCGTCGCCGAACAGGTAGCAGACGCACGCGGGCGTGTGCCCGGGAGTAAAGATGACCTCGAAGCGCAGGCTCCCGGCCTCGACCTGCTCGCGGTCTTCAAACAGGCGATCAAACTGCCGCCCGTCGGTCGGGAAGTCCTTGGGCAGATCGAACACCTCCTTGAAGACCTCCTGGACCATCGTGATCTTGGCCCCGACGCCCGTGCGCGCGGCCCCGAAGCGCTGCTTGAGCTCGCGCGAGCCCGAGAGGTGATCGGCGTGGGCGTGGGTCTCGAGGATCAGGCGCAGGTTGAGCTGGTGCTCGCGCAGGTAGGCGGACACCCGATCGACGGACTCGTAGCTCACCCGCGACGCGGCCGGGTCGTAGTCGAGGACCGGATCGATGACCACGGCGTCGCGCGAGGCGGGATCGGAGACCACGTAGGTCAAGGTGCTGGTGGCGTCGTCGTAGAAGGCTTCGATGTCCATGGGTCGGCTCGGTCTCGTGAAGGAGCTCGGTGGAGCGCGCGGACCAGCTCGCGGGTTCGGGCGATCGCGGCGCGCCAGGGCTCGATCGCGGGGCCGAGCTCGAGGCGCTGGTCGAGCTCCACGAGCCGATGGTCGCGCCGCGCGAGCAGTTCGTCGAGCCCCGCGCGCAGCTTGTCGAGCTCACCGTACTCGACCGCGCCGCGCAGGAGGTTGTCGAGCATCGTCAGGCGCGAGCCGAAGCCGCGGGCGAGGCCGCGCGAGCGCGCGAGCGCGGCGATGTCGGCGCGGGTCAAAAACACCCCGCTACGCGCGGGCGTGAGCAAGTATGCGGCGATCTCCCGCAACCCCGTGCGCGCGTCGTCGAGCAGCGCCTGCGCGGGACACAAGCTCGGGGCCGCGCGCGGGCCGGGCAGCGTGGCGCGCTGGGCCGCGACGAGCTCGAGCAGCTCGTTGAGCATCGTCGGCCACGCGCCTTCGCCGAGCTCGCGGGCGGCGATGACCAGGCTCGGCAAGTACGCGAGCACGCACGCGTCGAGGAACTCGGCGAGCAAGGGCGAGCTCGGGCCGAGGCGCCCGTCGGCGTGAGCCCGACTCACGAAGGCCATGAACGCGAGCTCGACCCCGAGGTGGTCGGGCGCGAGCTCGGCGTTGACCGGACGCGGCGAGAACCCGGCCCGGGCGTAGAAGCCCCGGACCCGATCCGCGCACGCGCCCGCCTGGGCGTCTGGGTCGAGGAACACGCCCGCGTAGGGAAACACGCCGAGCTCGAAGGTCGCGTGGAGCTGGGTCGCAAGCTGCTCGAGCCCGTCGCCCGGGCCGACCCAGTCGAGCTCGCGCAGCTGCGCCAACATCCGCGCGTCGACGCCCCGCAGCAGCGCCCGGGCGAGCACAGCGTAGAGCCGGCTGTAGGCCAGCGCCAGGACCCTCGGGTCCTGGCTCGGGTCTTGGGCGAGGGTCATCGGCCGAAGGGCTCCTCGGGCAGGGCGTAGGCGGCCCGGGTCGGCTTGAGCGGGCGCTTGAGCCACCACGGCCGCCGGGTGCCGTCGGGGCTGTGATCGACGGCCGAGCGCGTGAGCGCGTGCCACTGCCGATACACCGCCATCGACTTGCGCGTGTCGACGTGGACGTCGCCGTGGCGGTCGGAGGCCCCGGCCTTGCGCACGCTCAGCGCCTTTTGCAGCCAGCAGTGCGCGCCGCTGATCGGATCGGGGTGGACGGCGTGGGTCAGGTTCTGGTGCACGCCGACGTCCTGCCACCAGATCCGCGCGGTGTCGGGGTCGAAGCTGTCCCACGCGCGGCCGTGCTCGAGGATGTTGAGCGCGTGGCCGCCCTCGCCGTCCTCGTCGAGCTGCGCGAGCGCGCTCATGCCCGGGTTGCCGCCCATGTCGCTCGCTAGCCGCCAGCGCCCGAGGTGATGGCTCATCGCGATGATCCCCGGCTTGATGCCCTCGGTCACGTAGACCTTGTCGACGAAGTAGCCGATCTCGGTCTGGACCCGGACGAGCTCGCCGCTTTGAACCCCGATCCGGCCCGCGTCGCTGGGGTGGATCCAGACCGGGTTGGCGTGGCTGATCTCGTAGAGCCACTTGGCGTTGGCCGAGCGGGTGTGGATCAGCGTCGGGAGCCGAAAGTTGGGCAGCAGCAGCATCTGGCCCCGGTCGCGGTCGATGTTGGCCGGCGACACGTGGCTGTCGAGGGGCCAGGGGATCACGTGCTCGCGCTCGGGCCAGCCCCAGTCGCGCATCGTGGGCGAGAACAGCTCGAGCTTGCCGCTGGGCGTGGCGAAGCCCTCGGCCTCGTAGGGCGTGTAGTTCGAGCGCAGGACCTCGAAGCAGCCGTACTTGCGCATGTAGGCGAGCGGGCTCAGCTCTTCGGCCGCCGCGGCCTCGGGCAGGCCCGGGACGCTGTGCTCGAACACGTGGGCCCAATACTCGTCCTGGGTGATCGGCCGGCTCGGATCCGCGGGGCTCGCGAACCACTCGCGGATCCCGAGGCTGCCGTCGGGGTCCATCCGCCACGAGAGCTCGACCCAAAACTCCGCCTCCTCCCAGACCTTGCCGGGGTTGGCCTCGTGGGTGAACTGAACCGGCCGCCCCGCGCGCTCGAGGGCCACGCGGCGGACCGGCTGACGAAAGCCGATCCACTGCCCGGCGTGGGTCTCTTGGCTCATCAGATCGTGGCGCTCCCCCGCGTGGCCCATCGGCAGCACGTAGTCGGCGAACCACGCCGACTCGTTCCAGGTTGGCGTGAGCGCGACGTGGAGCCCGAGCTTGTCCTCGTCGCGCAGGGCCTCGAGCCACATGAAGCCGTCGGGGTTGATCCACATCGGGTTGTAGACCCGCGTGAAGTAGACGTCGACGGTCCCGCGGCCCTCGGCGAGGAAGTGCGGGAGCAAGAAGCTCATCTCGAAGAAGGCCAGCGGCCACTCGTGCGGGAGCTGGAGCTCGTTCCAGGCCTCGAAGGCCGGCGGCGAGGCGAAGGGCTTGGGCACGAACTTGTTCCACGCGTTCATCGAGGTCCCGCCCGGGGTCCCGACGCTGCCCGTGAGCACGTTGAGAAAGAACAGGCAGCGCGCGACCTGCCAGCCGCCGCGGTTGCCGATCGAGGCCGAGCGCCAGGTGTGCGTCGCGAGCCGCGAGCCCGCGCCCTCGACCAGACGCGCGGCCTCCTCGATCCGCTCGATCGGGACCTGCGAGGCCTCGGCGGCCTGCTCGAAGGTGAACTCGCCGTAGAGCCGCTCGAGGTAGGCCTCGAAGTCCTCGAAGCTGAGCTCGCCCTCGGCTCCCGCGGCGCTCGCGGGCAGGTCGGGCATCCCCGGCAGGCCCGGGCCCTCGCGCAGGAGCTGGTCCCAGTTGACCCAGCGGCGCATGAACTCGCGGTCGTAGCTGCGGCGGCGGATCAGGTGGGCCGCGATCGCAAGCAAGATCACGCTCTCGGAGCCGGGCCAGCTCGGCAGCCACAGGTCGCTGCGCGCGGCGGTGTTCGACAGGCGCGGATCGAGGGTGATGATCTTGGCCCCCGCGCTCTTGGCCTCGATGATCCGCTGGGCGTGGGGGTTGAAGTAGTGGCCGGTCTCGAGGTGGCTCGAGATCAGCAAGATCACCCGGGCGTTGGCGTGATCGGGGCTCGGGCGATCGCAGCCCGTCCACAGCGCGTAGCCAACCCGGGCGCCCGACGAGCAGATGTTGGTGTGGCTGTTGTGCCCGTCGACGCCCCAGGCGGTGATGCAGCGGTTGGTGTAGTGATCTTCGCCGGGCCGGCCGACGTGATACATGATGCCGTCGCGGCGGCGCTCGCGAGACTGGCGCATCTTGGCCGCGATGTCGTCGAGCGCCTCGTCCCAGCTGACCCGCTTCCACTTGCCCTCGCCCCGGGCCCCGACGCGCTTGAGCGGATACAAGATCCGCTCGGGGTCGTAGATCTGGTTGTGGGTCGCCGGGCCCTTGGCGCAGTTGCGGCCGCGGCTGCCCGGGTGGGCCGGGTTGCCCTCGAACTTGCGGATCTCGAAGGTCGTCTTGTCGACGTAGGCCAGGAGCCCGCAGGCGCTCTCGCAGTTGAAGCAGATCGTCGGGACCAGCGAGTAGCGCCGGGGGATCTTGCGCGGCCAGGCCTTGGCGTCCCACTCGACCCAGTCGTCCCAGCGCTCGGGCGGCGGGTAGCGGCTCATGCGGCCGTCGCCGTGGTCGACCTCGAGCAGCGAGACCGGCTCGCGCGAGGGCTCGGCGGCGCCGTAGCTCGGCAGCGCCTCGCCAGCGGCGTTGGTCTGCTCGCTCGCGATCACGGGCTCGTCGCCGCCGAAGCCGGGACGCAGGACCTTGGTCAGCAGCCGCCCGACCTTGTCGGCGAGGGTCTCGGGACCTCCGCTCATGAGTTGGGCAGCTCCTGCGGGGCCATGACGAAGGCGTACTCGTAGATGTAGAGGCCGACGGTCGCGCACGCGGCCGCGAGCGCGCCGAGCCATCCGCCCCCCGCGACCGGCGCTGGCCCCCACGCGGGCGCGAGCAGCAGGGCGAGCGGGACGAGGTGCCCGAGCACGATCGCGCCCCACCAAAACCCGGCCGCGTAGCGACCGCGGTGGATCTCGTGGGCCGCCCGGGCGGCGAGCTCGGTCGCGTGGGGGATCCCGAGCTCGCCGACCAAGATCGCAAACAGGTCGACGGCCAGGCTCACGCCCAGGGTCACGCGCGCGGCCGCGACCAGCCCCGGGTCGAGCTCGACGAACGCGGCCACGCACAGCAGCGCCCCGGTGCCCATCATCGTCGCCTGGATCAGCAGGTGGATCGGCAGCAGCGGGCTCTGCCACAGATCCCGGCCCTCGGCCTGGGCGAACAAGAACGCGGTGTAGACCGCCGCGCCGATCGCCAGCGGCGCCGTCGCCCAGCCCAGCGCCGCGCGGGCGAGCGCCGAGACCTCGAACGCGCCGGTCCACGCGGCTGCGGCCTCGACCGCCCACCACGCGCCCGAGACCCCGGCGAAGCCGACCAGCAAAAAAGCCCCGCGCGTCAGCCAGCTGCGCCACTGCGGACGCAAGAGGATCGACAAGAAGCGCTCGGGTCGCTCGAGGTCGGCGACCAGCAGCCCGGTCGTGGCCAAGGTTGCGAGCACGGCCAGCAAGCCGGCCCAGATCATCGCGCCCAGGTCGAACGCGAACAGGCCGAGGTTCCAGCCGATCGCGAGGAACGCGAAGATGCCGGCCGCGATGCCCTTGGTCACCAGGTAGGCCGGGACCTGCCAGTGCCACGGGATCTCGTGCTGGGCGTTGTAGCCGAGCTGGACCATCTGCTCGGCCATCCGCCCGCCCGAGCGAATCGTCGTGCTCGGCAAGCCCTGAGCCTGCGGCGCCCGCAGCCGCGCGCCCGAGGCCGCGGTCTTGGCTGGCGACTTCGGGGCCGCGGGCGCGGGCGTGCTGCCTTGCCTGGTCACGACCTGGGTGAACGCGAGCTGCCTGGGCCGCTCGGCCAGGACCGTCGGGTGGAGCGCGAGGGCGTCGCCCTCGATGTAGAGCACCTTGGGCGAGGTCCCCTGCTCGGGCTTGCGCACGCTCGTGCGGCTGCGCCCGACGAGCTTGGCGATCTTGCTCATCGGATCGTCGAGGTCACCCGCGACGATCGCCTCGGTTGGACACACGACCGCGCAAGCTGGCTCGAGCCCAAGGTCAACGCGGTGCGCACAATAATGGCACTTGGCCGCGGTGTGGGTGTTGGGGTCAATGTGAATCGCGTCGTAGGGGCACGCCTGCATGCACGCTTTGCAGCCAATGCACACGTCCTTGTCGAATTCGACGATGCCGTCGTCGCGCTGGTACATGGCCGTGACCGGGCAAATACGCACACACGGTGGATTCTCGCAGTGGTTGCAGCGCGTGACCTGGAAGCTCCGCGTGACGTCTGGAAAGGCGCCGTGCTCGACGTATTTGACCCACGTCCGGTTGACCCCGAGCGGGACCTCGTTCTCGCTCTTGCACGCCGTGCTGCACGCGTGGCAGCCGATGCAGCGGCTGTTGTCGATGACGAAGCCGTAGTTCACGGGGATTGCCCGGACCTTGATCCGAGCAATCCCCATGCCAGAGGGAGGGGTCGATGATCAGTGTTCAGAGGAGCGTTCGCCTGGGTCCGTGAGACCCCACGCAGGTTTGGTTTCGTTGTGTTTCAATTTTACTGAAACATTGAAACACCGAACATCGATCGTCGCGGGATTCGGGCGGCTCGGACCGCGCCGAAATTGTAGCCATCTACCAAGCCAGCTCGACGGCGCCGATCGTCGCAAACTCGTGCTTCTTGCCCCGGATCGTGACCCCAAACTCCCCGGTCTTGTCCTCGGGCGTGGAGATCTTCAGGTTGGACTTCTCCGAGCGCCGCATGCCGACGATCAGCTCATGCTCCCCGGGCAGGACCTCCAGCCACGGAACCTCGAACTCGAAGCGGTGATGAATGTAGTCCCCGGCGCGCCAGTAGTTCGGCGGGAACACGCCGCCGGTCAGCTCGTGGGGCGCGGCGGCGACCCGGCTGACCTTGCCCTTTTGCAGCCGCGCGTACATTTTGGTCCCGGCCGGCATCGGCCGCTTGACGCGAAACACCATGTGCAGCGTCGCCGAGCTGCCCCGGTGGAGCTCGCCGTCGATCTCCCACGCGATCAGCTCGACGTAGGGGTCCCAGCCAACGAGGGTCTCGTTGGCCAGGGTCACGGGCTCGTCGAAGGCGATCCCATGCAGGGGGTTGTGATCCTCGTAGCCCTCGGGCAGGAAGTTGGCGACGAGCAGATACTCGTGGTGGAGGTTGTCGAGCACGTAGAGCGGCCGCCCGCCGGTCCGCGCCGAGCTGAACGCGGGCGGCAGATCGGCGCGACGGATCAGCGCGGTCCTCGGGCTGTCGACGCCCAGCCACCGGTCGAGGTCGCCGCGGTTGGTCAAGAACACCTCGTGCTCGGTGCCCGGACCGTAGTACTCGAGCCCGGGGTCGCGGATCCGGTGCAGGCCCAGCTGCGGCTCGGGCAGCTCGCCGCGCTCGACCGCCGCGGCGAAGCGCTGCAGCGGCCCGGCGATCGACAGCTGCTCGTTGACCTGCGTGAGCGTGGTCCGACCGTAGGTCCAGATCTGCTGGGTCAAGACCACGAACAAGAGCGCGAGCGGGGCCAGCTCGCGGGCCCGCGCGAGGCCCGAGTCGCGCTCGTGGCCGCGGGTCACGAGGCGGTCGAACACGGTCGTCAGCCGCGAGAAACGGCGCAGCCACCACAGCTGGGCGTGGCGCTTGCGCCAACGCAGCTGATCGACGCTCGGCGCGGCCAGGACGTGGGCCAGGATCAGCAAGGCGGCGAAGCGCTTGGCCATGCGCGGCAGCGACTCCGCCGGATCGAAGCCCGGGACCAGGCCCGCGGCTGGGAACTCGAGATCGCTGAGCTCGAGCAGCGGCGACGCGATGTGCTGGGGCAGGCGGCCCGCGTCCTTGCCGAGCACGAGCGCGCCGAGCACGGCACAAAAGAGCAGCAGGCGCCGGGCGGCGATCGGCTCGTGGCTGTCGAACATGCGCTTGCACATGGCGGTCGCGAGCAGCGCGGCAGGGATCGTGACGGGGATCGGGGTCGGGCCGTAGGTCAGCGACCACACGCTGGTCGCGACGAGCGCGACCCCGAGCCACAGCGCGGGCCAGCGCGCGCGACCGGGGCCGAGCAGGCCGAGCACGACGAGGCCCGTGAACGGGAACACCTGGTAGCCGAACGACTCGAGCGTGTCCGTGAACCCGCGGCGCGTCGGCTCCTCGAGCAGCTCGAGATCCTTGGCCGCGCCGAGCAGCGGGATGTAGCCCTCGCCCTGGTTCCAGGCCAGCCACAGGCCGACGAAGCCCGCCGCTGCGCTTGTTGTCCACGCGCCGATGACCGCCCAGCGCGGCAGCCGAAGGCCGCCGTGCTCGGGCTCGCGGGCGACGTCGGCGAGAGCCACGAGCCCCAGGGGCAAGCACCCCCCGAGCACGATCCCGAGCGAGGCCACGGCCGCGGCCAGGCCGGCGACCCCGACCACGCCGAGGACCCCCCGCGTGATCCGCTCGCGCTCGCGCCCGCGATCGCAGGCCGCGAGCAGGGCCAAGGTTGCGACGCACAGCCACAGCTCGCCCGTCGGGTTGCCGAGCGCCGTCCGGCTCGACGCCAGCAGCAGCGGCATCGCAAGGGTGAAGCAACCCGCGAGCGCGACCCAGGCCGGCGACCAGCCCAGCCGCCGGGCGGTCGCCAGCGCCAGCGCGACCAGGCCGACGCCCGCGAGCGCGCCGGGCAGGCGCAGGCCCCAGTCGCTGCGCCCGGCGGCGGCGTAGGCCCAGGTCCGGAGCTGATCGGGCAACCACGGGCTGCGGACCAGGTTCGAGCGCGGCTCACCGAAGGCGGCGAGCGTACGATCGAGGATCGGCAGCTCACCTTGGGTCCACAAGCCCGTGGCCCCGAGCCCCGGGAGCAAGACGACCACGGCCCCGAGCAGGACCGCGATCGGCACCAAGAGATCGAGCCATCGACCCTCCCGGGCGCGGGCCAACGCCCCGACATGTTCGCTGCGCTCGTGCTCGGCCAGAACTCGCGGATCCTAGCAGGCTGCTGAACAACCCACCACGACCCAGAGCACGCCCCTGACCTCCGATCCCTTTGTCGCCAAAAGCTCGCAGTATGCCCGATACAGCGTCGTTTTGGCTTCGCGGCCTCGTACGCCAGTGACGCACTCTGGGCCGCGCTGGGTTGTTCAGCAGCCTGCGAGCAGGCTGCTCGGCCTTGCTGCTACCCCCCCGCGTTGCGAGCCCACTGGCTGGCGAGATACGGCGCCGGACGCAGGAACTGCGTGAAGCCCTCGGGGCGGATCCCGAGCCCGGTCCGGAACGGCCAGAACATCGTCACGCGATCGTCGATCGTCAACTCGCTCACGAGCCGGATCTGGACGAGCGGATACCAGCGCGAGGGCTCGAGCCTGGACGCGGCCTCGAGCGTGAAGACCACATCACCGTCGGCGACGTCGGTCCGGATCTTGTCATAGCGATCGCGGCTCGAATTGCTCGATTGGATCATCGACCTGAGGCGTAAATACATGTTCGGCTTGCCCACCAATGAGTATTTACCCATGCCGTGATAGTCGTTGGCCAGGAAGTCCCGTGAGTTGGTCAAGAGCGCAGCGATCGGCAGCGTGAGCAGGAACTTCGAGGTCACCATGAGGAGATCTTGCGATCCATCCTGGGCGACGTAGCCGGCGTCTGCGGCGGCATTGAAGCGGACCGAGACCCCGAGGATGTCCGGCAACATCAGCCGGCCCATACTCCAGAAGCCGGTCGACAGACGGACCATCGTGTCGCCCTTGGTCAGCCCGTCTGCGAGGGCCTCAAACTGCGGATCGATCTCGTCGGCGACATCGACCTCGGCCTTGAAGTAGACCCCCCGCGGATGGAAGATCCTCGCCTGGCGCACCAGGCTGCCGAGGGCGTAGGATGGCGCCATCAGGCCACCCGCCCACAAGCCCAGCAATTCACCGAGGCTATTCGGTCGATGTAAGGTAACCACGTTTTCTTTGGATGAGATCATGTTTGCTCCGCTGAAATGTTGTATTGCGGCCGCAACGCCGAGGCTGATACGGCGAATCCTTGGTCACTCGATCATGCGCGATGGCGACCGCGCGGCAACCCGGCAATTTCGTCGCCCGGGCGCGCGCGGCGAGGCCTGATCGAGCGACTCATTCGAACTATCGTGATACTGGAGATCGCGGCTATACCCGACTCGCTCGGCGGCCCGGGCCGACGCTGGATCCACGCGCCGACGCGCACGTGCAGCGAGCCCGGCGAAGGACGGTGATGCTCGACGACCGGGACCAGGCGATCAGCCCGGGCCCAACCCCGCCGAGCTCGCCGCGCAGCGCTCGGTCGCGGGCGAGATCGCCGAGCAACTACGACAGGGCCGCTTGACGCTCGGTCGCAGCTCGAGCGGGTCGGTGCCGGCCTCGGGCCGTGCCCGGGTCGGCCGCGTGGCCGACTGCTGCGAACACATCTCCGTTCGCCGGCGCGCGACGGACATGCGGGCAGGCGACCTTGGGTGTTAGACTCGCGCCATGACCACTCACCGCTTCTCGCTGTTGGTGCTGATGATCGTCGGCGGATGCACGATGGACAACCCCGCGTTCGACGAGACCCGGCAGACAGTGGCCGATGAGAGCGGCAGCGACGATGGACACGCTGAGCTCGAGGCCGGCGAAGGCGACGGCGACGCGGACTCGGGGTCCGGCGACGGCGGCTCGGGCACGAGCACAGGCGACGGCGACTCGGGCGACGGCGACTCGAGCACCGACACGAGCAACGGCGAGACCGAGACCGGCAACGACATGCCCTGCGAGGGCCTCGGCCCGATCGACTGCGACCAGAAGGACGACTGCGTGGCAGTGCACTACAACCCGGTCGAGCAGCTACCCGAGGGGTTCTGCATCGCGCCACCAAATTACGACGGCTGCCTGTCCATGACCGAGTGCGACCTGCCCACGAGCCTCTATTGGTGCAACGACGACCAGACGGTCTACATCAAGGTCGAGCTCGACGGCTGCCTCCCGAGCGTCGTCGCCGCCAAGTCCCTCGACACCTGCATGCTCCCCGACGACAGCCCGTCCGAGTGCGCCCCCTAGCAGCCCGGGGTGCAATGCCTCGCGCCACCTCGCTTGGCCTTTTCGCCGAGGGCTTTGTCGCCAAAACTTGCAGTACGCCCGGTACAGCGGCGTTTTGGCTTCGCGCCCTCGGCAAAAATTCCGGCGCGAGGCGACACGATGCATTGCTTGGCCTTTTCGCCGAGGGCTTTGTCGCCGCCAAAACTTGCAGTACGCCCGGTACAGCGGCGTTTTGGCTTCGCGCCCCCGGCGAAAATTCCGGCGCGAGGCGACACGATGCATTGCACCACGGGCTATTAGGAAGCGAGCTTTGACCCCCGCGGCCGTCAGCAACTTTGCCACGCACGCCGCTCGCGGCCATGCGTGGCAAAGTGCAGGACGGCCGCGGGGGTCTAAAACTACCCCGCGGCCCAGATCTGTTCGCAGCGGGCTCGGACCTTGGCCCGCAGCGTGACAAAGCGCGGGTCGTGGCGGAGGTCGTCGAACAGCGGGCAGTTGTCGAGCCAGTCGAGGTCGACGAGGACCAGCTGCCCGGCCTCGTGGAGGTGGGCGACCGCCCGCTCGCGGTCGCCGTGGAAGGCGGCCTGCTCCGCGAACAGCTGGTGCATGAAGGTGCGCAGCCGACCGTTCTTGACGACCGAGAGCATCATCGCGTGCTCCTGCTCGAGCGCCTCGGGGTCGTAGGGCCCGAGCAGCGGCGGGCCGTACTGCCGGATCGTCCGGGCGCCCTCGTCACTCGAGTCGGGGTCGAGCTGCGCGAGGGCCTCGCGAACCCTGGCGGCGTCGCGCCGCCACGCACCAACACGCATCTGCATGAGCTGGGCCGTGGCGTGGTGGCGCTCGGTCTGGGTGAGCAGCTGATCCATGAGCTCGGTGTAGCCGTCGTAGTCGCCGCGCAGCGCCTTGTAACGGGCGAGGTCGGCCAGACACCAGTGGAGGCCGGGGTCGAGGGACAGCGCGAGCTCGAGGTGCGAGATGCCGAGCTCGGGGTGCGCGGCCTCGGTCTGGAGCCGACCGAGGTACTCGTGGGCCAGCGCGGAGGTCGGGGCGATCCGCAGGGCCTCGCGCAGGTGGGCCGCGGCCTCGCGGTAGAACCCGCCCTGAACCGCCCACGAGGCCGCGGCGATCTGGGTCTCGGCGAAGTTCGGGGCCTCGGCCATCGCGTGCTCGACCGCGGCCTTGGCCACCCCCGCCCAGTCGATGTCCGCGTCGCGCTCGTCTTCGGGCATGAACCACGCGCGCATGCACGCGAGCGCCAGCCCGGCCATGGCCGGCTTGAACCCGGGCGCGCGCTCGAGCACCGCGCGATAGTGGGTGACCGCGCCATCGGGCCCGCGCAGCCGCCACTTGATCTTGGCCTGGCGCGCGCGCAGGTAGCTCTCGATCGCCTCGACGTCGGCGAGCTCGCGGTGCTCGAAGATCTCGAGCTCGACGCGCAGGGCCTCGGCGATGCGCTTGCCCATCTTGTCTTGGAGCTCGAACACGTCCTCGAGCTGGCCGTCGAAGCGCTCGTTCCACAGCTGAAACCCGCTGTCGACGTCGAGCATGCGGGCCGCGATCCGGAGGCGCTCGCCGGCCAGCTGGATGGTCCCGTCGACGACGAGCTCGACGCCGAGCTCGGTCCCGAGCGAGCGCGGGTCGCGATCCCCCGCGCTCGTGAGCCGCGCCGTGGCCCCGCTGCTCGTGACCTTGAGCCCGCGCGTCATCGAGAGCACGTCGGTCAGCTCGTCGAGCAGCGCGTCGGCGATGAAGTCGGAGTCGGCGGGACCCCGATAGCGAAAGGGCAAGACAGCCAGGGCCCGCGCGCCAGTCCGGGGGCCCGCGCTCGTCGTCGGCATCGGCAGGCGCAGGCCCGTCCGTTCGGAGGTCGCGGTCAGCTGGGTCGCGCTCGAGCTGCGCAGCGGCGAATCCTCGGCGATGCTGTGCTGCGTCGGGGCCTCGGCCGCGTCGCCCCCCCCGAGCTCGCCGACGCCGCTCTCGGCCAACGACGCGAGGGTCTCGGCCGGGTCAGAGGCCGGGGCCCAGTCATCCGCGTCTTGCCAGCCGCCGAGCTCGGCGCCGGCTAGGGTCTGGTCCCCGAGCAGCTCGCGGACGCGCTCGAGCGCGCGCGCGAACGCAGCCGCGCTCCGAAACCGACCCTCGGGATCACGGCACAAGGCGCGCTCGATCGGACCGATCAACGGCTCGGGGATCCGCCCGCTGGCCCTGAGCTCGGGGAGCTCGGGGTTGAGCCGGGCCATGGCCACGGCGAACACGTTCCCCCCCGAGAAGGGCAGCTTGCCCGTCAGCATCTCAACCAGGATCAGCGCGAGCGCGTAGACGTCGGTCCGGGGGTCCACGGGCTTGCCCTCGACCTGCTCCGGGGCCATGTAGGCTGGGGTCCCGAGCACGCCGCCGGTCTGCGACTGGCCCTCGGCCTCGCTCGTGCGCGCGATCCCGAAGTCGGTGATGACCACGCGTCCGCTGGCCTCGATCATGATGTTGCTGGGCTTGAGGTCGCGGTGGATGACCCCGGCCTCGTGCGCGGCCTGGAGACCCGCGGCGACCTGCAGCGTGACCTCGACCGCCGCCAGCGGGCGCGGGCGCCGGGCCAGCCACGCGCGCAGGCTGTGGCCCTCGACATACTCCATGGTCAAGAAGCGCAGCCCGCCGTGCTCGCCGAGGTCGTAGGTCCGCGCGGTGTTGCGATGGGTCACGCGCCGGGCCAGGCGGACCTCGCGACGGAAGCGCTCGACGGCCTTGTCGTCGGCGGCGTAGATGTCGAGGGTCTTGAGCGCCACGACCTCGCCAACCTCGCGGTCGAGCGCGCGGTAGACGGAGCCCATCCCCCCGCGACCGAGCAACGCCTCGATCTCGTAGCGATCGGCGAACAGCTTGCCGACCGCGGGCGTCGCACCATCTGAGAGGGTCACGTCGCCGTGGGTCTCGCCGGCCACACCACAGACTACCCGCAGCGCGTCAGAGCTTCCAGCGATCGAAGAGCGTCGCGGCCTGCGGGCTCCGCTTGGGTCGCCACGCCAACGGGTATGCTCCGCCCATGACGACCACCCGCCCCTTCACCTGGTCGCTCTCTCTCGCCGCCTTCGGCCTGTGCGTGGGTCCCGGCTCTGTCGCGACCGCGGAGCACGGCGGCGCGGCCGGACTCGCAAAGCTTGCGACCCAGACCGCCGAGCTCCTGCGCGGCGCCGCTGGCGAGCGCGACCCCTTCGCGTACACGGTCACGATGGCCAACCCTCAGCGCCACGAGTTTCAGGTCGAGCTGCGCCTCGACGGCCTGCCCGGCGACAGCGTCCAGCTCGAGCTGCCCAAGTGGAACCCCGGCGCCTATCACCTGACCAACGCCCACCGCAACGTCCGAGCCGTGAGCGCGACCCTCGTCGAGGGCGATCAGCCCGGCGCGGCGCTCGCGGTCGCCAAGCTCGACGAGAACACCTGGGAGATCGCCCACGGCGGCGCGCCCGTGCGCGTCGAGTACCGGGTCTACTGCGGCCACTACAGCGGCATCGGCGGGTGCTACCTCGACGACGCCATGGGCTTCATCAACGGCGCCCACGTGTTCATGTACGCGGTCGGCCACAAGCAGCGGCCGATCGAGCTGCGCGTCGACGAGCTGCCCGGCGGGAGGCGAGCCGAGGTCGTGACCGGCCTGCCCGCCCGCGGCAAGGGCGAGCGCAAGACCTTCTGGGCCAACAATTTCGACGCGCTGGTCGACAGCCCGATCCACGCGGGCGTCGTCGACACGATCAGCTACGAGCTCGGCGGCCGACCGATCCGAGCGACGATGTCGCGCGAGGGCGCGTGGAAGGCCGACGAGGTCCGCGACGAGCTGCGCAAGATCACCGAGGCCGCGGCGGCCGTGTTTGGCCCGCTCGAGACGGCGCTGCCCTTTAGCGACTACACCTTCATCTACCACGTGCTGCCCGACAACAGCGGCGGGCTCGAGCACCTCAACTCCACGGTGATCGGCGTCGACCCCTGGTGGTTCGCCGACGAGCGAGGCAAGCGGCGGTTCTGGTCGGTCTCGGCCCACGAGTTCTTTCACCTGTGGAACGTCAAGCGGATCCGCCCGGCGGTGCTCGGACCCTTCGACTACGACCGCGAGGTCCACACCACGATGCTGTGGTTCTCCGAGGGCTTCACGAGCTACTACGCGGCCCTGATCGTGCGCCGGGCCGGGCTGACCGACGAGGCTCAGGCGCTCGAGGATCTCGCCCGCCGGATCTCGGCGGTCGAGACCCGCCCGGGCCGCAAGCTGATGTCGGTCGAGCAGAGCTCGTGGGAGACCTGGTCCAAGCCCGACGACCGCCGCAAGGCCTACTTCTCCTACTACGACAAGGGCGCGGTCATCGGCATGCTCCTCGATCTCCACCTGCGCGCGAGCAGCCAGGGCCTGGCCAGCACCGACACGGTGTTTCAAGAGCTGTGGAAGCGCTGGCGCGCGACCGGGCTCGGGCTGTCGCCGCAGGATCTCGAGCAGGTGTTCGTCGATCAGGCCGGGCCCGGCGCGGACGAGGTCAGGCAGATGTTCGCGGACTACGTGCGCGGCACGGTCGAGCTCGACTACGATCGCTACCTCGCCCACGCGGGCTATCGGCTCGAGCGGACGATCAAGCAGCGCGGGCCGTGGATCGGTGCCGAGGTCTCGGGCGAGGACGCGGGCGTGGCGGTCCGCTGGGTCGAGCATGGGGGTCCGGCCGACCTCGGCGGGCTCGCCGACGGCGACGTGATCCAGGCGATCGACGGCCACCCGGTCGACGGCAAGAGCTGGAAGAAGATCGTCGGCGCGCTCGAGCTCGGCGCCGCCCACAGGTTCACGATCGAGCGGACCGGTCGGGTGCTCGAGCTGTCGATCGATCCGATCGAAGGTGGCGACGAGCGCTTCGAGATCGTCGACCTCGACGACGTCACACCTCAGCAGACGCTGCTGCGTCGCGACTGGCTCGGGCTCGAACCATCCTAGCCCTGCCCTCGCGGACGCTGGTCGCTGTGAGACGGAGGGGTTATGGTCCCGACGCCATGATCCGCGCTCGAGCTGTGTGTTCCTCCTTCGTCTTTGTCGGTACCCTCGCGTTCGTTCCTGGGTGCGGCAAAGACTCGACCAAGGCCGATTCGAACAAAAAAACCGCCGACAAGGGCGCGGTCGACAAGGCCCCGCCGGACAAGGGCAGCGCCGACGACAAGGCACCGCCGACCGAGGCCCGCGAGTGGGCGTGGACGCTGCCCAAGGGCCTCAGCGAGCCGCCCCCGGTCCCGGCCGAGAACCCAATGACGGCCGCCAAGGTCGGGCTCGGGCACCAGCTGTTCATGGACAAGCGCCTCTCGGGTGACGGCTCGCGCAGCTGCTACTCGTGCCACCAAAACGAGCTCGGCGGCGCCGACGGCCGGACCCTGGCGCTCGGAGCCGGCGACAAGCCGCTGACCCGCAACACGCCGACGATCTGGAACGTCGCGTACCACCAAAACGGGCTCTACTGGGACGGCCGCGCGCCGACCCTCGAAAAGCAGATGCTCGGCGCGTGGAAGGGCGGCAACATGGGCGTCGGCGAGGACAACCTCGCGGCCAAGGCCAAGGAGATCGGCGCGCTGCCCGAGTACGCGCCCGAGTTCGCCGTGGCCTTCGGGCTCGAGCCCGGCGCCGAGGTCACGCCCGAGCACGTCGCGATGGCGGTCTCGGCCTACGAGCGCACCTTGCTGTGCGGCGACACGGCCTTCGACAAGGGCGAGATGGACGAGGCGGCCCAGCGCGGCTGGGATCTGTTTCGGGGCAAGGCCTCGTGCTCGACCTGCCACGCTGGCGACAACCTGTCCGACGGCGCCTTCCACAACGTCGGCACCTCCCACGACGCGAGCGGCGCGCTGCTCGCCGACGCCGACGTCGGTCAGGGCAAGCCCAGCGGCGCCGAGGAGAACAACTACAAATTCCGCACGCCGACGCTGCGCAACGTGACCAAGACGGCGCCCTACTTTCACAACGGCTCGGTCGACGATCTGACCGAGGTCGTCCGCTACATGGCCGCGGGCGGCAACGCCAAGGCACCCGGGATCGACCCGAACCTGCGCAACACTCAGCTCAGCGAGGCAGAGATCGCCGACGTGGTCGCGTTCCTCGGCGCGCTCGAGTGCCCCGGATCGCTCGAGGTCATCGGTGACCAGAGCGTCGGCGGTATCCCCGAGGGCCCAATTGAAGCAGGGCCCGAAGCTGAGCCTGAGCCCAGCCCCGAGGCCGCCAACTGATTCGAAACTGGCCGCAGCCTGGCCGCAGCCCAGCTGCGGTCAAGCGCGCGGTGATCAGCGCTTGCTGAACTGGAAGCGGGCGCGAGCGCCGCGACGACCGTACTTCTTGCGCTCTTTCTTGCGCGGGTCACGGCTGAGGTGACCCGCGGCCTTGAGCGGCGCGCGGAACTCACCGTTGATACGGATCAGCGCGCGCGCGATCCCGAGGCGCACCGCGCCTGCCTGGCCCGAGAGCCCGCCGCCGCGGGCGGTCGCCCAGACGTCGTAGGACTCGCGGGTGTCGGTCTCGACCAGCGGCTGCTCGACGAACTTCATGTTCGTCGGGCGAGTCAGATACTGCTCGGCCTCACGGCGGTTGATGCTGATCTTCCCCTCGCCCGGCATCAGCCAGACTCGGGCGATGGCGGTCTTGCGCCGGCCGGTCGCGTAGTACTTCATGAGATCTAGAGCTCGTGGGGCTTGGGGTTCTGGGCTTGGTGGGGGTGCTCGTTGCCGGCGTAGACCTTGAGCTTTTTGAAGGTCTGACGGCCGAGGACGCCCTTGGGCAGCATGCGCTTGACTGCGCTGCTGATCACGACCTCGGGCTTCTTGGCGAGCATCTCCCGGGCCGTGCGGGTCTTCATGTGCCCGAGGTAGCCCGTGAATTTGTTGTAGGTCTGTTGGTCGAGCTTGGCGCCCGTGAACTTGACCTTGTCCGCGTTGATGCAGACCACAAAGTCGCCGGCGTCGAGGTGCGGCGTGAACTCGACCTTGTGCTTGCCGCGGAGCAGGCCCGCGATCTTCGAGGCAGCTCGACCAACGGTCTGCCCCTCGAGGTCGATCAACAGCCAGTCGCGCTTGATCTCGGCCGGGTTCGGGATGTAGGTGGCCATGGGACGCAGAGATCTAGAGGAGGGGCCCGGGGGTGTCAACAGGCGGTCTCGGGGCCTCGCTCGTGTGGATCCGCCCAGCGCAGGTGCGCCCAGGCGGTGCGGACATCACGCATGCCCGAGTTCGCCCCCAACTTGGCACTAACGCCCCTATCCCAGCCACCGCAGAAGGGTGATACTCCCTGCAGTCGCCCATGAGTACGCCCCGCGCGAAGATCCTCGTCGCCGACGACTCCTCGGTTGAACGCGCTGCTGCGCGAACGGCGCTCGAGGACGCCGGCTATGCCGTCATGGAGGCGGTCGATGGCCAGCAGGCCCTCGAAGTGTTCGCCCGCGAGCGGCCCGACCTCGTGATGCTCGACGTCGTGATGCCGCGGCTGACCGGGCTCGAGACCTGTCGGATCCTCAAGGCCAAGTCCGGGGGCAACTACCTGCCCGTGATCATGGTCAGCACCCGCAACTCGGTCAACGCCCGAGTCGAGGGTCTGCGCAGCGGGGCCGACGACTACCTCGGCAAGCCCTACGACGCCGAGGAGCTCCGGGCCCGAGTCGAGGCCCTCCTGCGCACGCGCAAGGTCATCGCCGAGCGGGCCGCGAGCGACGGCTCGGCCCGAGCCACAGATGGGGCCGGAGCCGCGGCCGCGGGTGGCAGCGCGGCCACGACCGGCGCCGCCACGTCAGACGCGAGCGCCGATCCGGCGGCCGGGGCCCCGTCGACTCGCAACTCCAGCGAAGCGTTCAAGCGCCGCGCCGAAGAAGAGTTCGATCGAGCCGAGCGCTACAGCGATCCCCTCGCGTGCCTCCGCGTCGAGCTCGACGAGTACGACCCCTTGGTCTCGCGCCACTCGGTCGAGGCCGTCGCCGGCCTGGTCCGCTCGCTGCGCGACGTCGTCGAGGTCAGCGTCCGCAAGATCGATCTGGTCTTCCGCCTCGACGAGCGCGGCTACATCTTGCTGCTGCCCAACACCCACTTCCCCGGCGCGCTCGCGGTCGCCGAGCGCATCTCCCTCGACACCGCCAAGATCCGCCTCGACGCCGAGCCGGATCATCGCTGCACGGTCAGCGTGGGCGTCTCGTTCTTCCCGAACAAAGACACCCACTCGGTCCAAGATCTCCTCGACCTCGTCGGCGCCGCGCTCGACCGGGCGCGCAGCGAAGGCGGCGGCCAGATCTGCCTGTTTCAGCATCAGGGCTACCTCTACGCCCCCGAGGCGACCTAGGTCTCCCCCTCCTCGGGTCTCCCCCTCTCTTCGGGCCCCTCTCCCTCCGCTGCGCGCGATCCACTGGTCGGCATGCTCCCACTCAAGCCGATTCCCCCGCCGCGGCGGGTGATGCTGTACCCGCGAGAGGACGGGCCGGCCGCCTATGGCGCGGCGACCCAGGCCGCGGCGTCGCTGACTGAGCGTGGGATCGCGGTGGTCGTCCCGGCTCACGTCCACGCCAAGGCCGGGACCGATGGCCTCGAGCTGCCAGCGTCGGCGGTCGGCGTCGAGATCGACTCGCTGCCCGACAACATCGATCTGATGATCGCGCTCGGCGGCGACGGGACCTTGCTCCGCGGCAGCCGCTGGGTCGCCGACATGGGCGTGCCCGTCGTCGGCGTCAACCTCGGCGACCTCGGCTTTCTCTCGGCCTACGGGCGCGAGCAGCTGCTCGAGGTCATCGATGACGCGCTCGCCGGTCGTTTGGCCTGGGAGCCCCGCCTGCGCATGGCCGTCGAGGTCCACCGCGCGGGCGAGCTGTTCGCGCGCGGGACCGCCGTCAACGACGTCTACATCAAGCACGGGCAGATCCCCCGGCTGCTGCGCCTCGCGACCCGGGTCGGCGGGCATGACCTCGCGCTCTACAAGGCCGACGGCTTGATCGTCACGACCCCGCTGGGCTCGACAGCCTACAACCTCGCCGCGGGCGGCCCGATCGTCGCGCCAGGGACCGAGGTGTTCACGATCACGCCGATCTGCCCGCACAGCCTCACGCTGCGCCCGGTGGTCGTCGCCGCCGACGACGGCGTGACCGTGACCTGGGCCGGGCCGACCGCGGGCGTGAGCGATGGTTATCTGACCGCCGACGGGGCCTGGAAGATCGGCCTGCTGCTCGGCGACGAGATCCGGATGCGGGCCGCCGAGATGCCGCTGCGGCTGGTGCCCGCGAAGGCCAGCGTGTTTGAGGTTCTCGCCGCGAAAATGGGCTGGTCCGGGTACTAGTTTGATCTTTCAAGCTCGCGCTAAATCTTCAAGACCCTGGCGAGCTCCTGAACGAGCGAGCGGTCGTCTCGGAGCGAGATCGAGTCGTGCTTTGGCTCGATCACGAACTGCTTGAACGAACGCAGAGTCGTCAGAACCTCAGCCTGCGTCAGGCCACAGATCGTAGCCAAGGCCCCGCTCGCGCGCTCGAGGCTCATCGCGTTGCCGAGGTCGCGGTCCCACTTGCCCCAGCTCTTGAGCAGCATCATCGCCTGGTTGGCGACCTGGGCCGGATCACGGAGCGAGCCCTGACCGGGCCGCAGGGCCTGCAGCTGCCGCTGGGTTCGACCGGTGCCCCGAGCCTCGGCGGGCACGGCGAGGCGGGCGGAGCTCGGGCCGGACCGCGGCCGGTCAGCGACCTCGGAGAAGCGCTGGGCGAGGGCGCGGATGAAGGCGCCCATCCATGGTTTCATCGCGTCGACTTCGCGCTCGAGCACGTCGGCGGTGACGGTCACGGCGACGACCTCCGTGAGCGCGACGACGCTGGCGGTGCGCGGGGTCGAGGCCAGGATCGCGGTCTCACCGAACACGTCGCCGGGGCCGAGGGTCCGCAGCGACTCGGCCTTGCCGTCGATCTGCTTGAAGACCTCGCAGCGGCCCGAGATCAAGATGTAGGCGGCGTCGCCGACCTCGTTCTCGCGAATGATCCACTCGTTGGGCGCGAAGACCTGACGCGGGAAGTTGCCGCCTCCGCGCATGAACCCGCGCAGATCGGCCTGCATGTCCTCGACACGCTGGTAGCGATCCCGGGCCGAGGGGGCCATGGCCACAGCGACGATCCGACGCAGCTCGCGGGCGATCGGCAGCTGCTCGGGCAGCTTGGCGCTGGCCTCCTCGGCCTGGAGCAGCACGTCGACGGCGCTCCGCCCCTGGTAGGGCGGGTGACCGGTCAAGATCTCGAACAGCATGGCTCCGAGCGCGAAGATGTCGGAGCGCTCGTCGACCCGGCGCTGATCTCCGCGGGCCTGCTCGGGGCTCATGTAGGCGGGCGTGCCCATGATGAGGTTGGCGTTGACCGGCATCAGCGGCAGCGTGTTGCGGACGCGGTTGCTGCGGGCGAGCGGGTTGACGCCGACCGGCTCGGGCATGACCTTGGCGATGCCCCAGTCCATCAGATAGACCTGCCCGTAGTCGCCGACCATGACGTTCTCGGGCTTGATGTCGCAGTGGGTCACGCCGCGGCTGTGGGCGAAGGCGACGGCGTCGAGGACCTTGAAGAACACGTCGAGCAGGCGCAGGAGGTCTTCATGGCTGACCGCGGTCGCGACCTTGAACCCGCGCTCGTCGATCCGATCGTGGGTCGAGCGCAGCGCCTCGATCAGATCGTAGAGCGTGCGGCCGTCGACCAGCTTCATGGTGAAGAACAGGCGCCCGCGCTCGTCGACGCCGAGCTCGTGGACCGGCACGATGTTGGGGTGGTCGAGCTGCCCGGTGATCTGCGCCTCACGCACGAAGCTGCGAACCGCGAGCATCGAGTGCTGGTGCTCCGGGAGGATCAGCTTCATCGCGACCCGCCGACCGAGGGCCCGATCGAGCCCGAGATGGACCGCCGCCATGCCCCCGCGAGCGATCTCGCCCTCGACATTGAGGCGCTCGCGGTCGTCAGGGATGAGGGCTTCGATCAGCGCCCCAACGCTCGCAGCGTCGAGTTGGTCGCTCGCGGCGTCGAGTTGGTCGTCGATCTTGCCCGCCACCATCCACGAGCTGTTGTAGCACTTCTGTCGGGCTCAACCGTGCTCTCGATCTCGCCAGGTCGACAAGTTGGTCGCAGCCACGCAGCACTCGACGAGGAAGTCCGCGTAGATCTGGAGGGTGCGCTCACCAACCTCGCTCATGCGCTCGACGCGAGCCGGGCTGGCCTCGAGGAACGCGACCATGGTCTTGTCGAGTGAGCCCCGCTCCGTGAAGTTGGCGAGCGCCTCGACGCTGCGCAGGCACGGGCGAACGTCGGCGCCGAGCAGGCGCTCGGCTTGGGCCGTGACCTGAGCTGCGATCGAGCCGAGCATCGCCTCGGCCTCGTAGCGCGCGGCCAGCAAGGCCCACGGCTCGGGGCCGTTGACCAGCGCCTCGTAGCCGGCGTGGAGGCGCTTCATCGACGGCGTCTGGGGCTGGGTCAACAAGTAGGTGAGGTCCAGCGGCGGCAGCCGACGCCCGTTCCACAGCTGCGCGAGCGTGCGGGTGTCGTCGGCCAACAGTCGGTAGCGCTCGATCGCTTCGCTGGCGATCTGTAGCAATCTCAGCGACAACCCGTGCTCGCCGAGCCCAGCGCAGCGCCGGCTGGCCTCGACCAGGAAGTGCTCGGCTGGCTCTTGCAGCTGGACCGAGAGGGCCGCCCACTGGATCAGAAATGCGTGCAGTAGCTCCGGATCCGCCTCGGGCCCCATCAGCACCCGCAACTGGGCTCGCTCCTTGAGCCGCTGGCGGGCACCAGCGAGGCGGTCTTGATATGCGATCAGCGCCTTGGACACGCAAAACCCCGTTCGCAAGCGGTTATGGCGCTTGCTGCGTCAGCCATTGTCGGTGTCGGCCTGCGACTAGCGTCGTGATTCGCCGACGACTGCGTTTAGTTTTTTACATATCCCCGCACACAAATGCAACATAAATATCGGAAAAATCCAGTACTACTGTAGTTCTGTGTGGGTATCCGGTCGCCAGGGTGGACCACGAATGCTCGCACCACGTGGCTACCGCGCGATCAATATGCACGCACGTGATCCTGACTAGAGCAGGTGCCGTCCGCGCCCCCGCGGCGGCCGGCCGCTGTGATAGGGAGGTCTCGTGCTCGACTACCTGCGCGTCCGCGGCCTCGCCCTGCTCGATGACGTGGCTCTCGACTTCGAGCCCGGCATGAACGTGCTCACGGGCGAGACCGGCGCGGGCAAGTCGATCATCGTCGACGCGCTCACGCTCCTGCGCGGCGTTCGGGGGCGCGCCGAGCTGATCCGCGAGGGTGACGAGGCCGCGCGAGTCGAGGCCCAGTTCGCGGTCCGCGGCCCAAACAACCAGCCCCTGCACCCGGCCCTCGGCGAGCGCCTCGACGAGCTCGGCCTCGACAGCGAGGACGGCACCTTGGTGCTCGAGCGGCGGATCCGTCGGTCCGGCCGGGGCCGCGCGGCGATCCAGTCGAACCTCTCGACCCTCGCGGTCCTGGCCGAGATCGGCGGCGAGCTGCTCGAGATCTGCAGCCAACACGAGCACCACTCGCTCACCCATGTCTCGCACCACCTCGATCTGCTCGACGCCTACGCCGAGCTCGACGGTCCCGAGGGGCCGCTCGCGGACTACGCCGAGCACTACCGCCGCTGGCGCGAGCTGAGCGAGCGCATCAGCGCGATCCGGGAGCTCGAGACCGAGCGGCTCCAGCGGGCCGACTACGTTCGCTTTCAGATCGAGGAGCTCGAGCGCGTCAGCCCCGAGCCCGGCGAGCACGAGCAGCTGCGCAGCCGCCTCGCCGTCGTGTGCCGCGCCCACGAGCTCGCGGGCTTCGCGACCGAGGCCCAGGCCCAGCTCTACGACGACGACCACGCCATGGCCTCGCGCCTCGCGATCTTGCTCGAGCGCGCCCGTCGGCTGCCCGAGGGTCTCGCGATCCTCGACCAGCTCGCGGAGCAGCTCGAGGCCGCGCAGATCGCCTGTGAAGAGGCCGCGGCCGCGGCCGCTCGGCTCAGCGACGAGATCGAGGTCGAGCCCGGCGAGCTCGAGCGCGCGCAAGAGCGACTCCACGAGCTCGATCGGCTCCGGCGAAAGCACGGCTGCGAGGTCGACGAGCTGATCGAGCGGGCCCAGGCGATGCGCGAGGAGCTCGACGCCCTCGACTCGACCGAGGGCGAGCTCGAGCAGCTCGAGCAGCTCGAGGCCGAGCTGTGGGCCGAGGCCTGCCAGCGCGCCGACGCCCTCCACGAGGCCCGAGTCGCGGCCGCCAGCGGCCTCGCGCGCGCGGTCGAGGCCGAGCTCGCGGCGCTGCACATCCCCACCGCCCAGCTGACCGTCAGCCTGTGTCCGCTCGACGACCAAGACGAGTCCGACCCGCGCAGCGGCCTCGGACCGCGGGGCCGCGACCGCGCAGAGCTGCGCTTCTCGGCCAACGCTGGCGAGCCGCTCGCGCCCCTGAACAAGGTCGCCTCCGGCGGCGAGCTGTCGCGGGTGCTGCTCGCTGTCAAGAGCGTGCTCTCGACTCAACAGCGCGTCGCAACCTACGTGTTCGACGAGGTCGACGCCGGCGTCGGTGGGGCCGTGGCCGAGGCGATCGGCCTGCGCCTGCGCAAGGCCGCGAGCAAGCATCAGGTGCTGTGCATCACCCACCTGCCGCAGATCGCAGCCTACGCAGAGGCCCACTTCCGCGTCCGCAAGCAGGTCGTCGACGGGCGCACGGTGACCCGGGTCGAGCGACTCGACGACGACGAGCGGGTCGAGGAGCTCGCGCGCATGCTCGGCGGCAAGCAGGTGACCCACAGCGCCCGCGAACACGCCCGCGCGCTGATCGAGCAAGCCCGGAAGCCAGCCCGCGCCAGCAAAGCCAAGTCGGCCAAGGCCAAGCCCAAGCCAGCCAAGTCCAAGGCCAAGCCCAAGGCCAAGACCAAGTCCAAGGCCAAGCCCAAGCCCAAGCCAGCCCGGCGGCAGACCGGCTCACGCCGCGCTTGAGGCGATCTCGGTCCTTGAGTACCATCGCTGGCCTGCACAGCCGCGAGGCGGGCAGACTCGCCGGGCGGGCCGCCCGGCGGGCGCCAGGCTCAACCTTCGCCCCGCCGCCAACCGCACTACCTGTCCGTCGCTCGACCACCCACGAGCCGGACGAATTTCAAGTCAAAGGTACACCCATGGCCCGACGCTTTCCCATGACCCCGGCCGGCCTCGACAAGCTCCGCACCGAGCTCAAGCACATCAAAGAAGTCGAGCGACCGAACAACGTGCTCGACATCGAGACTGCCCTCGGCCACGGCGATCTGCGCGAGAACGCCGAGTATCACGCCGCCAAAGATCGCCAGGCCGAGCTCGCCGCGCGCATGGCCTACCTCGAGGGCCGGATCGGCCACGCCCAGGTCATCGACCCCACGACCATCAACTCGAGCACCGTCGGCTTTGGCGCGACGGTCACGCTGACCGACATGGACACCGACGAAGAGGTCGTCTACGTGCTCGTCGGCGAGGACGAGACCGACGTCAAGAGCGGCAAGATCTCGATCGCGGCGCCGATCGCCCGGGCGATGCTCGGCAAGTCCGAGGGCGACGACGTCAGCGTGAACCTGCCCAAGGGCGAGCGCGAGTTCGAGGTCGTCAAGGTCGAGTACAAGGCAATTTGAGGCCCATGGCTTTGCTCATCGACGCGTCAGTCTCCTCGCCTCACCTGCGTCACGCCCGTGAGCGGCTGCCCGGGCTCGCGCGGGCCTTCGCCATGGTCGCCCTCGCGTTCGCGCCGGGGGTCGCGTGCAAGGCCCAGGAGGGAGATCTGTGTCGCTGCGCCGCGGACTGCCGTGACGGGTTGATCTGCGTGATCGACGACACCGATGTGCTCGGGCCGGACGAGTGCTCGAGCGACGGCAAGGTCGGCTACTGCATCCCCGACGACTCGATGGTCGACGGCGAGACCGGGCTCGATCCCTACGAGCAAGACTTCCCGAAGCCGCCGGCTGATATGAGCGGCGATGGCGACGGCGACGGCGACGGCGATGGCGATGGCGACGGCGATGGCGATGGCGATGGCGATGGCGACGGCGACGGCGACGGCGACGGCGACGGCGACGGCGATGGAGACGGGGACGGCGACGGCGACGGCGACGGCGATGGGGATGGAGACGGCGACGGGGACGGCGACGGGGACGGCGACGGCGACGGCGATGGGGATGGAGACGGCGATGGGGACGGCGATGGCGACGGCGATGGCGACACGGGACCCTGACGCGACGCCATGACCCAGCCGGACGCGAATCACTGGCTCTGGCGCCTCTCCGCTCTCGAGTGGCTCGCGGCCGCCAACTCCGAGCTCGAGCAAGGCCGCGCGTCCTTGGGCGCACGCCGAACCGCGGTCACCCACGCCCGCCGCGCGGCGGGCATGGCCCTCAACGCTGCGCTCGTGGCCATGGCCGCTCGTGGCTGGTCACGCGAGCGCTGCGAGAGCGTCTGGGGTCGCAGCTACATCGACCACCTGCGGACGCTCGCCGCCGCGGCCGACGGCGAGGACTCCGGGCTCCGGGGACCTCTCGAGGTCGAGCACTGCCTCCGCTGCCGTGAGCTGCTCGCGATCCCGGTCATGCCGCCGACAGGTCTCGTGCGCCTCGCCAAGACCAGGGACGAGGCCTCGACCCACGCGATCGAGCTCGCTGCGGCGATCGTCCGGGGCTGCGCGGCGCACGTGGGCAGCTGACGCGCTCACTCGCCTTTGCGAGAGCTGTCCACGCCCGCCAGGCTACCAGAGGGCCGCCGCGGGACCGTGCTATGAGTAAATGGTTCTCGCCACGCGAAAGCCTCGCCCCGAGACCCGTTGTCAGGGCAGCCCATGCTCACGCACCGCTCGACCTTTGTCCTCATCTTCTTGTCGTCACTCACCACGCTCGCCTGTCAGCCCACCACGCTCGACGACGGCAGCGAGTCCGAGACCGGTGACCCATCCGGCGACGGCGACGGCGACGGCGACGGCGACTCGGGCGACGGCGCTCCCAGCACCGACAGCGGCGACTCCGGCGATCCAACCTTCAACTGCGACCCGAGCGAGGACATGCCCTGCCCCGAGGGCCAAAAGTGCACGGTCCTGACCTCGGGCGGCGGCGCGCCTCTTTACGACTGCGTGCCCGACGACACCGCCAAGCTGCCCTTCGAGTCGTGCACCCCCGCGCCCGGCACCGGACAAGATCAGTGCCCCGCCGGCTACGCCTGCATCCCGAGCGAACCCGACAGCCCCACGGGCCTGTGTCTCGAGCTGTGCGGCGACGACGACGACTGCGACGCCGCCTTGTGCAGCGCCCCGCTCGACCTGCAGATCCCCGTGTGCGCGGCGGTCTGCGACCCCCTCGCGCCCCTGTGCCCCGAGCTTCAGGTCTGCCAGCGCGTGCGCGCTTCGAACTTCGTCTGCCGATACCCGCGCGCCAACGACCAGGGCTCGACGGCCGACCCCTGCAGCGTCGTCAACGACTCGGGCTGCGCCGAGGGCTTCGTGTGCGAGACCGGCGGGATCATCCCCGGGTGCACCGATCCGAGCTGTTGCACCGCCCTGTGCGACCTCGCCGACGCCGACCCCTGCCAGGCGCCGATGGTCTGCGGCCCGATCCCCCTCGACCCCCAGCCCGGGCTCGAGAACGTTGGTGCTTGCTACGTACCGCAGTGAGGCCCACCGATCTGCTGGCTCCGCTGCAAGCCTAAGACGATCTGATATCGCCCAGCGCTGCGGAGCGGGGTCACCCCCCGCCAAAAGCAGAGCGCAAAAAAGGCTACAGGAGGTCCGAGTTCGGGGTATCGCCGTACGAAAAGCACCTTCGACGCCCAATCGACCGACCTAGCACCCCGGGCTGCTAGAGCGCGTGTACCAAGAGCCCTCTGCACCCCAGATCGAGAGGCGACGCCCCGAACTCGGACCTCCTGTGGCCCTGCGCGGACTCCCGACGCCCACGCCACAACCTCATCAACGAACAAGATATCCCCACCGCTAGCGACCATGCGTAGCGCCCTCGCTGACGACTCAGGGTCTAAGGTCTCTAGATTCAATCCATGCCCGCAGGGGCGCTCTCGAGCTCACGCACAGCCCACAGCGAGCCCTCGCGGGTCCCGAGGTAGAGGTCGTTCGAGACCAGCGCCATCGACACGAACTCGTCGCCGTCGAGGGCGTCGAGCCTCACGAGCTCGCTCCAGCCCTCGGGCCCGGCCGCCAGATCTGCGCTGCGGTGCACGCTCGCGCCGCCGTCGGGCCTGGCCATCAACACCAGGAGGCGCTCGGGCTGGTCTTGTTCGCCAACCTGCGGCGCCCAGGTGATCAGCTTGGCCACGCTCCCCGGCACCGGCCAGGGCTCGTGGGCCACGAAGGCCTGCCCCTCGACGCGGTAGCTGGCGAGATGATCGCTGATGCCAGGGCTGCCCGAGAACCGGGCGATCACCAGCTCGTCGCCGAGCACGACCGGGACCAGCGAGCCGTCCGGCGGATCGTCGAGCGCCTCGAACGCACCGGACCTGCCCCCGCGACGGATCCAGGCGAAGCTCTCGCCCGGGTTGGGGTAGTCGCGGCCGCTGACGAACAAGAGCTCGGGCGTCGCAGCCATGAAGTAAAAGCGCGAGTAGCGATCGGGATCGGACTCACGCCGCAGCAGCTCGGTCCAGCTCGCGCCGCGATCGTCCGAAGCCATCAGCAGCGCCGGCGCCCCGTTCACGGAGCCCGTGCTGGCATAGAGGGTCTCGCCCTGGGAGGCGACGGCGTAGACATGGACCGCGCCCGGGATCGGGGTCTGGACGGACCACGCCGCGGCGCCGCAGTCGAGGCGGTAGACGCCGCCGGACTCCTGATGACCGTCGGGGTCGATCGCCGGGCTGTAGAGCGCGCCGTGGGCCGCGTGAAAAAAAGACACCTCCTCGGTCGGCAGCACGCCCATGTCGACGAAGGCACCTAGCCGCGGATCCCAGGCGGGCATCGCGATGGGCCCGGTGTTGTCGCTGTAATCGCCGTAACCGAGCTGCAGGCGCCCGTCGAAGGCATGCAGGACGCCGAGGCTGCGACCCCGCGCGGTCGGCTGATCGGCGATACCCGGGATCTGCTCGCGCGTCGCAACGAGCTCGAGGCGCTGCTCGCCCGCGCCTTCGCCAACGGGCGTGGAGATCGACGCGCACGACTGCGGCTCGCCCTCGTCAGCGCCGTGATCGTCATCACCCACGAGCCCGCCGCATCCCACCAGCGCGGTCGCGAACATGGTAACGGCGAGGCGTCGCGGCGAGCACGAGAGCACCCCTGTTCATATCACGCTAGCATGTGCCCATGCCCCGCGTTCGCGCACGCGCAGGTCGTCGGTGCGGCCGCCTGGCCGCCGCCGCGGCGCTGTGCGTGAGCGTGCTGAGCGGCTGCAACCAGACCAAGTGGGGCGACTACGACTTCGACACGGGGCCGGCGACGAACTCCGACGAGCTCTTCTCTCTCGACCGCCTGCCCCGCTTCGACCTCCGCCTCGACGCGAGCTCGTGGGCCGCGCTCGAGGCCGAGCCCAAGCAGTGGGTCCCCGGGAGCTTCGAGTACGACGGGGTCGTCTACGACAACATCGGGATCCGGCTCAAGGGCAACCACTCGTTTCGCTCGCTCGACGAAAAAGCGGCGTTCAAGATCAAATTCAACGAGTACATCCCCGGCAACCGCTTCTTGGGCCTCGAGGGCCTCACCCTCAACAACATGGTCGTCGACCCGTCGATGCTGCGCGAGTGGATCTCCTATCGAGTGTTTCGCGAGCTCGGGGTCCCCGCGCCCCGCGTCGGCTACGCGCAGGTGTTCGTCAACGACCAGGAGTACGGCCTCTATCTCAACATCGAGCCCTACGACGACGAGTTCCTCGCCCGGGTCTACGACGATCCGAGCGGCAACCTCTACGAGTCCGAGAATTCCACCGACCTCGACCAGGACGTCGAGAACTGGGACCAGGACGAGGGCGCCGACAAGAGCCGCGACGATCTGCGCGCGTTCTCGGAGCTGGCCGTCGAAGACGGCGCCGCGGTGTTCTACGGCGATCAGGCCCTCGTCGACATGCCGCGCTTTCTCGCGTTCCTGGCCGGAGAGGCGATCGTCGGCCACTTCGACGGCCACATGGGCGGCCACAATTTTTTCATCTATCACGAGCCAAGCCAGGATCTGTGGACCTACCTGCCCTGGGGCCTCGACCAGGCCCTCGTCCGCCACGTCAGCCCCTTCGCCCACGGCGGCTACCTCGGCTACAAGTGCGTCCACGAGCCCGCGTGCCTCGTCGACTATGTCGAGGCCTCGCAGCAGGCGCTGACCGAGCTCGCGGCGATCGACATGAGCGAGGAGGTCCGCCGCGCGATCGCCTTGACCGACGCGGCGATGCGCTCCGATCCGCGCAGGCCCCACTCGCTCGCCTCGGTCGAGTCGGGCCGCGAAGATTCCCTCGCCTACATCAACAACCGCGCCGCCGAGCTCGGCCCCCAGCTCGACTGCCTCGTCGACGGCGAGCAACCCGACGCCGACGACGACGGCTACGGCCCTTGCTTTCAGGACTGCGACGAGTCCGATCCCGCGATCAACCCCGACGCCGAAGAGCTCTGCGACGGGGTCGACAACGACTGCACGGGCTACCCCGACGACGTCCCCGCCTGCGAGTGCCCCTCGCTCGAGAGCGGCGGGCGGACCTTCTATCTGTGCTGGAACTCGATCACCTGGCTGCAGGCCCGGGACTTTTGCGAGGATCAGGGCCACGTGCTCGCGCGCTTCGACAGCGCCGCGCAGATGGCCGAGGTCTGGGCCGCCGCCGCCGAGATCAGCGGGGGCCGGTGGTCGATCGGCCTCAACGACCGCGACGTCGAGGCCGAGTATCGCTGGCTCGACGGCAGCACCCCGAGCTTCTCGGCCTGGGCCAGCGGCGAGCCCTCGCACCAGCTCGACTGGTTTGACTGCGTGTTTCTCTCGGGCGGCGCGTGGTTTGAGCGCAACTGCATCGAGAAGGGCTCCTTCGTGTGTAGCGACCCGGGCTGAGCTGGTTTTGGGCGGCGCTAGCAGCCCGGGGTGCAATGCCTCGCGCCGCCTCGCTTGGCCTTTTCGCCGATGGCTTTGTCTCCAAAACTTGCAGTACGCCCGGTACAGCGGCGTTTTGGCTTCGCGCCCTCGGCGAAAATTCCGGCGCGAGGCGACACGATGCATTGCACCCCGGGCTGCTAGCCTCAGACGGCGCCCCAGCCCCTGACGCGCAGGGCCTCCTTCACGCGGGGCATCGACTGAACATGATCAGGGGGATGAGGCTGGCCCGGCGACGGGCCAGCGACCCGCTGGCGGGCCACTCCCTGCGGCGCGGTCGGTGCCAAATCATCGTAATGACTGCATTCACCCCTGGCCCGCTGATTGCGAGTGGAAGCCCCCATGGTCCAGCTCGAGCAACTCGCCAGCGCCCACGAGAGCCTCGTCGAGCTCCTCCGAAACATGCCCCGGCGCGTGCTGGCCGAGATCGTCTGTGCCGCAGGCGGGGTCTCTTCAGACAACATCGCCGAGATCCAAGAGCGCACCCCGAGCGTCGAGGTCTCCGGCCTGGCCCGGGCCGCCCGCAAGGCCGCCGCCGACCTCGTGCTGGTCGTTCACACCTTCGATGGCAAGCTCCTCGTGATCTGGATCTTCGAGGTTCAACTCAGCTGGAACGCCGACAAGCGCTGGATCTGGGCGTTGTTGCAAGCCGCGTTCGCGGCCGAGTCTCGTACGGATGCGCTGGTGGTCGTCGTCGCACCCAGCCCCCGACTTCGAGATCGGATCCGGAAGAAGCTGATGCCGCAGGTCGCGCCTCCGCTGCTCCTGCTCGAGCCGGATCAGATCAAGCTAATCGACGACGCAGACGAGGCACGCCGCCGCCCGCTCGAGACGATCCTCGGCGCCGTCTACCACGCCCGCGAAGACTCTCCATTCTCCCTCCGGGTGGCCGGGATCCGGGCCGCACTGCTTGCGCTGCAGACACTCGATTCCGCGAGTTGCCGGCGCTACACTGTACTCGTCATGTCGATCGCACCCACCGCCGTCGTTCAACAGGCCATGAAGGAGCTGCGCGAGCGTGGCGAGCTCGACGAAGGCCGCTTCGAGACCTTCACCGAGATGGAGCGCGAGGGCTACAGCTTCAATCACGGTCGTGAAGAAGGTCGTCAAGAAGGTCGTCAAGAAGGTCGTGACGAGGGTCGTGAAGAAGGTCTGCACATCGGTCAGCTCCTGACCCTGCGTCGGGCGCTCGTCGACATCCTCGAGCTCCGAGGCTTCGCCGTGAGCGTGGGGCTGCGCGAGCGAATCGAGACCTGCGGCGACCTCGAGACGCTCGAGCGCTGGTACGACGGGGCCCGATCCCTCGCTGTCGACGCGCCCCTCGATCAGCTCTTCGACGGCTGACGCTCGGCTGCGGCGTCGACGATATCGAGGCGGTCGCGCTCGCGCATGAGACCGAAACGCTGGCGGTAATGCCCGGCCCGCTCCACACGTACTACGCCCCGTACGAGCACTGCTCGAGCGCGTCGAGCCCAGGGCCCACCACCAGCCCACGCCCGACGGTCAAACCGAGCACGAGGACAGACCATGCAGCCCTTCGGATCACAGTTTTGGAACGACCGCTTCAACACCGAGGACTATGTGTTCGGCCGCGAGCCCGCGGTGTTCTTGCGCGAGCACGCGCATCGGATCCCCGCCGGCTCGCGCGTCCTCGTGCCCGCGGACGGTGAGGGTCGCAACTCGGTGTTCCTGGCCAAACACGGCCACGAGGTTCACGCCACCGACATCGCCGAGCACGGCATCGCCAAGGCCCGCCGCCTCGCCAAGGACCACGACGTGCGCGTCGACTTTCGTCACGCCGACATCCACGAGTGGGACTGGCCCGAGGCGGCCTACGACGCGGTCGCGGCCGTGTTCATCCAATTTTCGCCCCCCGAGCTTCGTCCGCGGGTGTTCGCGGGCATCGAGCGAACCCTGCGGCCCGGCGGCCTCCTGCTGCTGCACGGCTACACGACCAAGCAGATCGAGTACGGCACCGGTGGCCCGCCGCGCGTCGAGCACCTGTACTCCGAAGCGCTGCTCCGCGACGCGTTCGACGGCTGGGAGATCCTCCGACTCGAGGCCTATGAGCGCGAGCTGCACGAGGGCAGCCGGCACGTCGGGCAGTCGGCGTTGATCGACCTCATCGCGCGCCGTCCGGGTTGAGCGCGCGCACTCACGCCTGAACAGCCGAGCTCCGACCGTCGGGCGCGGCGTTTATCCGCTCGACCCGCCTCGCGTACACTCGGTGCCGATGCAGATCTCCCCGCCTCGTTCTTTGCTGCACAGCCTACTTCCTCTCGCCTGCGCGACGACGGCGCTCGCCGCCTGCCAGACCGACGCCCCCCCGGCCGAGGACTCGAGCTGTGCATCGAGCGAGCTGGACTGCGCTACCAGCGACTCGAGCTCGGGAGCTGAGTCCGCGGGCAGCGAATCCACGGGCACAGACACGGGCACAGACACCGACACGGGCACGGACACCGACGAGGCCACGGACACCGACGAGGCCACGGACACCGGGCCCTCGGGTGACGACGCGCGGATCTGGGGGCGCTTCGAGTCGGGCGGGCCCGTGAACGCGTGTGGCCAGGTCAACGACAACTGGAACGCCGCCGATGGGTCGCTGCTGCGGATGGCGCTCGACGTGTGCGGCGACGACATGGACGCGCTGGCGCAGACCATCGTCGCCAACCTCGACGCGATCGCGGAACGCGACGGTCGAGCGCTGCTCGTCCTCTACCAGGGCATCAACTTGCCCGCGAGCTGGCTGGCACAGTGCGAGACCTTCGCCCTCGACAGCGGTAATTTTCAAGGCGATCTCTGCCTGCCCTGGGACGCCAATTACCAGCAGCTGCTCAGCCAGGCGCTCAGCGATCATCTTGGGCCTGCGCTCGCCGACCACCCTGCGCTCGCGGGGGTCTACTTCACGATCACGACGATGACCAACGGGGCCGAGATGCACTTTCGCGTCACGCGGGACAACTTCCCACCCGAGCCCGAGGACGGAGCGTTGACCGCGTCCTATCTCGCGGTCATGGACATGTATCAGGACGCCTTCGACGCGCCGATCCTGTTCGAGGCTGGCCACTGCATCTTCGACCTGCCCGGGGCCGACGCTGCCGACGTCGACTGCGAGACACCGCTGACGCTCTATCGCCACGCCCGAGACAGCTACGGGCCAGCGTCGGTCGGGGTCGCGCTGTGGAATTGTGCGGAGCGCTTTTGGCACGGACCCACCGCGACCGAGGACCACGTCCGGCCACTGCTGGAAGAGGCGACGGCCGACGGCGTGAGCATGGGGTGTCAGACGGTCGGGAACTTCACCAACCAGGCCTGTCGCTTCAGCGACCCCGCCGTCGGCGACTACGGCACGCTGATCGGGGTCGGTTCGGACGCGACCTGTATGCCCACGGGAGCCAACGACGCCGAGGCGGCGTGCGTCGACACCCTCGGCTGGTTCGCCGGGGAGTCTTCGCAGTCAGCGACGAGCGTGGTGCTGAAGGGGACCTGGGTGGAGTCGTGGTCCGCGGATACGAAGCCCGACACGGGGATCAACGTCACGAGCGCGGCTTGTGAGGCCGCGCTCAACCACTTCGAGGCGCCGTAGCGGTCGCCGGCTGGCTCTCGGCCGCGCGCGCGAGCGAGGCCGCGAGCTTGCGAAAGCGCAGCCGCCAGGCGTAGACGGCATCGCGGCTCATGTCGACCGCGGCCATGACCTCCTCGACGCTGCGCCCCTCGACGTAGAGCATCGCAAACAGGCGCATGCCACGTTCGTCGAGGCGCTGATCGAGGCGCTCCAACAGCCGGGCGAGGGTCTCGCACGACTCGAACTGCTGGGCGGGCGTGAGCCCGTCGACGACCCGCAGCGCGAGCTCGTCGCCGGCGACCGGGAGCTCGGTCCATGGGCTGCGGCGGACCGATCGCAGCGTCGCTCGGACCTGCCGGCGGGCGACCAGCCGGGCGAAGCTGTCGAGCGAGCGGCCCCGGGCGGGGTCCCAGCTACGCAAGGTCTTGCCGCGGTCGGCGAGCAGCGACACGAAGACTTCCTGGACGAGGTCGCGGACCTCCTCTTGCGGGTCGCGACCCTCACTTCGAGCCTCGCGGAGCATGGTGTAGCCAACCTCCGCTTGGAGGACGGGCAGCAGTCGCTGCACGAGGGTCTGCAGGGCCCGACGATCACCGTCGAGCGCCCGCGCCACCTGTTGGGGCTCGAAGGCTGCTTGCATGCGTCCTTGTTCGCGCGAGCCACCCGGGCCACCCGGGCGACACTGGGGGGTGCGCGAATTCACGATACGCGGAGTTCAGCCCGGGCGCGCCGGCTCCGAGGTCGGTCTCACTCCCCACTGCGTTCAGCGCAAACTGCGTCTGAACGCTGTCTCGGGCCAGCTGTGATTACCCACCAGCTGCGCCTGCGCCCCACCGCGGCCGCGAAGGAGACCTCGACCCAAGCCGATGCTCGCGCCCGCCATGCGCTCGAGCGCGGAAGCTTTTTGGGGTCGGGGATCACCTCGTCGGGCGGCGAGGGACGCGACCGAGCCAAGGCCCAACTCGCTCAGCCTGATGGGGCCTCGAGCTCGTTGAGCAGGCGCTCGATTCGGGCGCGGTGCACCGCGTTGTCGGACCTCGGTCGGCTCCGCTCGAGCTCGACCACCAGCTCGAGGGCCTTGCCGTAGCGCTCGGTCGCCGCTGCCCGCTCGCCCCGCTCGGCCGCGACCTCGGCCCAGGAGTCCCAGGCGTTCCAGGACTCGGGGACTCGCTCGACGACGGTCGCAAACACCTGCTCGGCGAGCGCGGGCCTACCGGCGCGCAACAGCACGTAGCCGGCCGCGTTGAGCTGGGACTCGGCGGCGCAGCCCTCGTGGCTGGCGCAGCGCTCCCAGGCCGCGCCCGGTCCGAGCTCGCGGATCCAGCCGAGGACCTCGGCGAGCTCGGGCGGCCCGGGCTCGGCGGGCAGTCGGGTCCAGTTGTCGGGGGTCGGCTCGACCGGCTCGGGTGCTTGGCTCGCCGAGGTCGTCCGCGCGATGAAGCGCCGGACCGTGTCGGCGACCTCCACGTAGCCGGCGCGGACCTTTGGATCGGCGTGCTCGGTGTAGACCGCCCGGAGCACGCCGCCGTGGGCGATGAAGTCGTTGTGCTGAAGCTCGGGCAGGACCACCACGCTTCGATCGGAGCGGGTCAGACCCTCGACGTAGGTGCTTTGTCCGCCCGAGTGGAAGACGAGGGTCGGGACCCGGAGTCGCTCGCGTGCCCCGAGGTAGCGGGCCGGCTCGGGCTCCTCGTACCAGGGCTCGTCGGGGTTGGCGTACTCGATCGTCGAGTCGAGGCTGACGACGCCGAGCACGTCGCGGCCAGCGAGGGCGTAGGCGAGCGCCGCCTGCCCGCCGTAGCTGTGACCGATCACCACGCTGCGATCGGCGTCGACCCCGGGCCAGGCCGCCGCGGCCTCGAACATGCGATCGAGATCGGCGATCGAGGTCGCCGGGTCCCAGTTGATCGCGCTGCTCATTCCGCTCGCGTCCAAGAACGCGCCCGAGACCACGACGAAGCCGTGCGAGGCCAGGTACTCCCAGAGCACGAAATTGTCGGAGAAGCTCCCGCCGAGGCCGGGGTGGGCCAAGACCAGCGCGAAGCGACCCGCGGCCCAGCTCGCGTCGCGGCGGGCCATGGTCGCGAGCTCGGCGAGCGCGTCGGTCGGCTCGCCGTCGAACACCTCGTGGTCGCGGACCTTGCGGACGTGTCGCGCGAGCCGTTCGCGCCAGGCGCCCGCGCCCGGGGCCTCGACCCGGAGGTAGTCGTCGACCCCCATGCCCTGCCCACCTTGGCCGTCGGGCGCGGCGGCGTCGCTGGGGTACCAGACCGACAGCAACAGCGGTCGCTTGGTCGAGGCGCCGGTGCTGGGGTCGAAGAGCGAGCGGGTCGGATCTTCGAACCACTGCTGCCGATAGCCGACCGCGTGCGGGCCTGGCTCGAGCTCCGGGAGCCAGACCGGCGCGGGCGTGGCGGGCTTGGTGGGTGGCATCGCGGTCGGCTCGGGGCTTGGCTGCTCGCGGGGCGCGGGCGTGGGCTCGCTCGCTGGCACCTCCGCCGCGCACCCGAGCCCGGCGAGCGCGAGCGCGAAGCTCAGGACCCATGCAGCCGTTGGGGAGCTCGCAGACTCAGGCGGCCGCCATCCGCTTGCGTTCACACTCGGCATAGTAAAACACAGACACCGTGTAGCGATGCGTCGGAGTGTCAGCGTGAGGGATCCCGGCCCGGTGGAGGATGTTGGAGTGGAAGGCCACCAGGCGACCGGGCCGGGGTGCGACCACGACCTGGGCGTCGCCGCTGTGATCGTAAAAGACCGTCTCCGCCCCCCAGCCGGTCCGCCAGACCGGGTTGGCGTAGTACAAGAAGGTGATCGCCTGGGGGTGCGGGGTGTCGGTGTGGACCGTGCCGCAGGCGTCAGACGCGATCGCGGCCGCGTAGACGTGGCTGAGCGCGACGCTCCGATCACTGAGCGCGAAGGCCTCGCGCATCGAGCTGAACACGGCCTCGGTCGTCGGAAACAAGAAGGGCGCGGCTCGGAACAGCTCCGGGTCCAGGCTCGCGCTGAGCTCGCGATCGAAGGAGGGCCGACGCGTGTAGTCGAGCTGCATCACGACGTTGGCGAAGTTGGTGACCTCTCGATCCGTGAACAGCTCGTCGTAGACCTGGATCAGGCGGTCGCCGATCTGGTGGGTTCGGTTGGGCTCAGGGTTGGTCATGGTCAGCGGGCTCGGTGGTCTTGGCTGGCTCGGGTGGCTCAGACAGCGGGGATACAGATCGGCCGTGGCAGCTTGGGAGCTCGACGATCACGCCCTCGCCGAAGGCATGCTCGGCGCGGACTCGTGGGTCGACGGACGCCTCGTACAGGCGCAGCCCCGAGAGCTCGTCGACGTCGGTCCGCGCGGGCGCGAGCACGGCCTCGAAGGCCTGGCCTCGCTGCCCCGGCCAGCGCCAGCGGACCTCGATCGGCCCGGCCGGGGCGAGCTCGGCGGGGAGGCCGACCCGGAGCACCAGATCTTCGGTCGAGGCGAAGCGACCGAGCAGCTGTCCGGCCTCGACCCAGGCTCCGGGGATCACCTGCTCGCGCACCAGTCGGCCCGAGAAGGGCGCCTCGAGCTGGCCCGCGTGGATCCGGGCCCGCTGGGCCTCGAGCCGAGCGGCCGCGGCCCGACGGGTCGCCTCGGCCCGGTCGAACTCGCGCGTCGAGATGCTGTGGGCCTCGCGGGCCGCGTCGCGGTCTTGCCCGGCGAGGTGCTCGCCGAGCTGCTCGGCGCCGCGAAGCTCGCGAGCGCGCGCGCGCTGCTCGGCCGCGTAGCGCTCGCGGGTGGCCTTGGCCTCGGCGAGCTCGGCCCGCTGGACCGCGAGGGATGCGACATCGTCACCGGCCTCGACCTCGTAGACCGGCTCGCCCTCGAGGTGGAGCTCGGGCCCGCCACCGCGCAGGAGCCCGGTCCGCGGGGCGTGGAGCTCGAGGCTCAGGCGCGGGACGATCACGCCGACCTCCGTGCAGGGATCGACCTCGGTCGCGGAGCCTTCGAGCGACGAGCGCGGGGCCAGGTGTCCGGGCACGCGCGCGTCGTCGACGAGCGCGGGCGCGGCCGAGTCGAGCTCGGCCTCGCAGGCGAGGCCGGCGGCGCAGACCAGCGCGACCAAAGCGGCGCTCGTGCCCTTCATGCCGCGCAGTCCTCTGCGAGCTGAGCCGCGACCAGCCGCGCGTAGTGACCCCCCTTGGCGATCAGCTCCGCGTGGGTGCCTCGCTCGACGCAGCGACCCCGGTCCATCACGACGATCAAGTCCGCGCGGCGAATGGTCGACAGCCGGTGGGCGACGACGACCTGCGAGCAGTCGAGCTGGCGCAGCGACTCGTAGACCTTGGCCTCGGTCGCGGTGTCGAGGGCGCTGGTCGCCTCGTCCATGACCAGCACCCGCGGCCGCGTGACCACCGCCCGGGCGATCGCCAGGCGCTGGGCTTCACCGCCAGACAGCGAGCTCCCGCCCTCGGCGACCTCGGCCTCGAACCCGGCGGGCTCGCTCGCGATCCGGTCGGCGAGGCAGGCGATCTCGGCCGCCCACTCGACCCGATCGCCGGCCTCATCGTCGGCCCCGAACAAGATGTTGCTGCGGAAGCTGCCCTGGATCAGCTGGACGCGCTGGGGCACCACGCCAAACTGACGCCGGAGCTGCTGGGGATGAAAGCTGGTCAGATCCACCCCATCAAACAGGACCCGGCCCTGGCTCGGGTGCAAGAGCCCGAGCAGCAGGTTGATGATCGTGCTCTTGCCCGACCCGGTGCTGCCGACCAGCGCGACGGTCTGGCCCGGGAGGATCTCGAGGTCGAAGCCGTCGACGATCGGCTGCTCCGGGCGGAACCCGAAGCTGACCTGCTCGAAGCGGATCCCCCCGCGGACTCGCCGAGCGGGCGTGGCCCCGGCCTCGGACAGCTCGGCGGGCAGCTCCGACGGCTCCTCGAGCACGTCGTTGATCCGGGCGGCCACGCTGCGGGCGTCGGCCAGCGACTGGACCGCGCCGACCAGCTGTCCGACCGGGGCCATGAACCCGGGCATCAGCGCGCTGGCGGCGAACAGGGCCCCGAGGCTCATGTCGCCCTGGGCCACGCTGGTCCCGGCGAAGCCGAGGATGCAAGCCGGGGTCAGCATCCCGATGCTCGGACGGATCGCGTCGAGCAGGGCCTCGAAGTTGCCCCGGGCGCGGTCGGCTTGGAGCTGCTCGACGAAGGCGCTCGACCAGCGCTGGAGCATCGCCTGCTCCCGGCCCATGGCCTTGGTGCTGTAGACGGTCGCGAGGGCCTCGACCTGGCGGGTCTGACAGACCGCGTCGGCCTCGAGGTAGGTCTCGGTCAGGCGCTCGCGCCGTTTCCAGCTCCAGGCGGTGACCAGGGCCTGGAGCGTGGCCAGGCCGAGCGCGGCGAGGGCCAGCTTCGGGTGCAAGAGCAGCAGCGCGAGCAAGAACGCGGCCGCGGTCGAGGCGTCGAGCACCGTCGCCAGCGCGACCGAGGACAGCGCGTCGCGGACCTCGCGGTGGGCGTTGATCCGCTGGAGCAGGTCACCTTGCGAGCGGGTCAGAAACACCCGGTAGGGCAGGTGCAGGAGGTGGTGCAAGAAGGTCGCCCGCATCGACGATTCAAGCGCGACGTCGACGAGCTTGAGCGTTCGACCCCGGACCAGCATCGCCCAGAAGCGTCCGAACGAGGCCAGGACCAGGGCCGCGGCCAGGACCGAGAGCCCGCCTGTGTCGCGCCAGGGGATCAGATCCTCGACCGCGATCGCCATCGAGATCGGCACACAAAAGGCGATCGCCTGGATGAACAGCGAGCTGACCACCGCGGTCCCGAGCCTTCGCTTTTGCGAGAGCACGCGACCAAAGTGGCGCCGAAGAGGCCGCTCGCGCTCGAGCCGGGGCTCGAAGGTCTCGCCGGCCTCGAGCGTCAGGGCGATGCCCGTGAACGCGCGGCTGACCTCGTCGGCCTCGCACCATCGCACGCCGCGAGCGGGGTCGTAGATCTCGTAGCGGCCCCGCGCGACCCGTCCGAGGACCACGAAGTGGTTGAGCTGCCAGTGGAGGATCGTGCCGGGCGCGAACTCGGCCAGATCCTCGACCTCGGCCTGGTAGCCGCAGGCGATCAGGCCGAGGTCGGAGGCCGTGCGCGCGAGGTGGGCCAGGGTCACGCCGTCGTAGACGTCGCCGACCAGCCGGCGAACCTGGGCGAGGGGCAAGAACAAGCCGTGGTAACCGATCGCCATCGACAACGAGGCGACCCCGCACTCGGAGGCCGAGAGCTGGCGGACCAGCCGGAGTCGACCCGCGCGGCGGGTCGGCAGGATCCGGCCCGAGACGCGCTCGGCGAACACTTCGGAGGCCGCGGTGCTCATGCCCGGGTCCTCCAGCCCATCGCCTCGGTGATCCGCTCGAGCAGCGAGCGCTCGCGGACCAGCGCTCGGACCTCCCCGACCATGCCCTCGAACAGCACGCTCGACTCGGCCTCATCGACGAGCTCGGCCTCGACGACCAGGACCGAGTCGGAGCCCTCGGGCGAGGCCAGCTCGTGGCGCTGGAGGGGATCGGCGATCGAGATGGCCTCGCGGGAGACCGAGCGGACCACGAAGATGTGACGGTGCTCGCCGGCACGCTCGACGACCAGCTCGAGCTTCGTGCCCTCGCCGATGACCCCGAGCGTCGCGTCGGGGAAGCTGGCCACCAGGTAGGGCCGCGAGGCGCCCGGCGACTCCGTCGCGGCGATCGTCGCGACGATGTCCGAGGCCGCCACGATCCCGCCCTCACGGGCACGAACCGAGACCACCTTCCCGGCGGCGGGGCTGCGGAGAGTCAGCGCAGCCTGACGATCCCGAAGATCTGCCAGCGCGACCCGGGCGTCACCGACCTCGCTGCGCAGGGCCTCGTTGAGCGGGCTGCGTAGCATCGCCGTCAGGGCCTCGTCGTAGCGACGTCGCGCGCGGCGGAGCTCCCCCTCGGTCTCGGGGTCGTCGAGGCGGACGAGCGCCTGGCCGGCCGCGACCGTGTCGCCGGGCGCGATCGCCATCGCGGCGATGCCCCCGGCAGCTTCACTGCGCAGGTAGACCGTGCCCGGCACCCGCACGACCCCGCGACCGGAGACCCGCTCGGGGCTCGGGATCACCAGCGCGAGGGCCCCCGACAACACCAGCAGACCCAAGCTCATGATCGGGCCCTTGAACCACGCCCGTTCGCGCCGGCTGGGTGTGCCCCGAGCCCAACCTGCGTGGTTGAGCTCGGCCAGGGCTTCTGGTCGCAAGTCCACGTCGACACATTGTCTGGTGCCGCGAAAATCTGACGGATACAGCGACAAAAAAAAGTTCGTCAGATTCTCTCGGATGCGCACAAAGGGAGTGAGTGCTCGACCCCCTGTCGAGCAGGACAAAAGGAAAACAATCATGAAGACCATCAAGGAACTCCGCATCTCCGATCTCCAGCAAGTCCGTGGCGCCGCCGATCTCATCGGCGGTCGCGAGGAGTACAGCAAGAACTGCGAGGACGGCGACTGCAAGAGCAGCGAGATCGGCAAGCAGGCCACTCCGAAGGCCGCGAGCGCCACGCTCTGAACCTGCTCAGGGGGTCGGTGTCCGACGCCGACCCCCTCTTTCGTTCGGCCCAGTAACACGCGCACGAGCGGTTCGCATCCTTGAGGAGATTTCGAGTGAACGCAGCTTTGCAGACCGACGCCGCCGCCTCGACGGGTCGCCCGCTGGCGGAGCTCAGCGCCGTGCGCCACTTGCTCGACGACCCCCGGACCCGAGTCGTGCGGCGGCCGATCGACGCCAACTGGCTGTACGAGATCCGCCGCGCCAAGACCTCAGCCGGCTGGAACCCCTTTCGTGCCGAGATCTACGTCGCCGACAACTCTTTGGTTGGTCAGTGGCTCGACGATCCAAGCGTCGATCTGCGCGCGCTCAACGAGAACGATCTGTTCTTGCCCGAGCTCGCGTTCGTGCTCCACGATCATCTTCATATTTGGGCGACCCAGACAATTGCTGAGCTCCGGCCCGAGCTCGGGTTCGGCCGCGGAGCCCTCGACCCGGACCGGCTCGAGGATCATGCCTTCGCAATGGTCGTGACCGAGGCGGTCGCAACCGTGGGCCTCGACTACTGGGATCTGTGCTGCCGCAGCCTCGGCGCCGAGCTCGACATCGGCAGCGCCTTCGCCCGCTTGACCGTCTCGTACCAGGCCGCCCTCGAGCGCGAGTACCAACGCTTCTGCCCGGACTTCACGGCTCAGACCCCAGACTTCTTTGGCATCATCGCACGGTTCTATTGCACCGGAATCTTCCCCGGCTTCGGGGTCGAGGCCTTGCGCCGGAGCCCGGTGACCCACCAGTGGCTGCGTCACGAGCTGCTCTACGGCGGCGCCCAGCGGCGCTACTCGAGGCAGTGGCTGCAGCACCTCGCCGGGGTCCAGCGCTACGACGACGCCGCCCTCGACGCTGCGATCGAGCTCCCGGACTGGGGCGACGCGCTCCTCGACGAGCTCGGCGCGCGCTTGTGGGCCAAGGTCAAGCGCGGTGATGCCTGCCAGCCCGCGCTCGACTGGAGCGCCGAGCAGGCCTGGCGAGCCCCGCAGGCGGGGCCGATCGACTTTCGCTTCACGAGCCTCGCTGGCTTCGAAGATCTCGACGACGCGATCGAGCGCCGCGGAGTCGTCGAGGCCTCGCGCCCGCAGTGGCGCGAGCAGCTCCTGCGCAGCCGTCGATTCCCGCTCGGCGAGCCCGACGCGATCGCGGCCATGAACCGACTGATCGTCAGCGATGAGCCTGCGCTCGTCGCCTGGGCTACCAAGCAGCTGCCCGCTTACGGCGGCCCGAAGCTCGATCCCCTCGACATGTTCTTCCTCAAGTAGAGCCGCCATGACCACCGATGACCCCCGCACGCTGCAGTGGCGTCCGGCCTGCCCCTGGGCCACGCCCGTGCCGCTGACCGCCGCCGACTTCGAACCGCTCGACGAGGACCACCGCGACTGGTGCCTGCGCACGGATCTCGCCGCGCTCGCGGCCTTCGGCGTGGCCGGCTTCGACGACGGCGATCTGAGCGTCGGCTTCGCCGACTTCCAGCTGCCCGCCCGCTACCCCGTGGCCCTGCGACTGGGCTCGGGTCGGGCCGTGTTTCACCGGGGCAAGTACATCAAGGGCGTCGGTCGAACCCAGCTCGCCGCCAACTGGGCCGACGCCAGCGACGTGCTCCACAGCTCGGGCCACATGTACCCGAGCGGGGCGATCCGCGAGTACCTGGTCTCGCGCTACCTCGAGGCCCGGGGCCAGGGCGAGGTGATCGTGCCCTGCGAAGGCGTCGCCTTTCGGCCCCTGCCCGCGACCTTCGGGGCCGCCTTGCGCGCCCACGCCAAGCGTGCGGGCGTGCGCCTGGCCCCGGCCGACGCCCGGATGCAGGCGCTGACCTTCAAGCCCGGAGGCTTCGCGCGCTGGTCCAACTTCGTGTGGTTCGCGACTCACGGCTTTGGCGACCTCGACGAGGTCATTCGCATGGGCCTCGCCCTCCGCCACTTCGCCGATCCCAGCGCCACCGTCGATCCGGACGCGTGCACGCCCTCGGCGATCGTCGCCAGCCTCGACGCCGCGGTCGCGCAGACCCGCCGCAACTTCGGCCGCTTCTTTGACGCGGGGATCTACTGGGGCTCGTTCACCAACAACGCCACGCTGGACGGCCGCTTCCTCGACCTCGAGCTGCCGACCTTGCTGGCCGAGCCGATGGTCGTGGCCCTCGCGCCTCACCAAAAGCGCACGGGTCTGTCGGTCTGCACCGCGCCGATCTACCAGTGGTTCGGCGCCGAGCTCGTCGACGCAGCCGCCGCCCTCGCGGCCTGCGTCGCCCGGCTGCGGCAGCGCCTGGGCGAGCTGAGCGAGCGCTGCGTCCACCCGAGCGCGGCCAGCTTCTGTCGAGCGATCGCCGAGGGTCTGGCCGAGACCTTCGGGCCCGAGCACTGGATCCACGATCGTCAGCAGTGGCGCCGCGACCTCCTCGACCGCTACGAGGGCCTGCCTGGCTGCCCCTACGACCCCGAGCCTCTCGTCGACGCGCTGGTCGGCGACGCCCCCGTGCAGATCGCCCTGCGCCGCGTCGAGCTCGGGCTCGTCGATCCCGAGCCGGCGATCGCTGTCGCGACCTTCGTGACCGACGAGGCCCCCACGCCCGAGGACTCCGACGGCGTTCGGACCCTGCTCAACAACTTGGTCGCCGAGCTCGATCAGTGCACCGAGGTCGACGAGCTGCTCCGCGGGCTCGAGCGCGCGAGCGAGCGGATCCGGGCCAAGGTTCAGCCCCGGCCCGGGCCCGAGCGGCGAGCGGCGTCGTGATCGGCTTCGGGGATCCTCGCCGCGTTCACGAGCTCCTGGCCCTGCGCTCGCGCAGCTTCGCCGCGCGGATCGACAACGAGGCGGCGGGCGGTCGCTCGCTCGAGCTCGGGCGCGCCTTCGCCTTCGACTGGCGACGCTACCGGCAGGTCCATGACTTTGGTGACGAGGCCCTGCGACGGCTGCCCGAGCTGCTCGAGTGGTTCACGAGCGGGCCGGCTCCGGTGATCGAGACCTACTGCGGGCCCGGGCTCGCGACCGCCGCCGAGGGCTTGATCGTCCTGGGCTACCAACCCTTCCACGCCCAGGCCGTGTTCGCGGCTTCACTCGAGACCCCCGCGCCCGCGCCCACGCTCGCGAGCGACTCGCCGACCCTCGAGCTCAGCACCGATCCCGAGGACTTCGGCCGGCTCGGGGCGCAGATGTGGCACCAGGGCGACCCCGAGCGGGCCGCGGCCCTCGCCCGTCAGCACGCCGGGCCGAGCTGGCGGTGCGTGACCGCCCGCGAGGGAGGGCGGCCGGTCGCCGGGGCCAGCTTGTTCCTCGATGGCCTCTTCGCCTTTCACGCCAACGCCCTGACCCTGCCCGCGTTTCAAGGTCGAGGTCTGCACGGCCAGCTGCTCCGGGCGCACCTCGACATCGCCCGGGCGCAGGGCAAGCGGTGGTTCGTCGCGGACACCCAGGTCGGGTCCGGGAGCGGTAGGAACCTCGAGCGGGCCGGGCTGCGCTGCGTGGCCACCTGCCTGAGTTGGCAGCCGCGCTCGCCAGCCACGGACGGCTGAGCGGCGCTGGACCCTGTTCGACGAGCGGAGGCCAGGGTGCCGTGGTCATCAGCAGGCTTGGGCCGTGCGACGCGATGCCGGCCCCTGACGCCCAACACCGGCGGCTTTGTTTTTTACTCGTTCCGAGACCGTAGTCTCGGGCACCGAGCACCTCGCTGGGGCCCAGCACGACGCCGACCCACAACCTTGGGCGGCCTGAGTCACGCACAACTTCCGGGCCTGGCTCAGGGCAGGTCCTTGGTCACCTACCAGCTCCGGTGGTCGCCCCCTGGGTCCGGTCTCCGAGTAGCGCCAGGGCCGCGAGGGCGGCCTCGTCCCCAGAGAAGCGATCGATGTCGCAGTCCTTGTTCATGACCCCCGGAACCTGGCCGTAGTAATTGTTGCTGCCGCCGGCGCTCCACTGCCAAAAGGTCCACGGCCAGTCGGCCCCGACCGGCATCGGCGCGGGCTCAGGCTTGGACTTGGACCAGGTCACCACCCACAAGAGTTCATCGATAAAATCCGCGCAGCCCCCCAGCTGTGACCGCCAGACTTTGGGGCCGGTGTAGAGCATGCCTGGGCGCCCGAGCTCATGTTGGATCGTATCGAGGAAGCCTCGGATCCACTTTGCGTTGTCCGCCGGGCTGCAATTGTTGGATTTCTCGTAGTCGAGGACCGGAGGCAAGCAGCCCTCGCGGCAGTCGCCTACTTTTTTTAGCACCTCGCAAAACCACTGCGCCTCGGCGACCCCCGCCGCGCGCCCGCAGCCGCGCTTGCTGTGGTCGGGGCGCGCGAAGTGGTACGCGCCGCGGTAGAGGCCGCCGCGCTTGCGCGGGTCGAGGGCCACGAGCTTCGCCCAATTGTCCCGGAAGGTCGGATCGACGTAGCCACCGCCTCTGCTCTTGGCCCCTTCGGTCGCCTTGGCAAAGACGAAGCGAAACCCTCCGTCGGAGACCGCGGAGAAGTCGGTGTTGGGTTGATATTGGGCGATATCCAGGCCCTGAATCCAATCGCCCATGGGTACAGATATGCTAGCAGCCCGTGGTGCAATGCATCGTGTCGCCTCGCGCCGGAATTTTCGCCGAGGGCGCGAAGCCAAAACGCCGCTGTACCGGGCGTACTGCAAGTTTTGGCGACAAAGCCCTCGGCGAAAAGGCCAAGCGAGGCGGCGCGAGGCATTGCACCCCGGGATGCTAGCATGAGACCTCATATCGACGCAGACGCAGAGACCCTGAAAGTTCCGCGCCCTCGCTCTCCCCGCCGGTCGGGACTAGGACTAGGACTAGGACTAGGACTAGGGCTAAGAGCCCGTGGGCCCGAGCCCCGGCAAAGCCGAGACCCGGCCCCGAAGCCGCGGCCGCCCGCCATCCCCTGCGGGATCGCTAAACACCCACAGCACGCGGTCCCCAACCACCGCCGCCCGAGGGAACCCCCAATCACGCGCGGCCCCAACCTCGGCAACTTCGAACGCATCGCCGAGGCGACCGTCCGCGCCGAGGCGCCGCGTCAGCAGCCGCGCGCGACCGGGGACCCCGTCCTCGAGTTCGAACCACGAGATCAACGCGCCGCCATCGGGCGTCGCGGTCAGGTCGATACGCCCAGCCGGAAAGCCAAGATCGAAGCGCGCCGGTCGACCAAAGCCCGCCTCCGGGCTCCCGCTCGCGACCCGCGCGACGCTGCGATCGTCAGCCCCCGTGAACCACGCGACGTGAGCCCGATCGCGCGCGGAGGCGACCGCCGGGCCGTTGACCGGACACCCGGCGATCTTCCAGCCATCCTCGGCCACCCGCCGCGGCGCGAGGCCGGGACCCGCGACGAAGATGTCGCGAATCTCAGACTCACTCCGATCCCGATACGCCGCAAACGCCTGGTCTCCGACCACGCCGACCCCGATCTTGCAGCACTCGCAGGTCCGCCCATCGAGAAGCTCCGAGGGTCCGACCTGGTGGCCCTCGTCGTCGATCAGCACGCTGCGAAGCGCCATCGTCCCTTGCCCCTCGGCTCCGTGGCCATGACCGAGGTCGCGACCGTCGAGCCAGAACATCCGCAGACCCGCCGGGGTTGCGACGAACCCGGTGAAGCCCGACTCGCGCCCGGTCCGGACCTCGTCGGGGCTCCACGCGGGCGCGAAGCTGCCGTCGTCGAGCTGCGCGGCCACGCGCAAGCCGTAGCCGACCGCGGGATCGTCGGTGTGGTGCTCGGGCCAGGCCACGACCACGCGCCCTGCCGCGGTCTCGCCGACCGCCGGGACATCGGCCCAGTTGATGAGCAAGCGCGGGTTCGACTCGACCGCCTGGGGCTCGCTCCACTCGTTGTCGGCCAGCGCGCTCGCCTGAGGGAGGCCCGCCAGCATCAGCGTGGGCGCGCCCGCCTGACTCATCCACACGAGATGAAGCTCGTCCGCGCCGATCGCCAGACCGGGGGATGAGCTGCCCCCCGCGTCCGGAAGCTCGAACGCGCGCACACCAGGCAGCGGCCGCGCGGGCGCCAATTCCATGACAGGATCTGTCGCCGCGCCCCCAGCTCGAGCTTGCTCCTGGCGATCTTGCGTCGACCGAGATTCGCAACCAATCAACGACGCGAACGCAAGCGAAACGAAGGCGGAGGTAGGGAGGTGAGGAGACACCGTCGGAGTTTACCCACCGCAGCTCTCGCAACCGTCGCCGTGTTCGAGGCGGCGCGAGGGATTGCAGCCCGGGCTGCTAGCCCTGAATCAAGCGCTGCGCGCTCGACTCAGGCCTTCTAGTCCTCGAGGGGCCTTTCGAAAAGGCCCCTCGCTGCGGCGGCAAAGCCCCCTCCGCTCACCCCAAACGCTCGCCTTGCGGCTCGTACTAGCCCTAAATCATTCAGCTTTTTAAATTCAGCGCTTGATTTAGGGCTAGCAGCCCGGGCTGCAATGCATCGTGTCGCCTCGCGCCGGAATTTTCGCCGAGGGCGCGAAGCCAAAACGCCGCTGTACCGGGCGTACTGCAAGTTTTGGCGACAAAGCCATCGGCGAAAAGGCCAAGCGAGGCGGCGCGAGGCATTGCACCCCGGGCTGCTAGTTGTGACGCACGACGCGCCCGCCCATACTAAAGCAGATGGCGGAGTGTGGACTTCGTAGCGGTGTTGCTGCGGTGGCGCTGAGCGCGTGTGTGAGCGCGTGCATCATCGGCGCAAACCCCGACTACGACGAGATCGCGAGCGAGGCCGGGAGCGGGAGCGAGGCAGACAGCACGGCCGGCACCACCAACGCGGACGCGAGCGGCACCGACGAGACCGGCCCGCGCGAGACGGACACGAGCGACACGGACACGACCGACACGGACACGAGCGACGACACGGACACGAGCGACACCACCGACACGACGGACGACACGGGCATCGAGACCGAGACGATCGAGTTCGCGCCGCAGCTCGTCGTCTGCCGCGGCGACGCGGACCTCTCGCCCAACGCGTGCTTGAACTACGCCGGCACCAACCACGTGGCGATCGAGCTCGACGGCGGACCGGAGGCCGACCAGCAGCTCGTGACCTGCCTGAAGTTCCCGATCGAGCCCGAATTCGAGGATCTGCCCGCGACTCGGGTGTTCCTCGATCTCCACACCACGCCCGACCCCTTCGCCGAGTCGGACGCGTCGGGGGAGATCTGGAAGGTCGAACCATTCGGCGTCATCTCCCTCGAGCAAGGGCTGCCGGCCAAGCTCGGGCCCGAACCAGCGGCGGCCGAGCTCGGCCCGGTCCTCAGCGACGAGCCCGTGACATGGGAGCTGCCCGTCTCGGTCATGGATCTCGGTCCCGGCAAGACCGTCCGTCTGTGCGTGTTCCCTCGGTCGAGCGACGGCACCTTCTACTGGGCTAAAAACGGCGAGGTCCCGCCGGCCCTGCGCGTCGAGTACGAGCTGCAGTAGTGATCAGCTCGGCTCGAGACCCGGGGCCTGAACGAAGCCTCGCACGATGTCGGTGACCGAGATGATGCCCGCCAGCATCAGCTGCTCGTCGACCACGAGCAGGCGATGGACGCCCTTGGACACCATCATCCGCCCAGCTTCGACGATGCTGTCGCTCGGCCCGATGCTCAGCACGGTCGGCGTCATGACCTCGCGCACCGTGCCCTCGCGCCGGACGCTGGGATCGCCGAACTCGTCGGCGTAGCCGGACTCGAGCGAGTAGTAGTGGGCGTTGCCGAGCTCTCCGCCGCGCTCGCGGTCGGGATCGACGATGTCGGAGGCGCTGACCACCCCGATGACCTCACCGCCGTCGTCGACGACGGGCGCCCCGCTGACGCGCTTTTGGGCCAGCAGCCGGGCCGCGGTCTCGAGGCTGGTGTCCGGGCCGACAGCGAACACCTTGTTCGTCATCACCTCCGAGACCAAGGGAAACACGGGGATGGACATGGACGCAGTTTAGGGCGGTCTGCGTCGTGTCTACGCGAAAAGGGTGCGCCCGCGAAACGCGTGGTTGCGCGGGCGTATCCACGCGCTCTCGCTCAGGCCGAGGTGCTCGGAAACTCGTCGGCGAGCGAACGGACCATGGCTTCGAGCGCGACGAGCTGATCGTGGCGGTAGCAGGGCAGCCCCGGGGGCGCAAGCCGCGGAGAGTCGGTGACGATCGCCACGACGTGCTCGAAGCCGCGACCACGGCACAGCATCGGCCGACCCTCGCGGTGGACCTCGACCGAGCGCAGGCCCTCGTACTTGAAGCCCTCGACGAGGACCAGGTCGAGGTCGAGCTCCGGGGGCAGGCGCAAGAGCAGCTCGGCGAAGCTCGCGGGCCGCTCGGGCTGCTCGAGGGTCGCGGTCAGATCCGGCGAGGCCATGACGACCACGGCGGCTCCGGCGGCCCGAAAGCGATCGCTGTCCTTGCCGGGCTTGTCGAGGTCGAAGTGGCGACCGTGCTTGATGACCCCGACCTTCAGATCGGCGGACAGCGCCGCGATCAAGCGGGCGAGCACCGTGGTCTTTCCGCTGCCCGACGAGCCGATGAAGGCCAGGACTGGCGGCGGCGCCCGGCGAGGCGCAGGCCGCCGCAGCGCGAGCTCGACGACCGATCCCGCGGGCAGCGGCTCGTCGCCGGCCGGGACCACGAGCGACGCGTTGGCCCGCAACCTCGGCGCGATCCGAGCCGAGCTGTTGGCCTCCTGAGCGTCGACCCGGAGCCGCCCGGCCGCCTCGCTGGCGTGGACCTCGAGCACCGTCGCGCGGACGCGATCGCGCGCGAGCGGGACGCTCACGACCGCGCCGCGGACTTCATCCGCGAGCCGGCGCCCCTGCATCTGCGCCAGGGCCGGGCCGACGAGCTGACCGAACACGACCTTCGCGGCGCCCGGGTTGCCGGGCAGCACGAACACCGGGAGCGCGTCGAGCCAGCCGAAGCCCGTCGGCTTGCCCGGCTTGACCCGGACGCGTGAGAACTCCCAGCGCAGCCCGAGCGAGTCGAGCACGGGCGCGACCCGATCACGATCGCCGACCGACGCGCCGCCGATCGTGATCAGCAGGTCGGGCGCGCTCGCGCGAGCTTCCTCGACGGTCCGCCGCAGCGCGTCGAGCTCGTCGGCCGCAGGTCCGAAGCAGCGGGGCTCGGCGCCGAAGCGGCGGCAGCAAGCCGCGATCGTCGGTCCGGCGATGTCGACCACCCGACCGGGCGCCGCGTCGACGACGGGGACCAGCTCATCGCCACAGGTCACGATTGCGACCCGCGGCCGACGGCTGACCGAGACCGGGTCGCAGCCAAAGCTCGCCAGGGCCATGACCACGTCCGGATCGATGACGACGCCCGCGTCGACGAGCAGCGCGTCGGCCTCGACGTCCTCGCCGCGCCGCCGAATGTTGTTGCCCCGCTCGACCGGCGCCGAGACCAGGACCAGGTCGCCCTCGCGCCCGACCTCTTCTTGCCGAACCACGCAGTCCACCCCGGCTGGGATCGGCGCGCCAGTGAAGATCCTGACCGCCTGACCGGCCGCGAGCGCCGTCGTCCAAGGGTGGCCGGGCGCGGCGACGCCGACCACCGCGAGCGAGATCGGCTCGGCCTGCGTCGCCCCCCTCACGTCGGCCTCGCGGACAGCGTAGCCGTCCATCGCCGAGTGGTCGTGAACCGGCAGCGGCCAGCGGCTGCGCAGCGGAGCCCGGAGCACGCGGCCGAGCGCGTCGGCCAGCGCGACCTGCTCGACGTCGATCGTGGTCATCGTCGCTTGCCAACGACGCTTGGCCTCGTCGAGCTCGACCATGGTCTTGTCCGGAGGTGGAGACACGGTCGCCCAGGTAATCGGATTTTTGCCGCTTCGTCGAGTTGCAGGGTCGCTGCAGGATTTAAAAATCAAAGGAGGCCCAATTGGACCTCCTTCGCTGGCTCGAACGACGAGTGAACCGTTGAATCCAGCTGGGCTACTGGGCCAACTTGCGGACCTTCTTGGCCAGCTCTTCCTGAACGGCCGGCTTGTCCTTGAGGTCGGGGTTGGGGGCCATCGCCGCGTTGAGCCCGACGGACGCGCCACCTTCGACGATGACCTTCTTGATCCGCTCGTTGTCGACGCTGGATTGCCAGGTCGGATCTTTGAAGGAGCGAGGCTTGACCTCGAGCGCTGCCGCCCCAGGCCCGTTGCCGCTGCCATCAGCGCCGTGGCAGGTGACGCAACGCTCCTGCCAAACCTTTTCGGCTTCGGCGACGGCCGCGGCGTTGGCGTCGCTACCCTTGTCACCACCACAAGCAGTGGTCAGGCCGACGAACACGAAACAAAGTGCGAGGGTGCGGGACATGGGCGGAGTCTAGGGGCAGCAGAAAAAGCGAAAAGAGCCAGGTGGGCGCAAGCTTTGCGGCAAGTTTCACGTAAAATGCGCAGCAACTGAGAGTATGGGCCGGTCGCTTGGGCTGAGGTGAACTCCAGATCAGGGCAACGCTCGGACCAGCGCGCGGCAGCTCGCGGGGTCGACCTTTGCCGTCCCCGTCGAGGAGGCTTCGGGCCCCTGCGCGACCCCAGCCTCGTCCACGGTCCAGCGGCCCGCGAGCGCGAGCAAGGTCGGCGACGGCGACTCGGCCCCGGCTTCGGGCAACCTCGCCACAGGCAGCAGCGCCAGCTCCCCCTCACAGTCGAAGGGCCCGAGCGCCCACGGCGGACCGACCCGGGTGTGATCCACGGTCGAGGGTCGTCCGTGCCAGGTCTCGGCAAAGGTGAGCCGCTCGCCGTCGATCCAGCCGACGTAGACCTGAACCGGGATCTCGCTCTCGTGCCCGCGGACTTGCGCGAACACCACGGGCCCGAGCACGTCGCGCAGCCCCCACAGCTCACACAGCTCGAGCTCGGCCCCGCAGGCCTCCGGGGCCGGACCGAGGCCGAGGCGCGCGGGCTCACGGTCCTCGCCCTCCCCCTCGCCCTCGCGCAGAAGCTCGCGGACGACGAGCTGACCGTCGTCAGCACGCTCGAGCGCGAGCCCGCAGACCAGCTCGCCCGCGGCTTGGTCGCGCAGGGCATCGCTGGGCTCGAGCAGCGCGACGGCCCGGGCTGAGCCCTGCCCGCACGCGAGCATCCGCGCCGACTCCGTCGAGCTCGAGTCCGGCGCGACCTCGCGCTGCTCGCCGCTCGGCCCCGCCACGCACGCGCCGCCCCCAAGCACCGCGAGCACGAGGGCAGCTCGCAGCCCGTGCCGCTCGTCGCTCATGAAGGCTGACCCCGAGTCGACCTGGGTCGGGTCTTCAAGGAAGGGTGGACTGGATCTCGACCCGCAGCGGCGCGCCCTGGCCGGCGCGGGCCTCGGTCTGCGGTGGGACCGTGGAGATCCGCCAGATCTGATCGCCGTCCGCGTTCTTGCCGACCACACCGTTGGGGGCAAGACCGACGATCGCCCCCTCGCCTCCGCTGCAAGCAGCGAACTCCTCGACGGGGATCGGGCCCACGTGGAGCTCGCGGTAGGGCAGCGTCGACGAGTCGTTGATCTTGTAGGTCACCGCGAGCCGGTAGACGTCGTTGACGTCGAGCAGCGTCTGCTCGATCGAGCTGACCTCGCAGTCGGGAATGTCGGTGAAGTCGCTGCACAGGCGGGACTCCCAATCGCTGAACACGGGCGCCCCGTCGGGCCCATCCTTTTTGTAGGTCGACTGGCGCGAGAGATAGAAGTCCACGAGGCAGGCCTCGTAGTTCACGGTCGCCACGACCTCGACGGTCCCGTCGAAGATCTCCACGGCGCCGTTGACCGGCTCGAGCTCGATACGGACGGTGCCGAAATTCTCCGGCTCCTCCTCCGCGCAACTCGCCAGCGTGGCCAGGCTGATCAAACCCGCCGTCAGGAAACCAAGGGATCGACAGGCGCCGAGGACAGTCTTCATGCCGGGCATTTGTCGGCGAGTGTGGCAGAGGGCACACGGATCGAGCAAGCGAGGGCGCGGCCTTTCGGCGCCGCCAACCATGCCCGAGGACGGCGTGCACGAGCCGACACCGTGAATGAAAAAACGCATCCAGATGGCCACAGGCAGGGTTCTGTGGCACTTTTGCGACACCGGAGATGTGACAGGCATCACCGGGACACGAGGTCCGCACGTGTATGCTTTCCCCCGATCGGCGCACATCACGCCATTGCAGACATGCTCGAAGAGACCTCCACATCTGTCACTGGGGCCAGCTCGGGTGCCCGTGTACGCCGCAGTGCTCCCCGGGCGCGCCCTCACCAGCGCTGGCGGTGTGAGCCGGTGACCGTCGGCGGCCCCCTCGACGCGGCGATCGAGCGCTCGCAGTCGTGGTGTCGGACCTGGTGGTCGCGGTTCCACCAGCCGCAGCCCTGGCTCGCGGCGATCCCCGACGTCGGGCCGAGCTGCGAAGTCCTGCTCGCCGACGCGCTGTTTCACGACCTCGAGCCCGGCGAGCGCGAGGGCCTGCTCGCGTGGGTCCGCAGCCAGCAGCACGAAGACGGCAGCTGGCGCGACATGCAGGGCGAGCCCGAGCTCTCGCTGACCTGCCTCGGCTACTGGGCGCGCGTCCAAGCCGGCGACGACCCCGAGAGCGAGGATCTCGTCAAGGCCCTGCGCGTCATCCACGAGCTCGGCGGCGCCAGGCGGGCCAACCTCTGCGTGCGCCTGTGGCTGGCGATGGCCGGGACGGTCGAGTGGGACTGGGTCCCGGCGGTGCCCTCGGAGCTCTACCTCCTGCCCGAGTTCGCCCCGCTCTCGCCCGCGAGGCTCTCGCCCTGGGCCCGGCAGATGGTCACCGCGCTGCACCTGCTCGCCGCCGGTCCCGCCCACATCCACGTTCACGACGCCGCCGAGCTGCTGCTCTACAACCGCCACGACGAGCCGATCCCGCCGCGTCTGACGACGCCGGGGCTGGCCGGCGACCTCCTCCAGGCCTTCGACACCTCGATCAGGCTGGCCCACAAGCTCCCCCGCGGCGCCGTGCGTCGGCGCGCGCTGACCCGGGCGCGACGCTGGATCGAGGACAGCCAGCAGGCTCACGGCGGGTGGTTCTCGGCCCGGCCGACGATCTACAGCCTCCTGGCCCTGCGTGTGTCCGGGGTCCGCAGCGATGATCCGCGCATGCGCCGGGGCCTCGACTACCTCCGCCGCGCGCGGGGCATCGTCGCGGTCGAGGGCAGCGAGCCGGTCCTGACCCTGGCTCAGGGCTTGACCGGGCATCCCCTGGCCGAGCTCGCGAGCCTCGGCGGCGCCGCCGGACGCGAGCCCGGCGAGGCCGTCGCGGGTGTCCACGAGCGCCTCCTGGCCGCCGAGATCGCCCGCCCCGGCCCGTGGCAGCGCCGCGCCGACGCCCCGAGCGGCGGCTGGTCCGTCGAGGCCGACGCCGAAGCCCACCTCGATCTGCGCACGACCTGCTCGGTCCTCCACGCCTTTCGTGGGACCCGCACCAGCGCGACGCGGGCGAGCCTCCGCCGCGCGGCCGAGGTCATGCTCGCGATGCAGGAGCCCGATGGATCCTTCGCCCGCTTCGAGCGAGGCGAGGCCGACGTGCCCCTCTCGCACCTGCCCTGGCGCGACGCCGACCAGCTCAACCTTGGCGCGCCCGAGGACGAGGGCCGCGTCGTCCTCACCGCCATCGTCCTGCGCGAGCTCGCGGTGCTCGGCTGGCGTCGTGAGGATGATCGCATCGCGCGTGCCTGCGCGTGGCTCGAGCAGGCCCACGCCGAGCGCGGCCACCTGTGGTCGGTCGCAACCGTGGCCGAGGTCGTGCGCGCGAGCGCGGCCCAGTGCGTCCCGGACCACCCGCTGCGCACGGCCTGCGAGCAGCTCCTGCGGAGCCGGCAGCGAGAAGACGGCAGCTTCGGCGACGAGCTGTCGACCGCCCGAGCGCTCATCGCAATGATCGCCTGCGGCGAGCCCTGCGTGCAGGCCCAGCGAGCCGCCCGCCATCTGGTTGCCCGGGTTGGGCTCCTGGCCCGCGAGACCCTCGCCGACGCCCCCAGCCTGCCCGACACCGAACTCCCCGGCTACGGGCTGTCCCCTCGCCTGCGCGATCCGAGCGCGGGCGTCCGTGACATCCACACGGCGCTGCTGAGCTTTCGTCGCGAGGTCGGCGAGCTCGCGCCGAGTCCAAGCGAGTCGCCAGCATGAGCTCCACATCCGTCGAAGATCGCTATGACGTCATCATCGTCGGGGCCGGCCTCGCCGGCTGCGCGGCGGCCCAGGCCCTCGCGCGCGCCGACCCCCAGCACCGTCGCTCGATCCTCGTGGTCGATCTCCACCGCGGCGTGTCGCCGCGCTTCTCGGGCGAGTTCATCCACCCCCGCGGCGCCGAGGTCCTCGACGAGCTCGGCTTCTACGGCCGCCTGATCAGCGCCGGGGCCGTCGACGTCGACGGCTTCGTCGTGATGGAGAACGCCGAGCACGACGCCCCCGTGGTCCTCGACTACGCGGCGATCCCCGGCGAGCGCTCGCGCGGGATCTCGGTCCACCACAAGACCCTGGTCAGGGTCCTGCGCCGGACGATCTGCGAGCGCGAGCAGGTGACCCTGCGCGAAGGCTGGCGAGTCACCGATCTCCTCCGCCAGGGCGCAGGCCAGAGCACCGGCCAGAGCACCGGCCAGAGCAGCGGAGCGATCACCGGGGTGGTCCTGCGCGACCGCGAGGGCGTCGAGCACCGCGTGAGCTGCGATCTCGTCATCGGGGCCGACGGCAAGGCCAGCAGCGTGCGCAAGCTGGCCGGGATCCCCGACCGCCGCGAGACCCTCGGGTTCACGGCCGGGATCGAGGTCACCGACGCCAGGCTGTCACAGCCGCTCCACGCCAACGTGATCCTCGGCGGGCCGGGGCCGATGCTCTGCTACCCGATCACCCGCGGGGCCGAGGGGCTCAGCTTTCGCCTGACCTTCGACCTGCCCCACGCGCTCCCGGCCAAGGGTCGCGAGCTGTCGGACTACCTGATCGACGCCTTCGTGCCCTACCTGCCCGGCCCGCTCGCCGACCAAGTCGCCGCCGCCCTCGCCGAGCGCCGCGGCCAGCTCGAGCTGGCGCCAACCTTCAACCTTCCGGCCCCGCCCGCGACCGCCCCGGGCCTGGCCCTGGTCGGCGACGCCGCCGGATGCTCACACCCGATCACCGCCAGCGGCATGACGATGGGTCTGCTCGACGCCAAATACCTCGCGCGCGAGGCCCGGCGCCGCGCGGGCGCCCGCGTCGGCACCCCGTGGCTCGACGACCGCAGCCTCCGTCGCTACCGGCTCGAGCACGACCGCTACGTCCCGACTCGCCAGGCCCTGGCCGACTCGATCTTCGAGGCCTTTCGCGGCGAAGGTGAGGGAGCGCGCGGAATTCGGCGGGCTCTGTTCAGCTATTGGCGCAGTGGTGAACGCCAGCGAGTCCGCTCGCTCGCGCTGCTCGCTTGCGCCGAGCGCCGGCCCCGGATCTTCCTCGCGGAGTACCTCAAGACGGCACACCACGTGCTTCACTCCAGCCTGGCGCCACGTCACGCGAGCCACTACCCGGTCAGTGACCGCCTCCGTCAGGTCCACGGCGCCGTCGGCCTCGCCGGGACCAAGGTCGGCGTCGTCGCCCAGGTCGCCTGGTCCCAGCTGCGGGTGTTCTAGGCTGCGCGAAACGCGAAGCGCGGCTGAAGTACGCTCGGATCCTCTCGGAAGAGAGACTGTTGGGGAGGTCATGGCAGCTACTCTCAGATCCACTTCGTTGACACGCCGGACAGGCGCCCCTAGGCTGCGCAAGTGAGCCAGATCCGGGTGCTCGTGGTCGATGACGACCCCTGGATTCTCCGCATGGTCTCCTCGAGCCTGGAGAAGAAAGGTACGTACGCGGTCGAGACGGCCCGCGATGGCCAGCAGGCGTTCTACAAGGCGCAGGCTCAGCGGCCTGACATGATCATCAGCGACGTGATGATGCCGGTCATGGATGGGTGGGCGCTGGTCCAGCAGCTGCGCGCCGATCCTGAGCTCGCCGACATCCCCGTGCTGTTCCTGACCGCGCTGGGCAAGGATGAAGACCGGCTCCGCGCGCTCGGGCTCAAGCCCGACGACTACGTGTCCAAGCCCTTTCGCTTCGACGACCTCGAGCGCCGCGTGCTCAAGGCCCTCGCCACGCGCAACAACAAGAGCGAAGAACCCTCTCGCGCCGGCGGCCCTCCCGGGGGCGGTGGCTACGCGCCGCCCCAGCGGCAGGGCTTCGATCAGCGCGGCTTCGGAGCCGCGCCCGGATCCCAGCCCCACCGCCAGGGCCAAGGCTTTCACCCCGGGGGCTTTGGCCCGCAGCCAAGCGGCTTCCCTCAGCAGGGTGGCTACAACCCGGGCGGCTTCTCACAACAGCCGGGCGGCTTTCCTCAGCAGCCGCCGCAACAGCCTCCGGGCGGCTTCCCGCAGCAGCCCCAGCACGGCGGCGGCTACGGTCCCCCAAGTCAGTATCCCGCCCAGCAGCCAGGGCCAGGGCCAGGGCCGAGCGGCTTCCCTCAGCAAGGCGGCTACGGCCCCCCCGGTCAGTATCCCGCCCAGCACCAGCAGCAGCCCCACCAGCCCCTACCGCAGCAACCGCCTCCGGGGCCCGGCGGGTACCCCCAGCAGGGGCAGCAGGGCTACGACCCGGGCGCGGGCTACGGTCCGCCCGGGGGTCAGCAAGCTCCGACCCCGCAGCAGCCGCCGCCGCCCCCCGCACCCGAGCCCGAGCCCGAGCAAGCGGCGCCGGCCGCGGTCGATCCTAGCGCCTCCGGTTCGTTCTCCGGGGGCATCCGACGCACGGGCTTGTCTGGACGGCTCGAGCAGCTGGGCCTGTCGAGCCTGCTCGTCATGATGGAGATGGAGCGCAAGGACGGCGTGCTCCAGCTTCAAAACGCCACCGACAAGAACGTCGGCCGCATCTTCATCCGCAAGGGCCAGGTCATCCAGGCCCGCATCGACAAGGGCGAGGGCCCGCGCAAGGGCGCCGAGTCGGTCTACTACATGCTGACCTGGGCCAAGGGCCGCTTCCACTTCACCGCGATGGACGTCGACATGGAGGACGAGGTCCAGACCTCCACGACCAGCCTGCTCATGGAGGGCGCGCGGCTGATCGACGAGGCCAATCGCTGAGCTCGCCCCGGAGCCAGCGCCAGGAGCCGGACCATGGGCGAGGGCCCCGAGAACCTCGGCGAGATCGTGGTCAAGGACGACCGCGAGCTGACCATGGCCGAGCTCAAGGCCGCGGCCGAGCGCGAGCTCGACGACGGCGACGAGACCCCCCCAGCCCACGAGTTGGTCCGCACGGCCCGACCCCGCGAGCGTGACGACGAGCTCCTCGACGATCCGCCCGCGACCAAGGTCCACCTCGGACGCTTCGCTGGCTGGCACGCGGTCCGCAAGCTCCGCTGGATCATCACCGCGTCGCTCGGCCTCGCGCTCACGATCGGGATCATCGTGTTTGTCCACAACACCCGCGAGCTTCGCCATCAGCGGCTCCACCCCCTGCCCGAGGTCGAGGCCACGATCGCGCCAGGGACCCCCCGCGACATGACCATCTCCGAGGGCAACATGCGCGTGGGCCTGTCACGCGAGGCGCCCGCGATCAACCTCCTCCACCTGCCCGACCGCGACATCACCCTCGCGCGCGGAGCCGAGAAGGCCCAGTTCAAGGTCGAGGTCCGCGACGGCGAGACGGTGGAGATCAAGGTCCTGACCGGCGAGATCGTCGAGACCCTGACCAAGCCCGACGCCCGGCCGCTGCTGGACTAGCAGCCCGGGGTGCAATGCCTCGCGCCGCCTCGCTTGGCCTTTTCGCCGATGGCTTTGTCGCCAAAACTTGCAGTACGCCCGGTACAGCGGCGTTTTGGCTTCGCGCCCTCGGCGAAAATTCCGGCGCGAGGCGACACGATGCATTGCACCCCGGGCTGCTAGAGCGGTGGCGGCGGTCAGCGCGGGCTTGTTGCTGTGTCGGGTGCCCGCCCGGCTGCCGGTCGTGATCGAGTTCCTCCTCGTCCACCCTGGCGGGCCCTTCTTCGCCAACAAGGACGCTGGCGCGTGGTCGATCCCCAAGGGCTTGGTCGAGCCCGGCGAGCAGCCGCTGGCCACCGCGCAGCGTGAGTTCGTCGAGGAGACCGGCTTCCCCCTCCCGCCGGGTCCCTACCTCGCGCTCGGGGAGATCGTGCAAAAGGGCGGCAAGCGTGTGCTCGGCTTCGCCGCGCTCGGGGACGCCAACCCCAGCGCGCTGGTCAGCAACACCTTCGAGCTCGAGTGGCCCCCACGCTCGGGTCGGCGCGCGCAGTTCCCCGAGGTCGACCGCGCGCAGTGGCTCGAGCCCGCCGCGGCCCAGGCCAAGATCAACGCCGCTCAGATCCCCCTGCTCGAGCGCGCCTCGACCCTGCTCACCGCCGCCGCGCGCAGCTGAAGAGCGTCGACATCGGCGACGACCGGGGTTACCGTGGCCGCTGGGTATGAGCGAACGCAGCCACGATGATGACGCTGAGGTCGAGGCCAGCGAGGGCCCCGCGACCCCTGCCGAGGGGGCGACCCTCGCGGAGCTGCTCGAGGCCCCGGTCTCGCGCGGCGAGCAGCACGGGTCGAGCTCCGAGCCCGCGAACCTCGTCGGCGAGTGCATCGAGGCCAAGCACCCGACCCTCCAGGGCCGGGTCCGGGTCCGCTTCGCGATCCGCGGCCAGGACCACGAGCGCTGGGTCCCGACGCTCCAGGGCCTGCCCGTGCGCGTGGCCGATCGCGTCTTGATGGTCCGGCCCGACAACCTCGCCGAGTGGATCGTCACCGGCGTCGTCGACGGCTTCGCGACCCGTCCGCGGCACGACAAGCAAGAGGCCGCCCGCGTCGAGCTCCAACGCGACGAGGCCGTCAACGTGATCTCGAGCCAGGGCCAGCCGCTCGTCGAGATCTCCCAGGGTCAGGGCGGCCCGGTCGTCAGGGTGCTCGAGCCCGACGTGCGGGTCGAGTTCGCGGGCAAGCTCGCGTTCGCGGCCGAGGACATCGAGTTCGAGGCGACCAAGGGCGAGGTCGCGCTCAAGGCCAGCGCCGACGTCGTCGTCAAGGGCGAGACGATCCGGTTGAACTAGTGAGCCGATTGGCGAGCCGATTGGCGAGCGCGGTGGAATGCAGGAGCCAGGTCGGGGCGTAGTCAGGCCGCCATGCGCCGACTGAGCCTTCCGACCGTCTCTTGCCTGTCCCTCCTGACCACGGTCATCTGCGCCAGCCCGCTCGCCTGCGACGTCTCGAGCGACGAGGCCCAAGCGACCGAGGCCACCTCACCCGTCGAGGTCACGGCCGACGAGACGGCGCGCGCCGAGCCGGCTCCCGTCGCCGCTCCCGTCGCCGCTCCCGTCACGGCTCCCGTCGCCGTGGCGCCGATCGTCAGCGACCAGCCTGTCTTGGCCAGCTCGACACCGCTCGCCGCGAGCTCAGCACCGAGCGCGCCGCGAGCCGTCGAGCCCGCGCTCGAGCGCAGGACTCGGGCGCCCGACAGCCTCCGCAGCCCGAGCCTGCTGCCCGACGGCACCCCCGAGGCCCACATCGCCGCCTTCACCAACTTGCCGCTCGCCAAGCGCGACAAGGCCCCGGTCGGCGGCGTCGGAGCCACGGGGATCCACCTCGACGAGCTCGAGGTCGGCAAGGGCTGGGCGTCGAGCCGCTGCGAGGAGCTCGGCACGCAGTTCGTCGCCAGCGTCGACCAGCGGGTCAACGTCTGCTTCCGCGTGGTCCATCCGCGCGAACACGAGACCGTGATCCTCGAGTGGTCGCGGGCCGGGAAGCTTCGCCAGCAGATCGAGCTGAACGTCAAGGCGACCCACGCCTACCTGACCCGAGCCTGGATGCCGGTCTCCTCGGGCCGCGCGGGGGACTGGACGGCGACGGTCAAGAGCGCGGATGGGTCGGTGCTCGGGCAGGTCGCGTTTGAGATCTCGGGCTAGCCCTGAATCAAGCGCTGCGCGCTCGACTCAGGCCTTCTAATCTTCAAGGGGCCTTTCGAAAAGGCCCCTCGCTGCGGCGGCAAAGCCCCCTCCGCTCACCCCAAACGCTCGCCTTGCGGCTC
>NZ_PVNK01000113.1 GCF_002994615.1 Enhygromyxa salina | reverse complement strand
AGGGCTTTGTCGCCAAAACTTGCAGTACGCCCGGTACAGCGGCGTTTTGGCTTCGCGCCCTCGGCGAAAATTCCGGCGCGAGGCGACACGATGCATTGCACCCCGGGCTGCTAGCAGCCCGGGGTGCTAGCAGCCCGGGGTTCTCGGTTGAAACCGGTCGGCGCTCGCGGAGCTCCAGGCCCAGGGGCCAGCCTCTCGACCCTTGGCGTGCTTGGCGTGCTTGACGCCTATGTCCGCGGTTCGTCCGCGGGCTCGGCTGCCTCGTCCGCGGGCTCGGCTGCCTCATCCGCGGGCTCGGCTGCCTCGTCCGCGGGCTCGGCTGCCTCGTCCGCGGCCTTGCTCCGGGCCTGCTCGAGCCGCTCGCTCTCGCGGGCGTAGTCGAGGTCGCTGTCTTTGGGCTTGCGCAGGAAGAACAGCCACACGCCAGCCGCGAAGATCGCGAGCGAGAAGTACTGCGCGGTCGTGAGCCCGAAGTAGCGCACATCCGGCGTCGCAATCTTGTCGGCCTCGGTCGCGCGCAGGAAATCGAACAAGAAGCGCGCCGGGCCGTAGACCAGGGCGATGAGGCCCGTGAGCCGGCCGGGGTGGGCCTTGCGCCAGTCCCACACGAAGTAGATGAACAAGGTCAGCGCGAGGATGACGAGGAACTCGAGCAGCCCGAGGTCGTAGCGATAGATCTCCTGGGCGGCCGAGCAACACTCGGGCAGCGCCCGGCCCTCGGGGCAGCGACACGGCCACGGACCGACGGCCCCGAAGGTCCCGGCCTCGACGATCTTGCCGGGGTGGTCATGGACCCACGCGCACGACAGCCGCCCGAAGCACATGCCGACGAGCAGGCCGAACATGTTGCCGTCGGCGTAGACGAGGATCGGCTGCTTCTCCCGGCGCAGAAACCAGTTCATGCCGATGAACGCGCCAAAGAAGCCGCCGACGCTCGACAGCCCGTTCCACAGCATCAACAAGACCCAAGGGTTCTCGCTGACCTTCTCGGGGAAGTAGAACAGCACCGAGATCCAGTGGGAGATCACGAAGCCGAACACCAGGACCCAGAAGATCTGGTCGCGGAACATCCACTCGTCGAGATCCTTCTCCTTGGAGTAGATCTTGACCGCGAGCTGGATGCCGGCCAGCACGCCGATCGCAACGAGGATCCCGAACACCCCGATCGTGAGGTGATCGCCGAGCAGCGGGATGTCGGTCCCGAACTCGAAGGTCTTCTCGGGCGGGACGACGTAGGGGATGGCGCCGAGCATGGGCGGCGAGACTAGCCCTAAATCAAGCGCTGAATTCAACAAGCTGAATGATTTAGGGCTCGTATGAGCCGAAAGGCGAGCGTTTGGGGGGAGCGGAGGGGGCCTCGCCGCTAGAACGTGATCGCGGGCCCGACGGTGATGTCGATCAGGAAGCTCGACTGGTCGGGGAACCATCCGCCGAGGCCGAGCTCACCGAAGACCGCGAAGTGCTTGACGATCTGGTAGTTGAAGCCGACCAGCGCGCCGATGAAGGCCGGACCAATGCGGACCACGTCGACGCGGTCGCTGCTGTCGGCCGACGCAGCCACGTTGGCGGCGAGGTTCTGGTCGTTGGTCGCGTTCATGTCGCCGTCGCACGAGGCGTTGTAGGGCCACACGGGGAAGCAACCGGCGCCGTTGATGTCGGTGTCAGTCCCGATCTCGAGGTCGTCGGGCACGCTGTTGCCGTTGCGGTCGTTGGCGAAGCCCATGTTGACCCGGAGGCGCGAGTTGCCGTAGCCGCCGAAGGCGCCGACGAAGGGCCGCAGCTTCCACTCTTCCTTGCCGAGGAAGTACTTGAACTTGGCGCCGATCGTCCACGAGAACGTGGTCGATTGCTTGACGCCGACGGGGGTCGGGTTGCGCACGTCGTCGTTGAACGAGGTGGTGAGATCCTTGCTCGGGTCGTCGCGATACACGCTCGCGGCCGTCACGACCTGAAGCCGCGAGTACAGGCCCAAAGACACGCGCTTGCCGATCCGGACCGAGATCTCTGGTTCGACGTGGAAGGGCGCGATCGCCATGCCAGTCGAGACCGGGTGGCGCTCGGCGCACTGGGCGGCGTTGTAGGCCATCATCATGTCGCCGGTCGTGCCCGGCGCGCCGAAGGTGTCGAAGGCCTGGACGAGCTCGGCGCCCGGGACCTCGGTGACGTCGCGGGTGCCCGCGACCCAGCGCGCGATGGCGCAGCCCGACTCGGCGGGGCCGTAGGCCTGCTCGCCCCGGGGGAAGAACTGGCGGTAGGTGTTCTCGGCCGTGCCGCTGGCGACGCCGAAGCCGGTGCCGATGCCGAGGTTGATCCAGACTCGCGGCAAGGCGCTGGGCGGCTTGGGCTCGTCGATGACCTCGCCCTCGCCCGAGTCGACGGGCTCGTCGACCGCGCAGCCCTGGTTGAGGACCAGCGGCTGGTCTTGAAGGCCGAGGTTGGCGGCCGGGTTCATCGACGCGTCGAAGGCGTAGAGGAAATACTCGATGTCCGCGTCACCGTGCTCCTCGGCGGGGATGTCGACCTCGGCGACGTTGGAGAAGGCCGG
>NZ_PVNK01000112.1 GCF_002994615.1 Enhygromyxa salina | reverse complement strand
GGCGGGGCTGGCGGGAGCGGGGCCGCGAGCTCGTCGTCGTCGTCGTCGGTCGGGAAGGGGAGGCCGCCGTCGTCGTCGTCGTCGTCGGTCGGAAAGGGGAGGCCGCCGTCGTCGTCGTCGTCGTCGGTCGGAAAGGGGAGGCCGCCGTCGTCGTCGGGAGCGTCGAAGTCGAGCCCGGGCATGCCGAACAGCGTCTTGGACGGCTCCCCGCGGGCCGATCGGGGGGGCGGCGGCAACGCCGCGCCCATCGGTGGAGGCGGCGGGAGCGGTGAGGTCGTCGCCTCATCGTCGTCGTCGAAGGGTGACCCATCCGCGCTGGTGGCTTCGCCGCAGCGAGGGCAAAACGGCGGCAAGGGCACGCGCGAGTCGTCGATCTGGTGGCCGCAATTCGAGCAGGTGAACATGTCGAGCAGACGGGGCCGCAGCGCGGCGCGCCGAGCATAACATCGCCCACTGTCTACGCCCGGTTTCACGAGCTTTTTGGCCTCGCGCCGGTCCGGCCCCAGGGCCGAGCACGGCAGCGTCGTCGCGCCGCGCAGCGGCGGGTTAGGAGCCGCAAGAATCGGCTGTTAGCTTTCTGGCAGTGATCCTCCGCGATCCAGTACACGGCCTGATCTCCTTCCCGGCTCACAAGGGGGCCGTGTCCGCCGCCGGACACCGTCTGCTCGTGCGCCTGATCGACACCCGCGAGGTCCAACGTCTGCGCAGGATCCGGGCGTTGGGCCTGGCGTCACTGGCGTTCCCGGGCGGGGAGCACTCGCGCTTCGCTCACGCGGTCGGCTCGGCCCACGTCATGAGGCGCTACCTGGATCGTGTGCGTTCCCTCGCCGACGAGCTCCCGGCCCATGACCGGATCGACGCCGACTGGGAGGCGATCGCGCTCGCGGCCGCGTTGCTGCACGACCTCGGCCACGGACCGCTGTCGCACACCTTCGAGACGGTCGTGCCTGGAGGCCGGGCCCACGAGGACTGGACCACGCAGATCATCTTGGACCCCGGCACCGAGGTCCACGCGGCCCTGCGCGAGTTCGACGAGCGAGCTCCGGCCGCGGTCGAGCGCCTGATCCACGGGGTCTGCCCGATCCGACACCTCGCGCGCGCGGTGTCCGGGACCTTCGACGTCGACCGCTGCGACTACTTGATGCGCGACAGCCACATGACCGGGGTTCGCTACGGGCTCTTGGACCTCGACTGGTTGCTGGCTTCGCTGCGCCTGTACCTGCCGTCCGGGGCCAGCGCGGCGACCCTGGCGATCGACGGCGCCAAGGGCCTGACCGCGGTCGAGGGCTTCTTCCTGGCCCGCCTCTACATGTACCGCCAGGTCTACCTGCACAAGGCCGTGCGCACGGCCGAGGTCACGATCCGCGCGTTGTTTCGCCGCCTCGGCGAGCGCCTCGCCGAGGGGCACGAGGTGCCCGGAACACCCGCGCCGATCGTCGAGCTCTTTGGTGGGCGCGAGATCTCGACGGCGGCCTACCTCGACCTCGACGACGCCGCCCTCGACACCGCGCTGTCGCGCTACGCTCGCGGTGACGACCCGACCCTCGCCGCGCTCGCGACGGCGCTGCGCGACCGCAAGCTGCTCAAGAGCGTGAAGCTGCGCGACGAGGTCGACGACGCCGAGGTCCGCGCGCTCGTCGATCCCGTCGTCAAGGCTGCGGGCTTCGACCCGCGCTACTTCGCGGCGACCGATCGGGTCAAGGTCCACGCCTACGTCGAGGACGAGGCCCTCGTGGTCCTCTCGGGTCCGCGCGCCCAGAGCTTGCTCGAGGCCTCGCCGGTCATGCGCGGGCTGTCCTCGGAGGTGTTCGTGTCCCACCGTCTCATGTTCCCCGCGGCCGCCCGCGAGGCCGTGAGCGCGGCCGTCGAGGAGCTGCGCTGATGGGCCAGCGGCGCTTCGAGGCCACCCGCTGTGAGGGCTGCGGGCTCCACGAGCAGCTGTGCGTGTGCGCGCAGCGTCCGCGGCTCGCGCTGAAGACCGCGATCCTGGTCGTTCAGAACAACAAGGAGCGCAACAAGCCGACCAACACCGCGCGGCTGCTGCCGCAGGTGCTCGACAACTGCGAGCTGATCCGGTTTGGCGCGCGCGGGGTCGCCTTCGATCCGAGCCCGCTGACCCGGCCCGAGCGCGACTACTCCTTAATTTTTCCGCGGGTCCGCGACCCCGAAGGTCGCGCGCCCGAGCTCGCCCCGCCCCTCGACCCCGCGCGCTTCGCCGCCGGGCGAGCCGCGGCCCAGACCGTGGTCTTGCTCGACGGCACCTGGGCCCAGTGCTCGCGCATGAGCCGAAGGGTGCCCGAGCTCGCCGCCATGCAGGCCTTCGCGCTGCCCCCGGGCCCGCCCTCGCACTGGGGCGTGCGCACGCCCTCGGAGCCGAGCCGGATCTCGACCTTCGAGGCTGCGGTCCGCGTGGTCGAGCTCGTCGAGGGCCCCGGCCCCGCGCTCGCGCTCCAGACCTACTTCGACCAGGTCGCCGCTGGGATGCTCTTCATGAAGGCCAAGCTGCGCTCACCCGCCGTCCCCGGCCACTGGATCGACGAGCGCCAGCGAAGGTTCGCTCCGAGCTCTTGACTCCCCGCGCACCTGCTCGCCGCCGAAGTGATCGAGCCCGGCGGCGACCGTCGCGGCCTGGTCGTGGACCGCGAGGGTAAACCCGCGCTCGAGTTGCGCGCTGTCCTCCTTCATCGGCCGCAGGGTGGCGGCGATGAGCTCGCGCGCGGACATGGTGGCTAGCAGCCCGGGCTGCTAGGCCTGGCCTGTGAAGCTCATGTCGGCGACGCGGTAGGCGGTCCAGAACACCTGGGCCGGGCGGCGGTCGGGGAGCTCGATCGGCGCGAAGCCCTGGGTCCGGGCCAGCTGGCTGAGGCCCTGGCTGAGGGCCTTGGCCCGGGCCCGGGCGACCTTGGTCGCCATGCCCAGCGGGCGCCACAGATCTCCGATCGGGAACATGTACGCCACGAGCACGTCGCCGGGCGCGAGCTGGGCGAAGGCGACGTTGTCGAGCACGGTCATCGGCACGCCGCGCAGGACGTCGCGGCCGAGCAGCTGCTTGTTGGCGGTGTTCTTGCGCTCGAGGGCGAAGACCACGAAGCGCGCGCGCAGGCAGGCGTCGAGGACCCGCTTTTGTTCGCGCTCGAGCTCGAGCCCGTAGTTGGCGAACATGTCGAGGATCCGCACGCCCTGGGCGTCGCGGTAGCCGTAGACGAAGTAGAGCGCGAAGGCCTGCTGGAGCTCGGGGTGGGTCCGCTCGTCGCTGCTCGCGACGCCAAAAAAGGCCTCGGCGACCTTGGGCATCATCGGGCCAAAGCGGCGCTTGGCGAACGAGCCGATCATCAGGTCGACCTGCTTGAAGGCCTCGGGGTCGAGCTGGCGGACGGACTTGACCGCGCGCTTGGGCTTGCTCGCCTCGGCCTCGGCGCGGGCGGCCTCGGCGGCCTCGGCCTTGGCCTTGTGACCGCGACGCTTGCGCGCGCTGTTGCGCGGGGGCCTCTTCTTGGACTTGTCGATTTCAACCACCAGTGGGCGCCTTCGTCACGCAGATTCCGTCCTCGCAGACCGTCGCTCCGTCGCACTGCCTGGCTCCGGGCGCGCCGGCGTCGAGCTCGTTGCACTCGGCGCAGGCGGCCGGCGGTGGACCGCCGTCCTCGACGACGCGGTCGAGGTAGAGCTCCTGGGCGTCGACCGGCTGGGGCGCGAGCCCCTGGGCCAGGCCCTCGTCGGTCTCGGGCAGGGTGAAGCAGGTCTCGTCGCCGATCCGGCCCTCGACCTCGATCCGGTAGCTGCCCCACTCGAGCGGCGCCGAGCTCACGTTCGAGGCCGGGCACTCGAAGCTGACCCAGCCGCCGGCCTCGTCGACCGGCGCGATCATCCCGCCCGCGTGGGCGTTGGCGGCCAGGCCGAGGGTCGCGGCGTCGAGGGCCTGATCGTCGGCGTCGCGGACCCGGACCCAGACGCGCTCGAGCGCGATCGGATCGTCGAGCTTCCCGTCGTCGTCGAGGTCGGTGTAGCCGTTGAGCTCGCAGATCGAGGTGTCGCCGGCCCCGAGCTGGAGCCCGAGCGAGAGGCGCAGCGGCTCGATGATCGGGTCGATGAACAGGTCACTGGTGAACTCGAACACCTCGGTCACGAACCCGATCTGATCGCCGTCGACCGTGAACTCGAAGTCGATCGCCTCGGTCACGGGCTCGAGATCGGGGCCGAGGGCCGTCGTCCGGCCGGCGAAGTTGGTGTTGAGCGCGTCGTAGAAGGCCGGGTCAAACGACAGCAGGGGCAGCCCAAAGGGCGAGCTGCTGAGGTCGAGCTGCCAGTCGGCGACCTCGGCGAACTCGACCCACTGGGTCTGGGTGCCCGACTCGGCCTCGGCCTCGACCTCGACCTCGAGCAGGATGTAGCCGACGCCGACGTTGAAGGGCTTGACCGCCTCGTTGGCGAGGAAGGACACCGAGGGCCGAACCAGGGCCACGCCGCTCTCGGCGTCCTCGGAGCCCGTCGCGCTCGCGCCGGTCGCAGCGTTGAGGAGGCAGCCCGGATCCTTGCCGTCGACCTTGCCGTCGAGATCGTTGTCGATGCCGTCGTCGCACTCGGGGGGGGCGACGAGCACGAACTCGACGCTCGGCAGCGCGCCCTGGCTGACGCTCACGGTCGCGGTGTCGTGGGCCACGCGTGGCGTGGCGGGCATGTCTTCGTTGGGCTCCCAGGGCTCGCCGCTTCGGCGCAGGCCCTCGACCTCGAGGGTGTACTCGCCGGGCTCGAGCGCGGGGCCCTCGACCGCGTCGCCCGGGAAGCACGCGTACTCGCTGACGTCGACGACGGCCCCGCCGAGCTTGGTCGTGACCCGGACCTTGGAGACCCCGACCTCGGAGCAGTCCTTGACCGAGCTCAGGCTCGCGTCGTCGGGGGCCTCGTCGAGGGCCTCGGCGTCGACCAAGGTCCACGACAGCAGGTAGCTCGGCTGCTCGGCGCAACCCGCGAGCGAGCCGAGCGAGACCGCCGCACTCATCAGCGCGCCGTAGGCTCGGCGGCGCGCGCGGGGCTGAGATGGCCGGTCGGCTCGCACGAGCCCGGTCTAGCAGGGCGTCCGAGCCCGGTCCAGAGGGCATCCGAGCATGGCTCACAGGACACTTGCCCCCGCAGCGGCGGGCCGTGTAGCCTTCGCGCGCCGTGATCTTCGCCGAATTATCAGCACTTGCGACCGCCCCGGTGCTCGCCGAGGTGGACTTGATCAAGCTGTTGTCGGCCTCGAAGGGCATCGTCCTCGGGGTCGTGATCGTGTTGCTCACGCTGGTCGCGCTGTGCATCTTCGTGATCGTCTACAAGCTGATCCAGATCAGCCAGGCGCAGTCGCAGTCGGTCAGCTTCCTCGACCGCTTCTGGGACAGCAAGCGCCTCGACGACATCTACCGCGTGGCCGAGGGTCTCAAGTACAGCCCGCTCGCGGCGATGTTCAGGGCCGGCTACGTCGAGCTGTCGAAGGTCAAAAAGGGCCGCGACGGCGAGTCGATGCACGACAAGATGGAGGACACGGCCAACATCGAGCGCGCGCTGCAGCGGGCCAAGGTCAGCGAGATGACCAAGCTCGAGACCCTGCTGCCCTTCCTCGCCACGACCGGCGCGGCCGCGCCCTTCATCGGCCTGTTCGGCACGGTCTGGGGCATCATGGACGCGTTCTTGGCGATCGCGGCCGCGGGCTCGGCCGAGCTCTCGGAGATCTCCCAGCCGATCGCCGAGGCCCTGGTCACGACCGCCCTCGCGCTGCTCTCGGCGGTCCCGGCCGTCGTCGCCTTCAACTACTTCAACCGCCGGCTCAAGGTCCTCAACGCCGAGATGTCGACCTTCGGCAACGACTACCTCAACATCATCCGGCGCCACTTCTTCTAGGGGCCGAGGCGAGTTCTAGAGGTCGAGGCGAGTCGTCCATGAGTGGGATCGTCACACACGACGGATCGGCGAGCGGCGACGAGCCGGTCGCGGCGATCAACGTGACCTCGCTGATCGACATCATGTTCTGCCTGTTGATCGGCTTCATGGTCGCGACCCCGCTGATGAACCAGGAGTCCATCGAGCTCGACATCCCCCACGCGATGGGCGTGGAGATCACCGAAGAAGAGTTCGAGTACTCCGTGGTCTCGATCGACGCCGACGCCCGGGTGTACATCGGCGCCCTGCCCCTCGACGCCGACAAGGCCCGCTGGACCGAGCAGCTCGGGGCCAACCAAAAGATCATCGACGACGGGATCGCCTTCATCCAGGGCGATCGCTCGATCCCCTTCGAGGTCATCCTCGACGTGATGATCGCGCTCAAGGAAGCCGGCGTGTCCGAGGTCGGCTTCGTGACCGATCCCAAGCGCGAGCAATAGCGCAAGGCGCGGCGCTTGCGCCATGTTCCTCGTTCACGACCGTACCCGGTCCAAGTGCGCTAAGGTACTGTCGGGCACAGCCGGATGAACCAGCCACACAACCATCAGTACGGCCAGCAGCAGTACGGCCAGCAGCAGCAGCAGCAGTACGGCCAGCAGCAGCAGCAGTACGGCCAGCAGCAGCAACAGCAGCAGCTGCAGGCCGCCCCGCCGCGAGCGGCGGCCCCGGTCGGCCCGGTCCGGACCCCGCCGGCTCTGCTCGCGCCCTTCGTCTCGATGTTTCGCGAGCTGCGCGGTCTATTCGCGGTCCCGCTCGCGTTCATCGGCGGGCTGTTCGGCACGATCGTGCTCTCGGCCGCGCTGGTCTTCGCGATGTGGTGGCTCGAGGACAACGCCGAGGCCTCGACCGGCGACGAAGAAGAATTTCTGCTCGAGTTCGAGCCCGGCGCGCTGACCAAGCTCGGCGTCGAGCCGACCGAGATCCCCGAGAAGGCGATCAACGAGGAGACCCGCACGCCCGAGGACGTCCAAAAGGAAGCGGTGACCGAGGAAGAGGAGCCGCCGCCCGAGGAGACCGAGAAGAAAGACCAGGAAGAGAAGCCCAAGGACGACAAGCCGGTCAACCAGAACAAGGACGCCAAGATCTCCGACGCGAATCGCAAGGACAACAACCCTTACGACAAGGATCTGCCCAACAACCTCGATCCGACCGGCGATCCCTTCGGCGACCCCAACGGCTGGGCCGACCTCAAAAAAGACGGCGATCCGTGGGCGACCTCGGTCATGGCCGCGCTCAACAACATGAAGATCCCCGCGTGGGCGGCCAAGCTGCCGGCGGGCAAGGCCTACAAGTTCAAGCTCAAGGTCTGCAAGAACGGTACGGTCGAGACCGTCTACAACAAGGCCAGCTCCGGCAACTCGGACCTCGACAGCGCGATCAAGGGTGAGCTCGAGCGGCTCAAGTTCGCGCCGCCGCCATCTCACGTGGCCAAAAACATGAAGTCGAGCTGCGTGGTCCTCAACTACACCTTCGCGTGGACCCAGGGCAACGTCCGCTGAGGGTGGCCAGGAGCGCCTTCCCGCCCCCCCTTTGATTGTGCGGGCTCCCCGGGTATGCTCCCCCCCGACGACGCCCGAGGTGTCCCTCCCATGAAGCGCACGCTGTTCGGAACCTCCATCCTCGCCGCCCTGCTGACCTTCGGCAGCTACTGGGCTGGCTCTCCGCCCGCCGAGGCCCACGCGACCCCGCCGATGCTGCAAGACACGAACGTGTCGGGTCAGTCCCGGCTCCTCGGTGTCGCGATCCCGGCCGACGGCCAGCTCGGTGATCTGCTTCGCAAGAACGCCCAGATCTCGGCCGGCTTCCAAGTCATCCCGCGGACCAGCCTGCCCAGCGCGCTGGTCAGGGCCACCACCTTCGACAAGAAGTCCTGGGGCGAGATCGGCAACGTCGACGTGGTCATCCTGACCTCCGAGGCGGGCTCGCAGCTGCGCATGGCGATGTACGAGATCAGCAAGGGCGACAAGCCCGTGCTGAGCCGCGGCTACCCGGCCGGCGACCCGCTCACGGCCGCCAACAAGTTCATGAACGACGTGATCGAGTACTACACGAAGGAGCCCGGCGTGTTCGGGTCTCGCATCGCGTTCGTACGCACCCGTCGTGATCCGGTCACCAGCAAGAACGTCTACACCGTCCAGATGAACGGCGAGGCGACCTCCGCGGTGACCAGCAACCGCTCGCTCAACATCCTGCCCAACATGGGCCCGGGCGGCGAGGTCGTGTTCACCAGCTACGCCAAGCGCAACCCGGATCTGTGGATCAGCAGCGGCGGCGGGCCAACCCGCGTGTCGAAGTTCCCGGGCCTCAACCTCGGCGGCGCGGTCAGCCCCGACGGCAGCACGATCGCCCTGGCCCTGTCCAAAGACGGCAACGCCGAGCTCTACACGATCGACCGCAGCGGCAACATCAAGAGCCGCCTGACCAAGAACCCCGCGATCGACGGCTCGCCGAGCTGGAGCGGCGGCGGCCAGATCGCCTTTGTCACCGACCGCGCGGGTGGGCCCCAGGTCTACCGCATGAGCGCCTCGGGCGGCGGCGAGGCCCGGGTGACCAAGTCCGGCAGCTACAACCAGTCCCCGGACTGGAGTCAGGGCGCCGGGCGCGGCCAGTGGATCGTCTACAGCGGCCGCGACGCCTCGAACCGCTACGACATCTTCAAGATCGACGTGAAGACCAACAAGATCGAGCGCCTGACCCAGAGCCCCGGTCTCAACCTCGATCCCACCTGGAGCCCCGACGGCCGCTGGGTCGCCTACAACCAAGGCGGCAGCATCTACGTGGCCAACGAAGAGGGCAACAACAACATCGAGATCGCCAAGGGCGCGAGCACGCCCGACTGGGGCCCCCGGGCCAACTGAGTCGGGCCACGATCTCGAGCCACCATCTCGAGCCAAGATCTCGAAGGGGTAGCGAGCCACTCGCTGCCCCTTTGCTTTTGGGCTATGCCCGGCGCATGCAGGCTGTCATCGACATCGGGAGCAACAGCGTGTTGTTGCTCGTCGGTCGGCGCCACGCCGACGGCTCGCTCGAGATCGTCCGCGACGAGTCGACGGTCGCGCGGGTGTCCGAGGGCGCGGCCGAGCGCGGGACCCTCTCTCCCGAGGCGATCGAGCGCACGCTCGCGGTCCTGCGCCGCTATCGAGCGCGGGCCAGCGCCGACGGCGTCGAGCAGATCCAGGCGGTTGCGACCGAGGGCCTGCGCATGGCCAGCAACGCCGCCGCGTTCCTCGACCCCGCGGGCGAGCTGCTCGGCAGCCCCGTGCGGGTGATCAGCGGCGACGAGGAAGCCCGGCTCTCCTACCAGTCGGTCGCCCGCGAGCACCCCGACGTGGCGCCCCTGCGTGTGATCGACATCGGGGGCGCGTCGACGGAGCTGGTCGTCGGTCGCGGGCTGGAGGTCGAGGAGGCCGTCAGCCATCGCCTCGGTTCGGTCCGCATCACCGAGCAGCTCTCGGACGGCCACCCCCCGAGCCCCGCCGCGCTCGCGCGCATGCACGCCCACGCCCGCGAGGTCTTGGCGGCCCAGCCGCTCCCGGCCCACGACCGGCTCTACGGCCTGGCCGGCACCGTGACCACCGTCGCGGGGATCCACGAGGGCCTGCGCAGCTACGACCGCGACGCCGTCGATCACACCCAGCTCGGGATCGAGGAGCTCCGCCAGCTGCGTGAGCGACTCGCGGCCCTGGATCTGACCGAGCTCCGCAAGATCCCGCTGCTCGCGGCCGGCCGCGCCGACGTGGTCGTCGGCGGGCTCACGATCTTGCTGGCCGCGCTCGAGCACTGCGGCGCTCGAACTTTGGTCGTCCGCGATCGCGGCCTTCGCTACGGGCTTCTTTAGTCGCCCACAGCTTCTCGCTGGAGAAGCTCGGTCCACTCGGGACGGCCGACGAACTCGGCGGGCTCTCATGTTGCAAGCTGTGGCTCGGCTGCGGTCGCAGGAGGGCTCGGACTGGGAGTTTGTGGGACGGCGGGGGGGCCCGGCGGGCTCCGGGGGTCCCTCGAAGCGAATTCACTCACCGGAGGGATGAGCTGTGTCGGTCTTCGGGTAGTCCGAGTGACCGGCAGGGCTTCGATTGGGAGGCATACGCCGTGAAAACTTCGCTCCGAGGGACCCCCGGAGCCCTGTTTGCCGGGCCCTCGTGTTGCAAGCTGTGGCTCCGCTGCGGTCGCACAAGGCACGAACCCGCGCCGAGATGGTGCCCAGCAGTTCGGAGCGGGGTCATCCCCTGCAAACAGTAGAGCGGTATCGCGGTACGAAGAGCCCCTTCGACGCGCGCCCGACCGATATGGTGGCGGGGCATCAAGAGCCTTTTGCACTCAAGATGGAGAGGCGACGCCCCGAACTCGGGCCTAGCAGCCCGGGGTGCAATGCCTCGCGCCGCCTCGCTTGGCCTTTTCGCCGAGGGCTTTGTCGCCAAAACTTGCAGTACGCCCGGTACAGCGGCGTTTTGGCTTCGCGCCCTCGGCGAAAATTCCGGCGCGAGGCGACACGATGCATTGCACCCCGGGCTGCTAGTCTTCGATCACGACGTCGACGTGGCGAACGGCCCAGGCGTGGTCATCGTCGGCTCCGAGCAGGTCCGCGGCCTGCTCGGGCAGCTCGCCCGGCCGCCCGACCGCGAGCGCGATCGAGTAGCGTCCCGGCTCGAGCTCCAGCGCCCCGACCTTGCCGTGGATCTGGATCACCCCGGTGTCTGTGATCTCGACCAGCTTGGCGAGCCCGAGGGCCAGGCCCGCGCGGCTGCCCTCGACGAAGGCGAAGCCGCGGACCGCGACCGCGCCGTGGGCCTCGACCTTGGGCCGGAGCACCCACTCGAAGGCCGAGTCTCGACGGTAGCGATGGCGCGGCCCTTCGCTCGGGCCGCTGTCGGGGCCGTCGGAGCCGGTGTCGGCGCGCGGGGTCGTGAGCCCGCCGTCGGTCTCGAGCACGTAGCTCGGCAAGGGCCCGCGTCCGTCGACCGCCGGCCCTTGGTCGTCACCGAGGCCGCGGACTTCTTCGTTTGGTGGCCACACCCACCACAGCAGGATCGCCGCCGCGGCCGCGACGAGCATGCCGCCGGGGATCCACGTGAACCCGAGGCCCGGCTCGCGAGCGCCGCTTCGGGCGGCTTCGGGCCGCTCGTCGTCGCGCTCGATTGGAGGAGCTTCGCTCATCGCGCCACACGCAGGAGGATGGACACAATAGAATGGTTTGAGCTCGCCTGCGCGCCGCTATACTGCGCCTGTGCGCCTCGAGCTGCACTGTCACTCGACGTGCTCCGACGGCAGCCTCGAGCCCGAGCAACTCGCGCAGGAGCTGCTCGACTACGGGGTCGAGCTGGCCTGCCTCACGGACCACGACACCATGCTCGGCTGCGATCGGCTGGCGGCGGCCTTCGGTGGCGACCCGCGAGGGCGCGGGGCTCGGGTTCTGCGCGGGCTCGAGCTCAGCTGCAAGCACGACGGCCGCACGATCCACCTGTTGATCTGGGGCGTCGCCGACGGGCCCGGCCGCGACGCGCTCGAGCTGCGCCTGGCCGAGCAGCTGCGTCGCCGACGGGAGCGGATCGTTGCGATCTGCGAGCGCCTCGCCGCGCTCAACATCGACCTCGATCCCGCGCCGATCCTGGCCCGGGCGGCCGGGCGGACGGCTGGTCGGCCGGACGTCGCCAAGGCCCTGGTCGAGGCCGGTGTGTGCAGCTCGATGCGGGCCGCCTTCGACAAGTACCTGCGCGATGGCGGACCCGCCGACGTCTCGATCGAGAGCCTCGGTCTCGACGAGGGCCTGGCCCTCGGCCGCGCCGCCGGGGCTCGGATGGCCCTGGCCCACCCCCACACCCTGCGTCACCACGCCGTCGTGCGCGAGCTCTTCGTCGAGTTTCGTGGGCGCGGGCTCGAGGGCATCGAGGCCTTCTACGGCCACGCGAGCCCGGCTCGGGCCGAGCCCTGGTTGCGCCTCGCCCGTGAGCTCGACCTGGTCCCGACCGGCGGCAGCGACTTTCATGGCGAGGCCCTGGCCAACATCAAGCACCCGGGCATCGAGCTGCCGCTGGCCTACGGGGCGCGCCTGCGCAGCTGGTTGGCCGACGCCCCGGGGATCAGCCCGGCGTCTCGGAGTCCGTAGCCTCCGGAGCGGCCGGCGGCGAGAGGTGCCAGGCCCAGGCGCCGAGCAGGCCGAAGCCGAGGGCGTTGACGGCACCGTGGAGCTGGATCATCGAGGCGATGTCGGGCCATGGCGCGCCGCGGTACTCGCCGAGGGCGAAGCTCGCCGCGAACAACATGGCCGCGAGCAGGCACGAGCCCGACAGCGCGGACAAGAGCGCCGGGATGACGGGCAAGCTGGTGGATCGTTGGAGCATGCCGGTCCCAACGACGATCGCGGCCGCGGCCGTGATGCCCGCGGCGATGACCTCGAGCAGCGGCGAGACGGTGATGCCGATCGCAACCAGCGGCACGGCGAGCACGACGACGACCGCCGCGCCACGCCACGGTTCGCTCGAGCCCGCGCCCGCGCCCGCGCCCCTCATCGCCCGCCCGAGCAGCCCGGCGCTCAGGGGCAAGGTCAGGCCAGCGTGGTGAAAGTGGACCGCCGTCAACAGCACGATCAGCGGAGAGAAGCCGAGCGGCTCGATCGCGAGGCGATCGCACAGCAGCCACCCGCTGCCGATCACCGGGAAGCCGAGGCCCGCGGCGATCGCCAACTCGGCGTCGTAGAGCCCGCGCACGCCCCCGCGCCGGACCATGGCCAACACCCGGCGTAGCCCCTCGACGGCCGCGAGCGCCGTCCACCCGGCCCACGGCAGGCACGAGAGCAGGGCCAGGGCTCCGGGCTCGACGCTGAGCGCCAGCGGCAAGGGCAGCGCGCAGGGAAGCTGCGCCCAGCTCAGCGCGCGCATCAGCGCTGAGCGCTCGCGCTCCTCGGCCAGGGCCGCGAGCAGCAGCGGGATCAGGACCAGGGGCGAGAGCACCAGCAACACGATCGGCGCGAAGGGCTCGGCGAGCAGTTGCCAGCCGATCCAGATCACGGTCCCGGCGACGGCGCTGTGGCGGCTGATCCGGCGAGGCTCCAAGGTCGGCGCAGTCTACATCGGGATCGGCGAGACCGTGCGAGGCCTCTTCGCCGCGGGCTGTGTCGCCGAAACTTGCAGTGCGGGCATACTGCGAGCGCCGAGTGACAAGGGCAGGAGCGGCCTCAGATGTGCCGGGCGGCGTGATCTCAACCTGCTCGCCGCTCTGGCCACGCAGTTCTCGGGAAGTGTGCTTGGTCGTCGACCGTGAGCTCAGCCGAGCTCTCTTGCTGGTCGCCCCGCATGGATGCCAGGCTCGCGGGGCCCCGAGCGGTGGTAGCTTCCCCGGGATGGAGGCGGCAATTGCCCAGCTCGAAGAGCACCGTACGGCGCTGACGGGGCACTGTTACCGCATGCTCGGCTCGGCCGTCGATGCCGACGACGCCGTGCAAGAGACCATGGTCCGGGCCTGGCGCGCGCTCGATCGCTTCGAGGGCCGCGCCTCGCTGCGGACCTGGCTGTACCGCATCGCGACCAACGTCTGCCTCGACGCCCTCGCCCAACGCAAGCGCCGCGCCCGACCGATCGAGGAGGGCCCCTCGGGCACCGTCGAGAGCGTCCTAACCGAGCGCCCACGCAGCCACTGGCTCGAACCGATCCCCGACGCCGCGGCGGTCCCGAAGGACGCCGATCCGGCCGAGCAGGTGATCCTCCGCCAGAGCATCCGCCTCGCCTTCGTCTCGGCCCTCCAACAGCTGCCACCGAAGCAGCGCGCGGTCCTGCTGCTGGCCGAGATCCTCGACTGGTCCGCCGCCGAGATCGCCGAGACCCTCGAGACCTCGGTGCCCGCGGTCAACAGCGCCCTGCAACGGGCCCGGGCCAGCCTCGCAAAGCGCCAGCTCCGACCGGCCGGGCCTCTGACTCACGCCCAGCAGCGGCTGCTCGATCGCTACGTCGCCGCCTTCGAGCGCTACGACGTCGACGAGCTGGCCTCGCTCCTGCGCGAGGACGCGAGCTTCTCGATGCCGCCCTACGCGCTGTGGCTGCGCGGACCGGAGCCGGTCCGGGCCTGGCTCCGGGGCCCTGGCGCGGAGTGTCGAGGCTCGCGCCTGGTCCCGACCGCCGCCTGTGGCTCGCCGGCCTTCGGCCAGTATCGGGCTCATCCGGGCGGCGGCCATCGACCCTGGGCGCTGGTCGTGCTCGAGCTCGAGGGTGTCGAGATCGTCGGCTGGAACTCCTTCCTCGACACCGAGCTGCTGTTCCCCCGCTTCGGCCTGCCCCCGGCGCTCTGAGCCCGCCGCAAAAAAAGATCGGGCCAGCGATGAGTTTCAGGCCCGGCCCGGGTCTGTGGGGGCATGCCCATCAAGCAAGCCACCCCCTACCTCTACTTCGACGGCACCGCAGAGCACGCGCTGAAGCACTACGAGCAGGCCCTAGGGGCCGAGATCGTCAGCTTGCAGCGCTACAGCGAGATGCCGGCCGACGCCGGCACCTGCGTGCCCGCAGACCGCGAGCGGATCCTGCACGCGGACGTGAAGCTCGGCGCCGCCTCGATCATGGTCAGCGACCGGACCTCGGACCGTGGCGAGTCGAACGCCCGCCAGGTCCAGATCGCGCTCGAACTCGACGACCTCGAGGACATGGCCCAAAAGTTTACCGCCCTCGCCGAGGGCGGTGAAGTCAACGTCCCCATTCACGACACCTTTTGGGGGGCCAAGTTCGGCGCCCTCACCGATCCCTTCGGCGTCCAGTGGGCTTTTAATTGCATGAAGACCTGATTGAACACCCGAACGAGGATCTTCACCATGGCCGACAAGCAAGCCCGCCAAATTTACCTCAACCTCCCCGTCGCCGACCTCGAGCGCTCGAAAGCGTTCTTCACCAAGCTCGGCTTCGAGTTCAACCCCCAGTTCACCGACGAAAAGGCCGCGTGCATGGTCATCAACGAGGGCGCCTACGTGATGCTGCTGCGGCGCGAGTTCTTCTCGACCTTCACCAAGCGCTCGCTGTGCGACACGGGCAGCCACACCGAGGCGATGACGGCCTTCTCCTGCGAGAGCCGGGCCCGCGTCGACGAGATCGCCGAGGTCGCCCTCGCCAACGGCGGCCGCCCGGCAATGGAGCCGACCGACCACGGGTTCATGTACGGGCGCGGCTTCTACGACCCCGACGGCCACCACTGGGAGCCGATGTGGATGGACATGGAGGCCGCGACGCCCTGAAATTATCGCTCGCGCAGGCGCTCAGGACCGGCGTGAGCAGCCGACCTCGCCGCGGCCGCGGCCGCGGCGAGGGCACAACCGGTTGTCGCCGAGCAGGCCGCGCTGGACCGGCTCGCTCGCGGCTCACCCCGGGCCCCTCGCCGAGGCCCGACTGCACCCCGCGTGCGCGTAGTTTGCGATCTTCGAGCCATCACCCCCTTCGCGCCACTCGCTTCTGCACGCTGATCAACACCACGGGAATCACGAACCACCCTGCTGTCCACACCTCGGGTCCGATGAACGCCAACCCGGTGTTCAGCAAGGCTGTGGTGGGCTCGATGATGGCGTTCTCGAGCACCTCATCTTTCTCGGCTTCACTCATCCCGGCCGGGGTGAGCTCCCTCTTGCGAGCGTAGCCCCAACCTGCGCTGCCGATGAAGCCGGACACCGCGAGACAGAGGCTCTGACCTGCCCTCGAGGAGACACTCACGAGCTCCGGATCTGCGATCGCAAACCACAAGAACAAGCAGACGAAGATCAACTGCAGCAGCGCGAGCAAGGTGTGCCACGCGTCCGTCCGCTCGAGCGGCCCCAGCAGCTTGTGGGTCAGGTTCCACGAGATCAGCGTCAGGCCGACGCCGATGACCACCCTCATCAGGCCAACGTGATCGTCGATGAGCACAGACAGCAGACCCAAGGGCAGTTCGGTCCAGGCCATGTCCTCCGTCTCCGGGAGGTACATGATGAAGTTCACGAACAAGACCGCGTAGGCAACGTCGAGGAGCGTCTCCAGCCGCCGCAGTTGGGTCGCGCCGCGGTCAACGCTGACGGCTTCGTTCTCCATCTCTCGTGTCTACGACCATCTGATCTGTCGTTTGAGATCGGGCGAGGCGCGTGAGGAGCAAGAGATGGCCGAACCGCCATTGCGTGATTTTCGCGCAAGAATGGCACCGAACTCGGCCGCGCCGACGCTCATGCTCATCTCCTCGACGATCACGGCGCCGCAGGCGGCGAAAGCCAGTCTCCTAGGACCTGGGGGCCGAGCGGAGCGAGGTTGTCGGGGCGGAGCCCCGAGTCTTGGAGACGATAAAAACACTCTCGAGTCAAAGTCCCACTGGCGTGGTGGGGGCGCTGGCGATGGACTCGCCGCTGTGAAGCGGCCGTGACAGCCGAGGATGCTGAGCTCACTCGTGCGCCGCCGAGGGCATGGCCGGTAGCCGTCGCTGACGCGCTGATCCTCACGCTCGTCGCTCCGCGAGCTCGGCCGCGCGTCGCAACCTCGCCGGCCCGGGCCCCTCGGTCCCGGGGTAACCTCGCGTCATGACCCGACACCCGAGCACGCTGCCGCTTGCGAGCGCGGGGTTGCTGCCCGTCTCGACCTTCGAGCGCGCGGGCCTCGGCGACTCGAAGGGCGCGGCCGCGGCGGCCGGCCTCTGCATCGACATCGACAAGGAGCTCGGATGAGGCGCGCCGCCATGACCCCAGGTCACGCCTCGCGCTGGGTTGCGAGCGCGCTGCTCGGGCTCGTGATCACGAGCGGCTGCAACGTCGTGCGCATGACCGAGCGTCACCTCGAGCACCGCTACGATCGCGCGCAGCTCGACGCCAAGCGCCTGACCAAAGACGGCGTGACCCTGGCCTACCAAGATGGCGGGGCCGTCAGCCAGGCCACACCGGTGCTGCTCTTGCACGGCTTTGGCGCGTCGGCGATCTGGCAGTGGCCGGACCAGGTCGAGGCCCTGGCCAAGACCCGCCGGGTGATCGTCCCGGATCTGCTGTGGTTTGGCGCGTCGAGCTCCGACACCCGAGACTTCTCCCTCGACGCGCAGGTCCACGCGATGCAGCTGCTGCTCGATGAGCTCGAGCTCCCGGCCGTCGACGTCGTCGGGGTCAGCTACGGCGGGCTCGTCGCCCATGAGCTCGCCTTGGTCGAGCCCGAGCGCGTGCGCAAGATGGCCTTCGTCGACAGCCCCGGCCGCGCGTTCTCCCTCGACGAGTATCGCGCCCTGTGCGATCGCTTCGAGGTCGACTCGGCCGCCGAGTTTTTGATCCCGACGGACGAGGACGGCGTCCAGGTGCTGCTCGACCTCGCCTACCAGCGGCCGCCCAAGGTCCCCGCCTGGGCCAAGCGCCAGATCCTCACGGGCCTCTACGGTGACCGGCCCCAAGAGAAGGCCGCGCTCGTCGACGCGCTCGTCGACAACATCGACGACTTGACGAGCCGGCCCCTGCCCGCGCCGCGGCCGACCCTGGTCCTGTGGGGCCAAAACGATCCGGTGTTCCCGCTCGCCGCCGGCCAGCGCCTGGCGAAGATGCTCGACGCCGAGCTGGTCGTGCTCCCGGACGCTCGCCACGCGCCCAACATGGAGCACCCCAAGGCGTTCAACCAGGCCTTGATCGGCTTTCTCGATCGAGATCCGAGCTGAGCGCGGCGGCGGCGACACAGCGCGCATGTCCGACCGCCAGCCGGGCGAGTGGGCCCTTCAAGATCAAGTCACTTGAACTCGAGCTTGAAGACCTTTTGGGTGCAGGCCTTGATGGCTTTGCCATCAACCATGAAAGGCTCGAAGCGCCAGGTCGCGACGGTCTCGCGCATGATTTTATCGACCATCGGATCACCGGGGAAGTATTGAACCGTGTGGATATCCGAGGTCTCACCGGTGGTGTCCACGCAAAATGCCACAGCCGTTGCCCCGTCGGTCTTGTCGAAGCGCGCGGCCTTGGTCTGTCGGCGACTGAGTCGGGTGACACCGAGCCTTGTCTCGCGGTTGGGCTCTTGCAATCGAGCGTGAGGGCGCCCGCGGCTGTTCGAGTACGTCCAACAAAACTGGATGAATGGGACCCTCGCGTCATCGGCTCTGACCACGGAACAAGACAAAGTTCGTCGCGCCCGGCGCCCCCAACCCTGACGTCGCCGGGAGCTGCCGCGCTTCGTCGAGCTTCGTGGCGGGAGCGATCTGTTCGTGCCCAGCCTCTCGACCCTTCGAGAGCTGGCCAGCTGACGCCAGCCGCACCCTCGCGAGGCCGGCGAGTCTCGGCGGTGAGAGATTCGCGACCAGGCGGTGCGGCGGCTGCGGCACGGGTCGCGCGATCCGCCAGTTCGTGCCTCGAACATCGACGAAGCGATTGGCGCCCCGGGCGATACGGCGGCCTTCGTCGGCGAGCAGACCCGCGGTACACTGCAGTGTGATCGCGCGCCCGACGCTCGTGGTCGGCTTGCTGCTCTTCGCCGCGCTCGGGGCCGGTTGCCACGGACACGCGGGGGCCGAGCTGTCCAGCCCCCGATACGCACCGATCTATACCGACGGCCCAGTCCCGCTCCCCGGCGAGGACTTCAACATCCCCCACGTGACGGGGATCGACGGCCAGCCGCTCGTCGTCGCCTCGGTCCCGCCCGGGAGCTTGATGGCGTTCCCGAGCACCGACACCCGCCCCCCTTCGGAGATCCTGCTCAGGCAGCACGCAGTCGGCGGCGAGATCGCTGCCGACGCGCAGGTCTGGACGGCCGAGCCGGTCCTGCTGCCAAACCGCGCGCCCAAGCGCATGGGCAACGTGATCGGATTCGAGGTCCCGCAGCTGCCCCACGGGCTCTACGACGCCTGGTACGTCGGTGGCGAGCCCGAGGGCTCGGGGCGCGTACTGCTCAACCCCGGCGCCGCCGATGCTTCCCAGTGGACAACCTTCGAGGTTCGTCCGCAGCTGGAGGCCGCACAGTCGGTGATTCACGCGCTCCCCGGCACCGTCGTGGATGTAGCGATCGCGTTGCAAGGGCCGGCACCCGCTGGGCAACCCACAAACATTACGCTGAGCGGTTTCAACCAAGCCGTGCGCCTCGCGATCGGACAGCGCGCCGTGGTCAGCACCGACGCCAATGGGGTCGCACGATTCAGGGTCCGGGTCAGGTTGGACTCCGATGTCTACCTGGCCGCGAGCGCTCCGGGGTTTGCACCGACCGCGGTGCGGGTCGTCGGCGGGCCGGAGCAGCCCCTGCGAGATCATCGCTTGCAGCCCGGAGACATCCTCTTGTGCCAGGGCAACACGCTGATCAGCCCGGGGATCCAGGTGGCGGAGCGCATGCAACTCGGCCAGCCCAATCGCCTCGGACGACCGTGGTACTCACACGTCGCGCTCTACCTCGGCGACGACCAGACGGCCGAGATGCTCTCCGAGGGGTTGGTCACACACACCCTCCAAGACACCGTCGCGGGCTGCACGACACTGGACGTATATCGGCGGGATGGCATCACCGACGAGCAGCAGTACTGGGTGGTCGAGAAGTCCAAATACTGGCAGGTCCCCTACGCGTGGGGGCAGCTCGCCGCGATCGCGAGCATGGCCCTCGTCGCCAACGACAACCGCGTCCGCCTCGATGACTCGGAGTCTTGGTGGGACAGCTTCGTCGCCGGGCTCGCCTCGACCGCCGGCTGGGTCGTACGCGCGGTCGTGACCTTCGTCGCCGGGACCGACGACGGTCAGATGGCGATGATCTGCTCCGAGTTTGTCGCGTGGTCCTATCACGATGGTGAGGCGGGCCTGGACGTCGCCCCGTGGTGGCCGGTCATGGAGAACGCGGAGCTGCTCAGCTCCCTCGACGGTCGCATGGACTTCACGACCCCGAACATGATCGCCCAGAGCCCTGATCTGTCGTTCCAGTTTCAGCTCTACCCAAAGGTGCCAGCCCAGATCGAGCTCGCGGACTGCCAGCTTCGCCTCGGCGAGAAGATCGAGTTCGCGACCGGCAGCGCCGTCGTCGACGAGCACGATGAGGACCTCCTGAAGGCCATCGTGGAGGTCCTCGCCAATCAGCCAGAGATCACCAAGCTGCGGGTCGAAGGCAACACCGACAACGTCGGGGCCGCCGACCGCAACCTAGAGCTCAGCCAGGCCCGCGCCGACGCGGTCGTGAGCTGGCTGGTGGCGCACGGCGTCGAGGCCAGCCGGCTCTCGGCTGTCGGGCTCGGCATGTCTCGGCCCTTGGGACCGAACGATAGCGCTGGCCAGCGGCACAGGAACCGGCGGGTGGAGTTTCACGTGGAGAGCATGCGCTGCCCGCTCGATGGCGAGGGCAGCGACGAGGCGAGCGCCACGCGGGACACCGTGAAGCCGCGTTAAAGCCCGGTTCAGGGCGTGAGCGTGAAGCTGCTCTGAGTCGCGGCCTCGACCTCCTCGCGGCGGAAGGGCAGCGGCGAGTACACGCCGTTGGCCCAGTCCTCGAGGGTGTCGTCCCAGTGCGGAGACCCCGGCTCGCCCGAGTTGCCGCGCGGGAAGTTCACGGTCGCCTCGGGCGTGCCGTCCTCGGCGAAGCTCGTGACCACCCGGAAGATCGGCCCGTCGTTGGAGTCAAAGCGCTCGGCCGGATCGCCGCTGGGCCCGGCGTAGAAGTTGGACGAGGACACGTTGAGGGTGTCCTCGCCGCCGTTGGTCGGGGTCCAGCCGCCGTCGAGCTCGCCGCCGAAGGGGTTGCTGAACCGGGTCCCGTGCATGTCGGCCCAGCTGTAGCCGCCAGGGTCGACGCTGCCGTAGGTCTGGTTGAGCCACTCGGCGGTCCGGCGAAGGGCCTCGACCGCGATCCACTCGCGGCTGACCTGCAGCAGCCCGTCGGTCGAGTACTGGTGGAGCATGGCCAGCGCGGGGATCTTGATGATGTAGGGCGGCTGCTCGGCGAACACGAGGGTATAGAGGAACGCGAAGTCGTCCTGGACCGCCTCCCAGGCCATGTTGTGCAGCCACAGGTGCCAGATCAGCGCGCCGGCCGAGTCGCGGTCCATGGTCTGATCCCAGCTGTCGAGCGCGGCGGCGAGGGTCTGGATGTCCTCGTTGCCCTCGAACTCGGCGAGGTCGATGTTGGTCCCGATCTGGGCGGCCGCGTCGAGCACGATCGGGAGCAGCTCGTCGGACATCGGGCTGTGGCTGTCGAGCTGCAGCGCCTGCATGTCTTGCACGCTCACCTCGCCCTGCTCGGTCAGGCGCTCGAGCTCGTCGTGGAGGCGCTTGGCCCGGTGACCGGCGGCGTAGAAGAAGCCGTAGTAGAAGGGGTCGTTGGTCACGTCGCCATCGAAGGTGAAGCCCCAGGGGTCGTTGTTGGCCGAGGCGATCCACCCGCGGCTGTCGGCGTGGCTGCTGGGGAGCTGGTCCTCCGAGAGGTAGCTGGTCCAGTAGGACGCGTCGTCGTCGCCGTCGATGACGACGTAGGGCAAGGCGCCGCCGCTGAGGTCGCGATCGGGGACCAAGATGTGGACGCGATAGGAGATCGCGTCGGCGGTCGCGGCGACGAAGTTGAAGCCGGCGACCTCCATCAGATCCGCGCCGGCCTCCCAGCTCGGGATGTCCTGGGCCGCCGACATCCGCGCGAAGCACTGCTCCTCGTTGGTCGCCGCGAACCCGGTCCAGTTGACGAGAAGCTCGCGCCCGGCGCCCGCGATCGGCAGCGGGATCAGCTCGGAGGGCACGATCACGCCGTAGTCGGGCACGTCCTTGAGCTCGAGCACGACCGGCTCGGCGCCCGCGACCTCGATCAGCTCCTCGCGCGCGACCCACTCGACGTAGTCCTCGCCGGCCCAGACGCCCTCGCCCTCGACGCGCACGTCCCACAGATCCATGACGTCGGCGAAGTTGGTGGTCGCGGCCCAGTGGAGCTTGCGGTTGTGGCCGAGCTGCACGCCCATGCTCCCGGCGAAGGAGAAGCCGATCACGTCCTGGGTGCCCGTGCCCTCGTCGATGCTGTTGAGGTGCTGGGCGTACATCAGCGACGGGCTCTCGAGCGGCTGGTGGGGATCGTTGGCGATCAGCGAGCGGCCGTTGGCGGTGTGGCGACCGTCGATCGCCCAGTTGTTGCTGCCGAAGGGGCCGGACCCGCCGACGTGACTCATGGCGTGGTGGAGGCGGTCGAGCGCGTCGTGGACCGCCGCCGGGGAGTAGGGATCCATGGGCTGCGGCGCCCGGGCCTTGTCGAGGTGCGAGGGCCCGGTGTCGGGCTTCATGCCCTGGGGGACCTCGTCGTCGGGCATGATCGCGACCGGGAACATCGGCTTGCCGAGCTCGAAGCTGTTCCAGGTCCCGGGGATGTTGTCGCGCAAAACCGTCGCGAGCAGGTCGTTCTCGAAGGTGTTGGAGTTGGCCAGATAAAACAGCTTGCCGATCGCAAACTCGTCGTCGCGCTCCCACGGCTCGGGCGTGAACCCGGCCTCGGCGAAGCCGTAGGGCAGCGGGACCTCGCCGGCGTTGACCTCGGCGATCCGGGCGTTGACCCCGGCGAGCCACGAGATGATGTAGTTGTAGACGTCGGGCCCCTCCTCGCGGAGGCGCTCGGCGTTGAGGTGGCCCCACCGCCGCAGGTTGAAGGTGCGCGAGACGATGTCCTGGTCGACGAAGTCCGGGCCGAGGACCTCGGCCTGGCGCCCGAGGGCGCGGCGCCGCAGCAGCGCCATCTGAAACAGGCGCTCGGTCGCCATCTGATAGCCCGAGGCGTAGGCGACGTCGTTGTCGGTCGCGCCGTAGATGTGGGGGATGCCGCGCTCGTCGATGTCGATCCGGACCTCGGCGCTGAGGCCCGGGAACTCGTCGAAGGGCTCGACGGGCTCGGCGTCGCCCGTGTCGCCCGTGTCGTCGGCGTCGCCCGTGTCGCTCGTGTCGCCGTCCTCATTGATGGCGCTCGCGTCGTCCCCCCTGCAAGCGGGGCCGAGCGCGACGGTCAACAACAACAGCGTCAGGGGCAAGCTACGGCGAGGCACAGCCCAGACGTAGCAAGTCCCCGATGTGAGTTCAATTCAATGGAGCCACGGCGTCGGGGTGCCTGGCCAAGGACCCGGGGCTCAGGTCCCGACGGCGGCGGCGGCCTTCTCCATCCGCTTGCGGACGTTGTGGTCGAGCCAGCGCTTGCGCAGGCGGAGGTTCGCGGGCGTGACCTCGAGCAGCTCGTCCTCTTCGATGAAGGCGAGCGCCTCCTCGAGGCTCATCTCGCGCGCGGGGGTCAAGAACAGCTTCTCGTCGGCGCCGGCCGAGCGCACGTTGGTGAACTTCTTGTTCACGTTCGGGTTGACGATCAGGTCGTTCTCGCGGCTGTGCTCGCCGATGATCATGCCCTGGTAGGTCGGGACCTGGGGCCCGACGAACAGCACGCCGCGATCTTGGAGCCGGGCGAGGGAGTAGGTCATGGTCTCGCCGGGCTCGAGGACCACGAGCACGCCGCGGGGCCGATGGCGGGTGGTGCCGAGGTGGGGCCCGTAGCCCGCGAAGATCGACGCGACGATCCCGGTCCCGCGGGTGTCGGTCATGAACTCCGAGCGGTAGCCGATCAGACCGCGCGCGGGGATCTTGAACCCCATCTTGGCCCGGCCGTTGCCGAGCTCCTCCATCGCGGTCATCTCGCCGTTGCGGCGCCCGAGCTTCTCGATCACGGCGCCCGAGTAGGCGCTGTCGCACTGGACCACGAGGTTCTCGTAGGGCTCCTCGAGGGTGCCGTCCTCGCGCTCGCGCACGATCACGCGCGGGCGAGAGACGCAAAATTCGTAGCCCTCGCGGCGCATGGTCTCCATCAAGACCGAGAGGTGGAGCTCGCCGCGGCCCGAGACCTCGAACTCCTCGGCTGACTCGGTGTTCTCGACCTGCAGCGCGACGTTGGACCGCAGCTCGCGAAACAGGCGCTCGGCGAGCTTGCGCGAGGTCACCCACTTGCCCTCGCGTCCGGCGAAGGGCCCGTCGTTGACGCGGAAGCGGACCGAGAGGGTCGGCGGATCCACGGCCAGGGCCGGGAACACGCGGCGGCGCTCGGGCGCGGTGTCGGTCAGGGTGTCGCCGACCTGCAGCGTGCTCATGCCCGCGACCGCGACGATGTCGCCCGCGCGGGCCTCGGTGATCTCGAACCGGCGCAGGCCCTGAAAGCCGAGGAGCTTGGTCACGCGGAATTGCTCGGCGCAGTCGCCGACGGGGTCGGGCTCGCGGCCGGGCACGGGCCGGATCTGCGCGAGGCGCTTGCCCGACTCGATCGTGCCGCTGTCGATCCGGCCGATCGCGAGGTAGCCGAGGTAGTTGTCGTGGTGGAGGGTCGAGACCCACATCGCCGGGGCTGCGTCGAGCTGGACCTTGGGCGGGGGCGCGCGCTCGATGATCAGATCCAGGATGCTCGAGATCGGCTCACGCTCGCTGTCCGCGTCGTCGGGCTCGGCCATGACGTAGCGCTCGCGGGCCGAGCAGAACACGACCGGGAAATCGAGCTGCTCGTCGCTCGCGCCGAGCCCGTCGAGCAGATCAAAGGTCGCGTCGACGGCCCCGTGAGGGTCGCAGCCGGGCCGGTCGATCTTGTTGACCACGAGCAGGATCTGCAGGCCCATCTCGACGGCCTTCTCGGTCACGAAGCGGGTCTGGGGCATCGGGCCCTCGAACGCGTCGACGACCACGAGCGCGGCGTCGACCATGTTGAGCACGCGCTCGACCTCGCCGCCAAAGTCGGCGTGGCCTGGGGTGTCGACGAGGTTGATGCGGTGGTCCTTCCACGACAGCGCCGTGGGCTTGGACGTGATCGTGATCCCGCGCTCGCGCTCGAGGTCTCCGCTGTCGAGGGCCCGCTCGACGCCGAGCTCCCCTCGCTCGAACGCGCCTGCTTCGCTGAGCAGCGCGTCGACGAGGGTGGTCTTGCCGTGGTCGACGTGGGCGATGATCGCGAGGTTTCGGATGTCCTCGCGGGTATGGTCGCTGGTGGTCACTCGCGGCGGAACATGCACTCGGCTCGGCAGCGGCGCAAGCTCGGGCGCGTGTGTCATGCGACGCGCCAGGATCCCGGTCCCGACCAAAGTCGGCCATGGACCGGGACCCGCACAACCCGCACACTCGAGCCATGCGGTCCGTGCGGCACTCCCGAGCGCGGCTTGTGGCTCTGGGAGCCGGCTGGAGTCCCGCGGCGCTGATCAGCGTCGCGCTCGCGCTCGGCGTAGGACCCGCGGGCTGTCGCAAAAGCGAGGTCGCGCGCCCCGACGAGGTCGTGCGCGCGGAACCGACAACGCCTTACCTCGCCCGTCGTCACGCACACGAGACCCAGCTGCGTGAGCTCGGCCCCTCGCCGGGCGAGTACAGCGACGACGCGCCGCCGCGCGGGGTCCAGTCCGTGACCTATCCCTCTGGCGAGCTCTCGCTGCGGGCCTGGTACGCGACGCCGCTCGGCGCGAGCGGCTCTCGCAGCGCCCCGGCGCTGGTCTACTTTCACGGGGATTTCGCCTTCGGGCCCGACGACTTCGAGGCCGTGCGGCCCTTCCTCGACGCCGGCTACGTGGTCATGGCGCCGACGCTCCGGGGCGAGAACGGCAACCCCGGCGACTTCGAGCTGCTGTGGGGCGAGGTCGACGACGCTCGCGCGGCCGTCGAGTGGCTCGCGGCCCAGCCGATGGTCGACCGGCGGCGAGTCTACGCGTTCGGGCACAGCATCGGCGGCGCGGTCGCGGCGATGTTGAGCTTGTACCCGCAGCTGCCGCTGCGGATGTCGGCCAGCTGCGGGGGGATCTACGTGCCCGAGACCTTTGGGCGCTGGGCCGCGTCAACGGGCAACCGCGAGCTCGTGCGCTTTGACCCCAGCGATCCGAGCGAGACCGAGCTGCGCGTGCTCGGGCCCAACTTGCCGTGGATGGTGCACCGCCACGTCGCCTATGTCGGCCGCGACGATCCGTGGTTCATCGACAACGCCGCGGCGCTCGAGCGACGCGCGTGGGAGCTCGGCAAGCCCTTCGAGAAGATCGAGGTCCCCGGCGATCACATGGCCTCGCTCGCGCCGGCGCTGGCGGCGTTCCTGGAGCTCACGTATCTCGACATCCCGGGCTCGTAGAGCTCGAGCGCGCAGATTCGGTCGACTTGGATGTCGACACGGGCGCCGGTCCGTCGCTACCATCATGATCAATCGTGTCTCGGCGCCCGAAGGTCCACCTCAACCTCAACGTCCGTGGGATGCGGAGCTCGGCGACCGTAGCGATCAACGAGCACAGCGATCAGCTGATCGCCGACGGCCGCAAGGTCTGGAAGCTCGGGCTCGGCCAGTCGCCCTTCCCCGTCGCCGAGCCGGTCGTCGAGGCTCTGCGCACGCACGCGGGCGAGAAGGACTACCTGCCCGTGCGCGGCCTCCGGGCCCTGCGCGACGCCGTCGCCGACTATCACGCTCGCCGGGCCGACATCTCGCGCAGCGGCGACGACGTGCTGATCGGCCCCGGCAGCAAGGAGCTGATGTTTCTGCTCCAGCTGGTCTACTACGGTGACCTCGTCATCCCCACGCCTGCGTGGGTGTCCTACGCGCCCCAGGCCAAGATCATCGGGCGCAGGGTCTGCATGGTCCAGACCGATCAGGACGACGACTGGCGCCTGCAGCCCGAGCGCCTCGACGAGCTGTGCGCCGAGGACCCCGGGCGACCGCGGATCGTGATCTTGAACTACCCGGCCAACCCGACCGGGCGGACCTACAGCCCCGCGCAGTGCAAGCAGCTGGCCAAGGTCGCCAAGCGCAACGGCGTGGTCCTGCTCAGCGACGAGATCTACGGCGAGCTCCACCACGCGGGCGAGCACGTGTCGATGGCCCGCTACTACCCCGAGGGCACGATCGTCTCGTCGGGCCTGAGCAAGTGGTGCGGCGCCGGAGGCTGGCGGCTCGGGACCTTCTTGTTTCCGCCGCGCATGCGCTGGCTCCTCGACGCCATGGCCGCGGCCGCGAGCGAGACCTTCACCTCGACCTCGGCGCCGATCCAATTTGCGGCCGTGCGCGCGTTCGAGGGCGGACCCGAGATCGAGCGCTACCTCGCCGACTCACGCCGGATCCTCGCCCTGCTCGGCAACTGGATCGCCACCCGCCTCCAGCGGGCCGGCCTGCGCTGCCCGATGCCGGAGGGCGCCTTTTATCTGTTCCCCGACTTCTCCCCGCTGCGCGAGCGACTCTCGACCCGAGGCGTGACCGACAGCGTCGAGCTGTGTCGGCGGCTGCTCGACGATACCGGGGTCGCGATCTTGCCTGGCTCGGAGTTTGGCCGGCCGCGCGCCGAGCTGACGGCGCGCCTGGCCTACGTCAACTTCGATGGCGCGCAGGCGCTGCGCGAGCTCGCGGGCTTTGACGGTCAGCTCGACGAGTCCTTCTTGCACCGCAATTGTCCAGGCACGCTCGAGGCGATCGAGCGGATCTGCGCGTGGTTGGAGTAGCTCGGAGCGTCCGGGCGCGCGGCGCTGGCTCCTGGTCACGCCGCTCGAGCTAGCGCGGCACGCAGATCTTCGCGCTGAGCTGGCGCGTGGGATCGCTGGGATCCGGCGCGACGTAGACCCCGCCCACGCCGGTCTCCTCGCACTTGTAGTTGCTGCGGCAGTTGCTGTCGGTCTTGCACTTGCGGCGGCAGCTGGTCCGCGCCCGGATCTCGTCGGCGCACAGCCCCTCGGGCAGGCAGACCTCGTTGGGCAGGCAGTTGTCGCTGCCGATGTCCTCGGTGTCCGGGTCGCAGGCGATCGAGACGAAGTCGCTGGCGTACACCTTCACGCACACGGCCTCGCTGGGGCAGACCCCGAAGCTGCAGTTCTCGACGATGCACTCGCCATCCTGGTCGGGATCGCGCGAGGCGTTGGACACGTCGCACTGCCGGACCCCGTCGAGCCCGCAGTCGGTGGCGCGCTTGCATGGGTCGCCGACCTGGGGGCTGCAGCCGAGGGCCCCGAGGATCCCAAGTGTCCCGAGGAGTAGCGCGACTGGCGCGTTGCCTCCGATGGCGCGTTCGCGGAGCATGAGGTCGGCGGAGTGTAGTCGTGCCCTTGCGCGTCCGTCCATAGGTCCGCACAGACAGGGCTTGGATCTGACCTCCCGAGCCGCGTACCCTCGATCGTCCCGACATGACCCTCGACGACTTCCTGCGCGCGCTCGAGAACCTGATCGAAGATCGAGAGGCGAGCGACGACGATCCCGGCGAGGGCAACTTCAGCTGCGAGGACTGCCGCGCGTGCAATCACTGTCGATTCTGCGTCGGCTGTGACTCCTGCGAAGACTGCACCTACTGCGAGGAGTGCATCGACTGCGTCGGCGCGACCCAGTCCAAGCGCTGCGTCGGCTGCCGCAAGATCAGCTACTGCGACGACTCGCGCGACTGCACGAACTCGCGCTACCTGACGCTGTGCGTGGCGTGCACCGACTGCGTGCACTGCCTCGCCTGCGTTGGCATCGCAGGCGGCGAGTTCTACGTGCTCAACGAGAAGCGCACGCGCAAGGAGTACTTCGCGCTCCTGCGCCAGGTGCAAGAGCTGATGCACGACAAGATGAACGGCGGCTGGCGTCCGCCCGGGATCGGGCTCGCGAGCGAGATCTTCGACGCCGTCGCCGCCGGCCGCGACAGCGAGCTGACGGCCGCGCCCTGGCTCGGAGACTCGCTCGAGCCGCCGCGGGACGACTACCGGGACGCCGCGCCGAACGCGATGGACCACGAGCTCGGCTACGAGCCGGGCTACGGGCGCGAGCCGGGCCGGGACCAGGCCCGCGAGGACTGGGGCGAGCCGCGAGGAGCCCGACGCGAAGCTGCGCGCGAGCACCACGAGCGGGGCCCGGCCCAAGACAGCGGCGAGGACCCTCGCGGGGGGCGAGGCGTCCGCTACCCGAGGGAGCCTTCCGAGGGCGACTGGATCCGAGAGCCGCCGCCCGAGTACGGGACCAGCTACTCCGACTCGGACTCGGATGCGGGCCGGCGCGGTCGTCCACGCGAGCGCGGCCGACCGCGACCGGGCCAAGACTACGGGCGAGACCTCAGCCAAGACGACTACGCGCAGGACCATGACGCGCCCCAGATCAGGGGCAGCGACGTCTATCGGCCCATGCCGGACTACGGCTACGGCGGCCACGATGGCCATCATGGCCACGATGGCCACGGGGGCCATGGTGGCCACGACCATCACGACGTGCCCAACACCCGAGACCAGCAGCCGACCGAGCCCTTCGCTCGAGGTCAGCGAGAGCCGGTCTACGACCCCGCGCGAGGCGGCGTCGGTCCGCGCCCCCGGGATCCGTCTGCGGCCCCCGGCGGCGCGCCGGACTACGGTGAGGTCCAGAGCGAGCGAGTGTGGGAGGACAGCCGCGACAGCACCGTCGCGCGAGCCGGCCGCCACGACCCCGGCAACCGGGACCGGTCGACCCCCGAACACGACCTGATCGGCCTCGAGCTGCCCCCGCTGCCCGAGCTGCCCGAGCTGCCCGAGCCACCCCCCGCCCGCGAGCGCGAGCCCTCGTCGCCGTGGCTCGACGACAACGCCGCCCAGGCCCGGCGCCGGGCCAAGAAGGGCAGCCTTCGTCGCGCCGGCCGACCTCAGCGCCCGCCCGAGGCCCCGGGGCGACGCGAGATCACCGGGACCGGGACCGGGACCGGCAGCGCGTCGGCGCGGGTCGGCAGCGAGGGCACGCACACAGGCTCGGCGCTGCGGCTCGGGCGCAAACCCAAGCGCAAGCGCAGCTCGTCCTGAGTCGAGCGCTGCGGCCTCGACTCAGCCCAAACGTTCGTCGCCCCTCGGCCGCCAGCCTACGGCCCCACGCGGCCTCATCGGCAGAGCATGCCCTGGTCGCGGAAGAACTCGTGGGCCTCGCGCGCGGCCTCGCGGATCGAGGTCGGCTCGAACCCGAGCTCCTCGCGAGCCAGCGAGATGTCGGCGTGGCGGTTCATCGCCAGGATCTCGATCGCGCCCGGCGTCAGTCGCTGAGGCGCGTCGGGCACCACCCGGCGGACCGTCGACGCGTAGGCGCGCGAGAGCGTCTTCATCAGGGGCACGGGCACGCGCAGCCGCGGCTTGGCCCGGCCGACCAGCTCGGCGAACACATCCAAGAGACCGTCGAGGGTCAAAAATTCCGTCGACAGCAGGTAGCGGCGCCCGGGCTTGCCCTTGGCCATGGCCAGGAGGTGGCCCTCGACGAGGTCGGCCGCGCGGACGAACTCCGAGCCGCCGGGCATGTAGCCGCGCAGCTTGCCCGAGGCGAAGTCGATCAAGACCTTCCCGGTCCGCGAGGGCAAAAAGTCGTGGGGTCCGATGATGCCCGTCGAGATCGCGATCACGGCCTCGAGCCCCTCGGCGACGCCCTTGAGGACCTCGTGCTCGGCCAGGGTCTTGCTGCGCGCGTAGGGCAGCCAGTCCATGAAGGGATAAAAGGGCATGCCCTCGTGGACCGGCCGCGACGGCGTCTCGGGGTCGATGCCGATGCCCGAGAACGAGCCGGTCAGGCACATCCGATCGACGCCCTCGTCGAGGCACGCGCGGACCACGTTGCGGGTGCCGAGCACGTTGATCTCCCAGATCTCGCGCTCCTGTGCGGGGGTCGGGGCCCGGGTCGAGACCTTGGCGGCGGCGTGAAACACCTGCCCGCAGCCGCCGCAGGCCTCGCGCATCCGTAGCGGGTCGCGGACGTCGCCGGCGAAGCGCTCGAGCTCGAGGCCGTCGAGGGCGCGGTTGTTGGCCTCGGGTTGGATCAGCGCCCGGACCTCGTGGCCCTCGGCGAGGAGGCGGCGGACCAAATTGGCGCCAAAGTGGCCGCTGCCCCCGGTTACGAGGGTGACGCCGCGGGGCGCACGATAGGGATCGCCGGCTTCGGTGGTCATCGCCGCACGATCTACCAGCCCCGTCGCCCTTTTGGGGCCGCGCGCGCCAGGAGGCTGAGTACCTGTGCAGCGGATCACCGATTCGCGCGACTTCTCACGTCTGAGCCTGGACCGGGCTCGTTGGTGTGTGTCTGCCGCGTTTGGTCGTTCGGCCACCTGTTTGCGACCATCCCTCGATGGGCCTGGCCGCTGCGCCAGGCTTGCGAGAGGCCATGCAAGAGATTCCGAGCGATCTGGGTGTTGCGATTCGTGCTGGTGACTGCGTGCTGTGGACAGGCGCGGGGATCGGGGCCCTGGCCGAACGCCCGGGCTGGGCCGAGGTGCTGCGCGAGCTGGTCGCAGACACGGACGAGGGGCCGCGCGCCGAGCTCGAGGCCTTGCTCGACGCGGGCGAGCGGCTGACGGTCCTCGACTGGCTCCGCCGCCACCGTGGCAGCGACGCGCTCGAGGCCGCGCTCACGGCCGCGGTCGACGAGGACCAGACCTTGCCCGAGCCGCTGCGTCCGCTCGGCCAGCTCCGGTGGCGAGGGTGCCTCGCGGCCGCCTACCCGGACCTGCACGCCCGCGCACGCGAGGCCGCGGGTCACGAGCGACCGCGGATCAGCCGCGACGCGAGCAAGGGCATGCCCGGCGACTACGTGCTCCACACCCCGGGCAGCGAGGAGCTGGTTCGGGACCACGACCTGCGCGAGCTCGTCGAGGAGGTCAAGCGCAGCGCGACCCTCGTCCTGCTCGGCTTCGAGCTCGGCGATCCCGACCTGCGCCAGATCCTGACGATCCTGGCCAAGATCCCCGCGACGGCCTCGACCCACTACCTTTATGTCGCCAACCCGAGCTCCGTCGAGGCCGAGCAGATCCGTGAACACAGCGGCGTCGAGGTCTGCGAGCTCCCCGAGGGCGGGGTCGCGGCGCTGCTGAGCGCGCTCGCGACCGCGAGCGAGGGCGAGCCGCTCGAGTCGCGCGCGGCCGACAAGCTCGCGGCGATCGAGCTCAGCCGGGTGCTGCGACCCGTGCCGCCGCGCGTCGACCTCGGCGTCGACGCGGCCTTCGGCGTCGACCCCCACGAGGTCGATCGCCTGGTCGCCTCGCTCCCGGGCGGGATCGAGTCCGTGCCCAACCGAGATCTGCTCCGCCTCGGCAGCGTGTGGTTGGCCCACGCGCGGGTCTCGGGCAAGACCCAGAGCCGCTGGCACAAGCGCGCGCGCAAGGCCTTTCAGCAGGTCGTGACCCACGACGCCGAGGCCCGCGACCAACGCCTCGCGCGCTTCAACCTCGCGCTCCTCGCCCTCGTCGAGGGCGACGAGGCGGCCGCCCGAACCGGGCTCGAGGCCGCCGCCGAGCAGGACCGCAACCTCGCCCTGGTCTCGCCCCGCTTCGCGCTCGAGACCGTGCGCGGCCGCGTCGGCTCGCGGATCTGGCTCGAGTGTCACGACCGGGCCTCGGACAACGCGCTGGTCGCGATGGAGGTCGGGACCCTCGGCCGCGCGGTCAGCCCCGACGAGCGTCGGCGCTTCATCGACGAGGTCGGGATCCTGGCCGAGATCGATCACCCCGCCTTAGTTCGGGTCCGCGGGGGCGTGGCCGAGGGCCGCGTGTTCGGGGTCATCATGGAGCCCGATCAGGGCGTGCCGCTCTCGCGCCTGCTCGAGCAGACCGCCGACCCGCTCCCGCTCGACAAGGCCTTCGAGATCATCGGTCCGCTGATGGAGGTCATCGGCCTCGCCCACGCCAAGGGCCTGGTCCACCGCAGCCCGCACCCGCGCCACGTGCTGATCACCCAAGATGGCGCCAAGCTGCGCGGGTTCGGCTTCTTGCCCCTGGTCTCGTGGGCCCGCCCGGCGATCGTGCGCGAGAACCATGGCTACGGCGCGCCCGAGCTGCTCGTCGGCGCGGTCCCGAGCCCGGCCAGCGACACCTACGCCCTGGCCGCGATGCTCTATCGCTGCATCACCGGGGCGCTGCCGCTGGGCTCGGTCCCGGCCCCGTCGAGCCTGGTTCAGGGCATCGACCAGCGCGTCGACGCCCTCCTGACCGAGGCCATGCACCCGGACCCCTCGCGGCGCCCCGACCCCAAGACCCTGCGGACCGAGATCGCGACGATCCTCACGACCCCGCACAAGTTCGATCAGGTCGAGGCCAAGGTCGTCGAGCAGCCGGTCGCGGCCCCGGCCACGCCCGGCGCTCCGGTCCGGATCGTCGAGCCCGAGGACCCCAACGACCTCGACGCGTGGAAGTGGATCCTCGACCAAAAGCCCGCCCACCTGCCCGCGCGCGAGGCGATCGGACGGATCGAGCGCGAGGCTCGGGCCGCGCAGCGCTGGGATCGCGTCGCCGACGTGCTCGAGATCCGCGCGCGCATCAGCCAGGCCGAGAGCGAGAAGATCGTGCTCTTGCGCGAGCTCGCCGAGATCAGCGAGCGCCACCTCGACGCCCCCGGGACCGCCCTCGACGCGATCCTCCAGCTCGTCGACGCGATCTCCGTCAACGCCCAGCTGCCCCTCGTCGACGACCTCCTGCGCCTCGCCGAGGTCACCGGTCGCTGGGCCACGGTCGCCGAGAAGCTGCGCAGCGTCGGTCGGCGGATCCCGCAAGCTGACGCGCAGCTGCAGATCCTCGCTCGCGCCGCGCAGATCTACCTCGAGCAGGTCGGCGAGCTCGACCGCGCGATCGCGGTCTACGAGGACGCCCTCGATCTCGAGCCCGAGAACCTCGACCTCCAGCGCGCGGCGCTCGTCGCCTATCGCAAGGCCGACCGCCCGGCCGAGCTCGCGACCGGGCTCTTGACGATCGCCGAGCTCGAGACCGGCCCGGTCCGCCACGAGGCGCTGATCGAGGCCGCGCAGATCCTCGGGGAGCTCGGCGAGCACGACGGCGCGCTCGAGGCCGTCGAGCACGTCCGCGCCGAAGATCCCGACAACGCCCGCGCGCTCGAGGCCAGCGAGCGCTGGGCGCGAGAGCTCGAGCGCTGGGACATCCTCGCCGAGGTCCTCCCCGCCCGGGCCGAGGGCAACCTCGATGACGCCGAGGCCAGCGCGCTGCGCAAGGAGGCGGCCGAGATCATGGTCGAGCGCAACGACGACGAGGCTGGCGCGATCGTCCAGTACCGCCGCCTGATCGAGCGCGACCGCAGCGACCTCGCGACCGCCGAGGCGCTCGCCTCGCTGCTGCGACCCAAGGCCGAGGGCGACTCGGGCGAGGCCGCGAGCGCGCGCGAGGGCCTGATCGACGCCCTGTCCGTGCTGACCGAGGTCGTCGACGACAGCGGGCGCCGGGCCGAGCTCCTGGCCGAGGCCGCGAGCTTGCTCGACCGCGAGGCCGACGGGGGCGAGCGCGCGGCCGACTGCCGCGAGCGGATCGTCGCGACCTTGCCCGTCGACCACGCCCTGGTCCTCGACGCGGTCGCGGGCTTGATCCGCTACTACCGCAGCGAGGGCGCGCTCGAGCGCCTCGCCGAGCTGCTCGAGCGTCGGGCCAAGGTCGTCGCGCTGCCCGACGCCGCGCGCGTCGAGGCCTACGAGCAGCTCCACGAGCTCGTGTCCGGGCCCCTCGACGACCCCGAGCGCGAGCGCGCGGCGCTCGAGGGCCTCGTCGAGCTCGACCCGTCCGAGGGCCGCTGGCGTGACCTCCTGATCGAGCGCCTCGCAGACGCGGGCGATCAGGAGCGGGCCGAGCAGCTCCTGCGCGAGCGGATCGCCGACGCCGAGAGCCCCGCAGATCGGGCCTCGATGTTGGTCACCGTCGCGCGCATGCGCGAGCGCGCGGGCGAGCTCGAAGAGGCCGAGGCCCGGGTCCGCGAGGCCCTCGAGCTCGACGAGTCCGCGAGCCGTGGGTGGGCGCTGCTGCGCGAGATCCTCGACCAGCGTCAGCGCCCGCTCGAGGCCCTCGACGCCCAGATCCGCGCGGCCCAGACCAGCAGCGACCCGCGCGAGAAGGTCCGCGAGCTGTTCGCCGCGGCCAAGACCTGGGTCGAGACCCTCAACAAGCCCGACCGCGCCCTGCCCCTGATCCGCGAGGTCGTCGAGCTCGATCCCCACCACCAAGGCGCGACCGGGATGCTCGTCGAGCGCCTCGTCGAGCGCGGTGAGCTCGACGAGGCCTGGCCCCACGCCGAGCGCTGGGTCTCGCAGACCCGGGCCGCCAACCCCGACGACCGCGAGCTCAACGCCCAGGTCCACGCCCTCGCCGGTCGCTGCGCGCTCGCGGTCCACGACAAGGCCGCGGCCCGCGAGCTGCTGCGCGACGCCAAGCAATTCGATCCGCGCAACCGCGAGGTCGGTCGGGCGCTCGCCGATCTCGAGCTCGAGTCCGAGAGCTGGGAGGCCGCGCTCAAGGCCTACCAGGGCCTGGCGATCCAAGGTGGCGACGAGGTCGGGCCGCGGGACCAGGCCGAGCTCTACCTGCGCATGGGCCAGGCCCGCCACGGCATGGGCGAGGCTGGCAAGGCCCTCCAAATGATCGACCGCGCCCTCGATCTCGATCCGACCTACGTCGACGCGGCCCGCTTCCTGGTCGAGATCGTCGACGGGCCCGCGCGCAAGGTCGAGGCCTGCGAGCGGCTGATCGGCGTGCTCGCGGCCGAGCTCGCCGAGCTCGACGATGAGGACGACCGCCGCGAGGCCCGGGCCTCGGAGCTGCTGGATCTGCGCCTCGAGCTCGCCACGACCCTCGCCGACGAGCTCAACCGCCCCGACGAGGCCGTGGCCCAGATGCGCGCGGTCCTCGAGAGCCGGCCCGACGACCTCTCGCTCCTGCACCGCGCCCTCGATCTTTACAGCAACGCCGAGCAGTGGTCCGAGGCGATCGGGGTCCTCGATCGCCTCGCCGAGCTTCAAGACCACGGGCCGATCCAGGCCAAGTACCGCTACGCCGCGGCCTCGCTGATGCGCGCCAACAAGCTCGACGCGACCGGGGGGGTCGTCCGCGCGCGGCTGATCGGCGTGCTCGAGGCCGATCCGCTCCACGACAAGGCCTTCAACGCCGTGCGCGAGAGCCTCGAGGAGGTCGGCGACTGGCGCGAGCTGTCCAAGGTCCTGCGCGGGCGGCTCAAGGCCACGCCCGAGGACGCCGTCGAGGAGCGCATCGAGCTGCTCGACAGCATCGCCGCGCTCTACGAGCAGCGCCTCGACGACCCGCGCACGGCGATGCTGGCCTACGAGCAGGCGATCGCCCTCGCGCGCACGCTCGGGGCGGGCGAGGACGACGAAGGCCAGACCGCGCGGCGCAACAAGGTCATCGGGCTCTCGGTCCAGCTCGGCGACGACGCCCTCGACAAGGGCATCGGCCAGGTCCAGACGCTGATCCGCGACAACCCGCTCGACTACGACAGCTACCACCGCCTCGTCGAGCTCTACCTCAAGGCCGAGCAGCGCGACGCCGCGATCTGCGTGTCGCGGACGCTGCGCTTCCTCAAGCAGGCCGACGAGGCCGAGCTCGAGCTCGCGGCCGAGCCCGGCGACAGCTACCAGCCGCCGCGCGGCTCGATCTCGCGCAAGCTCTGGCGCGACGCCCTGCTGCCCAGCCACACGAGCTCGCGACTCTCGGATCTCTACGGCCTCCTGTGGCCGGTGATCGCCGCGCGCGAGGGCCTGACCCACGCCTCGGTCGGCGTCGAGCGCAGCCAGCGGGAGACCGTGACCATGCAGGCCACCGGTCTGACCCGCTGGGTCGCCTACATGTCTCAGGTCATCGACATGCCGCCGCCGGATTTCTACCTGCGCAAGGGCGAGGCCGGGGGCTTTCGCGTGACCGCCCTCGGTGACGCCAAGGGCGTGTACCCGACCCTGCTCGCCGGCGACGAGGCCCTCGCCCGTCAGCCCGACGCCGCGATCGCGTTTCGGGCCGGCCGCGCGATCGCCCGGGTCCACCCGCACCTGATCGGCGCCGCGCTGCTGCCCTCGTCGTCGAGCCTGCGCGACGCGATCTACGGCGCCGTCGGCCTCACCCAGCCGAAGGTCGCGATCCCCAAGGAGCAGCGCGAGGCCGCCCGGGGCTGGGCCGAGGCGATCAAGAAGATGCTCCCGCCCTCGCGCCTCGACGATCTGCGCAAGGCCGTCGCCAAGGTCATCGAGCGCGGCGGCGCCGACACCAAGAGCTGGCTGCGCGGCTGTGACCACGCCGCCGCCCGGGCCGGCTTTTTGGTCTGCGACAGCATCGACACCGCCGCCCGGGTCATCCTCCAAGGTGGCGTCGGGGTCTCGGCCGACGGCCGCGAGCTGATCAAGGGCCTGATCGCCTTCTCGGTCTCCGGCCCCTACCTCGAGCTCCGCCGCAGCTTGAAGCTTTCTTAGACCCCCACAGGCGTCAGCAACTCCGCCACGCAGGGCCGCTTCGCGCCCGGTCGCTCGCTAGCTCGCTCTGCGGGCAGGTGTGGGCTTCGCGGGGGCTCGTCGGCTTGGACCCCCACAGGCGTCAGCAACTCAGAGTACTTCGCCGCCGCCGTCTTGGAAGTCGCCGAGGTCGGAGCCTGGGGCCAGCTCCATGGGGCGGTTGGTCTGGCGGGCGGCCTGGACCGCGTCGCGGAGCTCCTCGAACAGCTGGCGATGGTTGGGGAGGCCGTGGAGGACCAGCTCGGGGTTGCTCTGGTCGGTGCTGATCAGCTTGATGCGACCGTTCTTGAAGATGCGGTCGACCAGTGACTGGGAGTACTCGACGTCGAGCACACGCCACAGCTCGAGCGACTCGACCTTCTTGGCGAGGACCCCGTGCTCGGTCTCGACCCGGCGGTGGGTGACCTTGTACTTGGTCGAGATGTGAGTCAGGTAGGTCCACAGCAGCCCGGGCAGCCCGATCAGCCACAGCAGGCCCAGGGCCCAGCCGGGCACGCCGAGGTCGAGCATGTTGATCCCGATCGCCACGGCCCCGCCGACGACGGAGATCCCCGCCCACTTGAGGTAGCCGCCGAGTCGCGCGCTGTGCCTGGCGATGCCGGCGAACAGCTGCTCGCCGGAGCCCGGCTGAGCCATCGAGCCCTGCGGCGCTCGGGCGACGGCGCGGCCCGGAGCTTGTTGCTGGCGACCCTGCTGCTGCGGCGGCGGCTGGTTCATGTCGCCCACGTTAGACCGATCCGGCCCCGGCGTCAGCCAAAGAGACGGGCTCAGCTCCGCGGCAGCGTGCGCTCGGCCGCGAGGTAGGGGCCGAGGGTGTGGAGGCCCGGCAGATCACGGATGTCGCCGTCGAGCCGGGCGATGATCAGCCCGAGCGCGTCTTCGGGCAGCTGCTGGGCGAGGCGGCGGATCGACTCGAGCGCGCGGAGGTTGGTGTTCGCGGCGCGGGTCCGGACCTCGTGGAGGCTGGCCAGGAGCGAGGTCATCGCCTCGCGCTCGTGGCGGTGGAGCTCGTCGCGAAACAGCAGCCGGATCGTGGTCGGGCTGTCGAGCTCGCCAGCCGAGCTGACGATCGCTAGGGGGTCGGCGTGGGTCAGGCGCTCGTAGGCGCGGTTGAACACGGCGACGTCGATCTGCACGCCGCGGCTCGCGATCCCGGCTGCGAGGGCCTCGGCGTCGGCGAGGTGGGTGGCGTCGGCCGAGCTCACGAGCACGAAGCTGGTCTCGGGCGCGTGGAGGATCTTCTGGATCGCCGAGGCCCGGGCGTGGAAGCCCTCGCGCATGCCGTAGAAGGCCTCGAAGAACGCGAGCGTCTCGCGGGCGAGCTCCTGACCGACGACGACCTCGAACAGCTTGGTCGCCGCGGCCCCGGAGCTCTGCATCAGCCGCGCCCGGAGCCCGCGGCCCTTGTTCTGGCGCACGAACCACTTGACGACCCCCTCCTCCAAGAAGGTTGCGAGCCGCGAGGGCGCGTCGAGGATGTCGAGGGCGTTGCGAGCTGGCGGGGTGTCGAGGATGACGAGGTCGTAGTCGCCCGAGGCCATGACCTCGTGGAGCCGCTCCATCGCGAGGTAGGCGTGGCTGCGGGCCAGGGTCCCGGCCATCGCCCGGTACACGCGGTTGCGCAGGACCCGGTCGCGGGTCTCGTCGTCGGGCGCCACGCGGCTCATCAGCGAGTCCATGCTCGCGGCGTTGTCGAACATCGCGGCGAAGAGCTGACCCGGGACCTCGACGCCGAGCTTGCTCAGGTCGTCGGTCGGGACCTCGCGGATCTCGTCGTCGAGCCCGCTGAGGCCGAGGGCGTCGGCGAGGCGCTTGGCCGGGTCGATCGTCAGGACCAGGGTCCGCTGCCCGAGCTCCGCCGCGCGCAGGGCGATCGCCGCGGACACCGTGGTCTTGCCGACGCCACCGGGGCCGACCGCGATCAGCAGCCGCTGGCGCACAAGTAGCTCGTCGATCCCGCTCACCTGCTCGCTCTCGCTCCTCAACGGCGCGGAATTGCCGTCACGTTGGTCTCTTCGCGCTGTTGCCCGCTGTCGAGCAGCGTGAGGGTTTTTTCGCCGATCGCGGCGATCGTGTCGAGGTCGAGCACGCGCCCGGCCACGCTCGGGAGCTCGACCATCGGCATGTCGACCTCGCGCAGGAGGCGGTTGATCTGCGAGCGGGCGTTGGCGTGATAGCGCATCGCGCGGCGAGCGATCGCTACGTCGTCGACGAGGGTGTCGATGCCAAATTCCCGCGCGTGGTGCTCGAGCCGATCGAGCATCCCGGCCTGGGTGGGGCTCAGCGGTCGGCGCGGGACCTGGTTGACGAACAGCACGCCGAGGGCGACGTCGTGGTGGCGGGTCAGCTGCTGGTGGAGCTCGACGGTCTCCTGCGCGGGCAGCTCGAGGGGCAGCGTGACCAGGCTCAGGATCGTCCGACGCGGATCGCTGAGCAGGCTCGAGAACCCGTCGACCATGCGCCGCATCGGCCCGTCGCCGATCAGCCCGTCCATGACCGAGGGCAGGTTGAGCAGCATGATCGCGTGGCCGGTCGCGTCGAGGTCGACGAAGATCGGATCCCAGCGCATGGTGCTGCCGCCCGGCGCGCGAGCGTTTTCCAGCGCGCTGAGCTTGTTCAGGATCGCGACCTCCGAGACCGAGGGCGCCGCGTGAAAAAACTTCTGCAGGGTCTTGTTGCGCATGATCGTCCGCGCGACCCGCTTGATCGGGATGTGCTCCTCGAAGTACTCGCCGAGCGCGGACTCGAAGTCGAGGTTCATCGCGTGGACGCCCCGGCCGACGTCGCGCGGCTCGTAGCCGATGTGGTCGACCTCGAACACCGCCTCCATCGACGCGCGGTGGCCGAGCTCGACGACCAGCGGCCGGCGCCCGCGGCGGGCGGCCTCGAGGGCGAGGGCCGCGACCAAGGTGGTCTTGCCGACGCCACCCTTGCCCGTGAACAGCAAGAGTCGCCGGTCGAGGAGCGATGTGGCGCTGACGTGCACGGCCTGAGCGAAGCTGCGTAACCCAGGGTCCGCGCGCCGTCCACCCCCCAGCTTGCGAGTTCCGGCGCGGGCTGGCTTGCGCTGCGCTGGACTCGCGCCTACCGTGGCCACGATGTCGCCCTGGGGCGCATGGGTCCAGGCTGCCCGACCGCTGGCTGCCGCCAACGTCGCGGTGCCGCTCATCCTTGGCCAGGTCCTGGCCTACGCGGCCCACGGGGGCTTCTCGTGGCGATTGTTCGGCGCCGTGCAGCTGCTCGGCGCGCTCAACCAGCTCTTCGTCGTGTTCGCCAACGACTTCGCGGACCGCGAGGCCGACGCGATCAACCCCTCGCCCTCGGTGGTGTCGGGCGGCTCACGGGTGATCCAGGAGGGCAAGCTCTCGCCCGAGGCCCTGCGCAAGGCGGCGTGGATCATGCTCGGCGCGATGGTCGTGGTCGCGCTGATCCTGGCCTTGATCCATCAGCTGTGGTGGTTGCCCGTGCTCGTGGTCGGCGGCGCGGGCTTGATGTGGGCCTACAGCTTCGCGCCGCTGCGCATGTCCTATCGCGGGCACGGCGAGCTGCTCCAGGGTCTAGGTCTCGGGGTCGTGCTGCCGATCATCGGCTTCTACGCCCAAGCCGGGGAGTTTGATGGCCTGCCCTGGCTCGGGCTCCTGCCCTGCTTCTTGTTTGGCTACGTCGGCAACCTCTTGACCTCGCTGCCCGACTACCCCGGGGATCGGGCGGCCAACAAGCGGACCTACGCCGTGCGCTACGGCCAGTTCGACGCCCGCCGCCACGCGCTCGAGATGCTCGCCGTGGCGATCGGCTTCGGCTGGCTGGTGGTCCCGGGGCTGCCGTGGTGGGCCGTCGCGGGGATCATCGTCGTGCCGCTTTGGCCCGTGCTCGTCGCTGCGCGCCTGCTCGGCTCGGCCGACGCTGGCAACCGCGGCGAGTGCCTCCGTTTCGTCATGCTCGGCGCTGGGGCGGCGAACCTGGCCATGCTGGCGTGGATGCTCGCAGCCCTGATCCGCGCCTGGGTCGGGTGAGGGCCCGACACAAAACAACTATTCCTCGCGCGCGCTTGACCGCCGAGCCGTCTCGCGCGGATGATCCCCCCTGTCGCGCCCGGAATCTCCGGCCGTTGGGAACCTGACCTGGGGCACGGTGTCACTCAGGCCCGACCCGCGACCGTGTACGCGCAAGTGAACGCCGAGGACAGCCGCACCGACGCCAAGGCCGGTGACGCAAGCGAAGCAGGAGCTGCGTCGCCGCAGCCTGTGGCGGACAGCCCCAAACAAGGGCCGAAGCGGCGCTTCCGCGGCAAGCCCGAGACCGAGGAGGCTCGAGCCGCGCGCGACGCCAAGGACCGCCGCCTCGTCCGTCGGCTCAAGCAGGGCGACGAGCGGGCCTTCCAGGAGCTCGTCCACACCTACCAAGATCGGATCTTCGGCCTCGTGTTCCGGATGATCGGAAACCGCCAGGAGGCCGAGGACATCGCTCAAGAGGTCTTCATCTCGGTCTATCGCGGGATCGGCAACTACCGCGGCGAGGGCCGGTTCTACACCTGGCTGTATCGGATCGCCTCGAACACCTGCAAGAACCGGATCAAGTACCTCAAGGGTCGCAACTTCCACCGCGCGTCGGACATCGACGAGACCCCCGCGGCCCACACCCGCGGCGAGGACGGCGGCGCCGTCGTCTCGCTCCAGAGCGTGGTCCCCGGGCCCGAGGCCACGATCCTCGGCAACCGGCTCGAGCGCGCGATCCAGGCCGAGATCGCCCAGCTCGAGCCGGAGCACCGCCTGCTGATCGTCCTGCGCGACATCCAGGGCCTCAGCTACGCCGAGATCCTCAACATCACCGGCCTCCAAGAGGGCACGCTCAAGAGCCGCCTCCACCGCGCCCGCCTCGCCCTCAAAGCCCGGCTCGAGCCCTACATGGAGCCGTGAACACACAAAGCTCTTTACCCCGCCGGTTCTGCGACTAACCTTGACCTGGGCGCCTCGCGCCCCAGATTCACCACTAGGTTCAGCATCACGATCACGACCATGGCCGCCGACTCCAACGCCGAGCTGATGACCGCCTACCTCGACGATGCGCTCGAGGCCGGCGACGCGGCGTCGTTCGAGAAGTACCTCGACGACTCGCCCGAGGCCCGGCGCGAGGTCGAGGATCTGCAGAAGCTGCTCTCGGTCGTGCGCGAGCTGCCCGACGTCGAGGCCCCGCCAGACTTTTACGAGAAGCTGGCCAAGAAGATGCGCCGCCGCCGGGCCGGGCCCGAGGGCGTGTCGCTCTCGCTGATCTCGCTGCCCTTCCAGGTCCTGAGTATTTTGGTGATCATGGTGATCGCCGCGACCTTCTTGATGCTGGAGATCGAGCGAGAGAACGCCCAGATCGAGAAGGACCCGAGCGCCGCCGAAGCCAAGGACAAGGCCGATCGCGAGCGCGCCCAGGCACGGGCCGCGCGCGAGTGAACAATCCGGCGCGAGGAGCCGCGATGCATTGCACCACGGGCTCCAAGGCCCCAGCGAGTTGGTCGCTACATCAGTAGTCGTAGCAGTCGTCGGCGTCGAGCACGAGGCGGCGGACCTGGTCGCCGTCGTGTCCGGCACAGTTGCCCGTGTAGCTCCCGCCGAGGTGGTACCAGGTCGCGTTGCACCCGGCCATCGGCACGACCGCGGTCGAGACCCAGCCCGTACCATCGAGGCTGCAGGTGTTGCCGGCGTCCTGGGCGTGGCTGCAACCGGCCCACAGCACATGCTGGTCGTTGGCCTCCTGGAGCGTTGGCGCGTTGACGCGATCGCTCGACCAGACCCACGAGTTCGTGGTGCAGTCGACGGCCTGCCACTGATCGTTGTTGAGACAGCTACTCCCGGAGACGCAGTCGTTGGTGCACGCGTCGTCGTCGACCATGTTGCCGTCGTCGCACTCCTCGATTTCGTCCTGAACGAAGCCATCGCCGCAGACGGCCGCGACGCAGACGCCGACGCAGTCATCGGTGTCATCCATGTTGGCATCGTCGCACTCTTCGACCAAGTCCTGGACGAAGCCGTCGCCGCAGGTCGCCGAGATGCACCCGGCGACGCAGTCGTCGGTGTCGTCCATGTTGCCGTCGTCGCACTCCTCGTGGCCGGCCCACACGAAGGTGTCACCGCAGACAGCGGCGGTGCACAGCGAGGTGCAGTCGTCGGTGTCGTCCATGTTGCCGTCGTCGCACTCCTCCATGCCCTGAACCACGCCGTCGCCGCAGCTCAGCATGAGGCACTCGTTGGTGCAGCCGTCGTCATCGACGTCGTTGCCGTCGTCACACATCTCCACGCCTTCTTGCACGTAGCCGTCGCCGCAGGTCGCGTTCAGGCACTCGTTGGTGCACGCGTCCGTGTCCGAGGGGTTGCCGTCGTCGCACTCTTCGTCGCCTTCGGTGACGCCGTCACCGCAGACTGGACCGGTGTCGCCGTCGCCGTCGCCGTCGCCGTCGCCGTCGCCGTCGCCGTCGCCGTCACCGTTGCCGTCTTGATCACCGCTCTCGCCGGCGTCACCGTCACCGTCGCCGGTCGTCGAGTCGGTCGTCGAGAACGTGTCGTTCGTCATCCTCGGGTCGTCTTCAGCGACGCAGGCGGAAGACAGGGCAAGCGAACAAGAAAGTACAAGTGGGATGTTGAGTCGTTGCATCAAGCGAGTTTAGAATTTAATGATCCGCCAGATCACTGAAAATACAACTTAGAGGATAGGGTGGACCTGCCAGCTGTGACTAGATGGGCATATTAGCGAGAATCCATATGGGAAAGCTCCCATTGCCCACGGCTGCGAGCGTTCGCTGTGTCGAGACGAGCCGGCGGGCTCGTGCAGGGCCGATTTGCTCTTTGCTCATCCTGGTCGCCCAGGACGATACGCGAGGTGTCACACGTGGTCGCCAGATCGCGCGGGGAGTGCATCCACCACGGGCTCGATCAAAAACGCGCACTCGTCGATGACGGGCGCGTCCGCATGCTTCGCCTCGCCCGAGGGTGTGGGCCAAACCCAGGCCCGGATCAGCAGCCACAGCTTGCGCGCCTTGCTCGTGTGCGCGCGGCCGCGGCTCGGGTCGCAGCCCTGCTCGCGGATCACCCGGCCGATGTCAGCGTAGATCAAGCTCGCCGCACGGATCGCGGGCCGAGCGTCCCGCGGCAGCATCCCGATCCCGGCGTCCGCCCGCAGGTAGTACTCGTCGGCCTCGCGCAGCACGGCCTCGACGACCTCGGCCACGCGGGCGTCCCCCGCGTAGTGCCCGGGCCTGGCCACGAAGTCGACCGGGTCGACCCCGCGCTCGCGCAGCCACGCGGCCGGGAGGTAGAGCCGCCCGCGCTCGGCGTCCTCGAGCACATCACGGCAGATGTTGGTCAGCTGCATCGCGGCCCCGAGGTCGCAGGCCCGGGCCAGCGTCCGCGGCTCGCGGGGGCCCATCAGCAGGGTCATGACCACGCCGACCGCCGAGGCCACCCGCGCGCAGTAAGCCAGCAGCTCGGCCAGGGTCTCGTAGTCGCGCTCTCGCGCGTCCCACTCGAAGCCCTCGATCAGCGCGTCGATCAGCGCGCGAGGCAGCGCGAAGTCCCGGACCACGCGGGCGAAGGCGCGGTCGACCGGATCGTCGTCGGGCGTGCCCGCGTAGATCCGGTCGAGGCGGGCGGTCAGCTGCGTGACCGCCTCGTTGGGCTCGTCAGAGAAGTCGACGAGGTCGTCGGCGATCCGACAAAAGGCGTAGAAGGCCGCCGCGGGCCCGCGCATGCGCCCGGGCAAGAGCAGCGACGCGGCCGCGAAGCTCTTGCTGCCCACGGCCAGGATCTGCTTGCACGCTGCGATGTCAGCGTCAGCGTCAGCGTCAGCGTCGGCGCGGGAGCCCCTCGCGGGGGCGAAGTCGCGGCTGCGGACCGGCGCGGGCGCGAAGCGAGCCTCGTCGTCGGAGCCCGTCATTGCGCGGATCGAGCTGAGCGATGCACGAGCGCGTCGGCGTGGGGGACGACCTTGTCGAGCACCTTGGCCGAGCTCAGGACCCCGGGCACGCCCGCGCCCGGGTGGGTGCCCGCGCCGACCAGGTACAGGCCCTCGATCTCCTCGCTCTCGTTGTGCGGCCGAAAGTAGGCGCTTTGGGTCAGGACCGGCTCGACCCCGAACGCGGCGCCCTTGTGCGAGAGCAGCTCTCGCTCGAAGCCGAGGGGATCGAGCACGTGCGAGCTCGCGAGCTCGTCCTCGAGCCCGGGCATGATCGTGCTCGAAAGGTACGCGCAGATCTTGGCCCGGTAGCGCTCGCGCTCGGCCTCCCAGTCGGTCCCGCTGTCGAGGTGGGGCACGGGCGAGAGCACATAGAAGGCGTCGCAGCCCGCGGGCGCCAGGGCCGGGTCCGTGGCCGTCGGGCGGTGGAGGTAGAGCGAGAAGTCCTCGGCCAGGACCTTGCGCTCGAAGATGTCGTCGAGCAGGCCCTTGTAGCGCGGCCCGAGCAAGATCGTGTGGTGGGCGACGTCCTCGTACTTGCGCTTGGTCCCGAAGTACCAGACGAACAGGCTCATCGAGTAGCGCACGCGCTCGAGCTTCTTGTCGGTCCAGCGCTTGCGGTAGCGCGCGGGCAGCAAGTGCTTGTAGAGGTAGGCCGAGTCGGCGTTGGACACGACGATGTCGGCGTCGATCCGCTCGCCGGACTTCAGGCGGACCCCGGCCGCGCGGCCCTGCTCGACCAGCACCTCCTCGACCTCGGTCTCGAGCCGGACCTCGCCGCCCTGGCCCTCGACGAGCTCGACGAGTCCCCTGATCAAGGTGCCGGTCCCGCCGATCGGGAAGAACACGCCCCACTTGCGCTCCAAGAACGCGATCAGCGTGTAGATCGACGTGGTCTTGAACGGGTTGCCGCCGACCAGCAGCGGGTGAAAGGAGAACACCTGGCGGAGGCGCTCGTCCTCGATGAAGCGGGCGACGAGGTTGTAGACGGTCCGGTAGCTCTGCAGCCGGATCATCGCCGGGGTGATCTTCAGCATGTCGAGGATGCTGCCGAAGGGCACGTGCGACAGACGCTCGAACCCGACCTCGAAGATCTGCTCGGACATCCGCAAGAAGCGCTCGTAGTGCTCGACGTCGTCGGGGTTGAACTTGCGGATCTGCTCGCGCATGACCTCGGCGTCGCCCTGGTAGTCGAACACCTCGCCGTCGTGAAAGCGGACCCGATAGAAGGGGGAGACCGGGCGCATGTCGATCGTGTCGGCCATGCGCTTGCCACACAGCTCCCACAGCTCCTCGAGCAAGAAGGGCGCGGTGATCACCGTCGGGCCGCCGTCGAAGGTGAACCCGTCTTGACGGTAGACGTAGGCCCGCCCGCCCGGCTGGTCACGCCGCTCGAGCACCGTCACGCGGTAGCCACGGGCGCCGAGCCGGACCGCGGCGGCCAGACCGCCAAAGCCGCTACCGATCACCAGCGCGTGCGGGGTGTCAGACCCGCCGCCAGCCGTGGAGGTCGAGGGTGAACTCTGGATGTTCAAGGTTTGCATGATCCCTGGGCGTTCTTGGCGAGAACCTTTGACAAGCCTGGTCCCTCGTGGTCTCCATTATGTAGCAGCAGGATCGAGCGCATGCCCAGCCACAGGGGCAAATACCGAATTCAGACCGTCGCCGACATGACCGCGGTGCCAGCCGCGACCTTGCGCGCGTGGGAGCGGCGCTACGGCATCCCTTCGCCCGAGCGCAGCTCGTCGTCCTATCGCCTGTTCAGCGACGACGACGTGGCCTCGATCCGCAAGCTCAAGGAGCTGTGCGACGAGGGCATGGCGCCGGCCGAGGCGGCGCGGATGGTCGAGCGGATCGCCGAGGGCCGCGACGCGCCGGTCGAGTCCGACCCCTACGAGCACATCTGCGGGGCGATCCTCACGGCGCTCGAGCAGTTTGATCCGCGCGGCGTCGAGCGGGCCGTGCGGGCCGCGATGTTCCTGGGTTCGGCCACGAAGGTCTACCAGCGGGTGATCGGCCCGACCATGCGCGCGGTCGGGGATCGCTGGCACGACGGCAGCTTCTCGGTCGCGCAAGAGCACATGGCGAGCGAGGCGCTCGGGGCCCTCGCCCGCGACCTCCTGCGGCTGCTCGATCGAGAGACCGAGGCCCCGGACGCGCTCATCGCCTGTTTCGCCGACGAAGACCACGATCTGGGCCTCTATGGCGTGGCCTTCGGCCTGATCCAGTGGGGCCTGCGCCCGGTCGTGCTCGGCGCCAAGACCCCGCCCGCGGCGATCCGCCACGCGGTCGAGAGCATCGAGCCCGCGATCGTCGGCCTGTCGATCACCGTCGGGCCTCCCGCGTACCGTGCGCGTGAGCTGATCGATGGTTACGCCGACGCGATCCAGGGTGTGCCCTGGATCGTCGGCGGGTCCGGCTCCGAGGATCTTCGCGAGTCGATTGAAGCTTCCGGGGGTATTGTCGTCGGCACGCGCGCACTCGACGAGGTCAAGCCCGTCGTGGTCCAGGCCCTCGCAGGGAAGCTGAAGGGATGAAGTCCGAGTCATGATCCTCGCCACGTTGAGCCTCGTGTTGTCGACCTCGCCGCTCGTCTCCGGTCTCTCGCCGGTCACCCCCCAGGCCGATCCGCTCGAGCTTCACCAGCTCGCGGCCACCAGCGGAGCGCCCGCGGAGGAGCAAGAGGTCGTCAAGACCGAGCACTGGGCCGGGCACCAGGTCGTGTTCGGCAAGCGCGACGTCCCGGTGCTCGGGACCCTCGAGACGCGCATGGACACCTGGGTGATCGCGCGCGTGCGCCGGACCGCCGACTCGATCCAGATCGACCAGCGCGCGTGCAAGGTCAACTACTCCGACGTCGGCGGGGTCAAGGTCTACGTCGACGCCGACGCCCTGCCGGACTCGCGGATCGTGTTCGAGGCCGTCGAGGGCACGCCGCACTTCACCATGTCCGGGACCGTCAACTGGGGCGAAGAAGACATCGACGAGGACGGCGAGCCCGGGATGCGCGTCTACGTCGACGCGGGCGTGTGCAGCGGCAACCTCCACGTGACCAACAAGACCACGACCAGCGCGCGCGCCTTCGGAGACGACAAGGGCACGCCGATCTACGGCGAGGTCACCGTCAGCGTGCGTCAGAAGATCCTCGGCGCCGACGGCAAGTGCCTCGCGGCCATGGCCAAAGACAGCTACGAGAGCAGCAAGGGCAGCTTTCGCTACGCCAAGATCAAGGCCAACGAGACCTGCCAGTCGCTGCTCGACGCCGGCTGGCCCGTCAGCGCGCGCTGACGCTGCGCATCTTGAAGGGCAGCAAGAAGCGGACCCACGGGGCCGCGAAGCGCCGGAGCGAGAGTGACTCGTGGACGGCCGTGCCCTCGCGCTCGCCGAGCCGCGTCCGGACCAGGTTGCGCGAGTAAAAGGGGGTGTCCTCGAGGGTGTGGAGCAGCTCGGGCTGGTGGCCGTCGTCGCAGCGGACCGCTCGCTCGACCCCCCAGCCCGTCCGGGCCAGCGCGATCGCGGGGCCGAAGCTGGCGCTCGGGAGCTCCTCGTGGGTCGCCGACGCGGGCACGAAGCGCCACGCGCGGGCGTGGGCCTGGCCGCCCGGATCGACGACGTCGTAGAGGATCACCGTCTCGTCGCCGAGCTCGCAGCGCGACCAGTTCCACGACGCGAAGCCCTGCTCGAGGCCCTCGTCGCCCTCGTTGATGTCGTGGTAGCCCGAGCCCGAGAAGCGCAGCGCGGGCTCGTCGAGCTCGACCTCGATCCTCGCGTGGGGGGCGACGGGGTACCAGCGGTGGCGGGGCTCGGCGCGCCAGTGATCGAGCTCGACTCGGGGGCCGAAGAGCGCCGAGGGCCGGAGCCGGACGCGGCCACGCAGGGGCGGCCCCGGGCGTCCGAAGAAGCGCGTGCTTTGTTCGTCGAGCTCCACGATCAGCTCGCTGCCGTCGCCCTGCCAGCGGATCGAGCTCGCGCCGACACGCAGGTGGGTGCGATCCCGCGCGAACGCGGCGTGCTCGGTCATCGCCCAGGCGCGGCCGCCGGGTCGCGGGCCGGGTTGTTGGCCGGGACGCCGGCCGGGACGCCGGCCTGGACGCCGGCCTGGACGCCGACCTGGACGATAGAGCGCCACGTTCACGGCGCAGTGCTGCTCCGGATCCGCGGGCGCGTCCGCGCGCCGGGCCCGGAAGTAGCGAGGCGAGAACACCGAGCCCACGAACATGATGATCGTGAAGCCCAGCGAGCCGTCGTCCGAGACCCCGTCGAGGTACCACCACGCGTAGCCGCCCGGTCCAACGGGGACATCGAAGCCCGGCGTCGCGTCGGCGAGGGTGTGTCCGTGCTCAGTCATGACCGGCCGAGATCCTTGGCCACCGCGCGCCCGGCGATCTGGCCGCTGAGGCAGACCATCGGGACCCCGGCGCCGGGGTGTGCGCCGCCGCCAGCGAGGTACAGGCGCTCGAGCCCGGCCCGAGCCTGGGGCCGACGAAAGGGCGCCATCATCGTGTGGGTTGCAAAGCCGTAGAGCGCGCCGCCGGTCGCCGGGAACAGGCGCTCGAACTGTGCCGGGCTGGTCCGGACCTGCTCGACCACATCGAGCTCGAGCCCGGCGTCGCGCAAGACCGCGAAGCTCCGCCGCTCGAGGGCGTCGAGCTCGACCCTCGTCCATGGATCTTCGTCGCCGCGAGCGGGGGCGTTGACCAGGACCAGGAGGCGCTCGGGCGCGGACCAGTCCGGCGTCGCGCCTCGCTCGGCGGCCTCGACCCGGTCTTGGGCGCACACGTAGACCGTCGGCTCGTCGATCAGCTCCCCGCGCTCGACCGCCCGAAATTCGGCCGGGTAGTCCCGCGAGAAGAACACGCTGTGATGGGCGAGGGGGAACCCGCGGGTTCGCGCGAGGGTCGACCAGGTCACGGCCGAGAGCGAGCGCGCGGCCCCGCGCCCGTAGCGGACGCAGCCGCGTAGCTCGGCCCCGAGCCGACCCTCGTCGACGGCCTGCGGGGCCGCGTTGACGATCACCGCGTCGGCGTGGATCCGCTCGCCCCCGCGCAGCTCGACCCCGACCGCGCGCCCGTCGGCCACGAGCACGCGCCGGACCTCCGCGCCCGTGCGCAGCGCCACGCCCTGCTCCTCGGCGACCCGCACGAGGGCCTCGGCGAGGCGATACATGCCGCCTTTGACCCGCCAGACCCCCGCTTGCTCGACGTGCGCGATCAGGTTGAGCGTCGCCGGGCTGCGAAAGGGAGACGAGCCGTAGTAGGTCGCGTAGCGGCCGAAGAGCTGGCGCAAGCGTGGGTCGCGAAAAAAGCTCCCGATCGCCGACCACATCGTCCGGTGCCAGTCGATGCTCGCGAAGTCCAGCGCCCCGCGCAGGCCTTTCGCGGTCACGACCGAGGACACGCTCGGTCGCTCCGAGCGCAAGAAGGGCTGCTCGACGACCGAGTAGATGCGCTCGCAGTGAGCGCAGAAGCGTCGGTAGCCCTCGGCCTCCCTCGCGTCGGCAAATTCTGTGATCGCGCTTGCGGAGCGATCGATGTCGGCGAATAGATCTAGCCGACTCCCGTCGGGCCAGGCGTGACGGGCGAGGATCTCGACGGGGACGAGCTCGACGTAGTCACCGAGCGTCCGCCCAGCTGCAGCAAACAACCCGTCAAACGCCCAGCGCATGGTCATGACCGTCGGTCCCGAATCGATCGCTCGTCCCCCGACCTCGAGCTCGCGCATCTTGCCGCCAAGTCGCGGCGCCTGCTCGAGCACGGTCACGTCGAAGCCGAGCGCCGCGGCCTGGATGGAAGCCGACAGTCCACCGACGCCCCCGCCGATGACGACGACCGTCCGATTCTCTGCTACAGTGCCCCCCGCGCTCACACCACTCACACGTGGATTCAGCGTTCAAGTGCCGAATTCAGCCGCTCTGCGGCGTTCCTGAACCTCGAGCCCGAACTCGACCCTAACCCCCAAGAGCAAGGCTGTCCAGGGTTTGAACGAGAACTGCCCTCAGATTGACAAGGGTTGTACGGCGGGTCAGGCTGGCCTCGACATGGACACCTCGAGTCGGGCCTCGGATTGGGCCTCAGATCGGATTGAGGCCGCCCTCAACCGAGCTCTGGGGCGCTGCGAGACCCAGGCGACGCCGCCGGCTCTGAGGGCCGCGATGCGACACGCCGTGTTCCCGGGTGGCGGGCGTCTGCGGCCGAATTTGTGCCTGAGCGTGGCTGCGGCCTGTGGTGTCGGCTCCGAACTCGACGCCCAGGCCGACATCGGCGCTGCGATCGAGCTGCTCCACTGCGCGTCGCTCGTCCACGACGACCTGCCCTGTTTTGACGACGCCGCCCTCCGTCGCGGCCGCCCGTCGGTCCACGCCGCGTACGGCGAAGAGCTCGCCGTGCTCGCCGGGGACGGGCTGATCGTCCTGGCCTTCGAGCTCGTGGCCAGCGCCCGGATCTCACCCGCCCTCGTGCCTCCCCTGATCCGATGTATCGCCCGAGGTGTCGGCGCTGGCGGGGGCCTCGTCGCCGGGCAGGCCTGGGAGTCCGAGCAGAGCGTTGGCTTGCGCACCTACCACAAGGCCAAGACCGGCGCGCTGTTCGAGGCCGGCGCTCACGCGGGCGCGCTGCTGGCGGGTTCGGCCCCCTCTCGGGCCCAGTCCTGGGGGGCCTTCGGTGCCCGGCTCGGCGAGGCCTACCAGGTCGCCGACGACCTGCGCGATACCCTCGACGACACCGCCAGCCTCGGCAAGCCGGTCGGCCAAGACATGGCCCACGACCGCCCCAACGCCTGCATGACCCTGGGCATCGAGGGCGCCCTCGAGCGCCTGCGCGCGCTCCTGGATCAGGCCGTCGAGGCCATGCCCGCCTGCCCCCAGCCCGAGCGCGTCGTCAGTTGGGTCGAGGACTTCGGGGCCCGCCTGTACCCGCGCGCCGTGCGGGTTCACCAGCCCAGCGCAAACGGCACAGTCGTCGCGGATCTGCGTGCATAACGCTATCAAAGTTTGCTTGACACCGGCCGGTTCATCCCTGAGACTCCCGGCTCCAAGAACGACCAGGGGGCGGTAGTTAAGTCGGTTATAACGCCGGCCTGTCACGCCGGAGGTCGCGGGTTCGAGTCCCGTCCGCCCCGAAAGAAAGCCCCGAACCCCGGGGCTTTCTTTTTTTTAACTGCCAGTCTGTCACGACCCGTCTGGCCCAGCCCGTCCGGCCCTGTGGTCAGAGACGCGCGCCGACGATCAGACACGAGCACGAGCCCCCCTCTGGGGGGCCACGGATGCGACCGCGCAGCTGATACCAGCCGACCGAGCGACCGAGCGAAGCGAGGGCGCGACCGGCCGCTTGCGGCCGTGCGTGGCAAAGTCGCTGACGCCCGCGGGGGGCAAGAACGACCCTGTGGTCAGAGACGTGAGCCGAGGATCAGACACGAGCACGAGCCCCCCTCTGGGGGGCCACGGATGCGACCGCGCAGCTGATACCAGCCCACCGAGCGACCGAGCGGAGCGAGGGCGCGACCGGCCGCTTGCGGCCGTGCGTGGCAAAGTCGCTGACGCCCGCGGGGGGCTCTAACCAGCCGGGTACGCGCAGCCGGCGATGCACGTCGTGTTGTGGCGCTGGGCCGCCGACTCGAGCTCGCTGGGGTTGAAGTCGTCGGTCAAGACCGAGGACTCGGTGTCCCAGTCGGTTCGCATGTAGTAGCGCGCGGTCAGCCCGAGGATGTCGAAGTCGAACTTCTCCGCGACCGCCCGCGCGTGGCTGCGGATCTCGTAGGTGCCGACCCGCTCATCCGAGGCCGAGGCGACGAAGGTCGTCTGGTTGCCGCTCTCGGACACGAACGAGTAGCGGTGCGGGAACACGGCCGCGAGGGTCTCGCGATCGTGGGGGTACATGCGCGTGAGGTTGTGAAGGTTGGCGACCACGACCCCGCCGGGCGTCAGCTTGGCGAGGCAGGCCGCGTAGGCCTCGCGGGTCTTGAGGTGGTAGGGCACGAACACGCCGCGGAAGGCGTCGAGCATGATCAGATCCCAGGGCTCGGCGGCGTTCTCGATGAACAGGCGACCGTCGCCGACGTGGGTCCGGTAGCGCGGGTTGTCGGGCACGCCGAAGTACTTGCGAGCGAGGCGAACGACCTCGGGGTCGATGTCGACGGCGTCGATCTCGAGCCCGGGGAAGCGCTCGAACAGGTAGTTGGAGATCTGCCCGCCGCCGAGGCCCATCATCATGAAGCGCTTGGGCGCGGGTTGGATCAAGAACCCGGCCATCATCGTGCGCGAGTAGTCGAGGTCGAGGCTGTTGGGGTGGTCCATGTCCCAGCGCGACTCGATGTAGCGGGTCCCGTCGACGACGAAGTACATGGTCCGGATCGAGCCGCGCTCGGTGACCATGATCGTGTTGTATTCGCTGGTCGCCTGCTCGAGCAGCTTCTCTTCGGCGGCCTCGGCTCGGCGTGGCCAACCCGCGAGCGGGGCCAGCAGCGCGGCCGAGGCCCCCGCGCGCAGCCACGCGCGCCGGGTCCACTCGGGATCTTCGGAGCCCTCGCCTTGCATCGCGGCCGAGCATAGCGCGGTCTCGTGCCCGGCCCGCGCGAGGTCTGCGCGGAGCCAAAAATTTGCGATCCGAGCGCGAACTGGGCTGGATGGGGATCGTGCGACTGACAGCGCTCATCGGCATGCTGGCCCTCGGCCTCGCCCTCGGATCGATCGTCCTCGGTCACCTGATCCTGGTCCCCGCGCTGCAGGCCGACACGACCCTCGTCGACGCGAACCTCGCGCGAGCGCTGGCCGAGCCCCTCGCGCTGCGGACGGCGGAGCTGGCCCTCGCGGCCTGTGTGATCCTGACCGCGGTCGCGCAGCGGTGGCTGCGGCACGGCGCCGGGACGACCCTGGCCCTGATCGCAACCGGGATCGCGGGCGCCGACCGCCTCGGCGTGCTGCCGCGGGTTCACGAGGCGTGGGGGCGGGTCGATCTCGTGGCCATGCGACCGCAGGTCCGGATCGAGGCGGCCGAGCAGCTCTCGCTGGTCCACGAGGTCACGACCGCGTCGCTGGTCGTGATCCTGATCGCGATCGCGGGCCTGGCCAGCGTGCCCCGCTCGCGGCCCGGCAAGAGTTAAGACTTCTTGAACAGCCCGCGGAGGCCGCCGAAGGCGCTCTTCTTCTTGGCGTCGTCCTTGGCCTCGGCCCGGGACGAGCTCGGACCGCGCTCGCGCAGGTGGAGCGCTCGGAGCTGACGCTCGGCGTCGATGTTGCGTGGGTCGAGCTTCACGGCCGAGGCGAAGCTCTGCTTGGCGTTGTGGGCCTCGTCGATGCCGAGCTGGATCAGGCCCATGAAGTAGTGCGCGCGCGCGCAGGCGCTGTGGTCTTCGACGAGCTTGCTCAGCTGGGTGATCGTCACCAGCGCCTGCTGGCGATCTTGGGACCCGATCCGAAACTGCGCGTAGTACAGCGCGGCCTCGATGTCGCTGTCTTGGGGGCTGAGCTCGTGGGCGCGCTCGAACATCTCGGCGGCCCGAGCCCACTGCCTGGCCCTGAGCAGCTTGTCGGCGTCGCGGGCGATCATCTCGGCCTCGAAGGCGTTGCGGACGACCGAGGTCGTGTCTTCGCCGGCCTTGAGCGAGCCGCCCATGCGCAGGGTCTCGCGCAGCTCCTCGCGCTGGTCCTTGTTGGACAGGATCCCGTAGGCCTCCGACATCGCCGCGAACACGGCTTCGACCCGCGGACGCAGGGCCGCGCGGCCCGAGCCCTCGAGCGCGTCCGGGTGGTAGGTCTTGCTCAACTGCGCCCAGGCTGCGCGGATGTCGTTGCGCTCGGCGTCGATCGAGAGGTCAAACAGCGCGAAGGCGTTGGCCTCGTTCGCGACCTTGGCCTCGAGCTCGGCGAGCACGGTCTCGAACTCGGCCTCGGCAGCCTCGGCTTCGGGCGTGGGTGCGGGCGTGGGCGCGGGCTCGGGCTCGGGCTCGGGCTCGGACTTGGTTTGGCGCGGTGGCGGTGGACGAGGTGCGGCGGGCTTGGGCGCGGGCTTGGGCCCAGACTTGGATCGTGCGCCCGCGCCGGTCCTGCCCGCCGAGGCCTCGCTTTGCTGCCCGAGCGTGACCCCGAGCTGCTGCGCGGCCGCGGCCGCGGTCGCACCCTTGGCGATCGACTGCAGCGCGTCGTCGCCGACGCGGAGCATCTGCGAGACCCACAGCGTGTAGACGATCTGCAGCGCCCGGCCCGGCTCGACGCCCGGCTGCATCAAGCCGCCCATCGTGACGCCTCGGGCCAGCGCTCCGAGGATCTTCGCGTCGCGGGTCGAGAACCCGAACTGCCGCTCGTAGCGGGCCAGCGCCGGGGTCGCGACCATGTCGCCGCCGAGCGAGGCGCCCATCTCGGCCTTTATCCGCGCGTCGTCGTAGTGGGCCCCGATCCCGGTCAGCAGCAGCGCCAACACGTTGACCTGGGCGAGCTCGTCGTCCTGGCCCTTGCCGTGCTCGACGGCGGTGACGATCGCCTCGCCGCCTGTGACCCCGGGTGCGAACAGCTCGCTCAGCTTGCGCGCGCACTGTTCGCGGAGCGCCTGGGTCCGGGCCGCGGCGTCGATCAGCTCGAGCTCGACCAGGACCTCGCCGAGCATCGCACCGCCCGCGGCGTGGACCTCGAGCGCGCGCTCGAGCCCGCCCGCGTCGATCGCCCCGGCCCTCAGGAGCAGCTCGCCGAGGCGCGCGTCTGGGCTGCTCCAGTCGCAGAATACTGGCATCCCGCCGCGGACCCAGATTGTTCGCTGGCTCGTCTGCTGGCCGCCTGGATCGCGCTGTTCGAGGGCGACCGTGCCCGTGAAGCGCTGGCGGAGGAAGGCGAACAACAGCCGCGGCACGCTGACCCCTCCGGCCCTGGGATCGAGGCTGTAGGTGCGCGAGCCACCTGATGAGCCGGTCATGCGCAGGCAGGTTAGCACGGTCCGAGCCAGTACTTTCTGGCCGGACCCACGGCGACCCTGCTAACGTCGCCGGACCAGCCATGACGCAGCGTGAAATTCGAGGGGGGTCGCGTCCGTGAGCATCAGCTTCGCAGTCGGACCCGACCGCGTACGCTTCGCCGGCAAGACCGACGTCGGCCGCGTCCGCGCCCACAACGAGGACAACCTGCTGATCCCCGACGAGGTCCCGGTCGCGGTCGTGTCGGACGGCATGGGCGGCCACGCCTGCGGCGAGGTCGCGAGCCAGATCACCGTCGAGGTCATCGGCGAGTTTTACAAGCGCGCCGTCCAGGAGGGCGCGCGGACCTGGCCCTTCCGGCTCCCGCAGGTCGAGCTCGAGAAGAACCGGATGGTCACCGCGATCAAGCTGGCCAACTCCGAGATCTTCGACACCGCCGCGGCCGAGGCCGAGAAGAAGGGCATGGGCTGCACGGTCGAGGCCATGTTCTTCGCCCAGGGTCGCTTCTACATCGGCCACGTCGGCGACAGCCGCGTCTACCGGATCCGCGACGGCGCGATCCAGCTGATGACCGAGGACCACTCGCTGCTCAACGACTGGCGCCGCATGAAAGAGATGAGCGGCGACGAGATCCGCAACTTCCCCCACCGCAACGTCGTCGTCCGCGCCCTCGGCCTCGGCGAGCACGTCGCCGTCGACGTCTACGTCGAGGAGTACAAGATCGGCGACATCTACCTGATGTGCTCCGACGGGCTCAACGACATGCTCGAAGACGACGAGATCCTCGAGCTGGTCGAGACCAAGAAAAAGCGGCTCGACGGGGCCTGCACGGCGCTGATCGACGCCGCGAACGAGGCCGGCGGCAAGGACAACGTGACCGTACTGCTCGCCCACGTGCTCGAGGCCTGAGCGGGCGAAGGCGACGTTCGCGGGGGCTTTTGCGGGCCGGGGTGGCTGTGCTAGAACCCCTGCCACGCGCTCGTAGCTCAGCTGGATAGAGCACCAGGCTTCGAACCTGGGTGTCGGAGGTTCAAGTCCTTCCGGGCGCGCTTTTTGTTTAGTTAGATCATGGACTTGCGTGTGGTGGCGTCACCGACTGCGACGGGCGTGATCGGCGTGTGCTGTCAGTGTGCTCTTGCTGTGACCGAGTAGCTCGACAGCGTGACCGCGGGCAGCCGGACTCAGGTGGGCGTAGCGCATGGTGACCTTGATGTCGCTGTGGCCGAGTAGTTCCTGGATCACCTTGATCGAGGCACCGCGGATCGCGAGTTGCGAGGCGAAGCTGTGGCGCATGGTGTGCGCGCCGATCATGCGGAGGCCCGCTCGCTTGCACGTGCGGCGCAGGACCGGGCGGACCTGGTGGTCGGCGATCGGGGAGCCGTCCTCGTGGCAGAACACCAGCGGACCGCGAAGGTGCCGGTGTGCTCGCAGAGCCTCGAGTGCCCGATCGTTGAGCGGGATCGTTCGTGACTTCCAGTTCTTCGGCGCGGTCTCGATGTTGCGGGTGGTCGAGCGACGGACCACGAGCTTACGCGCTCGCAGGTCGATGTTCTCCCAGCGCAGGGCGAGCAGTTCGCCCCGCCGAAGCCCAGTGTTGAGCGCGACGACGATCAACCGCTGCCAGTCGGGCTCGACGGCCGCCGCTTCGATCAGCTGCTCGGCCTCGTCGAAGTCGAGGAAGTCGAAGCTCGGCTCCTCGGTCTTCAGCCGCTTGATCCGCGGCACGTGGGTGAGTAGCTCGTCGTCGCACGCGAGCTTGAGCATGCCGCTGAGCACGGACAGGACGTTGTTGATGGTCTTGGCTTGCTTGCCGGCTTGGCGCAGCGTCGACACGAGTTGTCGGATCTCCCTCGGTCGAACTTGATCGAGTCGCTTGCGACCGAGCTCGGGGAGCAGGTGAAGCCGGATCGTGGCCTCGTACTCTTGGACTGTGCTCGGCTTGAGGCGATCCCGGGCGTTGGCCAGGAAGTCCTCCGCGTACTCGGTGATCGTTGGAAGCTGCGCTTCCTCCTTTCCCCAGGTACCAGCGAGTAGCTGCTCACGGACCTGGCGTTCGTACGCCTGTGCGGCCTTGCGGGTCGGGATGGGCGAGGTCTTGCGAACCTCGGCCCTGCGACCGTTGGGCAGCGTGACGACGACGTGGATCATGTAGGTGGTTCGGACGCGACCTTGCTTGTCGGTCCACTTTCGTTGACGGACGCTCATCGTCCCTCCTTCGAGAAGGGTTGCGATGCCGCGTGTTCGGGAGCGCCAGAGTAGCGCGACGACCCTACGCGCGGACGGGTAGATCGCTTCCGAGTCAGCGGAGGATCGCGTGGCGCGAGAAGAGGTAGCGACGACCGAGGCGACGATGCGGGATCTCGTTGCGTCGGGCGGCGGCGTAGATCGACTTGCGATCGACGCCGAGGAGGTCCGCGACCTCGTCGGCGGTCATCACCGGCGAGGCATCGGAGTTCGCAACCATGACGATCGGCGTAGCACCGTCACGTGGTGATGCATGGTTCGAGCTCGTGGGGAACCGGTGGATCGGTGCCGCGTTGCGAGCTCGTGAAGAAATTGAATTCGGCGATTCACTCCGTGAAATTCTGCAGATGGTGCGGAGATAAGTTTCCCCCACGCCCGATCCACACGCGGAACACACGAACTGGAAAAACCCTCGCCATCTGCACGTGGCGGGCTGTGGGCGGCCATCTGTCGTTTTCTTGAATCAACGCCGACATCGGCGGGTGGGACGCTCGAATTTCGGCGCCTCACGCGTGAACCCCTGCCGCCAGTTGGCGGCAGACCGAACCACGAGGATGGGACCGACTCATGTGCTGCGCCATGCTTGTCGCCGGCAGCTGGAAGACCGCCTGCGAAAGCCGACCCCCGGCGCTGTCGATGTCCAGGCCCGGATCGTGGGCGATCTCCGGTGCCGCGTTGCGTTGGTCCTCGGGGTGGGGCTACGCTGCCTTGGTGGGAGTCCGCGCCACAGTCCGAAACGGTCGCCTGGTCGTCGACGAGGAGATCGCCCTTCCCGAGGGAACCGTGGTGAATCTCGTGATCGACGACGAGGGCGACGAACTCGACGAGCGAGAGCGTCAGGCCCTCAACGCAGCGATCGATACCAGCCTCGAGCAGGAGGCTCGGGGCGAGGTCAACCCTGCGGAGAAGATCCTCGCGCGTCTTCGTGAGCGCCGTCGGTGAACAAGGCTGTCGTCACAACCCAGCTCGCCGACGTCCAGATCCTCGAGATCGACGGGTGGTGGCGAGCGCATCGCGACAAGGCGCCCGACCTCTTCGAGGAGGAGCTTGCTGATGTCCTTCGGCTCATCAGCACCGCACCCGGGGTGGGGAAGCGCTACCCTCACCCCCGCGAGCACGTGCGCCGGGTGATGATGCGCAAGACTCGGCACCACGTGTACTACGTCGAGCGCGAGGAGTACGTGCTTGTCGTGGCGGTCTGGGGATCGGTCAAGGGGTCGGGGCCGGATCTCGGCGGGCTGTGAGTCAGCGATACGCTTCCGCAAGCGCGGCGGCGACGCCCGTCTCGTGCAGGTCGGCGAACGCCTTGGTGAAGAACTCCTCGAAGTGCTGGACCTGATTGCTGGCGCCAAGGATGGGCTCGAGCGGGGCCCGGAGACTCAGATCCTGCCAGGAGGCCTCATGGGCAGGATGCGCGTGCCACTCGACGTTGCGCTCATGCAACGCGGCGAGGTTCTCTCGGACCGCCTCGCAGCCCGCCATCTTGTTGGCGTGCTTCGGCTCCGTCTCCAGCCACACGGCGAGCTTGGGGATCCCCTCGCTGATGATCCCCGCCATCAACCAGGGGAGATCACCCTTGGCGTCTGGATTCGTGCTGGTCCAGACCATCGAGCGTCGATGGCCCATGAACATCTTGCGAGAGTGCTTGATCGGTCCGAGCTTCAGACCGCTACGTTCGAGTAGTGGAACCAATCGCGCGACCAGGCCGTCGACGCGCTCCTGGGTTTGGGCGCCGTAGCTAGCGTGGGCTCGGAGAAGGGCGAGGTCATCGAATCGGATCGGGTTCTCGGTCATGGTGTGCGTCCACAGGTGGTCGCGGATGAAGCCCGCGAGGTGTTTGGCGAGCACGGCCTCACCGGGCGGCAGTGAGTCGTCGATGATGGCGCGTTCGACTCGGAGCCCGAGCTCGGTCCACGTCAGAGGCTTCCATGGGCATTCGAGCCCCTCGGGCAAAGTGATCGTGGGGTCCGTGCTCAGGACGAAGCCGGCTCGCGCGCTCCTGACGTCCTCCTGGACGTCTTGCTTGGCGAGCCATGCGTCGTAGTTCCTGACTTGGTGGACCTCGTCACTCCGTGCGGGCCCATCATCGCGTTCATGCAGCGCCCTAATCGGAGAACTGTAGTTGAACCCACCGAAGACCTTGAGCTCGACCGTCCAGAGCAAGACCCAGGCATCGGTGTCAGGATCGGCGGCAGTGATCCGCAAGTCGTCGCGCTTGGTCTCGATCGCCTGCTCGGTAGCGACGTGTATTGCGGCGGACCCCAGGGCCGGAAGCTTGCCAAGCCCCGCGTGATCGGCCAGCCAGCGCATGAGCTGTTCACGGAGCACTGGGGTGTTGACCAGCACACCGCAGAGCATCTCGGCGCAAGGTCGCTCGAGTGGCGGTGTGCGGAGCACACGGGAGAAGATGTTAGTTTCCCCGAGTGGTAGGTCTGTACGCGCGTGCTCGCTATGCCGGGTAGGGAGCAGTGTCGGGCGCACGGCCACGCCAGATTCTAACCACTGCCGAGCCCTCGGATGGCCTTGATCAGGTTGAAGGCGATGCGCTGCTCGCGGTCCGAGAGACTAGCGATGGCGTCGATGAGCTCCCGGGAGAGATCTCGCTCGCCGAGTTCGTAGCTGGCGAGCAGGGTTGACCGGGCGAGGGCTAGCAGCCCGGGGTGCAATGCCTCGCGCCGCCTCGCTTGGCCTTTTCGCCGATGGCTTTGTCGCCAAAACTTGCAGTACGCCCGGTACAGCGGCGTTTTGGCTTCGCGCCCTCGGCGAACATTCCGGCGCGAGGCGACACGAGGCATTGCACCCCGGGCTGCTAGCCCATGGCAGAGCTTGCCGATGGTGTCCATCGACGGCGAGAATGAGCCCTGCTCCATCCGCCGGATCGTGTCGGCCGAGAGGCCAGAGCGCTCGGCGAGATCTTCCTGAGTCAGGCCGCGGGCCCGACGGAGACCCTTGAGACCAAGCTTGTAGCGACAGAAACAGCGGCTGCAAAACTGGCACTGGCAAGCACAAGCGTAGCGTGACGGACCGAACACATGTGCTCCGTATGTGCTCCAACTAGGCGGATCTCACCGCCCCCAGACGGCACCACCCGGAGACCCTCCCCACCCCCACACCCAGCCTGACAGCCAGCCGCCGCCCGAACACGCGACATCAGTCATCGTTCACGGGGTTGGCCGATCAGGCTTCGAACCTGGGTGTCGGAGGTTCAAGTCCTTCCGGGCGTGCTTGTTTGTGCATGGTGGGCTCGACGTCGCTGTGGCCGACTCCGTCCTGGATGAGCTCGCTCGAGGCGCCTTGACTCAGGGCTCGCACACACACGCCGCGCCCTCGACCTCCTCGCTGAACTCTTCGCCGGGGTCGGTCGGTCGGTCGAACGATCGATCGGCACACCCCAGGCCATGACCCGAGCGAGGTGACTACAAACTACGAGGCTATGGGCGCGCTCCGAAGCTGCAGGATCGCGCGGTGAAGTCGAACCCTCACCGTGCCCGGGTGCAAGCTGATCTCGGAGGCGATCTCTTGCGGTGAGAGCCCGCGCAGGTGCCAGTTGATGACCACGCGGTAGGGCGTGGTCAGGGCTGCGATCCGCTTGCGTAGCGAGCTGCGCTGGCGTTGGCGGTTCACGCGGGAGACCCCGCTGGTCTGCGAGTCGGGCAGCTCGCTCGCGGGCGTGCGGACCAGCACTCGCTCGCGCTGCTGCCGGCGCCAGTGGTTACGAACCTGGTTCGAGGCGATCTTGTTGATCCACCGCTGCAAGCTCCCACCGACGAAGTCCTCGTGCTTGGCCAGGGCCGTGGCGACGGCCGACTGGGCCAGATCCCTCGCGGCGTCGTCGTGGACGCGCTTGCGGATGTAGCGATAGGCCAACGCGTACAGGCGCGAGCCGAACTCCTCGCCGTGACGCCTGGGGTCCGCTCGCCAGCGCTCCAGCAGATCTTCGAGCTCCACGGCGGCAAATTATCACGCTTGATCGTGGACGTGACCTGGCCGAAAGGTCAGCGATCCTCGTCGTCGAGCATCACCCGTGAAAGCCCACCGGTGATAGGTTGTCGGCGAGGTCAAGCCCGTGGTTGGCGACGCGCCCGAGGACGAGTTCGACGAAGACGAGGACGACCGCAAGCGCCTCACGGTCGAGGAGCTCGACGCCGAGCACGAGCGGCTGACGGCTTCGTGGTCGCCGCTCGACAGGTTCGCCGCTCGCGTGGGGATCGTCGAGAGCCTCAGCGCGGTCGGCACGGACCGACACAGCACCGCGCTGGGCAAGTACGACGTCGCGCGCGAGGTCGCCCGCGGCGGCATGGGGGTCGTGTTCGAGGCGCTCGACCGCGAGCTCGATCGCACGGTCGCGCTCAAGCTCTGGTACGAGCCAACTGGGGCGCCGGACGAGAAGATCCGGCGTGAGGCCATGAACCTGGCCCGCTTGAACCACCCGAACGTCGTCGTGGTTCACGAGGTCGATCGCGTCGATGACCTCTTCTACATGGCGATGGAGTTCGTTCAGGGCAGCGATCTGCGCGCGCGACTGGCCGAGCCCTTCGAGTGGCGTGAGGCGGTGGGGCTGTTCATCGAAGCCGGGCGAGGACTCGCCGCCGCGCACGAGGCCGGGCTCGTGCATGGTGACTTCAAGCCCGAGAACGTGCTCGTCGGTGACGACGGGCGCGTGCGTGTCGCGGACTTCGGCGTCGCCCGGGCGCTGTGGACCGACGGAGGCGATCGGGGCCGCGACGCGAGGCCAGCGGATCGACCTTCGAGCGACAGCCCCGTCGGCGGGACGCCGGCCTACATGGCGCCCGAGCGCCTGGCGGATCAGCGCGGGGATCCGCGCTCGGATCAGTTCTCGTTTTGTGTCGCGCTGTGGGAGGTGATCTTCGGTCAACGGCCCTTCGTCGGGCAGACCGACCTGGCGCTGTGGCTTGCGATCACCGAAGGGCAGCCGGACACGCCCGCGGATGTGTCCGGGATCCCCGAGCGTCTCGTCGCGGCCCTGCGACGAGGGCTCGCCTCGCGGCCGGCGGAGCGCTTCCCGGGCATGGGCGAGCTGCTCGACGAGCTCGGCGACTGCCTGCGTGAACCCGAGCGGGAGCTCCGCCGACGAAAGGCACGGATCATGGTCGTGACGAGCGTCTGCGTGGGATTGGCGATCGGCGCGACCGTGATGGGGCTTGCGACCAGGTATGTCGATCTCGACCCCGAGACCGTGGCGGCGAAGGGCAGCTCGCAGCGAGGCCTCGGCGTCGAAGATAGCGAGCCGCCGCCCTTCGCCAGTAGCGACGAGGTCATCGCCGCCTTCAGCGAGTGGCAGGCGATGGAGCCCGATGACCCGAGTCTCGAGTTCACCGAACGAGGTGTGGCCCTGGCAGCAGACATGGAGCGCTCCGCAGTCGCGTTCATGAAGGCGGGAGACAGGCCGAGCGCCGCCTCGACGTTGATGTTGACCAAGATCATTTTTCACTACGCGAGCCGACACTACGCAGGCCTGGGCCTGGTGGAGGCCGAGTTCAAGGTCCGCAGCCGGGAGATCGCCGCACTGCGGATCATCGATGAGCTCACGGGCGGATCTCACTCCGCGGAGATTGCGACGCTCGAAGCCGAACAAGCTGAACTCGAAAAGGCCGGACGCTAGAAGGGCTCGCCCCCGTAGCACTCGACGACGCCGCTCTGGTGCTGATACGGCGCCCAGCAGTAGTACAGCTCCCCGTCACACATCGGGTGCTTCGGGTCGAAGCCCACGCACGGGCCGTTGCAGCACAGCAGCGCCCCGCCCGCCTCCGCGGGCGGCACGAAGGTCGCCTGACAGTAGCCCGCGTCGCAGGCGTCATCGAAGGGCTGGTAGCAGGCCACGCGTCCGTCGATCAGCTCGCCGTACTCGCACCACATCGTGAACCCAGACCGGCAGCGTCCGTTGGCGTCCGGGGGCACGCAGCGGGCGTCGTCGCGGTCGAGCTCGCAGCAGATGTCTTGGGCCCACACGGGCGGGGTCGGGCCCGTCGGTTCGCAAAAGCGGGACACGGTCGTCCCGTCGTCGTCGGTAGCGACCGAACCATCGGCGTCGAGGTAGACCTCGGCGCACAGGTCCGGCGCCTCGGCGAGGCCGGAGTTCGGGATCAGCAAGAGGGTGGAGATCGCGAGGATGCGTTTCATCCGCCGATCGTGGACTGATCGTGGACGATGAGCATCGACGCGGTTCGACCGCTGTCTGGGTCAGTTCGGGCTTGTCCTTAGGATCACCTCGACTTGGGCTGTGTGGGTCCGCGCGGCCAGTATCGAGTCGCGCTGGTCTTGCCGCCACGCTCGACCACGCCGGCCGCGACCAGGCGGGCGAGGGCGGCCTGCAACTTCCAGCGCGGCCCGCCGAGGCGAGCGCGAAGGTACTTGGCGCTGACTGCGGTGTGAGGGGAGTCGAGGATGACGCTCTCGACCAGCGCGTCGAAGACCTCGCCGTCGGCCCGCTTGGCTCGCTCGAGCAGGGCGCGGTTGATCAGCGGGCCGCCGTCGTCGGGCAGCTGCAGGTCACCCCGCTCGGAGCCGACGCCGACGAGCAGGTCACCCACGGTCAGGCGCGCGAGGGCCTCGGCGCATGGAGACTGGGAGTGGACGCAGCGGGAGAGCTCGGCGAGCGTCCACTCGGGGTGCGCACGCAGGACGAGGATCAGCGCTTGGCGCTCGGACTCGCGCAGGAGGGTCTCGACCTCGGACGCTCGCATCTACCCGGCTGTAGGTCCGGGCCGCCGGGATCGTTTCGTCCCCGAGCTCGGTCGGGGACGCCGCGCCGCTACTGCCCGCCCATGCCGCCGGACGCGGGCTGGGCCGGCGCCGCGGCGCCACCGCCCATGCCCCCAGACGCAGGCTGGGCCGCGGGCGCGGTCCCGCCCCCGAGCTTGCCACCAGCCGCGGGCGCGACCGCGGGCGCCCCGGCCTTGTCGAGCTTGTTCGAGGGAGCGTCCTTGCCCCCGGTCTTGACCTCGACCTTGGCCTTGGTCGCGCCGCCAGCCTTGCCGTCAGCCTTCTCGAACTCGGCCAGGTACTTCTCCATCCGGGAGTTCAGCGCGCTGAGCTTCTTGATCTTCTCTTCGTCGGTCCCGGCCTTCATCGCCTCTTCGTGCTCCTTCTCGAACTCGGCGACCTTCTTCTCGAACTCGGCCTTGTTCTTGGGCTGCTTGGTGATCAGCACCGAGATCTTGTCTTTGTTGGCCTTGAACCGGCTCTCGGCGCCGTCGACGGTCGGCTTGCCGCAAGCGGCGACGGCGAGGGTCAGGGATCCGGCGAGGAGCAGGGCGGAGATCTTGGACGGGAGCTTCATGATGGTCTCGACTGTGTTTCGATAGCGGGGGCCAGGAGGTTCAGTTGTTGTCGGCGCCGCCGTAGGCCTCGGCCTCGAGGGTGTCGGCGGCGCGGGCGACGAAGAACATCGCCTTGCGGAAGCTGTTGTCGTCGCTGCCCGCGACGCGCAGGGAGTGCTTGACGATCACCTCGTCGTCTTTGATCGCGGTGCAGCCATAGGACAGGCGGACCGAGTAGCGCATGACCGCGGCGAGGTCCCGGGCGACCGAGATGTGACCGGCGACGGACCACACGTAGGCGACCGCGTCGCCCTCGGGGTCGTTGCCCAAGGCGAGGGTCACGACCTGCGTGCGGCCTGCGTCGAGGGTGACCTCCACCCGGATCTCGCCGTTTTGATCCTGGCGCAGCGGCCAGCGCTGTCGAGTCGCGATGCGGTTGATGATGTCGATCAGGTTCACGGGCGTCTCCAGCGGGTAACGAGCTTGTCCGAGACGCTAGTCGACGCCGCGACGGAGGGTCAAGCGCCCTCGCTACGCATCCAGCTCGCGCGCTGGCGGGACGTGTAGATCACCCGACCCTCCTGCTCGTAGCGAAATTTGTAGGTCGCGAAGCGCTGACCCCTGATCTCGCGCAGATCCTCGACCTTCAGCTCGCAGCGCAGCGGTGGCCCGATCTGACCCAACCCGCGAAAGCGCGCATCGAGGATGTTGGTCCCGAACCCGACCCAACCCTCGCTCATGCGCAGGCCGAGGACCGTGACCGCGTGGATGTTGCCGAGCGTGCCCGTGATCTGAACCATGATCACGCCGGGGATGTGCTTGGGCTGACCCGGCCACGGGCGCTGGGCGACCACCATCGGGTGGTCGGCGAGGGTGGCCGTGTCGCAGATCCCAACGAGGTGGTCCTCGCCGCTCTCGACGACGTCGTGGACGTACCACTGGTCGGGCGTGTACAGGCTCTCGGACGTGAACGCCTCGGGGATCCCCACAGGCCGACTTTAGCAGCCCCACAGGCCGATTCGAGCCGCCCCACAGGCCGATTCTAGCCGCCCCACTCAGGCGTCGGGGGTCGGACCCTGGACGTCGCAGGGGCCCACACCGCCAGCGCGCCGGCCTCGGGTCGGCAGTCACAGTCGCGCGCGTCGGCGAGCAGCTCGTCGACCCACGCGTAGATCTGAGGTTCGATCTCGAGCGGGCCCCCCGGTCCCTGCAGGGCCACGGTCAGACACAGCTGGTCCTGGCTTACCCGGCCTCGCACCTTCACCGTCATCTCGTCGCCGCGCCCGGCCCGGAGCTGAGCGCACACGCCGACCAAGGCCGCGAGCGTGGCCTCGCGCATCGAGCTTGGCTCGACCGCGAGTCGGTCGATCTCAGCGGTCTCGCGCACGAGCCTCGCGCGCGAGGCCTCGACGCGCTCACCGACGAAGCCGAGGAGCTCGTCGAGCAGTCGGCCCCAGGTCGCGGCCATGTGTCTGCTCTCGCCGTCCGAGAGCCTGGCGCGCACGCGGCCCGAGGCGACCAGCACCCGGCGGATGCGCTCGACCGAGACCAGCGCCCGATCGAGGCGCGCGACGCCGGGGCCGTCCGGGGCCTGGGCCCGGAGCTCGTCGCGGGTCAGCTCGACGAGCATGGCCAGGCTCTGGAGCGGGTTGCCGAGCTCGTGGATGACCCGCTCGTGAACCGCGCGCGCGAGGCGAAGCTCGCCCGCGAGTCGGCGCGCGCGCGTGTGCGGATCTTCGCAGGGACAAGGACCAGGTGAATCGAAATCCGCGTCAGGCATCGATCGAGCGTGGACTATGGGGGCTGCGCCTGTCGAGTGTTCTCGCCGCGCGTCGAACCGAAATGTATGCACCCTTGGGCGGGGTTTGCTATTGCAAGCCGCTCGGTGCGAAGCATTCGCCAGCACGTCAACCCGCTCGGGGCTCAGTATCTGGTCGCGCGCGCGGAGCAGGTGGAGATCCCGGCCGTCGCCGAGCGGGTCGAGGTCGAGCTTGGCTGCGCCGACGCCCAGTTCTCCTTCGACCTCGCCGAGCGTCACCCAAGCTGGTTTGTGGTCGGGCTCGAGATCCGCGAGGCGCTCGTCGAGCGCAACCGCGAGCGCGCGCGCAAGGCCGCCCGGGCCAACCTCGCGTTCGGCTACGTCAACATCAACGTCGATCTCGAGCGGGTGTTCACCCCGGGCTCTGTCGATCGCTTTCACGTGTTGTTCCCCGATCCATGGTTCAAGCATCGCCATCGCAAGCGGCGCGTCGTCGATCCCGGCATGCTCGAGGTCGTGGCCAGCTTGCTCCGCCCCGGCGGCGAGCTGCACTTCGCCAGCGACGTGTTCGAGCTCGCGCTCGCGGCCATGGCCGAGCTCGAGGGGGTCGAGGCCGCCGCGCTCGGGTTTCGCAACCTCGCGGGCGAGTGGTCCTTCACCCGCGACAACCCCTGCGACGCGAGCAGCCGCCGCGAGCAGATCACCCTGGGCCGGGGCCAACGCGTCTGGCGGATGCGCTACTGCCTATGAAGATCGCAACCCACGCCGACTGGCTCGCCGCCGAGCCCTTTACCCTGGTCCTGAGCGCCGGCTTCTTTGGCTTCTACGCTCACGTCGGGTTGATCTGCGCGCTGGAGCAGTCCGGCCTGGTCCCGCGGCGGGTGGTCGGGACCTCGGCGGGGGCGATCTCGGGCGGGCTCTGGGCCAGCGGGGTGCCGGGCGAGGAGCTGGTCGAGATGCTCGTGGGACTGCGCCGCGAAGATTTTTGGGATCCGAGCTGGGACGAGCTGCGTCGGTCTCGACGACGGGCGCGGCGGCGGCGGGAACTCGACGAGGGTCGCGATCCGGGCACGGCCCTGGGGCTGCTGCGCGGCCGCAAGCTCGACGCCCTCCTGCTCGACGGCCTCGCCCGCGCCCGCGCCGACAGCAGCCAGCCCTTGGTCGAGCGGATCGAGCAGTGCCCGATCCCCTTCGCGGCCGTGACCCACGAGCTCCGCGCTCGTCGCACGTGGGTCCACGAGCGCGGACCGCTGCGCCCCGCGATCCGAGCCAGCTGCGCGCTGCCCTTGATGTTCGGGCCCGTGCGGATCGGCGGCCGCCTCCACGCGGACGGGGGGATCAGCGATCGCCCCGGCTTCTCGGCGCTCGCGCCCGGCGAGCGCGCGCTCTACCACCACCTGCCGCATCGCTCGCGGTGGCCGCGGCTGTCCGGCGACGAGGCCGGCGAGCGCCGCGACCGGGCCGAGCGCAAGGTCATCGTCATCGACGACCTGCCTCGGGTTCACCCCGGCGCGCTCGCGCGCGGGGCCGCAGCCCTCGAGCGCGCTCGCGAGCACACGCTGCGCTGGCTCGGCGCGCCGAGCGAGTGAGTGAGTCCGGCCAGGCGGATCAGAGCGGGCCGTCGCCGCCCTTGAGCTCGATCGGCTTGGACTTCTTCTCTTCTTTTTTCTTCTTCTTCTTGGTGTTGCCGCTGTTGTTGGCGGCCGGGTTGGCGTTGGGCGAGATCGTCGCGTTGCCGCTCTGGGCCGCCTTCGGGGCCTCGGTGTCGTCGGGGACCTCGGCGGCCTTGATGACCCGCTGGGGCTCGGTCGGCCCCTGCTCTTTGGGCTTGTTGGCCTGGATGTTCTGCCAGGCGAAGAAGCCCCCGATCCCCGCGGCCGCGACCAAGACCACGCCGAGGAACACCCACTTGCCCCCGGCGCCCTTGGGCTTGAGGTCGTCGTCGTCGTAGGACATCGGCGCGGGGGCGTCGAAGCCCCCGCCCCCGCCCGCGGGACTCGGGCTCGGGCTGCCGAACGGGTTCCCGGCCGCAGACGCGAGGGTCTCGGCGACGACCTCGGGCGTGTTCGTCGCAGCCGCGGTCCCAGCTGTGGTCGCGGCGAAGTGGGGGGCCGAGAGCTCGTCGTCGCCCTGGGTGATGGGCGGCGCGACCTCGGCGGTGGCCTCGTCGTCTTCGTCACCGTCCTCGTCGTCTTCGGCGACCGCCTCGAGCTGGGCGTACAGCGACTTGATCTCGGCGTCGAGGCGATCGAGGGCTGCGGTGTGCTGCTTGAGCGCGGCGGGGTCGTCGGAGGTCTCGATCGCCTCCTCGTGCTGTCCACGCTCTCGCTCTAGATCGTCGAGGCGGGCGAGTGACGTCTCGATCCATTCCGGGGAACCAAATTCCATCGTGGGCAGGTCTCCTTGCTTGCTCCCGACGCTCATCGAGTGGGGAGGGCGGCATGATACACACCTGTGGGTTGCGCCCAAACAGCAGATTTGGCTGTGGGAGGCGCGCCATCTTTCCTAAACTCAGCGGGGGCCGCCGGAACGCGATGAGTACCGCGGGAAGCGCAGATCTGAGGTCGTCCGCGAGCGGGCCAGGCTGGTTGGTCGGCCCATGCTTCGACTCGGCCTGCATCGCCTGGGCGTGGGTCCCCTTCTACCTGTTCGTGGTCTTCGTCTTGGGCCTCGACGGGAGCTGGTCGATCGGCGGACGTGACGGCAACGGGACCGAGCCGGGCCTGGGCCTGGCGATGCTGCTCGCGCTCGGTGTCAGCTACGTCCATCGCCACTACACCTTCTTGTTGGTCTACGGCGATCGGGAGACCTTTCGTCAGCGGCTGCGGGCCTACACCGTGGTCCCCGCGCTGTTGTTCGTCGCGCTGGCGCTGATCCTGCGGGTCCAGGGCGAGCTGCGCCTCGAGCTGTTCGGGCTGAAGCTGCGGCCGTGGATGCTGGTCCTGATCGTCACGGGCACCTGGAACATGTGGCACACGATCATGCAGCGCCACGGGATCGCCCGGATCTACGCGGCCAAGGCTCGCGGCGGGCTCGAGACGCGCGCGCACGGTCGTCGAGATCTGCGCCTGCTGTGGTCCGCGGTCGCGCTCACGGCGGTGCTCACCACGATGTTCCGGCCCTCGACCTTCGCCGGGATCGGCAACGCCCGAAAGCTGCTGGAGACCGTCGACCCGCTGATCCACGGCTGGCTGGGCTGGGCGGTCCTGGCCCTCGTCGCCAGCGTGACCTTGAACCTCGGCCTGAGCTGGCTCGGCCACGAGCGCGCCGCGACCCTCGAGCTGCGCGAGCGGATCCCGCGGATTAATTTTTTGAGCTCGACGGCGGCGCTGCTGGCGGTGTTCGTGGCCCACGGACCGATCGTCGGCTACCTGTGCTTCGGGGTCGCCCACGCCGTCGAGTACGTGTTCTTTTTTCACGTGTTCGGCCGCCGCAAGTTCGCCGCGCGGGCCGACGCGCAGCGGGGCGTCGCGGCCCGGATGCTCGCGCGCCCGCTGGTCTGGGGCCCGATCATCGCGCTCGCGCTGTCAGGCTTGTTCTTCGCCCTCGTGGATCACCGCAGCAGCGAGCCCTACCTCGTGTACTACACGGCGACCTCGCTGCTGCACTTCCTGTACGACGGCTGGATCTGGAAGGTCCGCAAGCCCGACGTTGCGAAGCACCTCTAGGCGCTCAGGCGCTCAGCCGTCCGCCTTGGCGTCGTCTTTTTTGGCGTCGTCTTTTTGGTCGGCGCCGGTCGGATCTTTGGCGTCGGGGGCCGGGGCGTCGGGGGCC
>NZ_PVNK01000111.1 GCF_002994615.1 Enhygromyxa salina | reverse complement strand
CCGGCCCCGCCGCCGCCGCAGCGTCGCTCGTGTGCGTGGCCCTGTACCTGCTCGGTCGCGCCCTCGACCCCTTGCTGGCCTCGCTCCTGCATCGCCCAACATGGTTCCCCGAGGCCGCGTGGGCCGAGGTCGGGTGGTTCGAGTGGAAGCTGCTCGGCCGGCCCTGGGCCTGGGGCGCGCTGCCCCTCGCCGAGCACCCCGGCCTCGCGCTCTTTGTCCACGTGGTCGTGTGGGCCGCGGTCTGGGCCCTCGTCCGCCTCTTGCTCGACTGGATCTGGGCCGCGGGCCTGCGGTGGAGCGAGCCGACCCGCGGCTTGCCCGGGTACTTCGCCTGGGTCGGATCCTCGACCACCCGCCGGGCCGACAAACGCTTTCGACGCTGGCTCGGCCCGATCGTGACCTTGTTGGTGCCGATCCACGTGCTCGCCGGGATGCGCCTGGCCGAGAACCCGGGCAGCCTCCCGGCCCCCGGCGCCTGGGTGACGGCGGGGCTGCTGCTGTGGACGACCGCCTTTCACCTGCTCGTGACCGGTCGGCCTCCGAGCGCCGAGACCGCCGAGGACGAGCCGGACGCGCCCGAAGATGACGAACAGCAAGACTGGCGCCTGGCCCCGCTCGCGCGCCTCCGCGAGGCCGTCGAGCAGCTGCGCCCCGGCGTCCAGCTCGAGGCCCTCGAGCACCGCGGCGCCGCGCAGGGCCGACGCGCAGACTTCCCCGCCGCGATCGCGCCGCTGGTCCGCGAGATCTTCGAGGATCTGACCGGCGAGCAGCGACCGTGGACGCATCAGGCCGAGCTGCTCGAGCACCTCGGCGAGCTGTGGCGGATGGAGGCCGGGGGTGAGCGCGGCGAGGTCCCGACCCTCCAAGAAGAGCGCGGCGGCTCGATCGTCAGCCAGGCCCAGGGCTCGACGCCCCACGCCCTGGTCCTCGCGCCCGAGGGCTCGGGCCGGACCACGCTGACGCTGCTGGCCGCGCTCCACGTGTTCTTCGATCGCGGCGCGACCTCGCTGATCGTCGTCCGTGATCGCGGCGACGCCACGCGCTGGGCCAAGACCCTCGAGCGCGCCCTCGTCGGCTCGTCCGCGCGCTGGAACGTGCTGGTCTCGGTCGCCGGGGAGGACCTCACCAGCGCGCTGGTCGCCGATCGCACCCCCGCGATCGTCGTCGCCGATCTCGAGGCCTGCGAGTCGGAGGTTCTGTGCGACACCCGGACCGACAACTTCCTCGCCCGGCTCGGGCTGATCGTGGCCGACGACGTCGACGGGTTCACGGGCGTGGCCGAGATGCACCTCCAGCTGTGCATCCGGCGGCTGTGGGCCCTGCTCGACCGACTCCACGAGGCGCCCTACCCGGCCGCGCTCCTGGCCACCGCCGGGGCTGGGGCCAGCGGGATGGACGCCTGGGCCAAGCACGTGCTCGCCGTCCCGATGCGCCTGTTCGGCGACGACGGCTCGCCGAGCCGCGAGCGCGTGCTCCTGCGCCGCCGCGACCTCGTCGACGGCGTCGGCGGCGACATCCCCCTCGCGGTCCTGGCCGCGGCCTGCGACCTCGCCGAGCTGCCCTGGCACCTGCGCCTCGCGGGCGACGGCAAGCGCACCGTTCGGCGCGCCGCCTTCGATCTGGGCGACCTGCGTCGCCACCACCGCGACGACCCCCGCGCGGCCGCGATCGTGATCGTCGAGGGCACCTACCCCGACGTCCGCCGCGAGGCCGACCGCCTCGCCCACGCGGGCGTCGATCTCGATCCCGAGGCCTTCCCCGAGCGCAGCCCGGTCGTGCTCGTGCTCGCGCCCCCCGGCGACGAGGAGATGGTCCTCCACGAAGAGGCCGAGGACGCCGTCCACCGCGAGCTGGTCGCGAGCTTGCCCCGGGCCGTAGCGCTGACCGAGCCCCGCGTCGTCCGTCAGCGCCACTTCGATCGCGCGATCGGACGCGAGCAAGACATGCGAGCGCTGCGCGAGCGCTTCGGCGGGCGCTTCGTCGACGAGACCGTCGCGCAGCTCGGCCCCTCCTTGCGCCTGCGCGAGGTCCTGCACATCGATCCGCTGACCGACGGCATCCTCCCTCAGACCCTGGTCTGCGCGGTCAAGGAGGGCGCCCTCGGCCAGCCGATCGACGCCGCGTGTGTCAGCGACAGCAGCTCGCGCGCGGAGATCGTCGACGCCGGCACCTCCGAGGTCCTGCTGACGATCGACGCCGCGGTCGCGCGCGCCGTGTACCCGCCGGGGCGGATCTTCATCCACCCGCGCGGGCGCTTCATGGTCCTCGACGCCCACGAGAGCGCGGCTCCCGACGAGCGCCTCGACACCCGCGTCGAGATCAGGGCCGAGCAGATCGGCGGACGCGAGCGCACGACCAGCGACCGGACCCTCGCCATCGAACTCGGCGACGCCACGCTGCACTGGAACGATCGCCAGCTCGGCGGGCGCAGGCTCCCGGTCGCGCTGATCCAGGGCCGGGTCATCGAGCGCATCCACGGCGTGCGCCGCTTCGCCCCGGGCCCGACGATGGTCGATCAGCGCATCTACGAGCGCCCGCTCGAGCTTCGCTACGGCACCGACGCTTGCCTGATCGACACCGCGCTCGCCGCCGCCGCGCCCGAGCGCCCGAGCGAGGACGCCCTGATTCCGCTCGCCGCCGCGCTGCGCATGGTCCTGCCCGGCTACCTGCGCGCCGCCACCGAGCTCGTCGACGTCGATCTGGTCGACGTCGACGGTCGCCGGGCGCTGTGCGTGTTCGATCAGACCCCCGGCGGCAGCGGCTTCGCGCGTCACGTCTGCGAGCGAGGCCTGCGCGAGCTGCTCGAGCTCGCGCGCATGGTCCTCGAGCGCTGCGTCGGGGCCGAGTTCGTGCGCCTGCGCCACATCCACGACCGCGCGCCCGACTCGGATCCCGCCCGCTGGCGCGTCGGCGAGGCGCTCGCGTGGCTCGACGGGATCCTCGACGCCCCGCCGCCGCCCCCGGCCGCCGACGACGACGAGCCGCCCGACCTCGCCGGTCCCCGGATCGAGTTCACGCCCGGCGAGGGCGCTGGCGACCTCGGCCGACTCTGGATCTCCCGAACCGGTCGGACCGACGACTTGGTCTGGACCCGTCACAGCTGGTGGTCACCCGCCGCGATCGGCGGGCACCCCCGGGGCAAAGTGTTCTTCGACGTCGCCGTCGAGCGCCCGGCGATCGCCGCCGCCCGCCGCCGCGCGATGAGCCTCGCCGGTCAGCTCGTGCTTCGGTCCGAGCGCCTCGACCTCGACTCCAGCGAGACCCACGAGCACATCCTGGCCGCGGACCGCAGCGCGCTCGAGCCGATCCGCGCCCGCCTCGCGCAGCTGTGTGGCGACGCGCTGATCGAGAGCATTTTGGCCCTCGTCGCCGCGATCCCGATCAGCCCCCGGCCGATGACCGTCGCCGATCGCGGCCCGCTGGTCGTGCTCGCCCGGCGCCGGGCCGACCTCGACGCCAAGCTTCTGCTCGCCTGCGCGCTGCTGCCGGTCGAGGCCCACGCGAGCGTGGTGACGGGGCCCGACGAGCAGGGCTGGCTGCGGGTCGACCATGGCCACAGCGAGGGCGAGGCGGGCAGCGTGAGGACCTGGGCCCTCGATGGTCCACGACCCGTGCTCGTCGACAACGAGCCCGCGCAGCGGGCGACCATGGTCCTCGACCTCGGCGCCGAGTGAGCACGACCGTCGGCCTGCGTACCGCGCGCTGACCGAAGAAGCATGTTGCAAACCATCCAATTGCGCATAAAATTCATGCGCTTAACGCGATCCCTGGCCAAATGTCACAGTCGTGTTACAACTGTGACGCTGACGCAACCTGGGATTCATCCCTCCGCGCAAAGGGCACGACCATGAACGACCAAACCAACGCCGACCCCAAGACCCACGGCCTCGACGCCGCCTTCGACGAACTTGAAAAGGTGCTCGGTCCGGAGGGATGGCGCGTCTATCGCAAGCGCGACAAGGTCAAGGCTCGATGGCGCTGGTACAAGGTCACGCTGAAGTACCAGCCCAACCACCCCGTGGCGCCCTGGCGCGCGCGCATGCGAGACGGCTTGCCGGTGATGGAGAAGCGCGACACCGATCCCCTCGAGGCGCTGCGCCCGATCATCGCCCACGCGATCGAGAGCGCCCGGTTCTGCGAGGGTCGGCTCGGGCTGCTTCGCAACCCATCGAAGAGCTACCTCGGCCACCGGCTCCTGCGGGCCGTACGCCCGCGCTGACAGGTCCGCTCTTCGTCCTCAGCCTGGCTCCCACGGCTGGCGCGAGCGCATCTCGCTGACGCTCAGCTCGCCGTGGTCGATCAGGCCCGCCTTCGCGTCCACGACCCGCCACTCCTGTGTCCCGCGCCCAAAGGGCTGGGCCTCGACGAACACACAGCGCAGCTCGCCAGCTTCGAACTCGCACTGCTCCTGCACCGCCCGCAGCAGCTGGTCTTGGTGCAGGTGCCCCTCGCCGAAGTTCCAGCCCAAGACCAGACCCGCGATCACCTCGCCCTCGGCGTACTCGTAGTCCTCGATATTCTCCACGGCCCGCGGCAGCAGCACAGGTAGCGCGCGCCCGTGCAGGTGCATCATGCGAAAGGCCAGGACCTTCGACACGAGCCCGACCGCCGTCTTGCGATCGTAAAACAGCGCGAGCTGGTCGTGAACCCAGCCCGAGCTCTTGACCAGCGAATCGAGCTTTCGGTAGCTCTCGCCCCGAAACAGCCAGACGCTGTAGGGCCAGTTGCCCGCGTAGTAGCGCATCGCGACCAAAAACGAGACCGCCCGCGGCACGAGGTTGCCGAGCAGCGGCAAGACCACGAGCATCACGATCAGAAACACCGCGAGCGCAGGCGGCTCGGTGTCGAGGATCGTGACCTCCGGGTGGGCCCAAAACAGCGCGAACCCGCCGTACACGACCATCACGTTCCACTCGATCGGCACCCCCATCGGCACGTTGCTGGTGATGTAGCCGTGGAGCATCAGCATCAGGACCATGCCGACGATCAGCCAGGTCCCGCCGGGCGCAAACAGCAAGATCAGCGGCACGCCGAGCTCGAGCGCGGTCCCGGCGTGGGCCATGATCGCGGCGAGCTTCGACGGCCGCAGATCGTCCGGATAGCTCCGATACATCCGCTCGCGCAGCCAACGAAAGCGCGTGAACGGGCTGTTGCTGGTCATCACGCACACCACCGATGCAAAGTGGTGGTTGAGCTTCGAGAACCCCGCCCAAAACCACAGCGCCAGCTGCACGGCCTTGGCCCCCGCGATCCAGTTGCCCGCGAACGCGAACACCACCAGCGTCGTCCAGTAGTGCTCGCCCCGCGCGATCAAAAATAGGGTCTTGTCGAGCACGCCGAGCAGCGGCATCACCACGACCAGGGCCAGCAATTGCTCGGGCAGGATCTGCGGCGAGACCAGGGTCCAGATCGCCAGCCACAGCGCCGCCGCGTAGAGCGTGGCGTCGACGGCCGTCCGCCGGGTGCCGCCGATCAGCGGCGCGCCCTCGAACATCGGCAGCTTGGTCGTGCCCGGGCGCAGGAAGTACAAGAAGCCCCCGACCGGCGGCATGTAGCGGGCGGTCAGCGGCCCGCTGCCGCAGCCGAGGCCGAGCATCTCAAACAGCAGGCTCCAGACGATCGCCTTCTGAAACGCGATCGGATCGAGCCACCAGGTCGAGATCGTGCGCAGATCCCCAAGCCCCGGCGTGAACGAGCAAAACAGCGCCCACATCCCGACGTAGAACGCGACCTTGATCGCGTAGACCGAGTAGACCGCGATCGGGGTCCCGTAGCCTTGGATCGCCCAGGCCTGGCAGGCCTGCCGAGCCCGCTCGCCGAAGGGCTGGCGTTCCCATTCCAGCGGGTCGTAGGGCGGCGGTTGGGGATCGAGCAGACCCATGTCAAGCGAGGATGCCCCATGCCCCTGCCCCGAATGAAATCTTCTCGAGCACGATCCCTGGCAGGCCGCGTCTTTAGCCCTGAATCAAGCGCTGCGCGCTCGACTCAGGTCTCCTCAGCCGATCTCCCTCCTCGGCCAGCGGATCGAAGCCGCGCGGCTTCACCGCGCCGGGCACGGACCCCTTCCAGGAGATCATGGTGGATCCGCCACCTGAGCGCCCCGCGCCGAAGCGCCACGATCCCTTCAGCGACGAGCAGCGCGAGATCGACCCGAGTCACCGGATCTCGCGGACCCCTTCGCAAGGGGCGGCTGAGTGCCTATCCTCCCGCCGCAGTGGTCTACATCTCCAAGGTCTACACGCGCTTCGGTGACGAGGGACAAACCATGCTCGCCAGCGGCGACACGGTGTCCAAGAGCTCGGCGCGAGTCCACGCCTACGGCGAGGTCGACGAGCTCAACGCCGTCATCGGGCTCGTCCGACTCGAGCTCGGACGCGACCCCGAGGCCGCCAACCATGAGCCTTTTCGCGCCGCGCTCGACGCCGAACTCGCGCGGATCCAACAAGAGCTGTTCAACCTCGGCTCCGAGCTCGCAACCCCCGCCGCCGCCGACGGTGGCGCGCGCCTGAAGGTCGAGGCCCACCACATCGAGGCTCTCGAGCAGTCGATCGACCGCTACAACGAGCTGCTCGAGCCCCTGCGCAGCTTCATCCTCCCCGGCGGCGGACCGACCGGGACCGCCGCCCACCTCGCGCGGACCGTGTGCCGCCGGGCCGAGCGCATGCTCGTCGGCCTCGCCCACGACGAGCCGATCCGGGGTGAGGCGCGTCGCTACCTCAACCGCCTCAGCGACTGGCTGTTCGTGATCGCGCGCGCGACCGCGGCCCGCTTCGGCTACGACGAGGTCCTTTGGGATCAGGAAAACACCTGATGGAGCTCAAGAAATATCGCTACGAGTTCCCGCCGATGGAGGCCCACTTCGTCGAGGCTCCGTCGCCGCGCGCGGTCGTCGAATTCCTCAAGCGGACCTACCCCCACAACTGGGACGAGGTCCTCCCGACGATGGTCGAGATCCCCGAGTGGCCGCGCTACTGGAAGACCCTCGATCAAGACGGGCGCCCGCTGCCGCCGAACAAGTCCTGAGCCGGACTCGTGCGCTGCGACCAGCCCCCGCCGCCCTGCGTGCTGAAGTAGTACTGGTCCGGGACCTCGGCGCCCTCCCGGAACAGGTTGAAGCGGAACGCCCCGTTGGCCTGGACCGAGACGATCGAGAAGTTGCGCGCGGTCACGACCTCGTCGACCCGGCCCGAGAAGGAATTGCGCAGCACGTGCTCGCCCCGAACGAGGTAGCGGACGAAGTGGGCCGTGAGGCCGCTCGGCGCCTCGTGGGCGATCGCCGAGGACACGCCCTGGTGGATCCGCGCCGCGCTCTCGCCGTCGAGTAAGAAGCGCGGGTCGTCGCACAGGATCTCACCGACCGTCCCAACGTGGACGTCGCCGCTGAGCAGCAGCACATTGGCGCCGGTCGCCTGGCGGAGGCGAAACAGCTTGCCGAGCAGCCGGGCCTGATCGTTGCGGTTGGACCGGCTCGACCAGTGATCGACGATGTCGTCGTGGAGCTCGGTCGAGTTCGGGACCAGGTACTCGACCGCGCCTGAGATGTGCGAGACCGGGACCGCGCTGACCACGACGACCTGGCGGGGCTTGCGGCGCTCGAGCTCGGCGAGCTCGGCCGCGAACCACGCCCACTGCCGCTCGCCGAGCACCGCCGAGGGCGTGCGCGAGTTGATGTTTCGCTGGCTGCGGAGATCGAGGACCACGAACGCGACCTCGCCGACCATGAACGAGAACGCCCGGTGGCCCTCACGCTCGCACCTGGCCGCCTCGGACAGCGGCTCCTTCGGCGCGAGCGCGAACTGAAACGCGTCGAAGGCCCCGGCCGCGGCCTCGAAGAACTTGCGCTGAGCCGGCTTGTCCTCGTCGCCGCAGGAGCCCCAGCCGTCGTAGATGTCGTGGTCGTCCCAGGTCATCAGACACGGCACGTGCCCCATGAAGGTGCGCAGCTCCGGGCGCCGCCAAAACGCCCGGTAGATCCGCTCGTAGCGGTCCGGGAGCGCCTCCAGGAAGGCCATGCCGCGGGCGAGGTCGACGGCGTCGAGGTCCTGGTCGCGGCCTGGATCGCTGGGGTCGAAGTCCGGCCCCCACTCGCGCAGCCACTCCTCGCGGATCACGTCGGCGTAGATCTGGTCGCCGCCGAGCAGCGCGAAGTGCAGCTCCGGATCCTCGACGGCCTCCGACAGCAGCCGCTTCCACATGTCCGTCGGCCGGCCGCCGCGGGGCGGCTTGTGCAGCCCGTTGCACGAGTGAAAGCTGAACTTGAAGGCCTCGGGCGAGCGCGGCAGCGTCCGCAGCGAGAAGGGCTGACGCGAGGCGAAGCCCCCGGCGACGTCGAGCGGCGCGTCCTCGGGCACGACCTCGTAGAAGTAGCGCGTGTCGGGATCGAGGCCCGGGACCACGAACACCGCCGTGGCGTAGGCCCCGTACTCGCTGACCGGAAACCGGCGCACGGGCCCGAGGGTCTCGACCGGCCCGTAGCCCTGGCGCGCGTGGTCGAAGCGGACGCCCTCGACGGCCTCGGCGATGCGCAGCTCGAGCATGCCCTGGTGCTTTTCGAAGGGCTGCGCGAGCACGCGGACCTCGGCGTCGGTGGTGAACCCGACGATCGGACCGAGGATCAACCAGTCACAGGCCCGCTCGCGGATCTCGGCCGATGGGTCAGGCATCGGCCAAATCTTAGACCCTCAGCGCCAGCAGGTGCGAGCCTCGGGCAGAAAGCCGCTCGCGCGTCCGCGCCGGAGCAGCTCGTCGATCGCCGCCCGACCCTCGTCGCCGAGCTCGACCGAGAAGCGGTTGACGTAGAGCTCGATGTGGCGCCGACAGACCTCGTCGTCGAGCTCCTGGGCGTGCTCGCGGATCCACGCCCGCGAGCGCTCGGGCGCGGCGAAGGCCAGCTCGACCGAGCGCCGCAGCCCATCCTCGACCGCGTCGACGATCGCGGGCGCGAGGCTCCGCTGGGCGCAGATCATGCCCAGGGGGATCGGCAGCCCGGTCGCGCGCTCCCACGAGACCCCGAGATCCGCGAGCTCGACGAGCCCGTGCTCGGCGTAGGTGAAGCGGCTCTCGTGAATGATCAGCCCGGCGTCGACCTGCCCGGCCGCGACCGCGGGCATGATCTGCTCGAAGCGCATGACCCTGAGGTCGAGGGCCTCGCCGGGCGCGGCCTCCGAGAAGAAGGTCCGCAGGAGCAGGTGCGCCGTCGTGTACTCGCCCGGGATCGCAACCGCGCGTCCACGCAGCGCACCGAGCCCGTCGAGCTCGCGGTCCGCGTCACGGCGGACGACCAGCGGCCCACACCCACGCCCCAAGGCCGCGCCCGCGCCGAGGACCGCGTAGCGATCACACAGGTGCCCGAGCGCGCTGGCCGACAGCTTGGTCACGGGCAAGGGTTGGCCCGCGGCGCGCCCGAGCGCGCGGAGGTTGAGCGCCTCGATGTCGGCGATCGCCGGGCGAAAGCTCAGCCCCGGGACCTCGACGTCGCCGGACATCAGCCCGTGAAACATGAAGGTGTCGTTGGGACAGCTCGAGAAGCCGACGTCGAGTACCTCGGACATGCGCCCCTAGATAACACCCTCGGATCGCAAGCGGGCGAGGGCCTGGCGCAACTCCACGAGGGCCCCGTCGAGATCCCAGCCGCCCTCGCTGCGGTCCCCGGTCCGATTGCTGACGACCCGCAGCTGAGCGAAGGGCACGCCGAAGCGCCGACACACCGTCGCGACCGCCCCCCCCTCCATGGTCTCGACGACCGCGCCGCTCCGCGCGGCGTAGGCTTCGGACAGCGCGTCGGTCCCCGCGCCCGTGCTGACGGTCGCGCCGGGCGCTTGCGGGCAGCCGAGCGCCGCCGCGATCCGCTCGCTCAGCTCGCGGTCCGCGTGAATCGGACCGCGCTCGCCGAGCCCGAGCCCGGCGAGATCCAAGAAGCCCTCGGGCGTCGCGACCCCCTCGTCGGCCATGACCTCGCTCGCAACCACGCACAGATCGAGCACACCGAGCGCCCTGAGCCCGCGCCGCAGGTGCCGCGCCGGGTAAGCCCCGCACACGCCGAAGAGCACGAGCGCGTCCGGCCGGTCTCGCGCGAGCGCGGCGCTGAGCTTCATCGCCGCGGCGACCTTGCCGACGCCCAGCTCGAGGGCGTCGAGATCCCCGAGCTCGCGGTCGAGCACCGCGCCCTCGCGCGGGGCCGCGTAGGCGAGCAGGGTCGGCACGCGCCCGAATGTACACGTGATAGGCTCCCGCCGTGCCTGACTTCGAAGTCTGCGTGATCGGGGGCGGTCCCGCCGGGTTCGCGGCGGCGATGCGCTGCTGGGACTTTGGCAAGCGCGTCGCCCTGGTCGAGAAGGGCCCGCTCGGCGGCGCTGGCGTGTTCAACGGCGCGCTGTCGAGCAAGACCTTCTGGGAGCTGTCTCGCGACTACCGCAACGCCCGCCGCCTCAACCGCGGCTACCGGGCCGACAACGTCGAGGTCGACTTCGATCGCGTCAGCGCCGTCGTCGATCAGGCCTGCAGCGAGAAGACCCGCCAGATCGCCCGCCAGCTCGAGGCCCTCGCCGAGCCCCGGCCCGGCTGCCCGGGCAGCATCCGCCACTATCGCGGCGCCGCGCGCTTCCTCGATCCGCACACGATCCACGTCGAGGGCACGGGCGCGGGCGAGAGCCGGCGGATCAGCGCCGAGAACTTCATCATCGCAACCGGCTCACGCCCCCGCGAGCTGCCCCACATCGCGATCGACGGCGACTCGATCATCACCTCCGATCACATCGGCACCCTCGAGGCCTTCCCCCGCTCGCTGGTCATCCTCGGCGCGGGCGTGGTCGGCTGCGAGTTCGCCACGATCTTCGCCAATTTCGGGCGCACCAAGGTCTACCTGATCGACCGCGCCCCGCGGATCCTGCCCTTCGAAGACGCCGACATCGCCAACCTGTGCGCGACCAACCTCGAGGCCGCCGGGGTCACGATCCATCACCAGGCCAACCTGATCTCGATGGAGCACATCGACGACAGCCACGGCGGCGTCGTCGAGTACACGATCGAGCACGCGACCGGCGGGCGCGAGACGATCCAGGTCGAGAAGGCGCTGATCTCGGTCGGCCGCGTGCCCAACACCGAGTCCCTCGACCTCGACAAGGCCGGCGTCGAGCAGGCCGAGCGCGGTCACATCATCGACCACGACACCCGGACCAACGTCCCGCACATCTACGCCGTCGGCGACGTGACCCTCGACATCGCGCTGGTCAACGTCGGCGAGATCGAGGGCCGCCACGCGGCCGAGCGGATCTGCGGCCTCCACGACAGCAAGCTGAGCTACGACAACCTGGCCACGATCATGTTCTTGGCCCCCGAGGTCGCCGCGATCGGCCTCAACGAGCAGACCGCCCAGCAGCGGCGCATCCCCTACCGCGTCGGCGTCTACGACTACAGCCTCGTCAACCGGGCGATCGCGATGCGCAACACCGAGGGCTTCGTCAAGCTGCTGATCAGCGACGACGAGGAGATGAAGATCCTCGGCATGCGCGCGCTCGGAACCCACGCCTCGACCACGCTCGAGGCCGTGTCCTTGATGATCCAGCACGGCCGCTCGGCCCGCGAGCTCGCGGAGCTCTACCACCCGCACCCTGCGATCACCGAGGGTCTTCAGGACTGCGTACGGATGCTGCTCGGCACCTCAATCTACAAGCCGAGCGTGTTCCAGTCGGAGCTGCGTCTGTCTCGCGTCCACTATGACGAAAACGAAGCCGCAGCCGCAGCCGCCAAGGACGACTGATCAACCTCGCCGCGGGATCAGAACTGAAGCTGGAGTCCGCCCGCGTCGGCCGACAGGCGCAGCTGGCGATTCGCGCGGCCGAACTTGATCGCGCCCGCGGTCCCGAGCACGAAGCCGCCGGCCTGGATGACCCCGAGGAAGCCCGTGAACAGGCCGCCGGTCGCGCTGTCTGCACGAGGGATGGCCATGAAGGGCCCGGCGACCGGGATCAACATGCGTTGCCCGTAGGTCCCGGTGCCCCCGACGTCGGAGGCGAGGTCGAGCGAGATCGTGCCGATGAGGGCCGAGATCAGGTAGCTGGTCCCGAACAGCGTGTACCCGGAGATCGTCATGCCGAGCCCCGAGTTGCGCTGGTGCTTGAGCGCGGCGACCCGGGGATCCACGATCATCGGCGAGGGCGCCGAGGACCCGGGGATCGCCGGTTGGTAGGCGGGCGGCGGCGGAGGCTGGGGTGCCGCGGGGGGCGGTGTGACGACGATGATCGGTGCGTCGGTCGAGCCGTCAGCGGGCCCCTCGGCCTTGGCCTCGCTGGACGTCAGCGCAGCGGGGAGCGCGAGGGCGGCGCTGAGGCCGATCGCCAGGGGGAACTTCAGCGGGGCGCAGGGCATCGATCGAGTCCGGGTCATCACATCCCTCTCTACACCGAGAGTCTTAGCATGGGTTGGCGGCGGCGCGTATGTGGGATTCGGCCACGCGCAGCAGTGTTGCGAGCTGCAACGTTTTTTGATCGTCGAAGCGGCGTGGGTCGGCTCCCCGCCCGGGTGCGGGGCTGGTGCGTACGGTGAAGCCACCGCGTGCAGCCTCGTCGGGCCTGTCGAAACCCCTGCGCTCGAGGCCAACGATTGCGCCCAGCGCGCCGACCGCCCGCGCCAAACTACGCGGAGCGAGCGAGTCGAAGCCCGAGTGACCCTTCGATCAGGCCGGGGCCGACACGGGGTCGGTGAGCAGCCTGATCGGGTTCTCGAGGTAAGCCTGAACCACGTTGAGCCACTGCGCCGCCACGGCCCCGTCGGTGACCCGGTGATCGGCGGAGATCGTCATCTTCATCCGCCTGCGCACGACCACCTCGCCGTCGACGACGACCGCCCGCGGCTCGATCGCCCCGACCGCCAGGATGCCCGGCTCACCGGGGTTGATGACCGCGGCGAACTCCTCGATCCCGAACATCCCGAGGTTGCTGACGGTGAAGGTCCCGCCGCTCATCTCCTCGGGGCGCAGCTGCTTGGTCCGGGCGCGCTTGCCAAAGTCGCGCGTCTCCCTGGAGATCACCTCGAGGCTCTTTTGGTCGGCGTAGCGCAGGACCGGGACGAGCAGCCCGTCGTCCACGGCCACGGCCACCCCGACGTGCACGTCGCCCCGGCGGATGAATTCATTGCCGGCGAAGCTCGAGTTGACCGCCGGGAGGTCGCGCAACGCGCGCGCGACGGCTTTGACGATCAGGTCGTTGAACGAGATCTTCGTCCCGTCGATCGCGAGGTTGTACTCGGACCGAAAGACCACCGCGCGCTCCATGTCGACGTCGAGCGTCAGGTAGTAGTGCGGGACCTCTTGCTTCGCCTCGGTCATGCGCCGGGCGATCGCCTTGCGCATCTGGCTGAGGCGGACGCGCTCGTCGGGCCGCGAGACGTAGGGTCGGCCCCACGCGTCGGTGTCGGCGCTGAGCTCGCCGGCGACGGCCGCGGGCCTGGCTGGAGCGGTGCCCTCGGCCGCGGCGCGCTCGACATCGGCCTTGATGACCCGCCCGTGCGGCCCGCTGCCCGGGATCGACGCGAGGTCGAGCCCGTGCTCGCGCGCGAGCCTGCGCGCGATCGGTGAGGCGGGGATGCGCTGGTCCGCGGGGTCGATCGTCACCGCCTTGGCCGGCTGGGCGACGCGGGGGGCGGCCTCGGGCGCAGGCGCGGGCTCGGGCTCGGGCTCGGGCGCAGCAGCTTCGGCCTGGGCCTCGGCGTCAGCCTTGGCTTCGGCCGCGGCCTGCTCGGCGACCTCGGCCGCGCTCGCGCTCCCGCTCCCGCCGAAGGACTCGAGCGCGCCCTTGGGATCCTCGCCCTGCTTGCCGAGCACCGCGATCGCGGCCCCGATCGGCAGCGGCTCGCCCTCTTCGGCGACGAGCGCGAGCACGTAGCCCGAGTCGAAGGACTCGAACTCCATCGTGGCCTTGTCGGTCTCGATCTCGGCGATGACCTGGCCGCGCTTGATCTTGTCGCCGAGGGCGACGCGCCACTTGGCGACGACGCCCTCTTCCATGGTGTCGCTGAGACGGGGGAGTTCGACTACGGTAGCCATGGCAGGGTCTCAATCGAGGTAGGCGACCTCTCGCAGGGCCGCGTGGATGTCCTCGGGCTGGGGGATGCTGAGGTGCTCGAGGTTCTCGGCGTAGGCGAAGGGCACGTCGTCGTAGCAGACCCGCGCGACCGGGGCGTCGAGATGGTCAAAGGCCTCGCGCTGGATGAGGTCGACGAGCTCGCCGCCGACGCCGCCGTAGGGCCAGCCGTGATAGGCGATCACGGCCCGGTTGGTCTTCTTCACGCTGGCGATCACGGCCTCGGTGTCGAGCGGCCGCAGCGTGCGCAGGTCGATGACCTCGGCCGACAGCCCGCTCTCGGCCTGGGCCAGCTCGGCGGCCTTTTGCGCCGTCGGGACCGACTGGCCCCAGCAGATCAGCGTGACGTCGTCGCCCGGGCGCTTGATGTCGGCCTTGCCGATCGGGATCAGGTACTCGTCCTCGGGCACCTCGCCGCGGACGCCGTACATCAGCTCGGACTCGAAGAAGATCACCGGGTTGGGGTCACGGATCGCCGACTTGAGCAGGCCCTTGGCGTCGTAGGGGGTCGCCACGGACACGACCTTGAGGCCCGGGATGTGGGCATAGAACGCGTCGAAGGCCTGGCTGTGGGTCGAGCCGAGCATGTGCGCGGCCGCGTTGGGGCCCCGAAACACGATCGGGACCGAGAACTGGCCACCGGTCATGTGGTGGATCTTGGCCGCGTTGTTGATGATCTGGTCGAAGGCGACGGCCGAGAAGTTGAAGGTCATGAACTCGATGATCGGCCGGAGCCCGACCATCGCCGCGCCGATGCCGACGCCCGAAAAGCCCGTCTCGGTGATCGGCGTGTCGACGACTCGCTTCTCGCCGAATTCCTCGATCAGCCCCTGCGAGCACTTGTAGGCGCCCTGGTAGTGGCCGACCTCCTCGCCCATCAAGAACACGCGCTCGTCTCGCGCCATCTCTTCGCGCATCGCGTCGCGGATCGCCTCACGGATCTGTAGCGTCGGCATGTCAGGCGTCTCCCCGGGTCTCGGAGTCGATCATGATGTTTGCGAAGCGGTGCTCGGGCTCGGGTTGCGGCGAGCTGTCGGCGAACTCGGCGGCGGCGTCCATCTCGGCGATGATCTCGTCGTCGATCGCGTCGACCTCGTCCTCGCTGAGGCCGTGGATCTCCTGCACGGCCCGGCGGACCTGCTCGAGCGGGTCGCCCGCGCGGAAGGCCTCGAGCTCGCCCTTGCCCCGGTACTTGGCCGGGTCCGACATGCTGTGCCCGCGAAAGCGGTAGGTCAGGATCTCGACCAGGGTCGGCTGCGACTCGTCCCGGGCCCGGCGGATCGCCTCGCCGAGGCGGTCGCGGACCTGGAAGGGGTCGGTGACCGTGAAGCGGTCGCCGGCGAGGCCGTAGCTGGGCGCGCGGGTCGTGATGTCCTCGACCGGCAGCGTGCGCTCGAGCGGCGTGCCCATCGAGTAGCGGTTGTTCTCGACCACGAACACGATCGGGAGGTCCCAGAGGCCGGCGAGGGTCATGCCCTCGTGGGTCGGGCCGATGCCGACCGCGCCGTCGCCGAGGAAGCACAGCGTGACCTGCCCGTCGCCCGTGTACTTCGAGGCGAAGGCGTGCCCGGTCGCGACCGGGACATGGTTGCCGACGATCGCGTAGCCGCCCCACATCCCCCGCTCGCGGTCGAAGAAGTGCATCGATCCGCCGATCCCGCCGACGAGCCCCGTCTTCTTGCCGTAGAGCTCGGCCATGCACGCGTTGGCGTCGCAGCCCTGGGCCAGCGCGAAGCCGTGGTCGCGGTAGGTCGAGACGATGCGGTCGCCCTCGCGCATGGCCAGGTTGGTGCCGATCGCGATCGCCTCTTGGCCGATGTAGAGGTGCAAGAAGCCGCTGATCTTGCCGCGGGTGTAGCCGCGGGCCGCCGTCTCTTCGAAGCGGCGGATGCGGAGCATCTCGCGAAACGCGTGAAGGGTCTCGTCCTTGCCGGCCGAACTCAGGGTCTCGGGCAGCGGGGCGTCCTTGTCGGGCAGATCCATGGCAGTCTCGCTCGCCGCCGCCCCGTCGAGCGGCCGATCGCGCCGGGACCCTAACATCGGCCGACTGGGCGTCCTAGCCGCCCGTGGTGCAATGCCTCACGCCACCTCGCTTGGCCTCCTCGTCGAGGGCTCCGTCGCCAGAACTTGGAGTGGGCCCGCGACAGCCTTGCCCCACGAGCTGCGAGCAGGCTGCCAGTGTGAAGGTGGCTTTGCGCCTGTAACCCGGGACCTCGGCCTTGCTATACATCGCCCGATGACCCAGCCACCCAGCCCCGCCGCCGTCGCCGATCAGATCCTGGCTGGCAACGAAGCCGCGCTCGACGAGGCCACGCTGGCCGCTTGGCTCGGCGGCGACAGTTCGATCTGGGACCTGATGGCCGCCGCCGACCGCGTCCGCCGCTCTCGCTTCGGCGACAAGGTCCACCTGTGCTCGATCGTCAACGCCAAGCAGGGCGGCTGCACCGAGGACTGCGGGTTCTGTTCCCAGTCCAAGCACTTCGAGACCCACATCTCGCCGCAAAAATTCTTGACCAGCGACGAGATGGTCGCGGCCAGTGAGAAGGCCCTGTCGCAGCGGGCCACCGCGCTCGGCCTGGTCACCGCGACCCGCGGCATGGACGACGGCGACAAGACCCTCGACCACATGGTCGAGGCCGTCCGCGCCGTCCGCGACGCCGGCCACACCGAGGCCCACGCGAGCCTCGGCTTCGTCGACGAGCCTGGCCTGCGCCGGCTCAAGGACGCCGGTCTGACCGAGCTCAACCACAACCTCGAGACCGGGCGCAGCTTCTTCTCGGAGATCGTCACCAGCCACAGCTACGACGAGCGGATCGAGACGATCCGCTCGGCCAAGCGGCTCGGGCTGCGGACCTGCTGCGGCGGGATCTTTGGCATGGGCGAGGCCGCCGAGCACCGCGCCGAGCTGGCCATGACCCTGCGCGAGCTCGACGTCGACGAGGTCCCGCTCAACTTCTTGGTCTCGATCGAGGGCACCGCGCTCGAGCGGGCCGAGCCCCTCGAGCCGATGGAGATCCTGCGCGTGATCGCCTGCTTCCGGCTCGCGCTGCCGAGGCAGAACATCTTCATCGCCGCCGGGCGCATGCACCTTGGCCAGCTGCTGCCGATGATGTTCTCGGCCGGGGCGAGCGGGATGATGGTCGGCGACTTCTTGACCACGCCGAATCGCGGGGTCGAGGATGATCTGCGCATGCTCGAGGAGCTTGGGTTGGAGACTCAGGTCTGCGGTGACGAGCGGCCCGAGCTGGCGCCGACGCCCCGGCGGCTGCCGGTGCTCGCCAGCTGAGCGCGGCCGGGCCGGCCGACGAGAACGACTCCCCGTCCGGCTCCTCCCTCGCGGGAACGCCTGTCACCTACTCCCAGAGGTCAGCGTCAGGCCAAGTGTCGTCGAATGCCTCCACCACGGTTTCGAGGTATCGGCCAAAGCTGGACGGAGGGCCGTCTTGTGCCTAGCAGCCCTTGCGCGTCATCTTCTGCGACGCGGACCAACTCATCTACACGGTCCTTCAAGGTCCGAAAGAGGTCCCGACTCCGAGTGGCCGATTCGGTCTTTGGATTTGAGTGACGGCGGGATCGCGCGAGTCATCCCGCCGTCGTATATTGGTTCGGCGGGGTTGAGCCACGGGTCGAGCGGTGGATCGCCTGGGCTTCGGTGGTCGAAATTTGGCGCGAGCTTGTGACTCAAACGTGCACGGAGGGCCAACTCGGGCTCGGCCGGGCCGGCCGTCGACAATGACTCCCCGTCCGGATCCTCCCGAATCGCCTGTGCTCGCGGAGCAACTCAGGCCCCGAGCCGGACCACGTTGCTGAAAGGACTCCCCGCCCGGTCTTCTCCACTAACTCTCGCGTAGCAGTACCCCGGCACCAACGATGTTCCCACTCGCCGCCGTCAACAAGACATCGGCTGCCCACATAGCATCGATGGATGGAGTCTCGCGACCATACGTCTCGATCCGAACGACGATTACCGGAGTCTTGATCCCGTCAAGAGGTCCGGACTCCGAGTCACCGATTCGGTCGTTGGATCAGAGGCTCCTCCAAGACGGGCCAGCCCGCGCAGAAATGATCAGAAACTCTGCAACAAGGCCGTCCGCGGGCCGATGACCTCTGCGTGGCCACGTCCGCGCACAAGCAAGCCAGCGCCGACCGTCGGGAGACCAACCGCGCCCGAGGCGCCGCGCGTGGCTACGAACGTGTCCGCGCGCGGCCGATCTACGCCGGCCGTCGCTACAAGATCAACCGCCGCTGCATAGGCCGAATGATGCTGTTCGCGCCGGGCGCTCATCCAGCGGAGCTCGCCAACTTCATCGGCTATTGCCTCGCTCACAACGCTGAACGCTATGGCATTCAAGTCCACGCGAGCCTGTGGATGTCCGACCACCACCACACGGACGTGACCGACCCCGATGCCAACCTGGTCCCGTTCAAGCAACAACTCCACAGTGTGGTGGCCCGTGCCCGCAACGCCCGATTGGGCCGATTCGACAGCGTGTGGAGCGGCGACGATCCCTGCGATACCGGTCGATCGAGTGACGACGAGTCGCTGATGGATCTCGTCTACACGCTCACCAACCCCGTCAAGGCGGGGCTCGTCAAGTGGTCGCGGCTGTGGCCGGGGTTCACCACGATCGGCTGGCGCTTCGGCGAGACCCGGACCTTCAGGCGGCCTGATTGGTTCTTTGACGCGGCCGGCGACATGCCCGAGGAAGTGTCGCTGACCTTGGTCCGGCCGCCGATCTTTCCAGAGCTCGACGACGACGCGCTCTATGCCAAGTTGATGGAAGCGGTCCGCGAGCGCGAGCTCGAGATCCACCGAAGCATGCGTCGGCGAGGACGGCGGTTCATGGGACTGCGCAAGCTTGCCCGGCAGCGCTGGAGCTGTGTGGCCAAGAGCGTCGAGGAGCGGTTCACGGTCGCGCCCAAGCATGCGGCCTCGAGCAAAGGGCGGGTGCGGGTGGAGATCGCGCGAGACCGTGAGTGGGAGCGACAGTATGCGGCGGCGAGGGCGTTGCTGCTGGCCGGGAAGCCGGCGGTGTTTCCTGCGGGCACGTACTGGCTGCGGCGCTTCGCGGGTGTCAGCGTGGCCGGGCAGGCTCCGTAGCGGGCGGACAATTGAGTGACGGCGGGGTCGCGCGAGTCATCCCGCCGTCGTGTATTGGTTTGGCGGGGTTGAGCTACGAGTCGAGCGGTGGATCGCTTGGATTTTTTGGCTTCGGTGGTCGAAATCTGGCGCGAGGTTGTGACTCAAACGTGCGCGGAGGGCCAACTCGGGCTCGGCCGGGCCGGCCGACGACAATGACTCCCCGTCCGGATCCTCACTCGCATAGCCCTGATGCCCGCAGCCGGGAGAAGAGTGCGGACATCGCGGTTTGCATGGCCTGTTCTTGGGTCGCGGCTGTGCCCCTGCCCTCGAACACCCTCAACACCGCACAGGCCAGAATAGCAGTCTCTGCGTTGAGCATGCCTCCGGTGTCCGGTTCGGGATCGTACATGTGTGCGGTAGCGATCGCCAGCCAAGAGTGAGGGCCCATGACCCCGTCAGCCGGCGGGTTTTCAAGGTAATACGCAGTAATCTGACAAGTGATTCCCGGCCGCCCAAGTTCTACTTTTCGCATGTCAGTCCTCGATTCTCAGGGCTAATGTCGAGCCCGGCAGGCCGCCCAGATCGCGGGCACGCCCAGCATCCACCCGAGCCCCCAGGGCCCGTCGCCCTGCGCCGAGCCGTAGCTGAGCGCGAGGCTGGGCCCAAGCCCGCCGCGGCCCGGAGACGTGGCGACGGGCACCGAGGTTGAGCCGGTCCCCGTAAAGGGGTTCGGCGAGAACTTCTCGCCGATGCTCCGCAACGCGCCGCCACCGGTGGGCAGCGAGATCGTCGGCGCGAAGGTCGACAGCGGATCCGCAGCCTGATCGCCCGCGCCACCAAAGGGCGAGCGATACACCTGCGCGTAGGGGTTCGGATCATCCTTCTGCCCCGCACCCGGCGCGTCCCGACCCGGGAACGCCCCCGCGTTGAAGGGCTGCCGCGGCTGCGGACCCTCGATCGGCAGGGAGGACCCCGAGGTCAGCCCAGGCCGTATTCTGCGTTTGTCGTCGCTCATGACGCTTCCTCGTGGTGTAGCGAAAAGTCAGGCCCAGCCAGCCTCACCGAAACCTATCAGCCTGCAGCTGCGCCAGCTTGGGTCCGTCGCAGCCGAAGTACGCTGTTAAAAGGGTGCGAACATTGGCTGCGCCGAGGGGCTCGTCCCCCGGCGAGGGCCCTTCGATCCCTGGACTCGTGGCAGCTGTCACGAGCCCAGGCGACCCGACAGCTCAGGCCTCGTCCTCACCCTCGATCGGCGCGGCCTCGGCGGCCTCGTCGGCCTCGTCGGCCTCGTCGGCCTCGTCGGCCTCGTCGGCCTCGCTCGCCTCGTCGAGCTCGACGAGGCCCTCGCCGAGCAACTCGTCGTCGGAGTCGGGCCCGACCCGGGACATCCGCTCGCGCAGCAAGGTCAGCGCGCGCAGGGCCTCGTCGACGATCTCGAAGGTCTCGGGCTCGTCGTCGTCGAGCAGGGTCTCGACCGCGTTCTTGTAGCGATCGACGTGCCAGCGCAGCTTGTTGCGCAGGGTCCGGAAGTTGTCGCGGGAGCCCTGCTCGCGGCTCATGCGAGCGCTGACCATGTTCTCGTAGTGGACCTGGCAGCCGGTCAGCAGCGCGAGCATCTCGGGGCCGACGACCGCCTCGATCTCGGGCTCGAGCTCGTCCTCTTTGATCAGCCGCAAGCGCGCGGACATCGACTCGGCCTGATCGACGAAGGAGCTGCGCACGAACTGAGTCCCGCTCGCGCCGAACAGCCGCTCGTGGAGCTTGCGAGCCCGCTGCGCCCGGGCTCGGATCTCGGGCAGGCCAGCCTCGACCTGGAGCTCCTCGGGCATCGCGGCGAGGCCCGGGTGGGCGCCGGCCTCGGCCCAGCCCTCGAGCAGCTTGCGAAACCACACCCACCACACGTCGGTCCCGCGATCGAACTCGACCTCGCTCGCAATGATCTCGGGGTTGTCGTCGCGGATCCGCGCGGTCACGGCGGTGTCGACCTCGCTCACGCAAGCGCCGAGCTTGGCCGCGGCCTTGTCGATCGTCGGGGTCGTGAGCGTCGGCTTGTCGCGCAGCAGGGTCTTGCCGAGGCGGGCGATGACCTTGAGCGATGCGTTGGGGACTCGGCTTCTGTCGACGGTGTAGAAATTCATCGATCGACAAGCTAGTCGCCGCGCTCGGATCGACAACTGCGATTTGGTCGCGTGAGTCGAAAAAAATCCGTGATGATTTCGTGTCCCAATTTGGGCCGCTTTTGATTCCTCATAGCGGAATTGTTCAAGTGTCACTGTGATGAATGGCGATGAGGTGCGAACCCGCGCCTGTGCTCGCGGAACCTGCGGCCTCGGCGCGGCCTGCCTCTCGATCATCCGCGGATCGCGCAGCAATGCGCGTGTCGCGGCAGGGCGAAATCGCACAATTCGAGCCAGCTCGACACTCCCAGGTACTCCAGACCATGAATTTCTTGGGTCCAGCATGCCTGAATCGAGCCCTGGGGTGGTCGACGCTCGCTCCGGACAGACCACCAGGGACCGCGGGTCTCGGATCCTGCCCGTGCTTCGCGCACGGCTGTCAGCTCAGATCGAGCGACCCACGGCGGCGCGGCGCTCGCGAGCATGCCCCAACATCGACACACTCGAGCGCGCCATGCCCCGAGGCATGCCCGGATCGCGTGCATTGGAGTCGCGGAGAGTTCCCGGACTGTCGGCATTCGAGATCCCTCGACTCGCGCTCGCTCGCGGCGATGTTCGAGCGTCGACACACGCAACTGCAGTATCCACCCCCGGGTGTCCACAGCGAGGCGCGCTCGACCTCGGCGAGCTCGTGGCGAGCCCCGGTCCACCGGGCGCTCGCTCGCGGGTGCCCGGCGGTGACGGCCGCGAGCGGATCACTCGCGGCCGGGCGCGGCGGGGGGCTGCGGCCGTCGAGCTCCTCGGTCAGGGCCGAGGCTCGCGAGCGTGGCGCGATCGCAGCGCCTCGCGTGGGGCCAAGCTCGCCGCAACCCGGGAGCGAGGCGCGTGTGATCCGGGCGAACTCGCGAGCCTGAGCCGATCGAAGCTGCTGACGCGCAAAGATGCGGCGATGGATGCTGCAGTTGTGTGGGACGGCCTGCGAGCTCCCAAGGCGGGCTCGCGTCGGCCCTCGCCGGCCCCTCGCCCGCGATCAGATGTGCGAGATCACGACCCCAACCGTATCCGACAGCTGATTCGCCCACGCGATGTCGAGCTGCCCATCGAGGTTCAGATCGCCGAGCTGCAGCGACACCGGCCGCGACCCCGTGCCCCACCAGCGCACCAGCTCGAACGCCCCATCCTCGACCTGCAGCCACAGCTCGATCCGGTCGGCGTCCAAGCACCCAACCACCAGGTCGCTGGCCCCGTCGTTGTTCATGTCGCCGATCGCAACGGACTGCGGCCCCTCGCAGACGTCGATCTCGGTCCGCGGCGAGAAGCCCCCGAGCGAGTTGCCGAGCAGCAGCGCGACCTTGTTGACGCTCGACTCCGAGACCGCGAGGTCGAGGTCGCCGTCCATGTTGAGATCGCCGGCGACGATCCAGCCCGGCGTGCCCCCGAGCGGGTACTCGACGCGCTCGGGGAAGGTCCCGTCGCCGCCGCCGTGGAACACGACCACGCGGTCGCCGTTGAGGCTGTCGGACACCGCGGACGCGAGGTCGAGGCGGCCGTCGTTGTCGAGGTCGACGAGCTTGGCGTGCTCGGACTGCCCGGTCCCGACGTCGAGGGTGTACATCCAGTCGACGCCGCTGGCCCCACCTTGGAGCAGCGCGACGCCCGAGGGCGTGTTGACGATCAGATCGTCGAGCCCGTCGCCGTTGAAGTCGCCCGACTCGATCGAGCTGGCGATCGACTCGACCCCGACCCCGCTGGCCGCGGCGAAGCCCATGGTCCCGCCGCCCCCGGACCCGCCCCCAGATCCACCGAGGTTGCGCAGGATGTAGGCGGCCTCGGCCTCGAAGTTGGCGGTCGCGATGTCGACGCGCCCGTCACCGTCGAAGTCGCCGACGGCGAGGCCGACGGGCAGCTCGGCGCCGGCGTCGTAGGCCTGGGTCGGGGCGAACTTGCCGTTGCCGTAGCCGCGCAAGACGTTGGCCACGTCGGGGGCGCCCGGGTACAAGAAATTCGAGTTCGGCACGGCGAGATCGGGGCGGCCGTCGTCGTCGAAGTCGGCGATCGACAAGGCGCAGGGGTCGATGCCCGCGTCGAGATCGTCGGGCGGCTGGACCTGGCACAGCTCGCCGGGGGTCAGCTCGCCGTCGTAGCAGCTCTCGCTGATCGATCCGCCGCTGTTCGGATCTTCACCGAGGTCGTTGTTGCCCTCGTCGTCGCCGCCGTCGGGACCCGAGCCGGCGGTCCCGAAGGGCTCGCGGTCCTCGAGCTCGACGAGGCGGCCGCAGCCGGCGGCGAGCAGCAACGCGCTGGACAGCAGCCCGGCGCTGAGACCGAGGCGGGCAAGGATCGTCGAAGCTTGGGCTTGGGTCATGTCATCGGCTCGTTTCAACCAGGGCGTGCGGGTCAAGGGTCTCACTCGGGGAGCTGCTTCGCCAGGGGGCTGCGCGGGGACCGGGGGTCCGACTTGGCCTCGGGACTCCAGCGTGAAATCATCCGGCGCCGGGTCGCTCTCGGACCTGGATCCACCGCCCCTCCCCTGCCGTGCCCCGATTCCTCCGTATCCCGCTGTCCGGACTCGCGTTTTTGGTCTTTTACGGCGGCGCCGCCGTCATCGCCTGGATCTTGCTGCCGCTGAAGCGGCGCCGGATCCGGCACCTCCCCCCGGCCGAGCAACGCGAGGCGCTGGATCGCTTCATGATGCGCTGCTACCGGTTCTCGATCGAGTTCATGAGCGCGCTCGGGCTCATGCACTTCTCGCTGCCGGACTTCGAGCGCGCCGAGCTGCCGCCGCCGCCGTGGGTGATCGTGGCCAACCACCCCTCGCTGCTCGACGTGCTGTTCATCAAGGCCGCGCTCCCGGGCGTGGCGGTGCTGGTCAAGTCGGCGCTGTTCAAGGCCCCGTCCCTGCGCCGGCTGTTCGAGGCCAGCGGCGACTTCAAGGGGCCCGAGCAGCGTGACCAGAGCTTCGGCAGCACCGCCGTGCTCGACATCTTCGTCGACTGCCTTCGGTCGGGCCGCTCGGTCCTGGTGTTCCCCGAGGGCACCCGCTCGCCGGCCTGGCGGATGCATCGCTTTCGTCGGGGCGCGGCCGAGGCCGCGATCCGTGCGGACGTGCCGATCGTGCCCGTGTTCGTGATCAGTGACCCGCCGACGCTCAAGAAGGGCGACAAGTGGTACGACATGCCCTCGCGGGTGCCACGCTTCGAGCTCGAGCTGCTGCCCGCGATCAACCCCAAGGGCCGCAGCTCGCGCGAGCTGACCGCCGAGCTCCGCGATCAGCTCGCCGAGCGGCTCGAAGCCGCGCGCATCGCCGCGACCAAGCGGCCTCGCTGAGGGTCCGGGCTGCACCTGGGGTCAGTCCGCGGAGCCGCCGATCGGTTCAATCGGACAGTTTCGTCGCGACGCTGTCCGGGCGACTATCGCAGCTGGTGACGCGCTCACGGACACTCGCCGGCCTCGCCTGCGTGCTCGGCTGCCTGCCGCCTGCCACGATCGAGACCCCCGTCGAGCCCGCGCTGATCCCCGCCGCCGCGGGCGAGCTCGCCGCGCGTGAGTGCCGAGCGCTGATCACCGAGCGCGGTGACCGGGGCCCGCGAACCCACGAGCTGCGCTGGGACAGCGCCGAGCTCGAGCCGATCACCGCCCAGCCCGGCCTCGTCGTCGGGACCGCGGACGAGCTCTTCGCCCTTCGAGTCGAGCGCGTGCCCGTCGATCCGACCAGCCTCTACGGTGAGGCCGGCCGCGGGTTGAGCTGCGAGCAGGACCTGATCTCGGCCCGGCGGCTGCCGGAGGGCGTCAGCCAGCCCCTCGCCGAGGCCCTGCCCGCGTGCGTCGGCGAGTTCGAGGGCGAGCGGGTCGAGGTCGCGTCGAGCCTGCGCCTGCTGTCTGCGATGGGCCCGCTCCTGGCCTGGCGGACCCAGACCGAGGGCTTCGAGCCGGGCCCGATCGGGCTCCTTCGTCATCTCAGCCTCGACCTGCGCACGGCCGAGCTCGCCCGCGCCGAGGACTGGCTCCCGGGCCCGAGTCAAACCATGGCCCTGGCTGAGCCCGAGCGGAGCACCTGCGAGCTCCGCGACGCGCCGCGCGAGCTCGCCGAGCTCCGCGGCTTCGCGCTGGTCTGGGACGCCGTCGCGCGGGTCCGAGTCCGCGTCGGCTACAGCTGCTGCTCGTGGGCCCACAACCGATCGATGTGCGAGCTCGACGATCCCCTCCCCGC
>NZ_PVNK01000110.1 GCF_002994615.1 Enhygromyxa salina | reverse complement strand
GGGCGGGGTCGCGCGCAGGGCCGTGTGGACCCTGTCGACGAGCTCGACCTCGGGCCCCGGCGACTCGGCGTGGACCTCGTGGGCGACCATCCACACGACGCCGAGGACGCCGAGGAAGAGGGCGAAGGCGCGGGCGAAGGGGCCGCCGCGCAGCAGCGCGAGGGGATCGTCGTGGGGGTCCAGCTCGGGGCTTGGCTCGGGGTCCGAGACCACGGGCAGGTGAACGCGCCTTCGTTGTTTCATCCTGAGACCTCGATCAGCTCGAGCACGTCGGGGGCGCGGCGCCAGGTCTGGGGGAGCGTGGGATCCACGGCCGGGGCCGAGGCGCCGAGCTCGACGGGGTCGAGGGCGAGGGCGTCGCAGGGCTCGTCGCCGTAGTCGAGCTCGGTCCACCACACGCTGCCGTAGCCGGGGCCGGCGGCGTCGTAGTTGCCGGGCCCGACCCCGACCGCGAGGCCCGTCCCCTCGCTGTCGAGGGCCAGCGCGTGGGGTCGCAGGGGCTCGCTGCCGCCGACGGCCGTCCACGCGCCGGCCTCGTCGAGGGCGTCGAGGCGCCCGCACTCGCTGATCGTGCCTTCGCCGACCTCCGCGGCCAGGATCACGACCCCGCGGGCGTCACCGTCGGCCCGGGCGAGCAGCCAGCGCGGGCCCTCGGCGCCGGGGATCAGGGCCAGCGCGCGGACGATCCACGAGCTCTCGCCCTCGAGCACCGTGAACCCGCGCAGCTGACAGTCGCCGTCGAACCACCAGGCCCGCGCGTCCTCGCTGGCGCTGACGATCGAGGGGTGCTCGCCGACGAGGACCCCGCCGAGGCCGTCGGGCGCGAGGTAGCGGACGCTCTTGCCCGAGAAGGGGATCTCGGCCACGCAGGTGGGGCTCGGGGCTGCGTCGGCGCTCAGCGGCGAGGCGTCGAGGATCGCGACGGTCTCGTCGCCGTCACACGCGAGCGCGACGCTGTCGGCGTTGGGGTCGAGGGCCGCGATGCTCCACGCCCCCGCGCAGCCGGCCGCGGCGACGCGCGGCTCGGCCGCACCCGAGACCGAGGGGGACGCGAGCCCGAGCAGCTCGCTGGGCTTGGTCCAGAGGTTGTCGGGGACCATCAGATCATTGGCGAACACGGCGATCAGCAGGGCGCCGCTCGGGCGGTGGACGACCATCGACAGGGGCTCGGTGCGCTCGAGCGCGGTCAGGCGCACGCCGAGCCCGCTGACCTCGCTCCCGCTCCACCAGTCGCCGAGGGGGACGAGCGTCCCGGCCTCGTAGTCGGCCAGGCCCGCGGCGGGAAAGCTCAGGAGCGAGCCGACGTCGCGGTTGGGGTAGTGACCGATCAACACGTGGAGGTCGGCGCCGTCCCACGCGAGGCCGTAGGGCTCGTCGAGGTACTCGCCCGTGATGTCGCCGCCCGGGTTTGGCTTGAGGTCGAGATCGAGGGCGCCGCGATAGCGCGGGCCCGGGCCCGCGGCCGTGAACAGGTCGACGCGATCGTCGATCGTCTGGCTGAGCGCGACGATCGTGCACGACTCGCCGCTCGGACACCCGAGCAGCCCGGTCTCGACGGTCTCGCCGGGCTCGCCGGTCTCGCCGGTCTCGCCGGTCTCGCCGGTCTCGGCCTGGCCCTCGGCGACGCCCGGGTTGTCGGGCAGGCACGCGGTCGTCGCCAGCAGCACGGTGATCAGCCACGAACGCATGACCCTCAGCCTATCAATCCGTCGCCGACCGCGAAATCATCGCCGCACGCGCGGACGCGCGAGTAAACTCTGCGTGGTCTTTGGCCCCTCGCTCGGGCAAAGATCGGCGCCATGCCCGACCTGATTCCAGTTCGCCAGTACATGAGCGCCCTGCCCGAGACGATCGACGAAGATCTGAGCCTCGGTGACGCGAAGGACCGCATGTACGCCCTCGACGTCCGCCACCTCCCGGTCCTGCGCGAGGGCAGGCTGATCGGGATCCTCAGCCAGCGCGATGTCGCCGTCGCCGAGTCTCTCGCGCAGGTCGAGCTCGCCGAGATCTCGGTCCGGCAGGTCATGACCCAGGTGCCCTTCACCTGTGGACCCAACGCTCACGTCGAGGCGGTCGCGCGCGAGATGGCCGAGCATCGCTACGGCTCGGCGATCGTCGTCGAACCCGGACACCCGACCCGGGTCCTCGGCGTGTTCACGACCACCGACGCGCTCCGGGCCCTCGCCGAGATCGTCGACGGCTTGATGGGGAAAAATTAGTACCGCGGCTCGCCGGCCGATCGGACGGGGCTCGGGGGCTGGCCGATCTTCCCCGACACGCGGGGCCGACACGCGGGGCCGACACGCGGGCCGAGACCGCGAAGTTCATTGCACGGGCCTCTACGGCCAGCCAGGTCACGTTCGCGTGAGGATCGACGATCGAGGGTGAACGAAGCCCGAGCCGGGGCCGACTGTCGATGCGGCGGCGCGCGACCTTTCGGTTGAGCGCGACCGTTCGCGTCGGGCACACTCGACGCCCGCTCGGCAGCCGCCGCCATCTCTTCTCTTCTCCACCTCTCTTCCCGATCGCTACTGGAGCCCCTCAATGCGCGTCCAACCGAAAGTCCTCGTCCAACGTCTCAGCCCCGTGTGCACGGGCATGCTCGAAGCCGCCGTCGGCCGGGCCGCGCAAGGCCAGTTCTACGAGATCGTGCCCGAGCACATGCTCTACGGGATCGTCGGCCAAGAAGACGGGGACGCCGCGGAGATCCTCCAGTACTTCGGCCAGGATCGCCTGCGCCTGATCGGCCGGATCGAGAAGACCCTCGAGTCGATGAAGACCGGCAACGCCGGGCGCCCGGTGTTCGCCGAGAGCCTGTTTCAGTGGGTCGAGGACACCTGGACCCTGGCCTCGCTGCTCTACGGCGTCAGCAAGCTGCGCACGGGTCACATGCTCTTGCAGTTCATCGAGCGCTCGTCTCGCTACACCGCCGAGGAATTCCCGGAGATCGAGGCGATCGACCCCGAGGTCCTGCGTCGGGACTTCGACGGGATCGTGCGCAACTCCAACGAGCTCGACGAGATCCCGAGCGAGGCCGGCGCGCCCGGAGCGGTCTCGGCCGCCCAAGCGGGCGCGCCCTCGGCCGACAGCGCGATCGGTCGGTTCACGGTCTCGCTGACCAAAGAAGCCCGCGAGGGTCGCATCGACCCGATCTTTGGCCGCCACCGCGAGATCCGCCAGATCATCGACATCCTGGCCCGGCGGCGCAAGAACAACCCGATCATCGTCGGCGAGCCCGGGGTCGGCAAGACCGCGCTGGTCGAGGGCCTGGCCCTCGCGATAGTCAAGGGCGAGGTCCCGGATCTGCTCCAGAACACCGAGCTCATCAACCTCGACATGGGCCTGCTCAACGCTGGCGCCAGCGTCAAGGGTGAGTTTGAGAAGCGGCTCAAGGCCGTGATCTCCGAGGTCAAGGCCTCGCCGACGCCGATGATCCTGTTCATCGACGAGGCCCACACGATCATCGGCGCGGGCGCGAGCAAGGGGGGCAACGACGCGTCCAACCTGCTCAAGCCGGCCCTGGCCCGCGGCGAGCTGCGGACCGTCGCGGCCACGACCTGGACCGAGTACAAGAAGTACTTCGAGAAGGATCCGGCGCTCGAGCGGCGGTTTCAGCCGGTCAAGTGTGACGAGCCGAGCGTCGCCGACACGATCGTGATGCTCCGCGGCCTGGCCGGGAAGTACGAAGAGACCCACGGCGTCACGATCCGCGACGAGGCCGTGGTCGCCGCGTCCGAGCTCTCGGGCCGCTACATCTCGGGCCGTCAGCTGCCCGACAAGGCCGTGGATCTGCTCGACACCGCGGCCGCGCGGGTCAAGGTCGAGCAGGGCGCCAAGCCCCAGGAGGTCGAGGCCCTCGAGCTCGAGCTCGCGTCGAAGGAGCGCAAGCGCGTCGCGCTCGAGCGCGACATCGCCGAGCACATCGAGGTCGACCAAGACGGCTACGCCGAGCTCCTCGGTCAGATCGAGTCGGCCAAGGTCGAGGTCGCCGAGCTGACCGCGCGCTGGGAGGCCGAGCTCGACGCGGTCCGGGCGTTCAACGAGGCCTGTGACGCCCTCCGCGGCGCCGAGCAGGCCGAGGCCGAGGCCGCCGAAGCTGCCGACGCCTCCGACGCTTCCGCCGAGGGCGACGGCCCGCGCGAGGCCGACCCCGACGAGCCCCCGCCGATCGCGGCCGAGGACGCCGCGGCCGCGGCCGAGAGCGCGGCCGAGGTCACGGGCGAAGACAGCGTCGAGTCGCTCCGGGCCAAGGTCCAGGCGGCGACCAAGGCCCTCGAAGACATCCGCGGTGACGCCGATCCCCTCGTCCACCACGAGTGCGACGCCGACGTCGTCGCCAAGGTCGTGGCCAACTGGACGGGGATCCCCGTCGGCAAGATGAAGGCCGACACGATCGGCTCGGTCCTCGAGCTCGAGGACGTCCTCGGTCGCCGGGTCAAGGGCCAGGAGCCGGCCGTCAACGTCGTCGCCGAGACCGTGCGCATGGCCTACGCCGGGGTCCGCGATCCCAACACGCCGATCGGCGTGCTCCTGTTCGTCGGGACCAGCGGCGTCGGCAAGACCGAGATGGCCCTGACCCTCGCCGACCAGCTCTACGGCGGCGATCGCTTCATGACGACGATCAACATGTCGGAGTTCCAGGAGAAGCACACGGTCTCGCGCCTGATCGGCTCGCCGCCCGGCTACGTTGGCTTTGGCGAGGGCGGCATGCTGACCGAGGCCGTGCGCCAGCGGCCCTACTCGGTCGTGCTGCTCGACGAGTGCGAGAAGGCCGACCCCGACGTCATGAACCTGTTTTATCAGGTGTTCGACAAGGGCATGCTCAGCGACGGCGAGGGCCGGTCCGTCGACTTCAAGAACACGATCGTGATCCTGACCTCGAACCTGGCCTCGGACACGATCATGCGTCTGTACGACTCCGACGAGCCGCCGACGACCGAGGAGGTCACCGAGGCCATCCGGCCAACGGTCAGCGCGCACTTCAAGCCCGCGCTCCTGGCCCGCATGACCATGGTCCCCTTCCGGCCGATCGGGCCCGACATCATGCGCGAGATCGCGATCTTGAAGCTCGGCAAGCTCAAGCGGCGGCTGATGGAGACCCACGAGGTCGAGGCCACCTTCAGCGACGAGCTGCTCGACGAGCTGGTCCGCCGCTGCACCGACGCCGACACCGGCGCCCGCAACGTCGACCACACCCTGCGGGCCTCGCTGATGCCGGCCCTGGCCAAGTCGCTGCTCGAGTACATGGCCGAGGGCGAGGTCCCGCCCAAGCTCGAGATCGGGCTCGCGCCCGAGGGCAGCTGGCGCTTCGACTTCGCCGACTGACGCTGTGGTCTTTGCGCACACCGTGAGGGGCTGATCTCGACGATCGGCTCCTGCTGCTGCTCCGGCTCCTGCTCGTGACCGTGGTCGCGCCACAGAGCTCGCGCGGGAGCGTGCTGTCTGGCCCGTGACCGGCCTCGTTCGCGGCGGGTTCGACGGGGAAACCGACACCAGTGAGCCTGGCCGTGGACGAGGGCGGCTCGAGGGTCTGGGCCGGCGTGGCCATGGCCATGAGCTCGTCAGCGTCCTCGAGCCCGACGCTGCGGACCAGGGCCACGAAGCGGCGCGGGGCGAGCTCGCGGAGCGCCTCGACGTGGTCGAGGCCCGGCCAGCTCCACCACCTCGCCGGGGGCCTGCTGGGCCAGGACATCACGCTGCAACACGTCTATCAGCTCGGCCGTCACACCATGACTGGAACACCAAGGCGGCCGCGGAGGCTCGGGGCATGAGCGCCGAGAACCTCGTGCGCGGGCTGGTGCGTGCGGGCTTCGGCGCGATGCTCGAGCCGCACCTTCGCTAGCCCGCGCTAGCCCGCGCTAGCCCGCGCTAGCCCTGATAGAACTGCTGAAAGAACACCTGGGTCTGCTCGGTCCCGATCGAGGGCCACACGTGGCCCCCGGGGTGGGCACAAAAGCGAACCGGTGTGTCGAGGGCGCAGCCTTCGTAGTCCACGCAGCCCTCGGGCATCCCCGGTGTCGCGCTCTCCTGGCACCCGGCCAGGTCGCGGAAGAAGTCACGAAAGGCCTCGCGCCCCGGGCTCAGCTCGCCGTCGCCGATCGTGACCCAGGCCGCAGGCGTACCCACGCACTGCTCGGGCTCGAAGTAGATCACGCTGCCGCCCACGGCGATCGCCCGGATGTACTCGCGGCGACAGCCGAGCACGCCGGAGAAGGAGCCGCCGCCGCTGAAGCCCATGGAGAACACGTTGTCCTCGTCGATGCACAGCTCGGTCCGGGCGCTCTCGTACACCGTGTCGAAGTAGTTGAGCTCGAGCTCGATGCCGGCGGGCCAGGTCTCGGGCGCGGCGTCGTAGTCGCGCCAGGCGTTGTTGATGGCCTCGGGGATGATGATGATGGCCTCCTGGGCGAAGGCCGTGCGGATGTCTCGGTCGCCGCCGAGCTCGTCCCAGTAGCTCGGGTTTCCGCCGTTGCCGTGGAGGGCGAAGATTAGCGGCCAGGGCTGGTCGGGGGAGTAGTTCTCGGGCAGGCGGAGGATGTAGCGGCGCTCGTAGTCATCGAGCATGAAGGTGTGCTCGCCCTCCGCGAGTCCGGCGCCGTCCGTGCACCCGGGGCTGCCGCCAGTGTCGGCGTCGCCGTCTCCATCTCCGTCTCCATCTCCGTCTCCGTCTCCGTCTCCGTCTCCATCTCCGTCTCCGTCTCCGGCGTCTCCGTCCCCGTCTCCGGCGTCTCCGTCTCCGGTGTCGCCGTCTCCGTCTCCGGTGTCGCCGTCTCCGTCTCCGGTGTCGGCGTCTCCGTCTCCGGTGTCGCCGTCTCCGACGGAGCTGCTCGTGTCGCTCGTGTCGGTGTCGGCGTCGCCGCCGTCGGACGAAGACGAGGCGCAAGCCGTGAGGAGGGGGAGCGCGAGGACCATGAGGCGTCGAGCGTGCACGCGGCGACGCTACCCTCACGCACGCGGGGCCTCAAGCCCTGCTCGAGCGTGTCCGGCGGACGGGCGAGCTCGCGGACCCCAGCGAAGACGGACACTAGCAGCCCGTGGTGCAATGCCTCGTGGTCGGAACCGTGCCCGCGCCAAAGAGCTCGAGCAGGAACGTGCCGTCTCACCCTGTCTCGGGACACAACCGTCTCACCCTGTCTCGGGACACAACAAAACGAGCCCCCTTTAGGGGGCGACGTAAGCGACAGCGAAGCTCATACTCAGCCCACCGAGCGAGGGAGCGCAGCGACCGAGCGACCTGCCGCGAAGCGGCAGTGCGTGGCAAAGTCTAAGGTGGGCGCGGGGGTCATGACTAGATCAGCGGCTCGCTGATGACGACGAAGTCGATGTCGTAGGTCATCTGCAGGGCACCCTCGGCGCAGCTTTGGTCGAGCACGGCGCGCTCGCGGGCGTAGCTGCGGATCGCGGTCCGGACCATGGCGCCCGACTCGGGCGGGTCGGCGAAGCTCACGGGCACGCCCGGCTGCAAGAAGCTCGGGCTCCCGGCGACGGCGAGCTCGACGTGGCGCTCGACGGTCGCGCAGGCGGCCTCGACCTGCCACGGGCAGCTGACGCCGGGGACCGCCACGAGCTGACGATTGAGCGCGGGGCCGATGAACTGCGGGTCGTTGCCGCCGCGGAGGTAGCGGACCTGCCGGGTCGGCATGCCGCTCTCGCTGACCGCGACGTCGAGGGTCGCGGGGTCGAGCAGGGTCACGCGGAGCTCTCGCTCGCCGCTGTTGCCGTAGATCACTTCGAAGCGCAGGGCCTCGTCCTCGGCCAAGGGCATCCCGGCCTCGGGGGCGCACAGGTAAAAGCCGTAGGGCTCGCCGAAGTCGGTGACCTCGCTGTTGGTCGTGACCTGCTCTTGCAGCTCGAGCTCGTAGCAGCCGTCGGCGCCGGCCTCGACTCCGAGCACCCGAACGTCGCGCTTGGGCACGATCAAGGGCCAGTCGAGGCGGCTCTCGCCGCTCGGGATCTCGCAGCTGTCGGGCTGCTCGGGGGCGTCGGTCTTGGGCGTGAAGCGCAGGGCGTCGGACCCGATCCACTCGCCGCCGACGCCGTCCTCGAAGCGCACGCCGAGGCCCCCGTCTTCGAGCTCCTCGACGTCGAAGGTCTGACCCGACCACCAGCGCGGGGCGTGCAGGGCGAGGTCGTCGACGAACACGATCGTCGGCTCGACGCCCTCGCCGGCGATCCACGCGGCGTCGCAGCCGCGGCTCTCGTCGAGCTCGATCGCAAAGTTGGTGAAGCCCGGCAGCGACCAGTGCTCGGCCTCGCCGAACGCGTCCTCGCCGAGCAGCCGGCCCGGATCGCTCGAGACCTGGTCACAGTCGAGGAGCACGTCGCTGCGCAGCGGCCGGACGTGGAGCGAGATCTCGAACTCGTTGGCGTTGTTGACGTAGAGGTGGCCGTAGACGTCCTCGTACCACTCGTCGCTGGGGTCGATGCCGCGCTCGTCCGAGGTTGCGACGGTCGACCACAGGCCGAACACGCTCAGGCCCGCGACCGCGCTCCGCTGGATCGGGGCGAGCGTGGGCAGGCTCGGATCCATCTCGGGGACCAGCAGCTTCCACGACAGCAGCAAGAAGGGCAGCGCGATCAGATCCGTGGGGTCGCAGGTGATCGCCCAGGGATGACCGACGAGGCCCATCAGCGCCGACCACTGGGCTGCGAAGCCGGCCGACAGCTGGATCCCGGCGAACACCGCCGCGACCGCGAGGTGGCAGGCGAGCAGCGCGCCACGGCTGCGCACGCGCAGCAGCGCCGCGAGCAAGACCGGCGCGACGAGCATGCCCGCGAAGTCGCTGAGCTTCCCGGTCAGCGCGCCGGGGATCATGTCGGCGCCCTTGAGCCAGTGGTCGTTGGCGACGAGCACGGCGAGGGCGCCGATCCAGGTCGGGGTTAGTAGCGCGCGGGCGGGGTGGAGCTCCGCGGGTTTGGTGACAGGGGCAAGAACGAACATGGGAGGCTCTCCGGGGGGTAGTCCCGGACGCCTGCGGGCGGTTCAACGAGGGCTCTGAGGCTTGGTCATTTGTTGGAGGTTCTGGGGGTGAGGACACTTCTCGGTTGTTGATGGGGCTTTGTCGTGGCCGTTGGGGTCCGCGCATGGCCGCAGGAGGTCCGAGTGCGGGGCGTCGCCTCTCCATCTGGGGTGCAGAAGGCTCTTGGTGTCGTGGCTCCAGGTCGGTCGGGTGGGCGTCGGAGGTGCTTTTCGTACGGCGATACCCCGCACTCGGACCTCCTGCGGCCTTTCATGCGCTCTGCTCCTTGCGGGGGGGGACTCCGCTCCGGAGCGCTGGGGGGCTACTCGGTACGGAGTCGTTGATGGGGCTTTGTCGTGGCCGTTGGGGTCCGCGCATGGCCGCAGGAGGTCCGAGTGCGGGGCGTCGCCTCTCCATCTGGGGTGCAGAGGGCTCTTGGTGTCGTGGCTCCAGGTCGGTCGGGTGGGCGTCGGAGGTGCTTTTCGTACGGCGATACCCCGCACTCGGACCTCCTGCGGCCTTTCATGCGCTCTGCTCTTTGCGGGGGGGGACTCCGCTCCGGAGCGCTGGGGGGCTACTCGGTACGGAGTCGTTGATGGGGCTTTGTCGTGGCTGTTGGGGGTCCGCGCATGGCCGCAGGAGGTCCGAGTGCGGGGCGTCGCCTCTCCATCTGGGGTGCAGAAGGCTCTTGGTGCCGCGGCTCCAGGTCGGTCGGGTGGGCGTCGGAGGTGCTTTTCGTACGGCGATACCCCGCACTCGGACCTCCTGCGGCCTTTCATGCGCTCTGCTCTTTGCGGGGGGGACTCCGCTCTGGAGCGCTGGGGGCGATCGGGCGCGATCTGCCAGAAGACCGATACAGCTCATGCCTCCGGTGAGTGCGTTCGCTTCGAGCCTCGGAGGCCTGGCCGTCAGACAAGGCTCGAACGGACTTCGGGCAGGCGCTGAGCGCTTGTTTGGGGCCTCGAACCTCTATCCGAGGGAGAAGCCTGCTGTCTGGAGCCAGCGCTCGAGCTCGGGGTCGCGGGCCCGGGCGGGTGAGATGACCCAGGACCGAAACTCACGCCGGAGCTGATACTCGCGGCGGAGGGCCTCGAAGGCTCGGGGTCGGGCGGGGGGCTCGAGCTTGGCGAGGGCGCGGACCCGGGCGTCGTCGCGGTTGAGGTCCACGACTCGAGCGACGAGGCTCGCCCTCGCGGCGGTCGAGGAGCCCTGCAGTGGAGCTGTGAGCGGTTGAGGAGGCAGCAGCTTTGCTCCGGTCCAGCTCGGCGGGCGACCGAGGTGGGCGGACAGGGCCTCGTGGATCATGCGGGTCCCGGCGATCTTGGCCTCGAGGCTGTAGCCGGCGACGTGGGGCGAGGCGAGCAGGAGGCGCGGATCTGAGAGGCGCGCGGGCGAGAGGTCGGGCTCGCCGTCCCAGACGTCGAGGATCATCGCGCCGATGTCCGCTCGGTCGAGGGTCCGATCGCGGACCACGGGGCCGCGGCTGGTGTTGATCAGCAGCTTGGGGCCGGCGAGGGCGGGGGCGCGGCGCTCGATGTAGGCCCGGGTCGCGTCGGGGCCGTCGACGACCAGGGGCACGTGGAAGCTGACGATCGAGCAGCGCCGCCAGAGCTCGTCGAACTCGACCAGCGGCGCGGGGCAGGGGCGACCGCTGCGGGCCAGGGGCGGGTCGCAGCCGAGGACCTCGTAGCCGAGCGCGAGCAGCAGCGCGCTGAGCCGCGCGCCTACGTTGCCGAGGCCGACGAGGCCGACCGGGCCCGCGGGGGCACAGGCCCGGGCCTGCTCGGTGAAGGTCAGGGCCGCGAGCACCCACTCGGCGACGGCGCGGGCGTTGCAGCCGGGCGCGCTCGCGGCCGCGATCCCCCGGGCGGCGAGGGCCGCGAGGTCGAGGTGGTCGGTGCCTGCGGTCGCGGTCCCGACGAAGCCCAGGCTCGGGCAGCGCTCGAGCAGGTCGGCGTCGACCCGGGTGACGCTGCGGACGAGCAGGACCTCGGCGTCGAGGGCGGCGACGGTCGAGGCGTCGATCCTCGAAGACGGCAGACAGTTGACGGTCCCGAGCTCCGCGAACGCCTCTCGCGCCGCAGCGATCGCGTCGTCAACGACGATCACGGGTCTGTGCATGCGGCGAGAGTGTACTCGTCCGATCGCCGCGTTGGGCCCGACGGTTCGAGGAGCGTGTATTTTTGGCCGATGGCCGACCGCCTCGACGAGCTGCTCGCGCGCGAGCGCTTCGCGATCCTCGACGGTGGCCTCGCGACCGAGCTCGAGCGTGCGGGCTGTGAGCTCGACGACCCGCTGTGGTCGGCCCGGGTCCTGCTCGACGAGCCCGCGCGGCTGACGAGGGTCCACCGCCGCTTCGTCGAGGCCGGAGCCGAGATCCTCGCGACCGCGAGCTACCAGGCGACGATCCCGGGGCTGGTCGCGCGGGGCCTCGACGAGCGAGAGGCTCGCGCCGCGCTGCGCCAGACGGTCTCCCTCGCGCGCGCCGCCGCCGAGCCCGCGACGCTCGTGGCCGCGTCGATCGGCAGCTACGGTGCCTACCTCGCCGACGGCTCCGAGTACCGGGGGGACTATGGCCTCGACCGCCAGGCCCTCGTCGAATTTCATCGCCCGCGGCTGCGGGAGCTGAGCGCGGCCGGTCCGGATCTGCTCGCCTTCGAGACCATCCCCGACGCCGTCGAAGCCGAGGCGATCGCCGAGCTGCTCGCGCGCGAGCCCGGGCCGCGGGCGTGGGTGTCGTTCTCGCTCCGGCCCGACGCGAGCCTGCGGATCAGCGACGGCACCCCGCTCGCGCGGGCCGTCCGACCGCTGCTCGGGCACCCGCGGGTCGCCGCGCTCGGGGTCAATTGTCTGGGCCCGCGCGAGGTCCTCGCGGCCGTCGAGGCCCTCGCGTCGCTGGCTCCGCTCACAGCGATCGTCGCCTATCCCAACTCCGGCGAGCGCTGGGTTCACCCGCGCCCGGGCGGCCCGGGGTGCTGGGCCGGGGCCGGGACCGAGCTCGAAGAATTTCAGACCCTCGCCGGTCGCTGGGCCGCGGCCGGAGCTCGGCTGATCGGGGGCTGCTGCCGGACCCGCCCGCGGCACATCGCGGCCCTCGTCGAGCTCCGCGCGCAACTCGATGCGCAGCCTTGACGAGGGCCAGCTGGCGGTTCCCGAGCATGCTCAACATCTCCCCGGGCGCGGGGCCGCGACGGTTGACCAGGGTGGGGGAACCGGGTTTACTCGCGCGCGGAGAAGCAAAGTCATGAGTCTCGAGAAAGCCACGGACACGATCAAAGAGCGCGTCGGCGACGACGCCGGGCTCGGCGCGACCCTCAAGTTCGACATGGGTGACGCCGGTGTCATCTTCATCGACGGCAAGGCGACGCCGAACACGGTCAGCAACGACAACAACGACGCCGACTGCACCGTTGGGCTCGCGCTCGACGACCTCAACGCGATGCTCGCCGGTGACCTCGCGCCGACCAACGCGTTCATGAGCGGCAAGCTCAAGGTCGAAGGCGACATGGGCGTCGCGATGAAGCTTCAGTCGCTGATGTAGCGGCTCACATCCGCTGGACTTCTTCGAGGGCCTCGACCCGGTCGCGCAAGCGCGCGAGCGAGCTGCCCTCACTGGCGGCGCCGCGCAGCGCTCGCTCGGCTGCGACCGAGCGGGCGAGCAGCGCGTCGAGGGTCGCGCTGAGCTCGAGCATGCGGGCCGCCCACATGTCGCGCTCTTGCAGCTCGCGACGTTGTTCGGGGTCGCCCGGGTCGAAGTCCGGATGGCTGACGAGCGCGTCGAGCTCGGTCATCCGCTCGCTGCCGACGGTCGCGAGCGCGAGCGCGTGGGTCATCTCCGCGTCGATCTCGTCGCGCTCGGCCGCGGGCGTGGCCTCGATCAGCGCCATGACCCGCTGGACGACCGCGCGCAAGCTCGGGCGGTGACGCGCGCTGATCTGGGGCGCCTTGCGCTCGAGCTCGCGCAGCTGCGTGTCGACCTGCGAGGGCAGGGCCAGGCGCGTGGTGTAGGTGGCCGCGAGCGCGGGCTTCGAGGTCCACCACGCGATCACCCCGAAGTAGATCGGCAGCAGCGGCAGCGCGACGACCATCAAGGCCAGCATCAGCGGCAGGCCGATGAGCAGCAGCGGGAGCGCGATCTTGCCGCGTCGCGCGCCGATCCGAACCATCTTCTCGGCCATCTGCCCGTGGGCGAGGCGACCGCCGTGGCGGGGCTCGGCGTGGATGCCCAGCTGCGCCAGGGACTGCGCGAGCGCGTGAGCGCTGGATTCGCTGACGCGCAGGACCAGGGGAAAGGGCAGACGCGGGATCTGCTTGGCGAAGTTGCCGACCTCGAGGCCCGCGTCGGCGTTGGACCGGAGCCAGGTCAGGAGGCTGTCGCGGCGGACGCTGTCGAGCTTGTCCCCGACCGCGCCGGGGCCGACGACGAACACGGTCCAGCGTCCGGGCTCGATCGTCACCCGGGCCAGCCCGCACTCGAGGCACACGCGCACGCCGTGGATCACGGGCGCGCCGCAGCGGGCGCAGCGACCGGCTTCGGCGGCCTCGAGCAGGTTGCGCGGGCGCGGGCGCGAGACCGCGATCTGCGCCCGGCTCTCGCCGCCTTGGCTCAGGAGCGCGTCGAGGAGCTCGACCACCGCCGACGCGGCGTGGGGTCGATCGCTCTGCTGCTTGGCCAGGAGTGAGGCGACCAGCTCGCGGAGCCCGGCCGTGTAGCGCTCGGGCAGCGCGGGCGGCTCGCGCTTGCGGTGGGCGTCGAGCACGGCGAAGGGGGTCGGCGCCGAGAAGGGCGGCCGCCCGGTCGCCATCTCGACCATGATGCAGCCGAGGGCGTAGAGATCGGTGCGCGGATCCACGGCCAGGGGGTCGAGGGTCTCGGGCGCCATGTAGTCGGGGGTCCCGAGCACGGTCATGGCCTCGGGATCCACGCCCGCGAAGCTCGTCGCCCGGGCCATGCCGAAGTCGGCGATCTTGGCGGTCTCGCCGGCCTCGCCCGGGCTCGCGATCAGGACGTTGGCTGGCTTGAGGTCGCGGTGGATGACCCCGCCCGCGTGGGCCACGGACAGCCCCTGGGCGATCCCGCGGGCCAGCGCGAGGAGCCGACGCTCGGGCAGCGGGGCGTCGGTGGCCAGGAGCTCGGCCAGCGTCGGACCCTCGACGAGCTCCATCAGCAGGGCCTGCCGGCCGTCGAATTCGATCGCCCCATGGACGTCGATGATGTGGGGATCTCGGAGCGTCCGGGCGAGCTCGGCCTCGCGAGTGAAGCGCCGCGCGGCCCGAGGATCCCGAGCGTTGCGATCGTGGAGCAGCTTGAGCGCGTAGCGCTGGCCCGTCTCACGCTCGACCGCTCGATAGACCGTGGCCACGGCCCCGACGCCGAGCTCGTCGCCGAGCTCGAGCTGCTCGGCCCGCGGTAGCGAGGCTGCCGTCACCCGCTCAGGCTAGCAGCCCGCGGTGCGATGCATCGCGGCTCCTCGTGCCAGAATTTTCGTCGAGGGCGCGAAGCGAGGACGCAGCTGTACCGGGCGTACTGCGAGTCTGGGCGACAAAGCCCTCGGCGAGAAGGCCAAGCGAGGTGGCGTGAGGCATTGCACCACAGACTGCTAGCCCTGGGGGCCGAGTCAGGCTACTCCACCGCCGATGGACGACAGCCCGCGCCAGACCGTGGTCGCGCCGGACCAGCACCAGGCGACGCTGGCCGCGATCGTGCGCGCGCTCATGGACGAGCTGCCCTGGTCCAAGTCGCGCGAGTTGATCCGCAGCGGCCGGGTCAAGGTCGGCGGCGAGCTGCGCTTCGATCCGGCCGAGCGCGTGGCCGAGGGGGCGCGCGTCGAGGTCAACCCCGTCGCCCGTCGCCGCCGGGCGCCCACGCTCGCGCGCGATCGGATCGTCCACGTCGATCGCGACCTCGTCGTCGTGGTCAAGCCCGCCGGGCTCCTGAGCGTCCCCTACGACGACCAGGACGAGCGCGACACGCTGATCGAGCGGACCCGCCAGGCGCTGCGCGAGCTCGGACCCCGGGACCCCGCGTCCGACAAGCGCGATCGCCTCGGGGTCGTCCAGCGCCTCGACAAGGACACGACCGGGCTGCTCGTGTTCGCTCGGACCCGCGCGGGGCGCAAGGGTCTCGAGGCTCAGTTTCGAGCCCACAGCGTCGAGCGTCGCTACGTCGCGCTGGTTCACGGCCGGGCCGAGGCCGCCGTCCACGAGTCGCACCTGATCGCCGACCGCGGCGACGGCCTGCGCGGATCCTGGCGGGGCAAGAGCCCGCCCAAGGCGGCCCGGCGGGCGGTGACGAAGGTCAGGATCGAGCAGCGACTGCGCGGGCCCGGGGGCGAGCTGACCCTGATCTCGTGTCGGCTGGAGACCGGCCGTCAACATCAGATCCGCATCCACCTCGCCGAGGCTGGCAACCCCCTGGTGGGTGAACAAGTGTACGTCCGCGGCCACCGACGGCCCCCGAAGAAGCCGGCCCGGGAGGGCGCGGGGCTGGCCTCCAGGCCGATGCTGCACGCCGCCAGCCTCGGATTTCGCCATCCGGTCAACGACCGACCGCTGCGCTTCGAGGCCCCGCTGCCCGACGATTTTCGCGCGCTGCTCGACTCGCTGCGCTGACACGTGGACACGTGCGCAGCCCTCACGAGGGGCTCTCGGCCTCGAACAAGTGCTAAGCTCCCCGCCTGTGGCAGATCCGCGACCGGATCAAGTGACGGCCACGATCGGGCAGTCGTCACAACATCAAACTGGCCGGTACGACACGCTCGAGCAGGCCAGGGCCGAGGCCCACGCGCAGGCCCTCGCCGACGGCGATCTTCCGCCCGGCACCCCCGTCATCCAGCGCAAGCAGTTCGAGATCGTCGAGCGGCTTGGCGAGGGCGGGATGGGCAAGATCTACAAGGCCTACGACCCGAGCATGGATCGCTACGTCGCGCTCAAGGTGCTCAAGCCCGACGTGCCCGAGACCGAGCAGTCGCGCTTTCATCGCGAGGCCGTGGTCGCGGCCAACTTCTCGCACCCCAACCTCGTCCGCGTGCTCGAGGTCGGCCACTCCGCGGCCTTCCAGTGGTTTGCGATGGAGTACCTGCGCGGCAACGACGTCGGCGACGTGCTCGCGCGGCGCCGCTACATCTCGTTTCGCGTCCTGATCGACATCTTCACCCAGACCCTCGACGCGCTCAACTACATCCACACTCGCAACATCGCGCACTGCGACATCAAGCCCGAGAACATCTTCATCACGCGCGACGCCTACGATCGCCGCCTGGTCATCGTCAAGCTGATCGACTTCGGCATCGCGCGTGAGTACAGCGGCCCGATCGAGCTCCACACCCACATCACCGGCGACCCCCGCTACATGGCCCCGGAGCAGGCGGTCATCAACGGGCGCATCGATCATCGCGTCGATCTCTACGCGCTCGGGGTGACCTTTTACGAGGTCGTGACGACGCGCCACCCGGTCGAGCAGCACTTCGACCTCCCGCCGACCGAGCTGCTCCAGCGGCAGATCCGCACCGAGTTCGAGCCGCCGAGCATCTACATGCCCGAGAACACCCCGGCCGAGCTCGCGGCGGCGGTCGACGACTTCACCGCGCGGGCTTGCGCCAAGGACCCGGCCCAGCGCCACGCCAACGCGCTCGAGATGCAGGCCGAGCTGGTCTTGATGCTCGGGATTTTGGATCAGGTCGCCGGCGTCGGGAGCGACGACGACCGCGGGCTGGGAACCTGAGTCTCGGAGGCCGCGTCCTTTTGCTCACGAGATCTCGCGCGCGCCTCGGTGGGGACCTGGTCAGCGGCGCCAGCCACGGGAACGACGTTTAGTAGAGGTGGCGTCGCGCGCCAGCCCGGATTCACGTGCACACCCTCCGGGCTCTGTCCCGCATATCGGTCGGGTAGATCCGCAGGACTCGCGCTGCTCGTCAAATCAAGGCTTCGCCAAGACTTTTTTGTTGCAAGCAATCTTCGGTCCTGGCGCATCGGTGGGTGATTTTTCTTGTCGAAACACTCGCCTGTGCCGCAAGATGATGGCTGCCGTGAAGCCCACGAGCGGGGTTCTGCTGCCCGGAACTCACGACAACCGGGCCCCAGGAAGCGGCGCTCATCCCGGGGCCGCGACTGCCCCCACCTCATGACGATCCTCCGGCCACTGCAAGCACGCAAACTACGAGACCCAAAACTGGGCCAAGAGCGGCAAACGCAGCGATGCGGCGAGCCGAGGCCGCGCGCGCGGGCCGTGTCAATCCGATCGGGAGTCAAGCGAGAATTTCGATGGTGATGTCCAGCAGTTTGGAGTTGAACCCCGGTGCCGATCCGCTGATCGGCCAGACGCTCGGTGGCAAGTACACGATTGACGAGCTGATCGGGCGCGGCGGCATGGGGCACGTGTACTCCGCGACCTCGACCGAAGGCGGCGCCACGCGCGATCTGGTCGTGAAGATGATCGCCCCGCCCCTGGCGCAGCAGCCCCAGGCCATGGCCCGCTTCGAGCGCGAGGCCAAGCGCCTCGACGGCCTGCGCCACTCCAACATCGTCGAGATGTACGACTACGGCCGCGAGGGCGGCCGGGCCTACATCGTGATGGAGTTCGTCGACGGCGAGCTCCTCAGCGACTTCATGGCCCGCAAGGGTCGCCTGACCCTGGCCGAGTTCGTGCCGATCGCCGCGCAGATCCTCAAGGGGGTCGGCCACGCGCACTCGCGCGACCTCATGGTCCGCGACATCAAGCCCGCCAACGTGATGCTGTGCGAGCGCAAGGGCCGGGCCAACTTCGTCAAGATCATCGACTTCGGCCTCGCCAAGATGCTCGAGGGCGACGAAGACATCACCAAGCAGCACTTCATCGGGACCTCGGGCTACCTCTCGCCCGAGCAGATCAAGGGCCTCGAGATCGATCTGCGCGTCGACGTCTACGCCCTCGGCGTCCTCTTCTATCAGATGCTGTCGGGCCGCATGCCCTTCGAGGCCGAGAACGACACGACGCTGCTCTACAAGCACGTCCACGAGTTCCCGACCCCGCTGTCGGAGGTCCTGCCCGACGACCACGAGGTCCCCGACGAGCTCGTCCATCTGCTCCACGACTGCCTCGAGAAGGACCCCGATCAGCGCCCGCGCGACGCCAACGAGATCGTCGAGAAGCTGATCGACTGCGTCCCGATGGCGATGTTCAAGCTCCCGGCCGTGACCGAGGCCGCCGAGGAGACCGCGATCTCGGCGCTCGCGACCGCGGCGCTCAACGCCCCGACCGGCGAGACCGCTGCGTACATGAAGGTCGAGGACGCCAGCGCCAGCGTCAGCGCCAGCGCCCAGGGGGCCGCGCTCTCGCGCAGCGGGCCCCAGGTCGCGATCAGCCCGAGCCAGTCCTTCCCTGCCGAGCCCGAGCAAGCCAAGCCCAAGCTCGGCCTCATGATCGGGGGCGGCGCTGCGCTCGTGGCTGTGCTCGGCATCGGCGCGTTCTTCTTGTTCGGCGGTGACAAGGACGAGCCCGAGGTGGCGGTCGCCGGGACCGACAACCACGCCGAGCTCGAGGCCGCCGTCGCGGCGGCCAGCGAGCTCGTCGCGAGCGGGGACTTCGACGGCGCCGACACCAAGCTCGATCTCGTCCGCGGCCAGCTCGCCGACGCGCCTGCGCTCGCGGGGACCGTCGGGCGCCTCGACAAACAGATCGAGGTCGGTCGTCGGATGGCCACGGCCAAGAAGCTCGATGACGAGGGCAGGACCGGCGCCGCGATCTCGGCCTACGAGGCGGTGCTCGAGGTCGACGCGTCCAACGCCGAGGCCCGCACGCGCATCGCCGAGCTGCAGGCCTCGGTCGAGCGCGGCAACGGCCTGATCGAGATCAGCTCCGAGCCCGCCGCCGATCTGATGATCGACGGGTCTCCGGCCGGCAACACGCCCTACGGCAAGGCCCTGCCCCTCGGCAAGCACACCCTCGTGCTCAGCGCCAAGGGCTACGAGTCGCGCGAGCTCGAGATCGACGTCAAGGCCGGCGACAACAACCCGATCGACATCCGGCTCACGCCGCTCGAGCAAGAAGACGAGGCGCCCAAGCCGGTGACCAAGAAGAAGCCTGCGGCCCAGCCGGTCGAGGCCGAGCCCGAGCCCGAGCCCGAGCCGAAGCCCGAGAAGGACAACCCCTTCTTGCCGACCAAGAAGAAAAAACAAAACGGGCCGTTCCTGCCCACGGAGAAGTGACCCTGTGACCTCGCTGCTGTCTGCGCTTTCCTCCATCACCTTGTCCCTCTCGCTCGCGCTCGGCTCGACCGTCGCGCTCGCGGCTCCACCCGAGGAGCCAGCCTCCGATGAAGCGCCCGCCGACACCGGCGCGAGCGACGAAGAAAAAGACGAGGCCGAGTCGCTCAGCGAGCAGGCCATCGTCAAGTTCAGCGCCAAGGACTACGACGGCGCCGTCGAGCTGTTCCAGAAGGCCTACGACACCGACCCGCAGCCGAACTACTTGTTCAACATCGGCCGGGTCCACGAGGAGGCCGGCAAGCTCGAGAAGGCCGTCGAGTTCTACGCGACCTTCGTCAAGCAGCCCGGCGTCGACATCGACTCGCGCGAGGTCGCGCTCGACCGCCTCAAGGTCCTGCGCGCGATCCTGCAGGAGACCGAGGTCAAGGAGCCCGAGAAGGGGCCCGAGGACGAGGAGCCCGAGGACGAGGCGCCCGAGAATACGAGCCCGGTTCCGCCCCCGGACCCGGTCGACCAGGACGCCGAGCGCAAGGGCAAGATCATGCGCGGCGCGGGCTTTGGCCTGCTCGGCGTCGGCGCGGGCGTGCTGATCGGCGGCGCCGTGGTCGGGGCCCTCGCCCAGAGCGACAACGGCAAGGCCGGCGACGCCGCGGACCCGGCCGCGGGCCAGGAGCTGTTGTCGAGCTCCCAGTCCAAGGCGGTGACCGCCGACGTCCTGCTCGGCGTCGGTGGGGCGCTGCTGCTGACTGGCGTGGTCTTGGTCGCCCTCGGCTACCGCGCGAAGGCCAAGACCGAGCGCGTCGCGCTCGCGCCGAGCTTCGGGCCCCACGGGGGCGGCGTCGGCGTGCACCTCCGATTCTGAGCTTATCTGTTTCTCGCATGAGGCATGACATGACCGACTCCAACACTCGCTTTATCCGTCCGTCCTGGGGTCTGCGCCTGGGCACGCTGGCCCTCGCCGGATTCGGCTCGATGCTCGTCGGCAACGGCTGCTCGGCGATCCTGAGCTTCAACCAGTGCGAAGTCGACGCGGACTGCGACAACTTCGCGGGCAACTGGATGTGCGAAGACAACAAGTGCGTCGAGGATTCGACCGCGAGCGAGACCGAGACCGGCGACGGTGACGGGGACACGGGCGACACGGGCGACACCGGCGACACGACCGGCGACGGCGACGGCGACGGCGACGGCGACGGCGACGGCGACGGCGCTTGCACGAGCCACACCCAGTGCATCGCGGACAACGGCAACAACGAGAACTTCATCTGCAGCTGCACCGGCGAGTGCATCAACGCCCTGACCCCCGAGTGCCAGAAGGTCGTGTGGCCCAACGACACGCCTCAGGACGACGTCGTGTTCATCGGCTCGGTCATGCCGACCTCGCCGCCCTTCGACACCCTGGTCCTGCCGATCCAAAACTCGCTCGAGCTCGCGCTCGAAGACTTCAACCAGGAGTCGGAGCTGCCCAGCGGCGAGAAGATCGCCTGGGTCGGGTGCGACTCGGTCGCCGGCTCGGAGGCCGTGGCCACCGCCCAGCACCTCGTCGACAACGTCTGCGTGCCCGCGATCGTCGGTCCGGTGTTCTCGGAGGCCGTGATCGCCGTGGCCGACAACGTCACGGTCCCAGCTGGGGTGTTCACGATCACCCCGACCGGCACGGCCAAGACGATCACCGATCTCGTCGACGACGACCTGGTCTGGCGCCCGATCGCGAGCGACATCTACCAGGCCAACGCGATCGCCGACCGCCTCGAGGCCATCGCCGAACCCGGCGACAACATCGTCGTGCTCAACAAGAACGACGACTACGGCAACCTCCTGGCTCAGGACATCGTGTTCAACGCCGAGGGCGCCAACATCACCGACGTGATCCCCTACGACCTCCAGCTGGATCCGAATGATCCGATCGCCAACGTCGCGGACCACATCACCAACACCTTGTTCACCGACGGCGGCAACCCGCCCGAGATCATCGTGCTGGCCGGGACCAGCGAGGTCCAGGCCTTCATCCTCGGCTACCTTCAGGTCGTCGCGAGCATGCAGCCGATGCCCTTCCCGCGCTTCGTGCTCTCGCACGGGGCCGTCCCGTCGATGGTCGACATCATGAAGCACCCGCTCGTGATCGATGACGACGCGACCCAGGGCCTGCTCTACTCGATCCTCGAGGGCGTCGCCCCGGTCATCTTCGACGAGGTCAACTACACCGCCTTCAACGTCCGCTACATGATCAAGTACGGCGAGGAGAACAAGATCACGACCTCCTCGCTGGCCTACGACTCGGCCATGGTGGCCCTGTTCGCCGCCTCGGCGATCCCCGCTGGCGAGCCGATCACCGGGACCAACATCGCCGCGCAGGTCGGCAAGCTCGTCGACAAGGACGGCGGCCAGGCGATCAACTGCTTCGGCGAGCAGATCGACCTCGGGTTCATCGGTGAGGCCGTCAACCAGCTCCAGGTCGGCAACACGATCGATCTCAAGTGCGTCTCGGGCGAGCTCGACTTCGACCTCGCAACGGGTGATGTGCGGACAAACTACATCGGCTGGGAGCCGCAGCCGGTCAACATGGACCTCGACACGCCCGTGCTCGTGCCGCAGCGCATGTACGCCCTCGACCCCGAGCCCGCCATCACGGGGACGTGGATGGATATTCCTTAGACCCCCCTGGAGACCTTGGACTCTGCCACGCACGGCCGCTGCGCGGCCGGTCGCTCCTCGCTGCGCTCGTCGCTCGGTGGGCCGGTATGGGGTTCGCAGCGTGGGTGCGTGGCCCCCTAGAAGGGGGCGGTGTGCTGTGGGCGGGCCTCGGCGCGCGAGGGCTCGCCCCCATTTTGTTGTCACTCGCCGGGCCTGAAACGCACGGTACAGCGACAAGGTCACCTGAAGTGACCGCGGCTGCTCAGTTCCCGAAGGTCAACTTGGGGCAAGCCTCGGGCGCGTCGTCGGTGATGTTCCAGTCTTCGATCGACCCGCCCTTGTCGAAGGGGAAGTTCGCGAACCAACTCACCTCGAGGGTGGTGAACCAGTCCGTGTTCTCCGTGCGCGGGAAGACCCCGGGCGTGTCCTCGGCGAAGTTGCTCCCCCCCCAGGCGCAGTTGCCCTGGAAGGTGTTGTTGTCGCTGTCATCGACGATCTCGACCAAGATGATGCTGGGGTCGGGCACGACCTCGTCACCGTCGATCGCCCCGGCCGCGATGATGTTCTCGATCACCTCGTTGTTGTCGGCGAAGTGCTGGAACTTGATCACGTGCTTCCCGCCGTTCGCGGCGGACTTGGGATCGTTGAAGAACACGTTTTGTTGGATCAGGTTGTATGCCGAGCCCAGGTTGGGGTTGACCCCCTCCGGGTCCGTCTTCCCCGACTCCTGCCACAAGGTGATCCCGTGGGCGCCCATGAAGGCCATGACGTTGCCGAGAAACACCGAGTTGCGAACACCGGTGAGGTTGGGCCCGACCGTGAGGCCGGCGTGGAAGTAGTTCCCCTCGATCCAATAGAACTCGGAGATCCCCTTGCCTTCGAAGTCGTTGAAAGCGTTGCCGTCGCAGACGGCGTCGGTGTCGAGGTCGTCTTGGCAGGTCGTGATCGGATCGGAGTTGATCTGCAGGTCGGAGCTCTCGTTGTTCCACAGCTCGTTGCCGCGTACGATCACGAAGTCGCCGCCGTTGGACAGGTAGATGCCGTGCCCGTCGCAGTCCCCGCCGTTGTAGGCGAGGTTGCCCTCGACCACGAGCCACGAGGCCTCGCCGGTGAACAAGGGATCCGCGCAGGAGTCGTGGGCGTCGTTGTCGAGCATGGCGATGCCGAGCACGTGGTTGGTGGTGGTCACCTGCCCGACCGCGCGCACGCCGTAGCGGCCGCCCGAGAGCTCAAAGCCCTCCACCGCGATGTAGGCCGCGCGCTCGAGGTTGAAACAACTCGACGTGTGGTTGTTGCCCCCCTCGTGGCATTCGAGGCTGGACAGACGCTCGTCGTTGGGACCACGCGCCCCCGAGAACACGATCGGGTCATCGTAGGTGCCGCTCTCGGATGACGAGAGTTGAATGTTGACGTCCTCGTAGGTGCCGGCCGCGAAGTGGACGTGGTCGCCCGGCTGCACGGTGGTCGGGATGTCGTCGATCGAACCGGGCGAGTCCTCGCTGCTCTGATCGAGGGGCGTGTCCCCCGTGGGGCTGACGTAGAGATCGCGCGTCGGAACCCAGTCCGGATCGGTGTAGTAGCGGTTGAACTGCTCGCGCATCTCGTCCTCGATCTCCTCCGGGGAGAACGAGTCGCCGTGGGTGAAGTGGAAGCTGTCGTGGCGCGAGGGCATGTAGATGCCCCCACGCTTCACCACCGGGCTATCGAGGTCCGGGCCGTCGCCGTCCCCGTCTCCGTCTCCGTCGCCGTCGCCGTCGCCGTCGCCGTCCCCATCTCCATCTCCGTCCCCATCTCCGTCCCCATCTCCGGTCCCGTCTCCATCCCCGGTCCCGTCTCCATCTCCATCTCCATCTCCATCTGCGTCGGTCGTCCCGCTGGTGTCCATGTCCTCGGCCGAGCCGTCGTCCGAACAGGCGGCCACGAACATGGCCAGGCTCGTGATGATGGAAAGATTGATAGCAGTGCGCATGTCCTGAGCGTTCCGGATATCCGGGCGCTTGCAAAGGTCGTTTCAGAGCAGCCCATCTTCGCTCGATTTTATGCAAACTCACGGCTTGGGCCTCAACAGCGGGCCGCCAGGGGTGCGAGTGTGGCCTCGCGCACGCCTTGGCGCGACCGAGCCCAACGGCCCTCGCCGCGCCCCACGAACCATGCTTGGGCGCAGGCATCGATCGCGCGGTACTCGATTCGCTTCGCTCGTTACCCAGGTGTGAATCCGGCAATTGCGCGCTCCTGCTTCGCTCATCTTCCAAGCTCGGAGTCTCGGCGAGCTCGCGCTCGAGTCGGGGACGGCCAAGGCCCAGGTCCTGGTCTCGCTCTCGGGCAACCGGCGGCCGCGCGAGCTAGCAGCCCGGGGTGCAATGCATCGTGTCGCCTCGCGCCGGAATTTTTGCCGAGGGCGCGAAGCCAAAACGCCGCTGTACCGGGCGTACTGCAAGTTTTGGCGACAAAGCCATCGGCGAAAAGGCCAAGCGAGGCGGCGCGAGGCATTGCACCCCGGGCTGCTAGCGACACAATCGCTCGAGCGCCAGCGATCGCGGCTGGGTAAGATGAGGCGCAGGGCCCCGGCCGTGACCGAGACGAAGGCACCCAGTGCAGTCATTCGGGTCTGGCCGGCGTCGAAATCATGGGAGGCGCAGCGACAGCCTATTACGGTTCAGTGAGTGTGAATTAGCTCTCTCCAAATATGGCGTTGCGCGCTTTTGGCCGGCGCTGGTTGCGCGCAATGTCGCTTGATGAAGTCGCTCTCGCTCTCGCTCCCGTTGGTCGCAGTCCCACTTTTGCTTTTGTTTGGGGCAGGGGAGGCCTCGGCCGAGGGTCCGCCACGACTCGCGCAGAGTCTTCCTCTATTCGCACCTGGTGTTCCGAGACTTCTCCAACGCCGGGTTCTTCGTGGATCGGATCTTCGGGCTCGACAACGGCCTGTTCTACCACGTCGACTTCGTCAACAGCGGCACCGGGTTTGAGCAATACGCCGACCCAGAAGACGACCCCTCCGGCCCCAACAGCGGGTACGTCGACAAGACAACCTTTTATAATTGTCAGTTCGTCAACAATGGGTATGGCGCGGAGCTGCGGGCTTCTCGCGCGGACAACCTCAACTCGTTTACGAACTGCCTGTTCGAGAACAACACCGAAGGCGCGATCTATGCCCAAAGCAATAACGACCTCCAGCTGGTCAACAGCGATGTGATCAACAACGGGGGAGCCCCAACGGCTCAGGGGGTGCGGGATGTCATTAGCACCTACTTCCGGGCAGACGAGTTGGGCGAGTCCTTCATCGCTAGCAGCCCGGGGTGCAATGCATCGTGTCGCCTCGCGCCGGAATTTTCGCCGAGGGCGCGAAGCCAAAACGCCGCTGTACCGGGCGTACTGCAAGTTTTGGCGACAAAGCCCTCGGCGAAGAGGCCAAGCGAGGCGGCGCGAGGCATTGCACCCCGGGCTGCTAGCCCGTGAGCTCGAGGGTCGGCGCCTCGTAGCGACCGGGCGCGAGCCCGCAAGGCGGCGGGATCCGGGCGTCCCACATGCGACGCAGGGCGAGCTCGATCGCCGCGTCGATCGAGTTGACGACCTCGAGGCCGCGGCCGTTGCTCATGCGGTGGGCCGCGGACACGACCCAGCGCAGCGCCGGATCACCGAGGACCACGACGCTGCTCAGCGTGACCTCGGCGCCCAGATCGTCACGGGCGTGCTCGATCAGCCGCTTGCATGCGGCTGGCGCCGGGAGCGTCGTGAACCGGAGATCGACGATGTGGACGAGCTGCTGCTCGGCAGCCAGGGCCGCCGCGGCGTTCGTGTCGGACCACCTGAAGTAGCGATCGATGAGCTCGCACGAGGCCTGCCCGTACCAGGTCGAGATGAGCGCCGGGTCGTATCGGGTGTCGAGGGCGACTTCACAGCCCTCATGGCCAATCCACTGGATCATCGCTACCCAGCAAAATATGCGAACCGCGCATCCCGGACAACGACCACTGTCGTGGGTCCGGTAGCCAGTTTTAGTCATCCACCGGGAGGTGGTCGAGCAGGGTCGAGGTCTCGAACCGTCGGATCGTCCCGGTGTCGCTGCGCAGGGCCAGGCTGCTGACGAGGGTCCGGCCGGCGACCCGGCGGATCCCGGCCAACATCGGGCCGTCGGTCACGCCCGAGGCGACGAAGAAGCACGGGCCCCGGACCAGATCCTCGTGGCGCAGGAGGCGATCGGGTTCGCGCATGCCCATCGCGATGGCTCGCTGGCGCTCGCCGTCGTTGCGAAAGGCCAGCCGACCCTCGAACACGCCGCCGAGGCAGCGCAGGGCCGCGGCCGAGAGCACGCCCTCGGGCGCGCCGCCCTTGCCGATGAACATGTCGATGCCGCTGCCCGGGAGACCGGTGGCCACGCTGGGGTTGACGTCGCCGTCGGTGATCAGCCGGACGCTCGCTCCGACCGCCCGCATCTGCGCGATCAGGGCGTCGTGGCGCGGGCGCTCGAGCACGACCACGACCATCTCGTCGGGGCGCTTGCCCTTGGCCTCGGCGAGGTCGCAGACGTTCTCGGCCGCGCTCTTGTCGAGGCTGACCACGCCGACGCCCGCGGGCCCGGCCGCGAGCTTCTCCATGTAGGTGTCGGGCGCGTTGAGCAGGTTGCCGCGCGGGGCCACGGCCAGGACCGCGAGCGCGCCGGGCTTGCCGCTGGCGCACAAGTTGGTGCCCTCGAGCGGGTCGACGGCGATGTCGACCTCGGGGAACGAGGGGTCGCGGGGTCCGACCTTCTCGCCGATGTAGAGCATCGGCGCCTCGTCGCGCTCGCCCTCGCCGATCACGATCGTCCCGCGCGCGGGGACCTTGTCGAAGGCCCGGCGCATGGCCTCGACGGCGAGGGAGTCGGCGGCCTCTTTTTGGCCCGCGCCGATCAGGCGCGAGCAGGCGATGGCCGCGGCCTCGGTCACGCGGACGTACTCGAGGAGCAGCTTGCGGTCCATCTTTTGCGCTCCGCTTTGGTTCGGCTCTGCTTCGTTCACGTGGCCTCCTGCCCCTCGGTCGAGTCGCCCCGCGCGTCGAGGTAGTAGCGCTCGAGTATGTCATGGACCGACTCGGGCAGGCGGGTCGCGCGGTGCTCCTGCATGTCGAGGCAGCCGTGAAATGTCTGCGCGCGCAAAACCACGAGGGGCTCGGGGCCGTCGAAGTCGCGGCGGTCGCCGGGCTGCACGCTGACGCGGTAGACGAAGTGAAGGCGCGCGAAGCTCAGCTTGGCGAGGCCGACCTCGACCGTGATGATGTCGTCGTACTCGGCCGGGCGCAGGTAGGTGACGGCGAGGTCGATGACCGGCAGCCCGACGCCCATGCGCTCGAGGTCGGAGTAGGCGAAGCCGAGGCCGCGGATGAACTCGACGCGGGCGTGCTCGAGGTAGCGCAGGTAGGTGCCGTGATAGACGATCCCCATCCGATCGGTGTCGGCGTAGATCACCCGGATCTGGGCCGCGCGGCGCAGCGGGACCTCGGGCTCGGCGACGAGGCGACGGGCCATCAGCGCGGCCCTCCGTCAACAGCTTGGGCGGGCGCTTCGGACTCGAGGATTCGGAACCGGTGGCTGGGCATGAGCGAGAGATCGAAGGTGTCGAGCTCGGCGAGCGCGGCGCGGACCTTGGCCTCGGCCGTGCGCTCGGTCAGGATGACCATGTCGATCGGCTCGCCGGCGCCGGGGGTGTCTTGGTTCATGCGCTTGATGCTGACGCCGTGGCGCCCGAGGCAGCTCGCGACCTTGCCGAGCACGCCGGGCACGTTGGGCACGTGGACGCACAGGTAGTTCTCGCACTCGAGCTCGTCGAGGGGCGCCGGCTCGAGCGCCCGGACCTCCCGAAAGGCCCCGGGCGGCGGCCCGCCCTCGGAGAAGCCGACGATGTCGCGGCAGACCTCGATGATGTCGGACACGACGGCCACGCCGGTCGGCATCATGCCCGCGCCCTTGCCGTAGTACATCGACTGCCCGAGCGCGCGCGAGCTGACCTCGACCGCGTTGTAGGACCCGTGGACGCCGGCGAGGATGTGATCTCGGGGCACGAAGGTGGGGTGGACCCTCAGGCGCGGGCGCCCGTCCCCGAACTCGCCGATGGCGAGCGACTTGATCACGTAGCCGAGCTCGGCCGCCATGCGGATGTCGAAGGGGCGCACGCGGGTGATGCCGTCGGTGTGGATCTGGTCGGGATCCACGCGCACGCCGACGCAGACCAGCGTCAGCAGGGCGAGCTTGTGGGCTGCGTCACCCCCTTCGACGTCGAGGGTCGGATCGGCCTCGGCGAAGCCCGCCGCCTGCGCCGCGGCGAGCGCCTGCTCGTAGCTGGCGCCGGTCCGCGACATCGCGTCGAGGATGTAGTTGGAGGTCCCGTTGACGATCCCGATGACCCGATCGATGCGGTCGCTGGCCAGGCCCTCGCGCAGCGCTCGGAGGACCGGGATGCCCCCGGCGACCGAGCCCTCGAAGTAGATGCTGAGGCCCCGGGCCGCGGCGGCCGCGAACAGCTCTTCGCCGCGCTCGGCGAGCAGGGCCTTGTTGGCCGTGACCACGTGCTTGCCGGCCTCGAGCGCGCGCAGGACATAGGTCCGGGCCGGCTCGATCCCGCCGATCAGCTCGACGACGACGCGGACGTCGGGATCCTCGAGGATGTCGTCGGGATCGAGGGTCAAGAGCGCGGGATCGACCTCGAGCTCGCGGGCCTTGGCGAGATCGCGGACGAGCACCCGCCCGATGACCGGCTCGGCGGCGATCCGATCCTGAATCGCGGCGCCGTTCTCTGCGAGGATGCGCAGCACACCCTGACCGACGTTGCCGAGGCCGAGCATGCCGATGTGGATGCTGCGCACGGGCGCGGACCGTAGCCGGGTGCCCATTGGACGTCAAACAGGGGCCAAACTCCGAGGGCTGGGCCGGCGATGTGCCAGCGTCGGCCCGCTGCGCTACCCTGCGCAGAGCCGCCCATGAGCACCATCGTCTCCGTTCACGCTCGCGAGATCCTCGACAGCCGAGGCAACCCCACGATCGAGGTCGAGGTCTCGACCGAGTTCGGCAACTCCGGTCGCGCCGCGGTTCCCTCGGGAGCCAGCACCGGTGAGCACGAAGCCCACGAGCTGCGTGACGGCGACGCCGAGCGCTACCGCGGCAAGGGCGTGACCCAGGCCGTGGCCAACGTCAACGACGCGCTCGCGTCGGTGATCGAGGGGCTCGAGGTCGCCGACCAGGGCCAGATCGATCGAGTGTTGCGCGAGCTCGACGGCACGCCCAACAAGGCCCGGCTCGGCGCCAACGCGATCCTCGGCGTGTCCCTGGCCTGCGCCCGCGCGGCCGCCGAGGACGTCGGCCTGCCGCTGTTTCGCTACCTCGGCGGGGCCCACTGTCGGACGCTGCCGGTCCCGCTGATGAACGTGATCAACGGGGGCGCCCACGCCGACAACAACCTCGACTTCCAGGAGACCATGCTCGTGCCCTTCGGCTTCGATCGCTTCAGCGACGCGCTCCGGGCCGGGGTCGAGATCTTCCATACGCTCAAGCGCCAGCTCGAGGCCTCCGGAAAGGTCACGGCCGTCGGCGACGAGGGCGGGTTCGCGCCGAACCTGGCCAGCAACGCCGAGGCGCTCGAGACCCTGATGGGCGCGATCCGTGCGGCCGGCTACGAGCCCGGCGTCCAGATCGGCCTCGCGCTCGACGTCGCGGCCAGCGAGTTCTACGACGCCGACAAGCAAAAATACGTGCTCGCGGGTGAGGGCGGCCGCGAGCTGTCCTCGGGCGAGCTGGTCGAGCTCTACGCCGAGCTCGTCGACAAGTACCCGCTGGTCTCGATCGAGGACGGCATGGACGAGAACGACTGGGCCGGCTGGGCGCAGCTGACCAAGCGCCTCGGCGCGAGCACGCAGCTCGTCGGCGACGACCTGTTCGTGACCAACCCGACCCGGCTCCAGCGCGGCATCGACGAGGGCGTCGCCAACGCGCTGCTCGTCAAGGTCAACCAGATCGGCACGCTCAGCGAGACCCTCGAGGCCATGCGCCTGGCCCATCGCAACAGCTACGCCTGCGTGGTCTCGCACCGCAGCGGCGAGACCGGCGACACCTTCATCGCGGACCTCGCCGTCGCGACCGAGGCCGGGCAGATCAAGACCGGGAGCGCGTCACGCTCGGACCGGACCGAGAAGTACAATCAGCTCCTGCGCCTCGAGGAGCTCCTCGGCCCCGACGCCGAGTACCGCGGTCGGTCAATCTTCACCGCTCGGGCAGCTCCGGCCGCCGACCGCTGAACCCCGCCACCCCACGACCGCCCCCGCGACCGGTATGAGCCTGCGCATCCTCGCCTACGTGCTGAGCCCCTTTTTGGGCGTGGGCCTGGGCCCGGCGACCGGCGCGGACTCGGGGGGGGCCGAGCTCGGCGAGGTGGCCCCGGTCGACGCCCAACTCGACGCGCACCCCGACGCGGGCGAGGCGACGGGCGAGGCGAGCGACACGATCGACGCCGACCCAGATGAGGGGTCAGCCGACGACGCGGGTGACGACGAGGACGAGGACGAGGCCGAGGGCCCGGCCCAGGTCGTCGACGTGGTCTTGCCTTGCGGGGTGCGGGTCATCACCGCCAAGGACGCGAGCTTGCCCGTCGCCGCGGTCGTGCTCGCCGTCGAGGTCGGCACCCGCGACGACCCCGACAAGCTCCCGGGCCTCGTCCACGCCCTCGCCTACCAGCTCCAGCAGGGCAACCGCGAGCTCGCGCCCGGCGAGGCGATCGCGACCGCCCACGACGTCGGCGGGCTCGCGGCGATGGCCGTCGGGGCGGCCCAGGTGAGGTTCGAGTCGCTGGTCCCGATCTCCCAGCTCGACGCGCAGCTGCGGGTCGAGGCCCTGCGCCTGCGCGCGCCCAACGTCGGCCGCGAGCTGTGGCTCAAGTCGCTCAGCTACGCGCGCAACGACGACCGGGTGAAGACCCTGGTCCCGCGCGAGGCGGCCGCGATCGCGTGGCAGGACGAGGGCATGAAGCACGACGGGCGCGTGGTCGGGCAGGGGCTGGCCGACATGCTCGATCAGGCCGTCGGGGCTCAGCTCGCCCGGCTCTACGACTACCGCGTCGCGACCCTGGTCGTCGTCGGGCCCGACGAGCCGCAGGCGCTGCTCGAGCGGGTCGAGCCGCTGTTCGCCGATCTCTCGGCGCGGCCGCGCAAGCTGATCGCGGCCGCGACAACCCCCAAGGCGCCCGCCGCGGCGCCCCGGGTCGCAAAGCTCCCGCGGCAAAAGGGCGACAGCATGGTCTGGGCCGTGCCCGGCAACCCGGCCGCGCGCGCCTGGGCGCAGGTCCTGTGCGGGACCCTCAACCGCCAGCAGCGGGTCGAGCCGGAGCCACCCAGGGCGCGGGTTCGCTGCACCTACGCCGACGACCCCCGCCGCCCGATGCTGGTCCTGCGCGCGATCGGCTTCGATCCCGCCCTCGGCCCCGAGCCGCTGATCGCCGGGCGCCTCGCTCGGGTCGCGGCGGTCGGGCTCACGCCGGATGTCGAGCCCGATCTCGCCGCGCTCGTCGAGGCCCAGCGCGCGCGGATCGAGACCGACATCGGCTTTGATCTGCGCACGCCGCTGGAGCTCGCCAGCTATCTTGCGAGCGCGTCCGAGCGCCGCACGCCCGCGACCGCGGGCCTGGCCCTGCGCGCGCGCGACGAGCTCCTCGGTCTGCCCTTGCTGCCAGCCGACGAGCTCACCGACGGGCTCTCCGAGGGGGTGGGCGAGGAGTCGGGCGACGAGCTCAACGATGCGCTGGGCGACCCGCCGGGCGCGGAGCCTGGCGACGCGACAGCCGAGGGGCCCGAAGACGCCGGGGCGCAGCCGGGCGACGACTCGAGTGGAGCGCCACCCGACGCGAGCTCGGGCAGGGCCGCCGCGAGCTTGGCGGCGGCGATCCCCGGGCTGCTCGACACCCGCCGCGCCGTGCTCTTGCTCGACCCCGAACAGGACGCCCCGCCTCCTTTGCATCCTCCGGCCGCGACCGAGCCGACGACCGAGCCGACGACCCCGGCCAACCCGGAGTCGCAGCCCGCGAGCGCGCCCCAGCCCGCGGACGCGCCAGCGCCGAGCGGAGGCGAAAAGTGAGCGCGGGGGCGCGCGCACGGGCGGCCCTGATCGCGACCGTGGCCCTGGTCGGCGGGCTCGCGGGCGGCTGTCGGTGCAGCAAGGAGACCCTGGCTCCGGTCGTGTTCGAGGACGCCAGCGACCGCGAGCCGATCGATCCCAACAGCGTGCTCGCGCCGCCGTGGGAGCCGCCGAAGGTCGCCCAGCTCGACAACGGCGCGGTGCTCCACTGGCTGCGCGAGGCCGACAACCCGGCGTTTCACGTCCGCGTGCTGCTGCCGACCTCGGTCGACGCCGACAAGCTCAGCGCGGCCACGACCGCGGCGGTGCTCGAGGCGATCGAGCTGCGCCTGCGCGCGCGCGTGCGCCGGATCCCCGACGCGACCCTCGATCTGCGCAGCCGCCCGGGTCGGGTCGAGATCGCGGTCCACGGTCGCGACGCCGACGCCGACGCGCTGCTCGCCGCGCTCGCGGCGACCCTGGCCGATGCTGGCAACGCCAAGCTGCTCGCGGTCGCCCAGGGCAAGGTCCTCGCGCGCCACCGCGAGGGTGGGCCCTCGGCCCTCGCCGCGGCCGGGCTCGCGAGCGAGCTGCTCGACCACCCGCTGGTCCACGAGTACGCCTCGAAGCAAGACCTCGTCGCGCTCGGCAAGAAGGGGCTCGAGAAGGGCTGGTCGCTGCTCACCGATCCCCGCGACGCCGTGGTCCTGGTCCACTCGGGCCGCGACCCCGAGGACGAGTCGATGACCGAGGCCGTCGCCCGGCTCGGGGCCCGCTGGAAGGCGCCGATCGGCTTCGGCTCGGGCAAGGCCGCCGTCACCGCTCGGCTGCGCACGGAGCCCCCGAAGCGGCGCCGCGACACCTTCTTGCTGACCGAGCAGCAGGGGGCGAGCCTGCGGGTCTACGCGGGCAAGCCCGAGCGCGGCAACCGGGCCGTGGTCATGCTCGGGCGTTTGATCCCGACCGCGACGATCGAGGAGCGGACCCTCGCGCGAATCAGCCAGCGCCTGCTGCAAGAGGAGCTCGACGTGCGCCTGCTGGTCGCCGGCCCCGTGAGCCTGTTGGCGATCAAGGTCCGGGTCTCGCCGACCGACCCGGTCCGCAGCCTCGAGCGGATCATCGAGCGCATGCAGCTGTTCATTGCGACCCCGCAGCCGCGCGATCGGATCGATCAGGCCGCCAACGTGTGGCTGGGGGCGCGGATGGTCGAGGCCAGCTTGTCGGGTGAGGACTGGACCTCGCTGTGGAGCGAGTCGATCGACCTGGCCGGCCAAGATCGCGAGATCTTCGTCGCGCTCGCCCGCGACGCCGAGGCCATGCTCGCGCTCGAGCCCGAGCAGGTTCAGGAGTACATGGCGACCTGGTTCAACCCGCAGGCGGGCGAGCCCGGCTGGGTCTGGGTCGCGGCCGGGGTCGACGACAATTTTCGCACCAAGCTCGGGGTCGCGCTCGATCTGGTCGAGGACGACTAATCGACGAAGCGGCCCTGCCAGCGCCACTTCAGCGCGGCCCGGGTTGGCGACAGCCCGCGGATCTCGAAGCGAAAGGCTGCACCCGTGGCGAACCCACCCACGTGGCTATCGAGCAGGGCGCTCGCGGCCGCGGCCATGTAGGGCATGTGCCCGACCACGAGCAGGTCGGCGTCGGCGGGCAGCTCGGCGAGGGCGTTGAACAGCGAGGGCGGGCGGCTGTCGGGGAACAGATCGTCGCGAGCCTCGATGACGCCGCCAAAGTCCAGCGCGGCCACGATCAGCTCGGCGGTCTGCACGGCCCGGACCAGCGGGCTCGACCACGCGTGGCTCGGGGCGACCGCGCGGGACGCCAGCGCCTGGCCCGTCGCCGAGGCCTCGGCGCGGCCTTCGATGGACAGGCAGCGACCGATGTCCCGGAGGTCGTTGGTCGAGGACTCCGCGTCGCCATGTCGAACGAGGGTCAGCAGCATCGGCGGGTCGAGCATACACGCTTCGCCCGCGGCCGCGCCGGTCGAAGGTGGCCCCACTCGGTCGAGAAAATTCTCCAGGACCTCGCGAACCGGAGCGATCGAACGATCGAGCGAGCGAGCGAGCGAACGAACGAACGATCGAACGATCGAGCGAACGAACGAGCGATCAGCGTGCTGTCACAGCGCGCCCAGGCCGAGCCCGGGGACGTCGAGGTCGTCGAGGGCGAGGTAGCGGTTCCGGCGCCAGGTTGGGCTGTGCTGCGCGCTCGCCCACCCCGGGCTGAAAAACGGGGTCGACGTCAACGCGCTGGTCGCTCGCCGAGCGCCTCGCTACTCTCTGGCGGCGTGGCGCTCGTTCAGCACAGCTCGCCGAGGCCCTCGCCGGCCCGCGCCCAGGTCGTCACCAGCTTCTACCTGGTCCTCGCGCTCGCGGGCTTCTTGTGGCACGCGGTCAGCGAGGAGAACAACGACTGCTGGCGCGAGCCCGGGGTCACCCACGCCGAGCTGCTGTGGACGCCGCTGGTCGGGATCGGGCTGGGACTCGCGGTCGTCGCCGCGTTTCGTGTGTTCGAGCGCCGTTGGTTGTGGCTGCCGATGCTCCACCGTGAGTTCCGCGGGATCCTCGGGCGCCCGTCGTGGACCGAGCTGCTGCTGTTGGCCGCGGCGAGCTCGATCGGCGAGGAGATTTTCTTTCGCGGGGCGATGCTCGACGCCTGGGGCCCGTGGCTGAGCAGCCTCGTGTTCGCGCTGCTCCACGTCCCGCCGCGCCGCGAGCTGTGGCCGTGGACCGTGTCGGCCGGGTTGCTGGGCCTGTGCCTGGCCGGGCTGACCCTGTGGACGGGCAACCTCGGTCCCGCGGTCGCGGCTCACTTCGTCATCAACATGATCAACCTCGCGTACATTACCCGGCGAGCTCCGGCGATCGCGGTGCGTGGCCGCATCCAGCCCCGCCGGACGGGCGCCGGCTGAATTCAAACTGGTCGCTGCTCGAGAGGTTTATGTTGGCGGTGTTCGCGGCTAGCATGCCTCCCATGCGACTTGGACTTGGGCTTGGGCTTGGGCTTGGCATGAGCGCGCTGATCTTCTCGACGGCGTGCTTCGAAGACGTCAAAGACGACGTCGGTGGCGCTGACGGCAGCGGGACGACGAGCGGAGACGGCGACTCCGGCGACGGCGACAGCGGAGACGGGGACGGTGATCCCGGCGACGGCGACGGCGACGGCGACACGGCCAACGACGACAGCGACATGTGCGAACCCGGCGACATCTGCGTCGACGATGCGATCGCGGGCTGGGACGGACCGCTGGTGATCTTCAGCGGCCCCGTCGACGTGACCCCGCCAGCGTGTCAGGGCGGCGTCCCGGTCAAGGTCGCGGAGCTGTTCACCGAGCTCGAGATGGGCCAGTCGCCGCAGACCTGCGCGTGTGAGTGCGGGGGCGTCAACTCGGCCACCTGCGGCGCCGTGACCCTGCGTCAGAGCAAGCAGCAGGCGTGCTTCACGACGGCGGATACGTGGATGGTCGGACCCGACGACTGCGCGGACCTCGGCGGCGCTCAGGGCGAGGCCTACTACGCGGTCAACGAGCCCGATCTGCTCGAGCTGTCGTGTGACGCCTCGTACGCGCAGGAGCTCGTGCCCGCCGCCCACGGCGTGCAGATCCTGGCCTGCTCGACCGACGGGGGCGCGCAGCAGTGCGGAGCCAACGGTGTGTGCATGCCGCCTGCGGACGCGCCCTTCGACGGTCGCGTGTGCATCGCTGCAGAGGGCGACGTGCAGTGCCCGGGCGGCAGCTACAGTGATCGCTACGTCTACTACACGGGCCTCGACGATGGCCGCAGCTGCGGCGCGTGTGCCTGCGACAAGCCGCCCAACGCCACGTGCAGCGGTGACGTGCGCTTGATGGGGCAAGGCTGTGGCATCCAGGGCTTCTTGCTGGGCTCGGTCGAGGTCGGCGGGTGCAGTGCCAGCGTCAGCAACGTCGGATATGCGGATTTTGCGCCAGCTTCGCCCGACGATCAGGTCGGCTGCATTCCGTCGGGTGGCGGGGTCGATGGCGAGGTCGAGGAGCTCGGCGCCACGACCTTCTGCTGCCAGTGAGCCCCGCGCTTCGTCAGTTTTTTGGCTCGCGGGGTCGCGGATGCCACACCCGGACCATGGCCGGGACTACGCGCCGACGCTTCTTGCAGTCGCTGTGCGGCGGGCTCGTCGTTGCCGGGGCCTCGAGCCTGGCGCCGCGGATCGTTCGGGGCTCGGACATGAGCCTCGGCGACCGCATCGACCTGCTCTACAGCAACCAGTTCAACTTCGACGACCTCGGCCGGCCGCGGATCACCGTGGGCGTGATGCAGGGCCAGCGCGAGGTCCAGCTCTCGGCTCGCGGGGGGCTGTCTGCGCTGCCCTCGGGCGACGGCGGCACGGCGATCTTCGGCGGCGGGCGCTGGCGCATGCGGGTCGCCGACGCGGTCCCGTCCAAGCAGTCGTTTCGCATCGTCCTCGACGCGGTCCCGGCGACCGAGCTGCGTGAGATCGACCGTCAGGCCAAGGTCTGGAAGGGCAGGGGCTACGATGTCGCCGAGGCCGAGGTCGGCGCCCTGTTCGGGGTCGCGGGCAAGGTCCTCGACACCCGGCGGGTCTTGCTGACTACCGATCTGTTCTCGTCGGAGCGCGAGGCCGAGGCCCACGCGCGCGAGCTCGCCGAGCGCCACGGCATCCTCCCGCGCCTCCACCCCGAGGTCGAGCGTCGCTCGACCGGTCGGATCCTGGCCGAAGATCTCGACTCGGGCGTCACCGTCGAGGCCGAGGGCGTGCTGTGGTTCGCGCCCAAGACCGCCGGGAAGATGACCGTCCACGACGTCGTGAGCGAGGCTGGCGGGAGCTACCAAGATCGGGCCTACCGCGGGCAGATCTACGTGGCGATCGATCGCAAGGGCAAGCTCGCGGTCGTCAACCTCGTCGGCGAGGCCGAGCTGCTCGCGGGCCTGGTCCCGGCCGAGATTTATGCTTCGGCGCCGAGCGAGGCGCTCAAGGCCCAGGCCGTGGCCGCGCGCGGCCAGCTCGTCGCCAAGGTCGGCAGCCGCCACCTCGACGATCCCTTCGTGCTGTGCGCCCACCAGCACTGCCAGGTCTACGCCGGGGCCGGCAGCGAGCACCCCCGGACCAACGCCGCCGTCGAGCGGACGATCGGCCGCGTGCTCATGCGCCCGAACGAGACCCAGCTCGTCGACACGGTCTACTCGGCCAATTGCGGCGGCCACACCGAGCACAACGAGCAGGTCTGGGTCAGCCCCGCCGACCCGCAGCTGCGCGGGACCGCCGACCCCAAGCTCGGCGATAAATTCGCCAAGGGCATCAGCGCCGCCAACATCGACGAGTGGCTGGCGACGAGCCCCGACAGCTACAGCAAGCCGCGCTCGTCGACGATGGCCTCGGCCTACCGCTGGTCCGTGTCCCTCGACCCCGCGGCGGTCGCGGGCAACCCCGAGGTCCCGCGCAGCTTCGGAAAGCTCGAGGGGATCGAGATCCACGCGCGCGGTCGCAGCGGACGCGCGACGCATGTCAGCCTCCACGGCGCGCGCGAGACCGTCGAGATCCACGGTGAGCTGCGGATCCGCAGGGCGCTCGGCGGGCTCAAGTCCTCGATGTTCGTGGTCGCCAAGCGCCGCGATGAATTCGGCCGCTTCGTGATCCACGGCGGCGGTCACGGCCACGGCGTCGGGCTGTGCCAGCACGGCGCGATGGGCATGGCGGCCGCGGGCAAGAGCTACGGGCCGATCTTGAACCACTACTACCGGGACTCGAAGCTGATCCGGCTGTGGTGAAGGCTGCTGCCGATCCGCAAAGTCTGCCGGCCCGCTCAGCTATCGGCCGTCGTGCGCGGCGCTACCTTGCGTCCATGAACGAAGCGACGCGCGAGGCGCTCGACGCGGCCCTCGACGACGAATACAAGGCCCGCGCCACCTACCGGGCTGTCCTCGACCGCTTCGGCGAGGTCCGCCCCTTCGTGAACATCATCGAGGCCGAGGGACGGCACATCGAGGCCCTGCTGAGGGTCTACAGCCGCCACGGCCTCGAGCCACCCGCCGATCGTTGGGCCGACCACGTCGAGGCCCCGGCGACCCTGGAGGCCGCGTGTCGAGAGGGGGTCGAGGCCGAGCGCGAGAACGACGCGCTGTATGCCCGTCTGATCGAGAAGGTCGACGAGCCGCGCATCCGAGAGCTCATGTCGAGGCTGCGAGAAGCCTCCCGAGAACGGCACCTCCCGGCCTTCGAGCGCTGCCTCGCGCGCGGCGGGCGAGGGCAGGGCGGCGGACACGGCCGACACGGCCGACGCGGCCCGACAGGCGAGTGTTCGGGCTGAGCGCAGCGGGCTTGGCGGCCCCTCGCTCAGTCCCAGTCGTAAAACCCGCGCCCGGACTTCTTGCCGAGCTTGCCCTCGGCGACCATGTCGCGGAGCAGCTGCGGGGGCCGGAAGTGCTCGCCGCCGTCGAGCTTGTCGGCGAGGTACTCGGCGATGCTCAGGCGCACGTCGAGGCCGACCAGATCGGTGAGCTCGAGCGGGCCCATCGGGAAGCCGTAGCCGAGGGTCATGGCCTTGTCGATGTCCTCGGCCGAGGCCACGCCCTGCTCGACCATGCGGATCGCCTCGAGGCCGATGACCAGGCCGAGGCGGCTGGTCGCGAAGCCGGGGGCGTCCTTGACGACGATCGGCTGCTTGCCGATGCGGTCCGCGAACGCGCGCATTTTTGCGGTGACCTCGGCGCTGGTCTCGCCGCCGATCACGATCTCGAGCAGCTTCATGATGTGGACCGGGTTGAAAAAGTGCAGCCCGATCACGCGGCTGGGGTTTGGGATCGGCTCGGCGATGTCGGTGATCGACAGTGAGCTGGTGTTGGTCCCGAGCACGGCCTGCTCGCCGACGACGGCGGCGACGCGAGAGAAGATGTCGCGCTTGATCTCGAGTTTTTCGGGCGCAGCCTCGATCACGAGGTCGGCCTCGCGGACCGCGTCCTCGAGCGAGGTCGTGCCCGAGAGCCGGGCGAGGGTCTCGCGGCGCTGATCTTCGCTGACCTTGGCGCGCGCGACCCCCTTGTCGAGGTTGGCTGCGATGCGGGTGAGCCCGGCGTCGATCTGATCCTGACCGACGTCCGTGAGCCGGGTCGTGCAGCCCGCCATCGCGCAAATTTGAGCGATGCCGTGGCCCATGGTCCCGGCACCGATGACCGCGACGATCGAGATGCTGTCGGCGTTTGTATCGGACATGGACGCGATCTACCGCATGTGGCCTGCGATGACAGCGCCCGATCCAACGAAGTGGGGCGTTTTGCCCGACGTGGAACCGTGTGTTTTCCTCTGGTTCGCGAAGCTCAAGCACTATACGAATTGAGTCAGCGCTTCGCGGTCGAACACATTTTCGAGCGCAAGGGCGGCGCTCACGAGCACCCCATGGACGGACGGAAGGTCGTTGTCACGCTGGTCTGCGCGACCGCCGATGAGGACACCCTCGAGGACGTCCTCGATGGCCTGCACGCGCTCGGACACGAGGCGGGGCTGGTCGCGGGCGTCGACGAGCGTCCGCGCCGGGTCGGCGACGCGATCGAGCGCTGTGGTGACCTCGGGCTGATCGTCGTGTGCACGAGCGCGCGGCTCGACGGCCCGGCCCTGCGCAAGGTCGAGGGGCTGTTCAGCGCCCGGCGCGGGCCGAACCACGCGATGGTCCGCGTCGACGTCGGGCTCCCAACAAATGAGGCCGTCGCGGCGATCCAGCGCGCGGTCGAGGGCTTCGTCAGCAACCAGGGGCGGATCGTCCGGCGCCACGCTGGCGAGGGCCCGAAGCTGCGCGAGGTCGTCCACGGTGACGTCTCGAGCCTCGCGCTCCCGGTCGTGCGGCTCGAGGCCGGCGAGGAGCTCGACGGTGACACGCGACGGATCCAGCTGCCCGACAACCCCAAATCAGCCGAGCTCTCGCGCCGCCGTCGGGCCGTCCGCGAGCGCGAGCGGCAACGCGAGCGCATCACCAGGTCCCACCGCCCGCTGTCTGTCGAGGAGTCAGAGGCCGGCCACGTCGGCTCGCGCAAGCCGATGATCCGCGACGAGGACAAGCTCGACCGTACGATGGTGCTGATGATCGTCGGCGCGGGCGTGCTCGCGGTCCTCGCCGCGCTGACCTGGTTTTCTTGACGCCCCTTCAGGCTCGTCAGGGCCGTCAGAGGGCGAGGCGGACGGGGAGCATGGTCGTGCCTTCGCGGCCGAGCTCGACGCCCATGACCTCGACGGAGCTCGCGTCCTTGTAGATGGCGATCCGATAGCTGCCCGGGGGCGGCTCGCCGACGACGAACACGCCCTGCTCATCGGTGAGGGCGAGGATGCGGACGGGCTCGCTCTCGTCGGGCTCGAGCTCGCGCTCGAGGAACACCGCGGCCTCGGCGATCGGCGCCGCGGTCCCGGCTTCGGTCACGTGGCCGAGCACGCATGAGCCGGCCCCGGCGCAGCGCGGCGACAGCAGCGAGATGGTGTCGTGCAGGGGCTCGCGCTGGATCTCGCCAGCCACGCACCCGAAGGTGGCGACCACCGCCAGGACTGCCGCCGAGCTCCTCATGACCGCCATCATTGCGGGATGTTGGCTCCGACGCCAGCGGCGGCGGCCGCGTTGCAGCGGGGCCGAGGGGGGCGTAGGCTGGTCCCAAGCTCATGATCGGAATTCGACGCGCCCTCGCCCTGCTGATCTTGTCCTTCTTCGTCATCCAATTTGCGATGACGGCGTGGCTCGGGCCCGACGAGCTCCTCCCGGTCAATTTGGGGCTCGCGCTGTGCTACGGGCTGGCCTTCTTTGGCCTGGCCGCCGAGTGGTTCTGGGCGCGGTGGTTCGCCATGGGCGTCGGCAATTTTGGCAGCTTGATGCTGCTGGTGTTGTTCAAGATCGGCCCCGAGCCGATCTTCGTGTTCTTCGGCGTGACCCACCTGCTCGTGGTCCTGTGCCTGACCGGCGAGGGCATGGCCGCGAAGTACGAGTACTCGGAGAAGACCAGCGAGCGGTGGAACTTCCAGGAGGACTCGATGGCGCTGATGCGGCGGGCCGTGAAGTCGGCCGGCAGCACCTTGCCGCTGCTGATCCTCTACGCCCTCGCGCCGCGCGGTGAGTGGCTGCAGCTGGGCCTGCTCGCTGTGGGTGTCGTCGGCTTCGTCGGCCTCGTTCGCGGCAAGACCTGGGGCCCGCTGATGCTCGGCGCCACCGGCGTCGTCTGCCTCCTCGATGGCCTCGGTGTGTTCGGGCCGCCCACGATTGGCTACCTCATCCTCGGGCCCGAGACGCTGCCTGCGCTCTACGGCAAGGTCGGTGTGTTCGCCGGCGCCACGATGCTCGTGATGGTGCCCTTCATCGCCCCGATGATTCGTTACCTCCGCGCGCCGCAGCTGCCTGCTCGCACCTGATCCCGAGTCCAGGCCCTCGGCCTGTTGCGGATTCGCTACACCAGACCCGTGCTCGCGCATGGGTCTGCGCAGTTTTGGAGATTGTGCGAGAGCAATTGCGCAGCGATCCACCGCACATCTTTGGAGATCGAGCTCGATCTAGTTTTTATGGGCATGTTGAGCACGCGCGCCAACAGCCTCCGCCGAATGCTTCAGCCCGACCTGTTGCGTCGTAGGCCTGTGCGCCCGCGTGGTCTGCTGGTCCTCAGCGCGACCGTGATGCTGGAGTTGGTCGCCGCCTGCAACGTCGTTCGTATCGGTGAGCGCCAGCTGGTCCGCAAGCTCGAGCGACGCGGCGTGCGATCCGAGAGCGTGCGCCTCGGCGACGCGAACGTGCACTACTTCGACGGCGGCGAGGGCCCCGCGGTCGTGCTCCTGCATGGCTTCGGCGCCTCGGCCGTGTGGCAGTGGCACGAGCAGATCGGGCCGCTGCTCGCCAACCATCGCGTGATCGTTCCGGATCTGCTGTGGTTCGGCGACTCGTGGTCCAAGCGCCGCGACTTCGGCATCGACTACCAGCTCGAGGTCGTCGTCGAGCTGCTCGATCACCTCGGGATCGACAACGCCAGCTTCGTGGGCATCTCCTACGGCGGCATCGTCGCCCACGAGCTCGCGGCGATGCACCCCGAGCGCGTCGCCAAGCTCGCGATCCTCGACAGCCCCGGGCGCTCCTACACCGCCGAGGATCTCGCCGCGATGCTCCAGCGCTTCGCCGTCAGCCACGTCGGGGATCTGCTCGTGCCGAGCAAGCCCGAGGACGTGCAGACCCTGCTCGAGCTCGGCTACTACAAGCCACCCAAGACGCCGCGCTGGATCCACACCCAGGTGCTCGACGCGATGTATGGGCGCTTCCGCGAGGAGAAGACCCAGCTGCTCGAGGGGATGATCGAGCAGCTCGGCGCGCTCGATCAGCGTCCCGGCGAGGTCACGCACGAGACGCTGCTGATCTGGGGCGAGCACGACTCGGTGTTTCCGCTCGAGATCGGTCGCCGCTTCGAGGCCGCGATGCGCGGGCGAGCCCGGCTGCGGGTCGTCGAGCGAGCCGGCCACGCGCCAAACCTCGAGCACGGACCGCTCGTGGCCCGCTGGCTCGTCGAGTTCCTCTAGCAGGCCGGGGTGCAATGCCTCGCGCCGCCTCGCTTGGCCTTTTCGCCGAGGGCTTTGTCGCCAAAACTTGCAGTACGCCCGGTACAGCGGCGTTTTGGCTTCGGGCCCTCGGCGAACATTCCGGCGCGAGGCGACACGATGCATTGCACCCCGGGCTGCTAGGAGGGGGCTCGAGCGCTCTTAGCCACCAGTGAAGATAGTCGCGAAGCTGAGCTGCATGTTGATTGTGGCGCCGGCTTCGGTGCTGACCGAGGTGAGGGTGTCGGCGGCCTCCTGGAAGGCCGGGATCACGCAGGGGAGGCGGCCGACTGGGATGTCGAAGTCGCCCTCGACGCCGGCGCTGATCAGGCCCTCGATCTCGCCGGTGATGGCGACGACGGGGGAGGGGTCGAAGACGACCTCGCCGTTGACCTCACCGGTCACGAGGGCCTGGAGGCGGGCCATGCCCTGTAGGATGGCGGCGCCGCGGACCTTGAGCGCGTCGAGGCGGGCGATGAAGGCGGCCTGGTCGTCGGCCGAGATGCCGGCCTTGAACGCGATGTCGATGTCGATGCTGGGCGGGGTGCACTCGACGCTGGCCGAGGCCTGCGCGGAGGCCTGGGCCTCGCACTCGGCGGAGGCTTCGCAGTCGGCCGAGGCGCTGGGCGGGGTGAAGTTGCCCTCGCAGGAGCCGGAGCACTCGGCGTCGCAGCTGCCGGCGCACTCGGCCTCGGCGGTGCACTGGGCGCTGCCCTGGTCGACCTTGCAGGTGCCGTGGCAGGTGCCCGTGCACGAGGCCTCGGCCTCGATCTCGCAGGTGCCCGTGCACATGCCCTCGCAGCGACCGTGGCACTGGCCGTTTGCGTCGGTGGAGGAGCAGCCGCCGTCGCACTCACCGTGGCAGGTGCCCTCGCAGCTCGCGGCGCCCTCGATCTTGCAGCTGCCCTCGCACATGCCTTCGCAGTTGACGGTCGGGGTGGTGATGGCGCAGCTGAGCTCGCCGGAGCAGCTGCCGGAGCAGCTGCCGGAGCAGCTGCCTTCGCAGGCGACGGAGGCCATGCCGGGGTCGACCATGACGTCGCACTCGGCCTGGACCTCGCAGGAGGCCTGGGCCTCGATCGCGACGTCGACGCTGGCCTTGCACTCGGCCGGCTTGATGGCGATGTTGAGGCCGCCTTCGAGGTTGTCCTCGATGTCGAGCTGGATCTCGGCGACGAGCTCGTTGACGAAGTCGGCGTTGACCGTGGTCGCGGTCATGCCGTAGGCGTCGGCGAGGGCGAGGATGTTGGCGTCGAAGTCACCCCTGATCTGGGCGTTGGCGTTGCCGAGGGTGGAGACGGCGTTGAAGAAGCCGTCGAGTCGAGCGTTGCCGGCGATCGTGAGCGAGCCGGTCTCGAGGCTCCCGCACGGGCCGCAGAGGTCTTCGGCTGCGCCAGTGAAGGGGTCGGCATCGGTGCAGCCCGTGAGTGGGACAATGAGGAGGGCGGTTACTGCGAGTGTGTTGAAGAGCTTCATCGTGGGGGATCTCCCGCTGTCAAACATGCGGCGACCGCGAGAATCCCACGCGACCTCGAACCGTGCAATGGGTCGAGGCCGTCGTCGATAGTCACAATGCTCAATGGAGCAGTAGGTAATTCGTGGTGCTACAGCGATTCGAGGATCGTGGCGTGGACCTCGGTGATGGGCAGCTGCTCGCCGTCGACGATGTAGCCGGGGACCGAGCGGATCTTGGCCTTGCGGGCCGCGCTCGCGTAGGTGTCGGCTTCGGCGTAGGTCTCGGGCTTGTCCATGCACTCGACGAGCGCGGCATGGTCAAAGCCGACATCGACCGCGGCTTGCTCGAGATCCGTCTTCTCGTGGCCGGCAGCGTGGCGAAACAGCCAGTCATCCATCTGCCAGAAAAGATCCTGCTTCGCGGCGCAGATCGCCGCGCGGGCGTACTGACACTGTGAACCCAGCTTGCAGCGCATGCGCGGCTGGTGGTGGCGGACCAGGCGGATCTCGTTGGGGTGCTCTGCGACCAACATCCGCATCTTGCTCGCCGCGACGGCGCAGTGGGGGCAGCCGTAATCCACGTACTCGACGACGGTGACCTTGGGGTCTTCGGCGCCGATCCACTCGCGGCCTTCTTCGTCGACCCCGTGGGCGTAGCGGACCCCGCTCTTCCACGACACGAGCGACCAATAGGGGGGCACGACCAGGCCCGCCACAATGACGATGAGGGCAGGCAGCGCGAGCTCGAGGGCCGCTGTCTTGGCCGTGGTCGGGCGGGTGACGTGGCGCTGACGCCAGGCCACGAGCAGGAGCATGATGGCGATGAGGTGAACCCCCTCGCACATGACACAGACCGAGCCGATGTGGAGGAGCTCCTCGAGCAGGAGCGCGACCGAGGCGAGCGCGGACACGGCTGCGAGGGGCAAGAGCAGGCGAGAGCGACGCAAGGCCGCGATCAGCATGGCCACGAACCCCGCCGCGCCCCAGATCGGCAAGGGCACGCCGAGGACCACGCTGAAGCGTGACAGCGCGACCGTGTCACAGTCGAAGCTGCCGCCGACCGCACAAAAGCTCGCGGTCGTCGGATCGAGGTAGGCCCGAAGGTGGACCAGCTCGAGAACGACCGAGAGCAATATACCAGCGGCCGCCAACAACGCTGGCGGCCACTTGCTGGGAGCCGAGGTGGCTCCCGAGGACGGGGAGAGCTCAGCCACCAGTGAAGATGGAAGCGAAGCTGAGCTGCATGCTGATCGTGCCACCGGCTTCGGTGCCGACCGAGGTGAGGGTGTCGGCGGCCTCCTGGAAGGCCGGGATCACGCAGGGCAGGCGACCGACCGGGATGTCGAAGTCACCCTCGACGCCGGCGCTGATCAGGCCCTCGATCTCGCCGGTGATGGCGACGACGGGGGAGGGGTCGAAGACGACCTCGCCGTTGACCTCACCGGTCACGAGGGCCTGGAGGCGGGCCATGCCCTGAAGGATGGCGGCGCCGCGGACCTTGAGCTCGTCGAGGCGGGCGATGAAGGCGGCCTGGCCGGCTGCATCGACGCCGGCCTTGAACGAGATGTCGATGTCGATGCTGGGCGGGGTGCACTCGACGCTGGCCGAGGCCTGCGCGGAGGCCTGGGCCTCGCACTCGGCGGAGGCTTCGCAGTCGGCCGAGGCGCTGGGCGGGGTGAAGTTGCCCTCGCAGGAGCCGGAGCACTCGGCGTCGCAGGAGCCGGCGCACTCGGCCTCGGCGGTGCACTGGGCGCTGCCCTGGTCGACCTTGCAGGTGCCGTGGCAGGTGCCCGTGCACGAGGCCTCGGCCTCGATCTCGCAGGTGCCCGTGCACATGCCCTCGCAGCGACCGTGGCACTGGCCGTCTGCGTCGGTGGCGGAGCAGCCGGCGTCGCACTCACCGTGGCAGGTGCCCTCGCAGCTCGCGGCGCCCTCGATCTCGCAGCTGCCCTCGCACATGCCTTCGCAGTTGACGGTCGGGGTGGTGATGGCGCAGCTGAGCTCGCCGGAGCAGCTGCCGGAGCAGCTGCCGGAGCAGCTGCCTTCGCAGGCGACGGAGGCCATGCCGGGGTCGACCATGACGTCGCACTCGGCCTGGACCTCGCAGGAGGCCTGGGCCTCGATCGCGACGTCGACGCTGGCCTTGCACTCGGCCGGCTTGATGGCGATGTTGAGGCCGCCTTCGAGGTTGGCGTCGATGTCGGCCTTGATGGTCGCAACGAGCTCGTTGACGAAGTCGGCGTTGACCGTGGTCGCGGTCATGCCGTAGGCGTCGGCGAGGGCGAGGATGTTGGCGTCGAAGTCACCCTTGATCTGGGCGTTGGCGTTGCCGAGGGTGGAGACGGCGGTGAAGAAGCCGTCGAGTCGAGCGTTGCCGGCGATCGTGAGCGAGCCGGTCTCGAGGCTCCCGCACGGACCGCAGAGGTCTTCGGCAGCGCCGGTAAAGGGGTCGTCACCGTCGCAACCCGCGAGCGGGAGGGTGAGGAGGGCGGTCGCTGCCAATGTTTTGAAAAACTTCATCTTTGGGAATCTCCTGTCGCCCGAAGGCCATCACGGTTGTGGAGGGGGTCTGGGCGAGGCGGCCGCGATGGTCCCACGAGCCCCGGGGCTCCGCAAGCCAAAGCGGCGGCGGAAGCTTTCTTTGCTGCAGTCAAACATGCGTGCGTGCGCTCTCGTGCGGAGATCGGATGCAGGATCTGCATGGGTCAAAGAGGCCGCCGCAGGCGACCCTGCGTCGGGATCGCCTGTCGTGCTTCGCGCTCCGCTCAGTTGATCCCGACGGCGGTGAAGACCTCGACGCTCGCGTTGACCTCGGCCGAGAGGCTGGCCGAGGCGGACCCCGCGAGCTCGGCTGCGGCGTCGAGTTGGGGGAGGGCGCAGTTGGTCAGCTTGAAGGTGCCGACGACGTCGGCCGAGCTGACGATGTTGCCCGCGCTCTCGAGCGCGGTCACGCCGTCGTTGCCGAGGTCCTCGAGCGACTCGATGAGGATGGCGGCCTTGGTCTGGGCCGCGAGCATGACCGCGGTGTGGGTCTTGAACCCCTTGATCCACGACTTGAATTCGGCCTGGAGCATGGGGTCGTTTTGGTAGGCCTCCGACCACTGCCAGGTGAGTCCGATGGAAGGTGGCTTGCACTCGACGCTGGCGTTGGCCTTGGCGTCGACGGTTGCCTGACATTCGGCGCTGACCGAAGGCTGGGTGATCTCGCCCTCGCAGCGGCCATCGCACTGCACGGTCGCGCCGGCCATGGCCTCGCACTTGGCCGACGCGTCGGCCTCGCAGTTGCCCGAGGGTGGGGTGTAGGTGCACGAGCCCGTGCACGCGCCCTTGCAGTTGCCCTCGGCCGCGGCCGCGAGCTCGCAGGTGCCCTCGCACGAGGCGTCACACTTGCCGGCGCAGTTGCCCTGGGCATCGACGACCGAGCAGTTGCCCGTGCAGGTCCCGCGACAGGTCCCGTCGCAGCTGGCCCCGGCCCCGAGCTCGAGCTCGCACCTGCCCTCGCAGGTGCCCATGGTGCAGTCGAAGCCTGGCGCCTGGCCCGTGCAGATCAGGGTCGCGGTCCCGGCGCAGGAGGCCTCCACGCCACCTCCGGCCTCGCAGGCGCCCCTGCACTCGACGTTCGCCGTGCCCGGCTCGAGCTCGGCGTCGCACGCGGCCGCGGCTGCGACCGCGACCTCGACGGAGGCCTCGCACTTGGGCGGCGCGACGTTGATCGTGAGGCCAGCGTCGACGTCGATCGCGAGCTCCAACTTGGCGTTGATGCCCGCGACGATCTCCGAGCTGCTCGCGCCGGGCTCGAGCCCGACCGATCGCGCGATCGCGTCGAGCTCGGCGCGGAGCGAGGCGCTGACGCTGTTGGCCGCCGCGCTGAGGTCGAGCACCGCGCCGAAGAAGGCGTCGACCTGAGCGATGCCCGAGATCGACGCGTTGCCTTCGGCGATGCCCTTGGTCGGGCAGGAGATGTCGCAGCCTGGGAGCCCCGCGCTGTCGACCGGATCACACCCTTGCAGCGCCGACAAGCTGGCACCCGCGAGCAGACCAAAGCCGGCGAGGGCGAAGATACGATTGGAATTCAGTTGCATGATAAGAGGGCCCTTGTTGAGGGGTGGGCGAGCCCACGCGGCCGACGACCCGCCCTGGAGGGCGCCACGGGGCATCGTCCCATGAGGCCGTGGGGGATGCAATACGGCGAGTTTGCTCGGGGGCGGGGTTCATCGCCAGTTTCATCGCCAGCTCCATCGCCAGCTCGGAAGGGCTCGGGGTCGCCTCATTGTGGGGCGAGCCGCGGCCTTGGACGGGCCCGATAGCGACGACTTCATTGGTGTGATCAGTTGGCTCTCGTTCAGTCGTCGTCGGTCCGGCGTAGATCGACCACGACCGGGCAGTGATCGCTGACGGACTCGTAGTCATGCAGAGGGTAGGCCTCGGTCGAGCGGAAGTCGCCGCAGCGCTCGGACGCGCAGTGGGTCCCGCTGTGAACCTGGGCGTCGACGTCGAGGGACTCGTCGAGCTCGCGGACCCAGACCAGGTCGATCTCCGAGGGCTCCTTCCACGCGTCGCGGCGGCGGCCGTCGTAGTAGGCGGTGCACCCGGTCGCGTTGGTCAGGCGTCGGAGCCCAGCTGGGGCCAGGGCCTCGCTGAGCTCGAGCTGCTCGATCGCCGGGCCCCGGCGCCCGCCGCCGGGCGGCCCGGTGGTGTTGAAGTCGCCGACGACGATCAGATCTCCGTCGCGGGTCTGGGTGTCTGCGGCGATGTCGACGAGCTTCGGCCACTGCTTGCGGCGGACCTCGACGCTGTCGGGCATCGCCTTGAGGTGGACGATGACGAGCCAAAAGTCAGGTCCCCCGTCGCGCGCGCGCAGGTAGGCCGAGAGGGCCGGGCGCACGCGGCCGCCGATGCTGAGCTCGGGGTGCTCGGCGCTGTCGAGCAGCTCGACCCGCTCGGGTCGCCAGGCGACGCCGAGCAGCTGGTGGCCGCGGCCGCCCTTGGCCGAGAGGCGCAGCTCCCAGCCCGGGAGGAGGGCGGCGAGGGCCTCGGGATCTTTGATCTCCTGGACCGCGATCACGTCGGGGTCGAGGGCTTCGATGACCTCGCGCATGCGCGTGAGGTCGTGGCCGCTGGCGTGGCCGCGGAAGTTGGCCAGGTTCCAGCTCACGACCCGCACGGCGTCGCCGCGGCGCGGAGGCCCGGCGCCGGCGAGGCCCGTCAGCGCGCGCATGTTGGAGCCGATCCACGCCCACACCAGCCCGGCGATCAGCGTGGCGAGGACCGCAGCGATGCGCCTGCGCTTGGCGCGTTTGCGCTTGCTGAGCCGACGCTTGCGTTTGCGCTTGGCGGCCACGGTCACTCGCTATCGTCGGCCTCGGGCTCGAACTCGTAGCAGCGCAGGTCGAGGCAGATCTCGAGGGGGGGGCTCTCGACGGTGGCCGGGCCGCCGCCGTGGGGATCGGCGTCGCGGAGCACGACCGTGAAGGTCCCGCCGAGGGTCCGCGCCGCGTCGACGGTGGTGACCGGGGTGCTCGCGATCGTCAGCGATCGGCCGCCGCCGCTGAGGGGGGTGCCGCGCTCGGGCCCGAGCAGCAGCGGTCGCGGGTCGCCCGTGGTCCACGGGGTCTCGACCCACAGCTCCGCCGCGTTGACGGCCTCGCTCGCGATCTCGAGCTCGAGCTCGAGGCGGACCGCCCACCGCCGCCGGGTCGCGCGCGCCCGGAGCAGCTCGAGCTGCGCGCCCGCGTCGAACTCGTAGATCCCGTCGGGGTCGAGGCCGCCGTGGCTGAACACGGGCATCGCGATCGTGTACACGGGGTGAAAGTCGTCGCTGCTGGGGTCGGCGTCGGGGCCGGAGCCGACGCCGAAGACCAGGCGCACGCTGCCGAGCGCGGGTGGATCGACCCGCCGGATCCCGTCGCCTACGGGCGGGACCGAGCCCTCGGGGAGGCGCTGAACCACGAGCCGATGGGCGTGCATGGCGGCCAGCGTATCCGACCGGCTCATTAAACTCGAAGAGCCGCGAGTCCAGGGGACTCACGGCTCTCTCGCAGGTTGAAAGGAGCTCAGCGCTCGCCGCGGGGCGGGCCCTTACGCTGGCGACGCTTGCGGCGACGCTCGGCCTCACGCAGCTTGCGCTTGGACTTGACGCTGGGCTTCTCGTGGTGGCGGCGGCGCTTGATCTCGCGCAGCACGCCCTCGCTGGCCATCAGCCGGCGGAGCTTGCGAATCGCCCGCTCGACGCCGCGCTCGTCAACGCGTACCTCCAGCGGACGTCCGAGCACCGGCAAGTGCTGCTCGGAGGTGTCGATCGTGGGAGTGGGGGTCGGCGCGTCGGCGGTGGACATGAGGGTCCGGAGGTATAGGCGTGTGCTCGCGAGCCGTCAACCCCGGGGCTGGAAACCGTCCCGGCGCCCAGGCCGGGCGGTCGGGGGACACGAGCAGGCTCGTGTGCGGCCGCACGCAGTCTGTTCGTGCCTGGGCTCGTCTCCGGACTGTCGCGTAGACTGGGCCGGTGGCCGACCCGCTCGCCGACGCCGTTCGAGAGTTGCTGCGGGCTTGTGGTCTCGACCCCGAGCACAGCGATCTCGTCGGCACCCCCGATCGAGTGGCCCGACTATGGGCCACCCAAGTCCTGTCCGGCTACGACGCCGACCCCGCGGAGATCCTCAGCGATCTGATCGACGACGAGGGCGACACCGAGTTCGTGGTCGTGCGGGACATCCCCTGTCACGGGATGTGCCCGCACCACCTGATGCCCTGGGTCGGGGCGGCGACCGTCGCCTATCTGCCTGGGGCCGCGCTCGTCGGCTTCGGTCGGCTCAACGACCTCGTCCACTGCTTCACGCGTCGACTCACCTTGCAAGAGCGGGTCTGCAACGACATCGCGGACGCGCTGATGGAGCACCTCGGCGCGCGCGGAGCCGCGTGCGTAATCACCGGTCAGCACAACTGCCTCAACGTGCCCGACGACAAGCACGGCACGCGCGTCGTCACGGCCTCGTACCGCGGCGAGCTCAAGACGCGCATCGACCTCCAGACCCAGCTGACCGCGCCGCTTTAGTGTGCGCCGCGCATGGTCGCGGGCGCGTGACCGACGTGGGGGCAGAGGGCGAACTGGACGCCGGGAACGGGGACTTGCCGTCGATTCCACTCGCCAACACCAGCTGATGCGTCTAGGCTCGTCGAGCCGATGTTGGACATGGATCGACTGCCAGCGCCCGAGATCCTCGCCGCGTTGCCGATCTTCCCGCTGCCCAACGTCGTGTTCCTGCCCGGGATGGTGCTGCCGCTCAACGTGTTCGAGCCGCGCTACCTCGACCTGGTCAACCATGCCCTCGAAGGGGGCATGCACGTGGGCGTGCCGTTGCTGCGCCCCGATCCGAGCCTCCTCGATCCCGCAGATCTGGCGCTGCCGCTCCACGATCCCGGCGACGAGCGGCCCGCGATCGAGGCCGTGTTTGGGATCGGCCAGCTGATCGCCCACCAGCGCCGGCCCGACGGTCGGCGCTTCATCCGGCTCGAGGGTCTGGGCCGGGTCCGGGTGGTCGAGGAGCAGCCCCAGCACGAGCGCAGCTTTCGCCTCGTGAAGGTCGAGGCTCTGCCGGAGCACGACCCCGTCGACGGCCACGCGCTCGAGGTCCTCAAGGCCCAGGTCGAGCGCATGGCCGAGACCTTCGACGAGGACGACCGCCAGATGATCCGCACGATCCTCGAGCTCGACGACGCGCGGATGATCATCTACGCGATCGCCTCCTTGGTGCCCAGCGTCGAGGTCATGCGCGCCGCACGTCGCGGCCGTCAGCCCGGCGGCTCGATGCCCCACCTGCGTCTGCAGCAGCGCTGCCTCGCGGCCCGAGACGCCGACTGTCGCGTGGAGCTGCTCACCGAGCGTGCCCAGTCGCTGATCGACGTGCTCGGCGAGTCCGGCTCGTTCCCCGTCTCATCCTTGAATTAGCAAAGACCGCAGACGGCCGCGGGGGTCTCAAACCGTCCTTAGGAGCGAGCTTCGCTTGGGGCCGGTCGCGTGGAGCTTGGCGGCCGCGAGCGCGATGTTGGCTGCGGTGTCGAGGAAGATCTTGGCGTGCTCGCCGTCGGGGACGGCGTTGACGACCGGGTTGCCGGTCTCTCCGCCTGCGCTGACGCTGTTGTCGATCGGGAGCTGGCCGAGGAGCTCGATGCTCAGCTCCTGCGCGAGGCGCTTGCCGCCGCCGCTCGAGAAGATGTGATCGACGTGGCCGCAGGACGGGCAGCGATAGTGGCTCATGTTCTCGATCAGCCCGAGCAGCGGGACCTCGAGCTTGGCGAACATGTCGACGGCCTTGCGGACGTCGAGCAGCGCGACCTCTTGCGGCGTCGTGACGATCACGCCGCCGGTGATCGGCAGCAGCTGCCCGAGCGAGAGCTGCGCGTCGCCGGTTCCCGGGGGCAGATCGATGATCAGATAGTCGAGCTCACCCCAGTCGACGTCCTCGAGGAACTGTTGAAGGAGCTTGTGGATCATCGGCCCCCGCCAGATGACCGCGCGCCCGGTCTCGACGAAGAAGTCCACGCTCATGACCGGCAGGCCGCGGTGGAGGGCCGGGATGATGCGCTCGCCGCTGACGCTCTTGTCGCAGGGCCGCGAGGGCGGGCCCATCATCTTGGGCACGCTCGGGCCGTAGATGTCGGCGTCGAGCAGCCCGACCGAGGCGCCGAGCCGCGACAGCGCCATCGCGATGTTGACCGCGGCCGTGCTCTTGCCGACGCCGCCCTTGCCGGCGCCGACGGCGATCACGTTCTTGACCGTCGGGAGGCGATCGAGGTCTTGGCGCGGCGGCTTGCGCGGGACGGCGAGCTTCCACTCGATCTGGATCGGCTTGGCGAAGGGCTCGAGGGCCTCGCGGATCCGGGTCTCGAGCGTGCCCTTGAGCGGGTAGCCGGGGGAGATCAGCGCGACCTCGACGCGGATCGAGTCGCCGACGCGGATCTCTCCGACTTGGCGGCCGGCGACGATGCTCCGCCCGATCGCGGGGTCTTCGACGGTGCTCAGCGCTTGGCGAATGGTCTCGGGCGTGGCGTCGCTCATGGACAGTGGCCTCGTAACACCTCCCCCGCGCTCGGGCCAGTGTCGAGGGGGCGCGAGCGCGGATCTGCGGCTCGGTGGGCGCGCGGGGCACCGTCTGGTCACTCGCGCGGCTTCGGGCTACCCTCTGTCGGCGCCGGAGCTCCGGCGAGTCAAGCCAATGGCCGCGCTCGAAGTCGTCAAGTACCCCGATCCCCGCCTCCGCGAGGACACCTTCGCGGTCGAGGAGATCACCGACGAGATCCGTGAGCTCGTGCGTGATCTGATCGACACGATGTTCTCGCTCAACGCCGCAGGCATCGCCGCCATCCAGGTCGGCCGCCTCGAGCGGATCTTCATCATCGACGGCAAGGTCGCAACGGGCGACGACGCCGCCGATCCCCTGGTGTTCATCAACCCCGAGGTCGTCGAGACCGGCAAGGGCCTGGTCATCGCCGAAGAGGGCTGCCTGTCCTTCCCCGACGTGTTCGTCGACGTCAAGCGCCCGCGCTGGGCCAAGGTTCGCGCGCAGAACGTGGCCGGCGAGACCTTCGAGGTCGAGGGCGAGGAGCTGTTCGGCCGCGCGCTCCAGCACGAGCACGACCACCTCACGGGTCGGCTGATGATCGACCTCGTCGGCATGGTCAAAAAGGAGATGATCAAGCGCAAGATGAAGCGCTGGCACTCCCAGGCCGAGCGCGAGACCGCCGCGGCTCAGTGAGCGGGCTGCCGCCGGGGCCCCGCTCGACGCTGCTGACCACGCTGCGCGTGGCGAGGCGACCGCTCGAGGCTCGGACCGAGCTGCGCGAGCGCTACGGCGATCCTCTCTATCCGCCCACGATCACGGTCGAGGTCGAGGGCCGCGGCGTCACGCTCGGGCCCAAAGGCGGCGGGCTCAGGGCGCCGCCGGGCACTGAAGCGGCTCGCTCGAGATGCCGTTGTTGTAGACCTGGTAGCCGGGCAGGCGCTCGCGCAGGAGCTGGGTCAGATCGTTGGTGATCAGGTTGCGGGCGGCGGCGTCCTGGCGGACCATCACGATCGCGTAGCCGTCTTGGGTCTCGCGCAGGGCGGGGCGGAGGCCGTCTGCGCCGCTGTCGAACCAGTCCTCGCGGGCTTGCTCCGGGCTCGGGACGTCGCCGCAGCTGCGCCACTCGCCCTGGGGCGGATCGGCGCGAAAGCAGCAATGGTTGTGGGTCTTGCCCGTGTCGAGGTTGGGCTCGCCGGCGATCTCGACCTCGAACACGGCGACGTTGTCGAGCAGGCGCTGCTGGACCTCGGCGAGCTCGGCGTGGGCGCGGGCGTCGGGGTTGGCGGCGGGACACAGGGGATCGCCGGGCGCCCGGGGCCCGCACGCGCGCTGGTAGGCGGCGACCTTGGTCTCGAGCTCCGAGGCCTGCTGCCCGCGCTGGGCGGCGATCTCGAGCTCGGCCGCGAGCGCCGCCGCCCGGGCCGACTCGGCCGCGGCGACGGCCTCGGCCTCGACCAGCCTGGCCGAGAGCTCGTCGAGCTCCTGGACCGAGCTGTCGAGTTCGCCCTCCTGGATCGTCGCGAACACGAAGAGCACGACCATGAACACGTCGAGCAAGGGCAGCATGTCGAGGTTGCGCCGGGCCATCAGTCGGGGACCCGCGGCTCGGAGGTCTCGGTCTCGAGGCCCTCGGGCGCGTCCTCGAGGCCCTCGAGCAGGGCCACGCGGACGTGGAGGCGGGCGCGCTCGACGAGGCTCTCGCAGGCGCCCGCGATGCCCGACAGCGCGAGCGCGCCGATCAGGCCCCAGAAGGTCGTGCCGAGCGCGGTCGGGAGGCGCTCGCGGAAGCCTTCGAGATCGGTGGGGTCGGAGCTGACGAGCGCGAACACGGTGCCGAGGATGCCGAGGTGGACGGCGAATTGGGCGAAGCGCTCGATCCAGGCGATGCGCTCGCCGAGGCGGACGAGCGCGCGGGCGGCCGGCTCGCTGGCGTCGCCGCTCATCAGCCGGGTGATCTCCTCGAAGCTCAGATCGACGACCGGCGCGGCCTCGAGCCGCTTGCGGATCGGGTGCTGCTCGCTGAGCTCCCCCGCGACCCGGCGCAGGACCTTGAGCGCGCCCGCGAGCTGATCGAAGGCCTGCTGGCCCTGCCGAAACCACAGCGCGGCCCCGACGATCATCGCGACGACCGCCGCGAGGACGAGCACGCCGAGGGGATCGAAGAGCGAGTGGGCGATCATCCGGCGCCTACTCGCGGGTGACCGCGACCTCGAGGCCGCGGTTTTTGACGCAGTCGAGCAGCGCGACGACCTTGTCGTGGGGGCCCTCGGTCGTGTCGATCTTGACCTCGTTGACGCCCTCGAACAGCTCGTCTTGCTCGCACAGCGCCGCGCAGTCTTGCGGGGCCGCGTCGCCGATGATGCAGCCGCGGGCGTCGACCACGATCTCGAGCGGCCCGGGCTTCTCGAGCTTCTCGGGCTTGGGCTCGGGCTCGGGCTCGGGCTCGGGTTTGGGCTCGGGTTCGGGCTCGGCCGGCTCGGCCTTCTCGCTCGCTTCGGGCTCGCCGTCGGCGCTGCCCGAGGAGCCGATACCGAAGCCAGGGATGCAGTCCGAGAGCCACATGGCGACGAGGGTGATGATGGCCAGCAAGGCCGCGAGCACGGTCGTCCGGCCGCCGCTGCCCTTGCCCTTGTCCTTGCCCTTGTCTCGTTTGGCCATGGTCCGCGACGATCGCCCGAAGCCCGGGGCAGATCAACCGTAGCGAGGGCGCCGGAGACCGCGGCGCGGTGACGAGTTTGGTGGTCGGCTTGGCTGCGCGGGTGAGCTGACTCCGCGCTGGCACCCGAGTTCGGGCGCGGCTGGCGACAGAGGCCTGGAGCAACGGTCTCGAGCAGGGACGCGAAACCCGGCCAAAACGCCGAATTTTGCGCTCGACGCACGGCGACCCGCGACTATTCAATTGGCCCGGAAAGCCAGCCCACGGCCCGGGAGGGCGCTCTTGCGATCGCCGGTTGCTCATGAGAAGCAAGCTCTCGTGCGTGTCCGATTGGGACTGATCGCCGGCTTCCTCGTCGGCTTGGCTGCGCCTCTCGTCGCCCCGAGCTTCGTGAGCGCCGGGGGTTGCCCCGACGGCGGCGAGATGATCGAGCACGAGGTCGCCCCGGGCCAGACCCTCAGCGGCATCGCCGTCAAGCACGGCGTCAGCCAGCGCTCGATCGAGCGCGCCAACCCCAGGCTCGACCCCAACAAGATCCGCTCGGGCCAGAAGCTCAAGGTCTGTCTGCCCGGAAAGAGCTCGAACTCGAAGAAGAAGAAGAGTTCGAGCAGCAGCGGCAAGAGCTGCGGCGGCGGCAAGATCATCACCGAGCATGAGGTCCGCAGCGGCGACACTCTCAGCGGCATCGCGGCCAAGTACGGCGTCAGCGTCGACACCGTGGTCGCGCGCAACGCCAAGCTCAAGAAGAACCCGAACTCGCTGCGGGTCGGCCAGGAGCTGCTGATCTGCCTCGAGACCAAGAAGGCCAAGAACAGCAAGACCTGCGGCTACCGGACGCCGCTGCACACCCACGTGGTCGTGCCCGGCGAGAACCTCGGCGAGATCGCCGGGCGCTACGGGGTTCGGCGCCGCGACATGATCCGGCTCAACAGCAAGCTCAAGTCCAACGCCAACTTGCTCAGCGTCGGCCAGCGCCTGCGCGTGTGTCCGGAGATCGCGCCCCGCGATCGCAGCAAGATCGAGTACACGGTCAAGTCCGGCGACACCCTCGGCGGCATCGCCAGCAAGTACGGGCTCACGACCCACGAGCTGCTCGGCTACCAGCGCGGCAAGCTCAAGAACGCCAACGACCTCAAGGTCGGCCAGACCCTGGTCGTCTACAAAGACGGCTCGGTCCTGCCCGGCTTCGGCGGCTACGACGACGACACGGGCGTGCTCTCGAGCGGCGTCCAGATGCCCTCGGGCAAGTACTACGTGGTCAAGCACCCGAACCTGGCCTACGGAACCGGCGACAGCATCCGCCTGATCCAGACCGCGATCTCGGCCTATCGCAGGGTCTGGCGCAGCTCGCCCAAGATCCACATCGGCGACATCTCCAAGAAGGGCGGCGGAAAATTTCCGCCCCACCGCAGCCACCAGCACGGACGCGACGTCGACATCGGCTACGTGCTCAAGGGCGACAAGGCCGACGAGGTCCGGTTCGTCAAGGCCAACGCCAGCAACCTCGACGTCAACCGGACCTGGGACCTCATCGACGCGTTCTTGGACACGAACGAGGTCAAGTACATCTTCATGGATTACTCGATCCAAAAGCTGCTCTACGAGCACGCCAAGAAGAAGGGCGTCTCGCGCGACACCCTCGACGAGCTGTTTCAGTATCCGCGCGGCAAAAAGCGCGGGCACGGGATCATTCGCCACTCGAGCGGGCACGTGAACCACTTCCACGTCCGCTTCCGCAAGTAGCGGGCGGCTGCTTGGCCGGCTACTTGGGCTCGAAGCAGCGGCGCCCCGGCTGGCACACTTCGGGCGCGCACAGCCCACGGTCGGGCCCGGTCACGAAGCAGGTCCTGAGGCACTGGTAGCTGCTCGAGCGGCTGGTGTGAAAGGCGTCGTGGGTGTCGGAGCCGTAGGCGTGCAGGGCCTTGGTCCGCAGGTGCTTGCAGACCGGGCGGGACTTGTCGACACGGATGAACTCGGGCATGGCGGGCTCGCTTTGCTCTGATCGGACGGTGGAGGCTCACTCGGGGAGGGCGAGGCCCGAGGCGCGGTGGAGGACCTCGCGCAGGAGGCCCTTGGTCATCGGGACCTTGTAGGCGTTGCCGTCGAGGGGCGCGGCGTCGGCGAGCGCGGCGTCGGCCGCCTGCGCGAAGAGATCGGCGTTGGGGGCCTTGCCCTCGAGCAGCGCCGCGGCTGCGCTCGCGTTCCAGGGGATCGGCGCGACGTGGCCGAGGGCGATCCGAAGGTCGCGCATGCTGCCGTCGGCGGCGATGCGCATGCGGACCGCGGCTTCGGCCAGCGGCCAGTCGTGGGACTGCTTCTCGCGCACGGCCTGGTAGGCGCTGCGCATGCCGTCGAGGACCGGAACCCACACGGAGGTGAGCACGTCGCCGGGCTCGAGCGCGTGCTCGCGGGTCGGGTCGTCGGCGGGGCTGACGAAGAGCTCGGACAGGAGCCGGAGGCTGTTGGGCTCGGTCGTGGCGCCGCCCTCGGGTGGATCGGAGGGGGTCCCCGCGAACACCGAGACGACGGCGTCGAGGGCCAAAAGCGGCGTGGCCAGGCTCGACGGGTGGACGATGAAGCTCGGGCCCGCGCCGAGGATCGCGTGGTAGCGGTTGTCGCCCATCAGCGCGAGGCAGGTGTCGCCGCCCTTCTTGAGGCACACGAGCTCGCGCTGGCGGAAGTACCAGCAGCGCGGGCGCTGGAGCAGGTTGCCGCCGACCGTCGCGGTGTTGCGGATGCCCGGGGTCGCGGCCTGGCTCGCGGCCTCGGTCAGGGCCTCGGCGCCGGGCAGCTCGGCGGCCGCGAGCTGGGCGAGGGGAGTGAGCGCGCCGATCTGAGCGAAGCGCGGGGCCGAGGGGAAGCGCTCGGGGTTCTCGGCCGGGAGCAGCGGCTGGCCGGCGCCGAGCTCGACCTGAGGGGCCATGGCGTCGCGGAGCTCGACGAGCAGCTCGGGCTCGTCGAGGCCCTCTTTCATGCGGTCGAGCAGGTCGATGCCGCCGGCTCGCAGCGCGCGGGCCTCGGGCTTGTCACGGACGATCGCGCGGGCGCGCTCGAGTCGCTTGGTTCGGATCAGGGCGAAGGGCTGCATCAGGTGTCTCCTTCGGTGCTCGTCTGTCGCCCGCGTTCGAGCGCGTCGAGGATCTTGGCCGGGGTGATCGGCAGGCTGCGGACGTGGACGCCGAGCGCGTCGCCGACCGCGTTGGCGATCGCGGCCGCGGTCGGGATCGTCGCGGGCTCGCCGATCCCGTAGGCCCCGGTGTTGTTGTTGCCGCTGAGCACCTCGGTCAGGACGATCGAGATCTCGGGCAGGTCCTTGGCCCCGCAGGGCTTGTACTGGTCGAGGTTGGGGTTGAGGACCACGCCGAGGCTGGGATCCATGACCCGCTCCTCCATCAGCGCGTAGCCGACCCCGAGGGCGATCCCGCCGTTTATCTGCGAGCGGACCGTCATCTCGTTCATCACGCGGCCGCAGTCGTGGACCGCGAGGAGCTCGGTGCAGCGGACCTCGCCGGTCCAGGTGTCGATCTCGACCTCGGCGAACTGGGCCCCGGCGATCTCGGGGGTCGGGAAGCCGGGGAAGGACTTGGGGTAGTGGCCGTAGGTCCGCGCCCGGGTGCCGACGGCGACGATCGCCTCGCCCTCGATGCGCTCGCACAGCTCGGCCCAGGTCAGGGACCGGCGACCGAGGCTCACGCCCTCGTTGGTCCAGCGCAGCTTGCTCGGCGAGCTGGCCTCGAGCGCCTCGGCGGCGATCTGGGCGAGCTCGGCCTTGGCCGCCTCGGCGGCGTTGCGGACCGCCGGGGTGATCGAGGCCGTGGTCTTGCTGCCGCCGCTGCCGACCCCGGGCCCGAGCTCGCTGTCGCCGATCTCGACCCGGATCTGATCGACGGGGCGCGCGAGGACCTCGGCCGCGACCTGGGCCATGATCGTCCCGATCCCGCCGCCGATGTCCTGGACGCCGTTCTTGACGACGACGCCGCCCTTGCGATCGATCTCGACGCTGACCCGGGCCTCGGTCCCGCTGAAGTCGCCCCAGATCGAGACCGCGCAGCCCACCCCCCGGCGCACGCGAGTGCCGCGGGCGCGCATGTCGGCGGCGGCCTGGCGGCGTGCGTCCCAGTTGAAGCGCTCGCGCCCGAGCTCGAGCTGCCAGCGGCGCACGGGGTGGCCGTCGTGGGCCAGGCGCAGGTCGATCGGGTCGAGCTCGAGCTGGCGGGCGAGCTCGTCGAGGGCCGACTCCATGGCGAAGGCGCCCTGGGGGTGGCCGGGGGCCCGGAACGCGACCGCGGGCCCGGCGTGGGTGAACACGTCGGCGCTCTCGACGAGGACGTCGGGGACCTTGGTGTAGACGGCCGAGGCGTTGCGACCGACGCCGGCCCCGGTCCCGACGCCGGCCGAGCCGTGGGCCTGGACGTGGATCGCGGTGATCTTGGCCTGGGCTCCGGGCGTGGCCGTCGCGCCGAGCTTGACGGTCTGGATCGAGTCGGGCCGGTTGCCCGTGCACAGGTGCTCTTCGTGGCGCGTGAGCATCAGCTTGACGGGCTTGTTGGTCGCGCGGGCGAGCTCACCCGCGATCTTGGCGATCGCGGTGCCCGAGGCGTTGGCCCCGAATTTCGAGCCGAAGCCGCCGCCGAGGAAGTGGGTGATGACGCGGACCTTGGCCGGCGGGAGCCCGAAGATCGCGGCGAACTCGTCACGCACGCTGAAGATCGACTGGGTCGAGGCCCAGACCGTGGCCGCGTCCTCGCTGTCCCACCTGACCATGACGCCGTGGGTCTCGAGCGAGCTGTGGGTGTGACACTGGGTCTCGTAGGTCGCCTCGAAGGTGAGCGCGGCCTTGTTGAGCGCCCGCTTGGCGTCGCCTCGCTTCTGGCTGCGCCCCGGTCGGATGTTGCCGCTGAGCTCGCCCGTGGCCTTCTCGGCGCCGGGCTCGTCGGCGCCGGTCCGACGCTCCTCGACGGCGGTCTCGTGGACGAGCGGCGCGCCGTCACGCATGGCCGCTCGGGTCCCGACCACGAAGGGCGCGGGCGCGTACTCGACGACGATCGACGCGAGCGCGGCGCGGGCTTGCTCGGGCCGCGCGGCCGCGACCGCGGCGACGTCTTGGCCGGCGAAGATCAGCTTGTCGCCGACGGCCGCGACGGCGATCGCGGCCTCGACCCCAGGCTGGTCGAGCGCAGCTTTGACCTCGACGCGTTTGATCGTCGCGCAGGGGTAGGGCGAGCGCAGGACCGCCGCGTGGAGCATGTCCTCGAGCGCGACGTCGTGGGTGTAGCGGGCCGCGCCGCTGACCTTGAGCTGGCCGTCGATGCGCGGGACCGGCTCGCCGACGACCTCGAGCTGATCGTTCGCGTCCCAGGGTCGGGGCTCGCCGGGCGGGAGCTCGACGGGGACCGTCTCGAGCTTGGGGCCGTAGCCGAGCGAGAGCTTGGTCTTGGCCATCACGCGCCTCCCTTTTTGACCTGCAGCAGCTCGGTCTGGCGTCGGCCGCCCTCACCGTTGGCGACGGCCAGGACGGCGTCGACCACGTGGGGGTAGGTGCCGCAGCGGCACAGGTTGCCCGCGATCGCGTCCTCGACCTGGCCGCGGGTGAGGGGGCCGCCCTCGCGCAGCAGGGCCGTCGAGCTGATCAACATGCCCGAGGTGCAAAAGCCACACTGGAGCGCGTCGTGCTCGATGAACGCGAGCTGGAGCGCGGACAGCTGCTCACCTTCGGCGAGCCCGGCCACGGTCGTGACCTCGGACCCGCCGACGTCGTGGGCGAGCATCATGCAGCTGTTGCGCGGGACGCCGTCGACCAGGACCATGCAGGCCCCGCAGGCGCCGCGATCACACACGACCTTGGTGCCCGTGCGATCGAGGTCGAGGCGCAGGAGCTCGAGCAAGGTCGTGCGCGCCTCGACCTCGGCCTGGACCGGTTGACCGTCGAGCACGAACTCGAGCGGCGCGGGGGTCAGGCCGAGCGCGTCGTCGAGCTCCGGGGCCTCGGAGCGCTCGGGGTTCTCTGACCCGGGGTCTTGCTTGACGCAGCCCGCGACCAGGGTCGCCGCCCCGAGGGTGCGAAACAGGCCGCGGCGCGTGACCCCGCCAGGTTGTTTGGAGTGGTCCGACATGCCGCCGCGAGGGTACCCCACGCGGCGACACCTTCGGGTGTCAGGCCTCGCGGCGCCGAGCTCGGCCGAGGCCGGCGAGCATCAGGAGGCCAAAGGTCAGCGCGCCCGCAGGAGCGCTGTCGTCGGTCACGGAGCAGGCCACGGTGGAGGTTCCGCCGCCGGCGCTAGCGCCCGCGCCCTCGCCCGAGGGTGGCGGCTGCTCGTCGCCAGCGCCGCCCGCTCCGCCGCCGGCCTCGACCGCGCCGTCGCCCTCGTCGGCGGCCGTGGCCGTGGCCGCCGTCGCCTCGCCGTAGAGCGCGTTGGGGCAGCCGAGCGAGTCGACCTTGGCCAGGATCCCCTTGGCCGTCTGGATGTCGGTCGAGTGGCGGGGGTCGGCGGGGTCGGCGTTGGTGACGAAGGTGCGGAAGTTCGCCGCGGCCTGCTCGCACAGCTGGGCCTTCCACGCCGAGTCGCCGATCCGGAAGGCCAGCGCGTGGTTGGTGGGCAGCAGGTAGTAGGCCCGCTCGTACTTGCTGATCGCGGCCTGGAAGTCGAGCTCGAGCTCGCGGCTTTGAGCCTGGGTGTAGAGATCGCGGGCGTGGGTCTCTTTCTCGCCGGGGCCCCAGGTCGGGCACATCCCCATCTCGGCTTCCTCTTGGTAGCGCTTGGTCTCGCGCAGCTGCGAGCGGTGGGCGCGAGGATCGGCGACGGACGCGAAGTGGCTGAAGTAGGTGCTCGCGTCGCCGCACTCGCGCGAGTTCCAGCTCGCGACCGCGACCTCGAAGGCGAGCTTCGCGTCCTCGGGATCGAGCTGATAGGCCATCGCGTAGTTGGCCGCGGCGCCGCCCCAGTCGTCTTCCTTGCCGAGGATCTCGGCCTCGAGGACCAGGGTCGCCGCGCGGGCGGCCTCGTCTTCGGGCGTCCGCGCGGGGCACTCGAAGGTCTTGAGCTCGCCGAGGGTCTTGGTTGACGCGGCGATCTCCGGCGCGAACATGGTCTGGTCGCCGAACTGGGTGAAGCGCTCGAGGTACAGCTGCGCGCGGGTGCAGTCCTTGGCCTTGGCCGCCGCGTCGCCGGTCTTGAAGGCGAGGGTCAGGTCGTCGGGCGCGAGCACGTAGGCCTCTTCGAAGGCGTCGGCGGCCGACAGCCAGTCACCGCGAGCGGCGGCTGCGTTGCCCAGCTGCTGGAGCTTGGCGACGCGGGCCGCGACGGCCTGGGGTGGGAAGGAGGGGGTCGCCGCGCCCTTGGGGGGCAGGGCGACCGCGGTCGGGGCCGCTGGCGTGGTCTCGCCGCCGCCGCTCGCCGGCTCACCACCCCCGCTCTCGCTCGGAGCGGCGGCCGCGACCGCGGTGCCGTCGGCAGCGAGCTCGGCGTCGGCTTCAACCGCTGCCTCGCCGCTGGCGGTCGTCTCCATCGCCTCGTAGGACTCGCCCTTGATCGCGGCCATCAGGTTCGAGGTCGCTTGGGTCGCCTTGTCGGGCAGCGTGGCGAGCACGCTTTGGGCCTTGACCGCCTCGGCCTTGACCGTCTCCGGCAGGGCCTTCGCGGTGTCGATGTCGGCCTGGATCTGCACGCCGCTGTCACCGACGGCGACCGCGAACTCACGGGACAGCTCCTTGGTCGACTCGAGCAGCAGCTTGGGCGAGGACATCGCGAGCTTGCCGACCGCCTTGTTGGCCGTCTTGACCCGGCTGGGGACGCGCTGGAGGCCGACGCCGACTTCTTTGATCTGGGCCAGGGTCGCCTCGAGCTCGGTCTTGACCTCTTCCACCTCGGTGACCGCGCCGACCTCGATCGCGCCGTCGCTGAACGCGACGGTGCACAGGGCGGAGAAGTCGGCCGGGTCGATGTCGAGCTTGGCGCGCAGGGCCGCGACCTCATCGGCGAGCCTGACGGCGTCGTCGATCGGCTCGGCCGCCCACACGACCTGAGCGGTCATCTGGTTGGGGACGTCGGCGAACTGGTCGAAGGCGCGCTCGTACTCTGGGGCCGCGGGGCCCTCGGGCGGCGCGGTGGTTCCGCTCGTGCTCGCGCTGCCGCTCGCCGACAGATCGCAGCCGAACAGCAGGACCACCGAGGCGGTCAGGAGGGTGCGTCGCATCCAATGCGGCGAAGTTCTGATGGCTGAAGGATTGGTAGTCATCGTCTTCTTTTGAGCCGGAAGAGGCTCGCAGAAATCGCTGGGGTCAACAACGGGCGTCGGATGCGCAGTCGGCTAATTCGGTCGCCCCCGCGGCGTGCACAAAGGTTTTGCTCATAGCCCCCAAAGCTGATCGCGCCGCCGACGTTGGTGAGGAGAATTGCGTGAGGGCAGCCTTCCAACTCGCGGCGCTCGTCGTCGCAGGATCAGCGGGATCGCAAGGCGCGTTCAATCGCGAGGCTGTGCCGATCGAGCTCGGCCTGCTCGACGACCCAGTCAGGCGCGCCCTCAGCCCCGGCGATATCGAACACCAGGGCCAGATCTTGGTCGACGCCGTCGAAATCCTCGAGCCGCAGGCGCAGGTGAGCCCGACGCATGTGGAAGATCGGCTGGCGTGGTCGCAGCTCAATCGCGCGGTTCAAGCTGGCGAGCGCGTCGAGGGGCTCGCCGATCGAGTCCTGGACCATGGCGAGGTTGTAGTAGTGGACCGGGTGGGGGTGCTCACGATGACTGCGCGGCCACGGGCCCTGGATGAGCGCGACTCCGGCCAGGACCACGAGCCAGGTCGGGAGCGGGGGGTGGGTCGGCTCGGGGGCCACGGGCTCTCGGCCCAGCTTGGCGCGTGCCCAGGCGATCAGCGCGAGCAGCCCCGGGCCCGAGAGCAGCGCGAGCGGGACGACCAGCGGCAGCCTGTGCTGGGCCGAGGTGAAGTAGAGCAAGTTGGCGGCCAGCGGGGCGAGCAGCTGCCCGAGTACGAACCACCCCAGCGCCGCCCGGTTGGAGGTCGCGGTCCACGTTGGGGGGGGCTGGTCGTCCTCGGCCGCGGGCGGCAGCCACCGCCTGCCGAGCACCGCCCCGGCCCCGAGCAGGCCGAGCGCCAGCAAGATCGAGAAGCTCACGCCGACGCGGTGGGCCCAGGGCAGGAGCTCGCGCTCGCCGAGCCAGTCGTAGTCTTGGGTCAGCTGTTGGTCGCCGGTTGTCAGCCACAGCTTGTGGAGCTCGAGCTTCAGCCAGGCCCCGGGGTTGTCGGCGATCCAGTCGAGCGAGCGAGCGTAGAGCGCCTCGCCGATCTCGCGGGCGCGCTCGCGCTCGGGCAGGGTCGGGTCGATGCCCAGGGCCAGGGCGAGCTCGTGGCTCTCGGTCCCGAGCCGGGCGCTGAGCAGGTCGCCGTCGTTCCACACGCCCCGGGACTTGGGGTTGTTGCCGATGAAGAACGAGGTCCCACCCCCGTGGACGGGCTGGACGTCGGGGGAGCCGGTCACGGCGAGGTTGCGCGCGGCCATCGGCGCGAGCGCGAGCGTGGTCCCGAGCAAGGTCGTGGCCAGGACCAGCGCGACGGCCCGGCGGGGGCGCTCGCCCGCGCGCCTGCGCACGACCAAGGCGAGCGCGAGCAGCGTGAAGGGGAGCGCGAGGATCATGTTGGGCCGGGCGAGGGTCGCGAGCCCGGACGCGGCCCCGAGCCCCAAGCTCGCGAGCAGCAGGCGTCGGTCGGGCAGGCCCGGCCGCGACGGGTCGGGGGCCGCGCGAGCGAGGACCGCGACGAAGGCGGCGATGACCAGGATGTTGCACGCGACGCCGAGCTCGGCGCTGAGGTGCTTGTTCTCGTAGAACGCGAGGCCGGGGTAGGCGAGCAGCGCGATGCTCGACACCAAGCCCGCCCGGCGGCCCCACAGCTTCAGGGCGCTGCGATGAAAGAGCGCGAGCGCGGCGAAGGCCACGATCAGCTGGACGATCAGGCCGAACGAGGGCCACGGTCGGATCGCCATGCCGAGGGCGAGCAGGTAGGCGTAGGCGCCCTGAAGGTAGAAGGCCTGGGTCCCGAGCGGCGGGTGGTCGAGGATGTCCCGGGCCGCCTGCTCGTACATCGCGCCGTCGGCGAAGGTCGCGTGGGTGAAGGGGACCTCGCCGAGGTAGCTGGCGTGGTAGGCGAGGCGGTAGGTGACCAGCAGCACGATGATCAGCGCGAGCCCGCGCTCGACGCTCGCCCGCCCGCCGTCGTTGGCCGCTGTCACCTGCAGAGCATAGTCCCTGGTCCGGACTGCCCGCTGCTCTATCATTCGGCCCGTGTCCGAACCACCCGGCTGGCCGCCCGACGACGCGGTGATCCAGGCGATCCACGATCGCTACCAGCGCGAGATCATCGAGGGCCTGGGCCTGTGTCCCTTCGCTCGACGCTCGCGCGAGCAGGGGCGTGTGCATCGGCCCGTGTTCGTGGCCACCGCCGAGCGCGAGCCGAGCCCGCTCGAAGTCGCGCAGACCCTCGCTGCCCTCGTCGACGCCGACCGCGAGGCCGAGATCGTGCTGCTGACCTTCCCGATCCCGCCGGGTCACCGCTGGTGGCAGCCGCGGGCCTTCGAGGGCTTGTTGGCGGCGCTGCGCGAAGCGTGGCGCGCCGTGCCGCCGCCGCGGGAGTTCTACATGGTCTCGTTTCATCCGCGCCTCGAGCTCCCGCCCGAGCGCGCGCTGACGGCCGACTCGCTGGTCTCGATCATTCGTCGGAGCCCCGACCCGGTGATCCAGTGCGTCGACGCCGAGCTGCTCGACCGGGTTCGTCGCCAGGCCCAGGTCGCCGCCCGCGAGCGGATGCTGGCAGAGCTCGAGCAGCGCGACCCGGCGCTGGCGAAGCTGTTTGCGAACAGCGTGGCTTCGGACCCCGAGCTCTCGTCGGACATCGCACGGCAGAACTTTCAGGCCCACGGGGGCGAGGAGGATCGGGCCGCGCTCGAGCGGGCGATCGCGGCGCTGCTCGCCGACCGGGACCGGGCCTACGGGGTTGGGGGCGAGGATTGACGAGCTGGTATCTTGGCCGACGTGAGCACCCACGCCAAGTTGGCCCTCGTCTGCGCCGCGTCGTTCGCCGCGCTGGCGGCCTGTGACAGGCACTCGCCGGCCGCGGCTGGCGAGGGGCAGGTCGCTGTCGACGCGGACCCGAGCGACGCGGGGCCGACCACGGTCGAGGCTGAGGCCGCGCCGAAGTCCGCGGACGAGGCGGGCGACGCGGCCGCGGACGGCGTCCAAGCGCCCAAGCCCAGCTCCGCCGAGCCCGGCCCGACGCCGACGCTCGCGACCGCCGAGCCCGGCCCGGTCTACGCCGTGATCAACACCCAGGGCATCGTGCGCCTCGATCAAAGCGGCGCGAAGCTGGTCCTCGACAAGCCCGAGCGCCACATCTCCGACATGTTCATCGGCCCCGACGACGGGGTCTACGTCCTCGACGCCCGCTCGCTGCGCAAGATCGAAGGCGAGGCCCTCGTCGAGGTCGAGCGCTTCTCCTTCGACGACGTCGCCCCGGTCGATCACGCCGCGCTCGCCCCCGACGGGACCCTGTGGGTGGTCGGCAGCAAGGGCGTCGGCGCCCGAGTCGACGGTGAGTGGCAGATGACGCCGCTCGCCGAGCTTCGCCTCGACTACAACTCCGCGGTCGAGGTCGCGGGCGACGGTACGGTGTGGGCGATCGGCTCGAAGGCCGCGCTCTACCGCGAGGGCGAGCAGTGGCTGCCGACCGACGTGTCGAAGCTCGGCAGCGTGCCCCTGCTGCTCAACCCGATCACCTCGCCGCGCGGCCCGGTCTACACGACCAACGGCACCAAGCTGACCCGGCTCGCCAAGACCGGGCTCGACGCGATCGCGATCGAGAGCGAGGGCCTGGTCAGCTACACCGCGGGCCTCGACGTCGCCGCGTCCGGCCACGCGGGCCTGATGACGGGCGCGTGTGATCTCGTCCGCGTCGATCCACGCGCGCCGAGCGAGCTGTGGCGCATGCCCGGCAGCAGCTACGACTGCGGGACCGCCGAGGCCATGGCCCTCGACGCCAAGCATCGGTTCTGGGTCGCCTCGCGCGAGGGCCTGAGCGTGGTCAACGTGGGGCGGGGGGTCCGCGAGTACCCGGCGGGCAGCTTCCCCGAGCTCGTCGGCCGCGTCAGCCACATGGTCGTGGTCGGCGCGGGTCCCGAGCTGCCCAAGGTCCCGGCCGTGCGCACCGCGACCCTCGTGGGCAAGGTCTCGATCGGCGGCAGCGGGGCGGCCAAGGCCCCGATCGAGCTGTGCCCGACGGTCCGGCTCTACGCCGAGGGCTCGCCCTGCTCGGCGGCCAAGGTCAAGTTCTCGGCCACGACCGACGCCGTCGGCGGGTTCCGCTTTGAAGGGGTGCCGCTCGGCGACTACAGCGTCGCGGTCGAGGTCGACGGCAAGTGGCGGTGGAGCTCACCGCCGAGCTTCGCCGCGAAGCTGCGCGAGGGCGAGGAGTTCGACATGGGCGCGGTCTCGCTGCCGAAGATCTGAGGCTCGGGGGTCCGCGCGAGCGGACAATCGCCCCCCCGAGCCTCGATTTTGACCGCCCGACACAGTATCTCGATCAGCCCGCCTCGCTCCGCACACCTCGTAACTCGATGTCTCTCGTGTCCTTCTTCGCGCTCTCCTGGGTCCTCTTCGTCGCGCAGCCCGAGCCCGAGCCCGAGCTCGCGCCCAACCCCCGATCCGAGCCTGAATCCGGCGAGTACGTGATCTTCGACGCCGCCCCGGCTTCGGCCTTCGAGGAGCCGGCGGCCTCGCCGATCGAGTTCGAGGCCGGCGTCATGACGATGACCCGCGCCGAGTTCACGCGCACGCGCAGCGTCGACGGGGAGGGCGCGTCGACCACCCGGGTACCAAACCGGCTGCGCGCGCGGCTCGAGGCTCGCACCGATCACCTCGACTTCCTCGCCGAGTTTCAGGACGCCCGGGTGCTCGGAGATCCGATCGGCCCGGCCCGCAGCGGCTTTCACCAGCTCTACGTCGAGCACGTCGGCCGCCTGCCCGGGGGCTCGCTGACCTTCCGCGCCGGGCGGCAGGAGGTGCTGCTCGGGACCGAGCACCTGTTTGGGCCCGGGCCCTGGGGCGCTGGCATGCGCTCGTTCGACGCGCTGCGCCTCAAATTCGATCTCGAGCGCGGCGGCGTCGGTCTGTTCGCCGGCTCGGCCGCGCGCCCGCTCTTGAGCGCTGACCTCCCGCTGCTCGATCACGTCGCGGGCGACGTCGCCCTGGCCTGGGTCGCCGACGGCCACTACCGGATCCACGACGCGCTCGTGGTCGAGGCGCTGGTCTACGGCGCGCACGAGCAGACCCCCGACCAGACGCGCAATCTCTACACCCCGGGCCTGCTCGCCCGCGGCGACTTCGGGGCGGGCTTCAGTTACGACCTCGAGGCCTACTTCCAGCTCGGTACGATCGAGGGCCTGGCGGTCCCCAACCCGACCAACCCGGGCGCGCCCCAGCGTCACCGGGCGGCGGCCGCCTACGCGAGCCTCGACTACCTGACCCCGGGCGAGATCGGGTCGGGGGGCAGGGGCGGGGTCAAGCTCGGCGGCGGCCTGAGCCTCGACTACGCCAGCGGCAGCCCGTGCACGACGACCTCCTTCGAAGGGCTCGAGCCGTGCACCGAGGGCACGAGCCGAGACTTCTACGCGCCGTGGCGAGCTCGGCACCGGTGGTTTGGCCACGCCGATCGCTTTCGTGGGCTCAACATCGTCGACCCCGCGGTCGGGATCCGCGTCCAGAGTCGGCCAGTCGAGGACGTCCAGCTCGACTTGCAAGTGACCAACCACCTGTTCGTGCTCGCGCAGCCCAACGGCCGCTGGCTCACCGCAGGCGGGGAGCTGGTCGGGGTCGATCTCGACAACCGCGACCCGTGGGCGGCCGACGAGATCGACATCGAGGGCACGATTCGCTACCGCTGGCTGCAGGTTAATTTCGGCTGGTTGATCGTCGCCAAGTTGTCCGGCGGTCGGGCGCTGTCGGGGGAGGCCCTGCGCCAGTTCGTCTACCTGCAGCTGACGACGAACTTCTAGCTTTAGCGAGGCTCGCGCCTCAGACCGACGAGCATGTATGCCTCGGCACGGACAGTCACCTCGCTGAGTTGTGCGGGAGCACCGAGCACGCCCGCTGGCCTCCTCTCGCTGATCCTGGCGGGGTTGCTCCTCACTCGCCGCCGCTCAGCTCGCAGCGCTTGATCAAGGACGAGGAGCCCTGCCGGCGGGATGCGAATTTTCACAACGACGGCGCGTACTTGGCACGCATCCCGGCGCCCCATCGAATCGGTCGCTCGTTGATCTCGTGGAGCGTGAAGCCGCGACCTCACCCGGCGAGATCCGTGATGAACACAAACGAGTACCCGTAGGGCTTGTTGAGGGGGTTCGAGGGGCTCTCGCTCGAGCAGTCCTCGCGCGCCACGGCCTCGCAAACGCTCATGTGACCGCCGAGCTCGCCCGGGACGACCCCCGCCGAGCGATCGAGGATCTGGATCGGCTCGAGCTCGGGGGCCACGCTCGCCTCGATCGCGAGCTGGCGCTTGCAAGAACATTCGGGCGGGACCCCGATGCCGGGCGTCTCGCACAACGTGTCGCACAGGTCGTCGACGGACGCCACGCGCAGGGCACCCAAGAACTCGGGGCTCGGCGCCAGCGCGGGATCGCCACCCTCTTCGGGGAGCGCGTTGCCCGAGTAGCCGAGCACGAGCAGCCGCTGGGTCTCGTCGCGGACGGCCCAGGCGGACGCGTACGCGTCGCCAACCCAGTGCTCGAACTCGACGCTCTGGCCGACCTCGAGCGGGAGGCTGGCGGGGAAGCCTTCCACGTTGATGAACAGGTCGAACCCGAACAGATTCGGCGGCTCATCTGGGGCATCCGGACAGTCGAGGTCGAAGGAGCTCGGGTTGTTGACGCTGTCGACCGTGCACGCCAGCGTGAAGGGCTCGTCCGTCAAACCGTTGTACTCGACCTCGACCACACAGGAGTTGATCCGCGGGTCGACCGGACACAGCTGCGGCGGCTCACCGGTCTCGGTGTCGTCGGTCTCGGTGTCGTCGGTCTCGGTGCCCGTGGTCGAGCTCGCGTCCGTGCCGCTTTGCTCCGTGGTACTGGATCCCTCTTCGGCGCTCGGCGTGCCTGAGCACGCGCAGATGAAGAGCGCCAGCCAGGTCGTGTTTCGCCCGCCCATCGTCGATGAGGGTACTCCACCGGCCGCCAGGGCTCCAGACGCCTACGCTGGCGCTGGCTCGCGTGATTGGGGGCGCGCGCGGGGTCACGACGAGGACCCGAGCTCGAGCGCTTGCGCGCTCGGCACTCGTGGGCGTGGCTCCTGAGGCGCGTGTTCGCGGTCGAGGCTCTGGTCTGCCAGCGCTGCGCCGGGCCGATGCGGCTCGTCGAGATCGCCAACGACAGCGACACCGTCGCGCGAGTGCTCGCCGACATCGGGCTCGGCGTTCGGCCACCGCCACGACCGAGGCCCACCCCGCCGGGTCAGCTCGAGCTCGATTTCGCCCCATGAGCGACTCCCACCGAGCCGCGACGGCACCCTCGTGCCCCGAACTCGTGGTGCCGACGAAGTTGGGTGCGAGACCGCGCCCCCTCGACACCGAGGGCGAGGAAGTTGACCCTGGGCCGTCGCACACTGGGATCGTGGCGTCGACGTTGGGATGGAGGCGACCGCCGAGTTGTGTTCCGGGCAGGTGCGAGAGCGGATCGTGTTCAGCGCGGCGGACGATGAGTCCGAGTTGCTTGCGCAGGTGTTGGTGGACGCAGGCTCGATCAGGCGGGGCAGATTTAGCGAGGCTCGGCAGGAACTGCTGAAGCTCATCCAGCCATGATCTAGCAGCCCGTGGTGCAATGCATCGTGTCGCCTCGCGCCGGAAATTTCGCCGAGGGCGCGAAGCCACCCGACGACGGATGAGGCCCTGGCGACGAGCGAGCGCGTGCTGCTGTCGCGGTTCATGTTCTCCAAAGACGATCGCCCCGTTGAGCTGCGCAGCCGCGGTCGCCCTCCCGGAGGGGGGCTCGTTGGGTCGGGCCCTTCGCGCTGTGCCTCGCGCTGGGTGCCTCGTGTGGGTTTGTCCTGCGCTGGATTTCGCCTGGGCGTCAAGGTATGCGCGTGGGCGATGAAGGGGGCCGGGGATCAGAGCGAGTCGCTCGACGGGGCGCGGACCTCGCTCGGCGTGGGCACCTTTGGACGCCCCGGGCACTGCGTGGCCGGGTCGCTGGTGGGGTCTTCATGAAGGGCGCCGGTCCCTCGCTGCCGAGTGACTTCGAGCTCCTCGATCGTTGGCGCGCCGACGACCAGGACGCGGGCAACCAACTGTTTCAACGCCACCTCGACAGCGTCTACCAGTTCTTCGAGAGCAAGCTCGGTGGCGACGAAGTCGGGGATCTGGTCCAGCGGACCTTCTTGGCCTGCGTTCGGAGCCGCGACGTATTTCGCAAGCAGTCGAGCTTCAGGACCTACATGTTCGCGATTGCCCGCAACGAGCTCTACTCCTTTTTTCGCCGCAAGGTCGGGAGCCCGATCGACTTCGAGCTGCGCTCGGCTGTCGACCTCGGGACCTCACCGAGCGTCGCGGCCGCCCGAGGTCAGCGCCAGGTCGCGCTGATCGAAGCGCTGCGCTCGCTCGCCGTCGACCAGCAGCTGATCCTCGAGCTCCACTACTGGGAGGACTTCGACGCGGGCGAGCTCGGCGAGGTCCTCGGGATCGATCGCACGACCGCCCGCACCCGGCTCCACCGGGCCCGCAAACAGCTCCGAGTCGAGCTCGAGCGTCGCGGTCACGGGTCGTGGTCCGAGCCCTGAGCAGGCATCCGACGCGCGCAGGCGCCCGCGCGGCGGGGGGGGGCGGCGCGCCGCTGCTGGGGTCGGCGGTCGGGGCTAGAGAGTCTTGAGGTACTCGACGAGCGCCCAGCGATCGGCGTCCGACAGCGTCGTGCCGTACTCATGGCCGATGTTGCGGTTGCCCGGTGTGCGGGTGTCGAAGGTGAAGGGCCCGCCCTCGGTCACGTAGCCCACCTTCTTGGGATCGTAGGTCCAGCGACCGACGGTGAAGGTGGTCGGGCGCTCGGCGGGCGGCAGCAGCAGGTCATACAAGGTGGGCACCGAGCCGTTGTGCAGGTAGGGGGACGCGGCCCAGATGCCGTTGAGCGGGCGCGCCTTGTAGGCCAGCATATCGGCCCTCGGGTTCTCGTCCGTCGCCGCGGGGTAGTCGCCCTGCTTCTGCGAGGAGTCCTGCCCGTGCAGTTTCGCGTTGGTCACCGCCTTGAGGGCCGCCGCCTTGTTCTGCCGCAGGGCGCCGCTCACCAGGTCGCTCACCAGCGTGTTGACCGACTCGGTGGCGCCATAGTGACCCGCCTGGCCGTCGGCCCGCCACGCCCCCTCGAGCTTCCCGGTCGGTGCACGGGCGGTGACCAGGTTGGTCGCCGCGAGGGGATCGGTGCCGACCTTGTCGACCCCATACACCTGGGCGACGACGCTGCGCCGCGGATCGTCGCGCACGATGGGCGCGTGACACCCCGCGCAGGTCTCGGTGTAGATGGCGGCGCCTTGCTTGGCGAGGGCAGAGTCGACGGCCGGCAAGATGGTGTCCGGCCATTGCGGCGAGGTGAGGCTGCGCAGCGACTCTTCCATCGCGACCAGCTCGTGGCCCTGCACCGATGAGGCGTAGCCCGCCTGGGCGGCCTCTTCGGTGTCGTATTTGACCACGTCCACGTCGCCGAACACGCCGATCACCTCGCCGGTGTTGCGGCCCAACGATCCGGCCTCGGCGTTGGACGAGAAGCCGGTCCACTGCACGTAGTCATGTCGGGGGGCGTCCCAGAGCAGGGGGTAGCTGGTCGGGGCGTTGGGATCGAGGGAGTTTTGAGACCCGCTCGTCATGCGGATGACCTGGTTGAAGATCAGGCCGATGGCGTCGACGCGCCCCAAGCCAGGCGCGGTCGATGAGGTGCTCGTCGAGATGTAGTCGCGCAGCCAGGTGAGGTCGCGCTGAAGGCTGGCGCGGGCGGTGGCGGTGTCCTTGGCCTCGGTCGCGGCGGCGAAGCGTTCCAGCTTCGCCTCATCGGCCAAGGTGGCCGTCATCGCGGCTTCGATGCCCGCGAGGAAGCCGTAGAGATCGATGAGCGCGGGCGCGCCGTCGACGCGAATGGCGTTGCCGTCATAGACGAACTGGCCGGTGTGACAGCCCGCGCATGTCAGCCCCACCATATCCTCGCCGCCCTTGACCGAGTGTCGGGCGAAGCCCACCGGGAGCGCGTCGGGGTTGTTCGGCGTGCGCTTTTGGGTGAGGAATCGATAGCGCGCCATGTTCGCGGGCGCGATGAACTTGGCCATGCTGTCGGGCTGCTCGAGGTGCACGAGCGTGGCGTAGGGCAGCAGGGTCGACCCCTGATCGGCGAAGTAGAACCACAGCGTCTCGAACGGGCTCCAGTTCTGATCGAGGTAGACGACTCGCTGAGCGTGATCTCCAAAGGGATCGTCCGCGATCGCGAGCCCGCCGCGCTGGTCGACGGTCTCGGCGACGGGCCGGATCGGCGGGGGAAGCGCAGTGGACGGGACGGGGGCGGTCGCAGGGCAGGCGGAGAGCAACAAGGTACCGAGCGCGATCGACGCTCGCTCGAGCGGGGTACTGACGTGGCCGATGTAGGTGCTCTCACTCATGATGTTCTCCCTTTGTGTTGACCCGATCCGCGCGTTTGCGCCGATGCCTGTGCTGTGCCGCGATGCTAGCGGTCATCGATCAACGCTGGGTGCCCAACGGTGGACATCGGGTGTCCGCGCGTCGAACATGTCCGCTCGCGCTGAAGGGGAGCGGATGGACGTTGAAGCGTTGGGTATCCTGATCGAGGTCGCCAAGGGCGGATCGATCAGCGCGGTCGCGCGGGCATCCGGGCGGTCGCGGAGCACGCTGCGCCGCCGCCTCGACGAGCTCGAGTCCGCGGTGGGTGTGGCGCTGCTGGTCTACGAGTCGCGGGGCGTGCGGCTCACCCACGCCGGACAGACGCTGGCGCGAGAGGGGCCCGCGCTGCTCGACTCGATCCAGCAACTGCGTGACCGGCTCACGGGCGCGCCTACCGCGACCTACATGCGGCTGAGGATCGTGCACCCCGTCGGCCTCCCGGCCGTCTCGAGGCACGTCATTCTTCAGGTTATCTGGGCCGCGCTGCCCGAACTGTCGCTCGAGATTCGCGAGGTGGAGTCGCCCCTCGCACATCTCAACGATCCCTTCGATCTGATGGTGTACTTTGGCCGACCGCCGCTGAGCGGGCAGGGCTATGGGCGGCTCATGATGCGCCATGACATCGGGCTCGTGGCGTCGCCTGAGTTCCTCGCCAAGCACGGCGTCCCGGCTGATCTCAGCGCGGTGGCCCAGCACCCGGTGCTCGTGTGGCGGCCAGCGCTGGACGCCATGGCCGGGGTCGATCTGTCATGGCTGCCCCAGCCGAAGCTGACGTCGAACGATCAGCTGTTGCTGCGCGCGGCCGCTGCCCGGGGCGAAGGGCTGCTCTTGGGGATCACGGGCGCGGTCCCGGATGATCCGGGCATCGGTCGCCTGGTCGACGTGCTGCCCGAGGCGTTCGACGCGGTCATCGAGACGCGGTCGCTCACGCCCCTGCCGAGTCGGATGGAGCCGGGCGCGGCTGCGCTCCTGGATCGGATGCAGGCGGCCCTCGATGCCGTGTTCGTGGTCCGCTGACCCGCCGCCCGGTCAAAGGTTCTCGGTTCTCGGTCAGGAAGACGACGGCGGTGGGCGTGGACGCCCGCCCCGAGTCAGCGAGATCGGCCCTGAGCGGGCACCCGACGCTCGCACGCGTCGAGCTCGGCGTGGATGCTGGCGAGCCTCGCCGAGCTCGGGCCATGCTCACGGGCTTCGATCGCGGCCGCGCGGCCAAGGTCGGCGACGCAGGTCCGCCAGCGACCCGTGTGCCGAGCCACCCACGCCCGAACCTGTAGATCGTCGATGAGCTCGCGGTGCTCGGGACCAAAGCGGGCCTCGAGCTTGGCGATCGCTGCATCGAGCGCGGCGAAGCCAAGCTGCTCGCGGCCGACCAGGATCTGAGCCTGGGCGACGTTGACCTCGAGGTCGATCCGCCACGGGTGGTGCGCGTCGAGTTGCTCGGTGGCCTGGTCGAGCTGGGCCGACCAGATCGCCAGAGCCGCGCGGTGATCCCCGCGCGCGAGCGCGACCCGGCCGAGGCCATTTTGGCCCGAGTGAGCGCCCCAGTAGTCGCCAGTTCGCGCGCCGATCGACGCGGCCTCGGCGTAGGCTGCCTCGGCTTGGTCGAGATCTCCGAGCTCGAGCTCGGCGTCGCCAAGCCCGACGAGGACCGCGTGGGCGGTCGAGCTGTCGGCGTTGCCGAGCCGCTCGAGCTGGTCGAGCGCGGTCTGGTAGCGCGACCGGGCGAGCTCGTAGTCGCCCTGCTCGAAGGCGACGTGTCCCCAGTTGAGGGTCAAGGTCGCGAGCTTGATGTGGTTTGGCCCGAAGCGCGCGTGGAGCACGGCGACGCTCTCGGCGAAGTGCGTGTCGGCGCGGTCGAGCAAGCCCGCGCTGAGCTCCGCGGTCGCGAGGTTGGCGACGACCGAGAGCTGGGTCTTCGCGTCGACCGGGACGCCGCCGTCGATCAAGCCCTGGGCGACCTCGCAGGGCTCGACCGCCCGGAGGTAGGCGCCCGCCATCATCTCCAACATGCACTCGGCCACGTGCAGCTGGACGCTCCGATCGCCGTCGCCGCCGGTCGCCTCGATCGCCGCGGTGGCGTCGAGCAGCCACGTCCGAGCCGCGGGGAAGTCGGCGACCTGGTAGGCGATCTGAACCCGGGTCAGGGCCGCGTCGGCGAGCGCGGTCGCGTGGCGAGCCGCCTGGGCGCTGCGGTGGGCACGCTCGATCATGTCCGCGGCGGCGTCGAACTCGTCGGCGTGCCACAAGGCGCGGCCGAGCTGAAGCTCGGCCTCGGCCTCGAGCGGCCTGAAGCCGAGCTCGGTCGCCTGCTTCAGCCCTTCGCGGGCCAGGGCCAGGGCCCGGTCGTGATCGGCCCCGTTGGCGGCGATGTACGAGGCCGACAGCAGCTGATTGCGAACCTGCTCGACCGCGCGCCGGAGCTCGGGCGCGGGCGGGACCGGACGCTCGGCGTCGAGGTCGTCGGCGTCGAGGCAGGTCGCAACCGGGGTCAGCGTGCTGAGGGTTGCGAGCGGCGCGCTCAGCTGCGCGGGCGGGTCATCGAGGACATCGAGGACCGCGCCGAGCTCGAGCAGCCGCCCGTCGAGACACGCGTGCATCCGCTCGCGGGACGCGGCGGTCTGACCGGGGTCGCAAGCTTGGGTCCACGCGCTGGCCCAGCTGTCGACGTAGGTGTTGATCTGCGCGGTGACGAGCGCGGCCGAGGCCCCGCCGAGGCGCTCGGCGTCGGCGAGCCGGGCGGTGATCGTGTCGATCCGCTCGGGTTGCCAGACCGTGACGATCCGGTCTTCGGCGGCCACGCAGCTGGGTTGGGGGGCGAGCTCGGGCCCCGCGGAGCCGAGCTGCCAGGCGCGGGCGACGAAGCCACCCGCGGCGAGCAACATGAGACTGAGCCCGGCCGCGATCGCGACTCGCCGCCGGCGGACCGGCTCGGCCAGCGCTGCGTCGAGGGCCGCGAGCAGCTCATCCATGCTCGCAAAGCGATCGTCGGGGGCGGGCGCGAGACCCTTTCGGATCACCGCCCAGATCGATCGCGGCGCGCGATCGAGGTCGAGCTCGACCAGCTCGCCAGCCTGCGCGGCCGCGGCGAGGGTCGCGAGGCTGACGCCCGCGAAGGGGCGCTGACCGTAGATCAGCTCGCAGGCGACGACACAAAAGCTGAATTGATCGGCGCGCGCGTCGACCTTTTGACCACGAAACTGCTCGGGCGCGATGTAGGCCGGAGTCCCAAACACCCCGCTGAGCGTGAAGTCGGGCTGGGTCGAGTACTGGTCGGACTCGGCGGTGTCGGCGAGCCCTTCGGGCGCGAGGGGGCGGGTCTCGCCGCGCTCTTGGGGGCGAGCCGCGGGGTGATCGAGCGCGAAGACCGGCAGGGCCAGACCAAAATCAGCGACTCGCGCCCGCCCGTCGGCGCCGATGAGGATGTTCTCGGGCTTGAAGTCACCGTGGACCAGCTCGGCGGCGTGGCAGGCCGCGAGCCCGCGACCGCTCTCGACCAAGATCTTCATCCGCTCGGCCAGGGGCCGGGTCACGGTCATCCACTCGCGCAGCGTCGGCCCGTCGACGTGCTCCATGACCAGGTAGAGCCGCGGATGCAGGCGATCGCTGTCGAGCACTCCGACGTCGTGAACCGCGACCACGTTGGGGTGCTTCAAGCGCGCGAGCGCCCGCGCCTCGCTACTCGAGCGCGTCCGGGCCTCGTCGGTGTTGGCTCCGACCCGGCGCAGATCCACGAGCTTGATCGCGACGCGCCGATCGAGCTCGGGATCGTAGCCTCGGTAGACGACGCCCATCCCGCCCGAGCCGATCCGCGACTCGACCTCGAAGCGACCGACCGAGACCGGCGAGTCGACCCCGAACAGGACCGCGCCAACCTCGGCGGCGACCTGCTCGCGGTCGAGAGGATCGGGGCGCAGGCGCCCAGCCCTCATCGCTTTCGCAATGATCGAGTCCATGGTTGAGGGGATAACCCGGTCACCGGTCACCGGTCACAGGTCACACGCGCGACACGCAGCCCTAGGTCCGAGAGTGAGCTCACGATAACGCACGGGAACGCTCGCGGTCGTCGTGCATCGGCCCTCCTCGCAATGACGAAAACGACTCGCCATGCCATTCGAACTGCTCCAAGTCCATGGGTTGGGCTACCGCTCGCGATCTTGATCGTCGGGTGCGTGCCTCAGTCCTCGGATCCGGCGGCGGAGCCCGACGCTGATACGCTGCGTTCGAGCCCACGGCCGACCGGCGACGACATCGGAGCGCGGTCTTTCGCCAGCGACCCCACATACCGCGCCGCGCAGTGCCCCGATGGCACCGGGTGTACGACGATCGACGTCAACGCCGATGGCCGCGAGGACCTGGTTCGCTTCGACCATTTCGGACTCTTCGACGCGCCCGGAACCGTCACCGTTGGCTACTCCAACGGCTGGAATTTTGGCCCGATGGAGCCGGTCGCGGAGGACTTTTGCTACGACGGCGACGCATGCATGGCGGTCGACCTGTCGGGCGATGGCCGCCCGGAGCTGGTTCGTTTCGCCGCGGGGGTCGAGGCCGAAGTCTGGGTCGCCAACGGCCTGCCCGAGGGCTTTGAGGCCCCCAAACAGTGGACGGTAGGGTTTTGCGGCCCCGAGCACAGCTGCACCGCGGGCGACGTCAGCGGCGACGGGATCGCCGATCTGGTCGCGTTCGAGGGCCAGGCCGACGACGCCGGTCTGGTCCGGGTCTACCTCGGCGGTCAGGGCTCCGGCGCCGAGGTCAGCACCTGGGCCAGCGGGTGGTGTGTCAACGCAGACTCGATCTGCCGGCTCGGCGATGTCGACGGGGACGGAGCCGCAGATCTGGTCGAGTTTGGCCGCGAGGTCGGCTACCCCGTCACGCGGGTCGGGCTCTCGACCGGGACCGAGTTTGGCAGCGCCCAGATCTGGTCCGACGACGCCGCGGCCCGGCTCGTCTGTCCCGACGGGGCCGAGTGCCAACTAGGTGACTTCGACGGCGACTGGGCGGCCGACGTGATCGCGACTTTCCCCGAGACGATCGAGCCCGACAGCAGCTCGTGCTCGGGCTCGTGCGGGGGCTCTGCGGGGTCGTGCTGGTGCGATGAGTCATGCACCCAATACGGTGACTGTTGCGCCGACTATCAAGCGATCTGTGTCAGCGGTGACACCTGCGAGGGCGTGTGCGGCGGTTCGGCGGGGTCGTGCTGGTGCGATGAGTCATGCACCCAATACGGTGATTGCTGCGGCGACTATCAGCAGCAGTGTGGGGAACCGCCGATGGCCCGGCAGATCCACTGGTGGCCGGCTCAGTTCGGGGCCTTCGGCGACCTCGTGGTGCTCCTCGACTCGCCTTGTGATCCGGGTGAGCGCTGCTGGACGGCCGACGTCACCGGTGACGGACGCGAAGACCTGATCACGGTCGGCGCCGACGGCCTGGTCGAGCTGTTCCCGTCGCAGGATCGGGTTGACCGGATGCGCGCGACGGCGCTGCGCATGAGCATGATGGCGACCGACCACGAGCGCCGTCGGCAGCAGTGGCTGGCCCAGCAGCGCGCCTACTTGATCCGCGAGGCCGTCCCGGTCTCGCCGACGCTGGCCGCGGCTTTGCCGGAGCGCTTCCCCCCGGTCGCGCCCGCGCCGACCCCGAGCCCGACCGAGCCGCCGCTGCCGATCCAACCGCTGCCCGGGCTCGAGCCGTGGCCGGCCGGGAGCCCCGGGGCCCTCGATCACAGCTGGGTCGAGGCGCAGCTCACGACCATGGCGAGCACGATCGACGCCGAGGCGGTCGCGCTGCTCAACGCGATCCCGGCCGAGGACACCCTGCTGACGACCGCCGAGCAGCAGCGCTGGCAGGAGGTCCTGGGCCACGTGGTCGCCGCCCGCACGGCCATCTACAGCCCGGCGTTGGCCGCGAGCCCGGTCGCCGAGCGCCGCAGCTGCAACAACGCCGTGCTCCACGATCGCTACACCGCCGACGACGGCAGCGTCCGGGTCGAGGGATCGTACCTGAGCCGCTTTCACGACGCGCTGCGCGAGCACGACGAGGACGAGCGGATCTGGGCCGCGCTCCCGGCCCTGACTGGTGTGGTCGAGGGCATGCGCTGCCTGTCCGAGGCCGAGCTCGTCGGGCTCGAGGCCGGCTACGTCGAGGCTGTGACCGCGACCATGCAAGACCTGCTCGACCGCGGTCAGCCCGTGCTCGCCAAGGTCGTCTGGGATCAGGCGCTGCCGATCGAGCTGCTGCTGTTCGACGCCGTCAAGCACTTCGCCCAGCCTCAGGGGTGGCGCCTGCTCCAGCTTCGGATCGAGGACAACACCGTGGTCGTGCCCGAGTTTCCGGCCAACGGGACCGACTTCGACACCTTCTACACCGAGGACACCAACACCTGCAGCACGGTCCGCTGCCAGCTCTACAAGGGGCCCAACCGGTCCTCGGCGCTCGGCCAGGGCCTGACCCTCGACACCCTCGGGGCCTGGCTGCCGGACCTGACCGCCCGCGAGAAGCTGCGCCGCAGCGGGCTCTACCCCGAGGGCCTGCTCGACGCGATGGTCAACCTCGAGCTCCTCGGTGAGGGCGACTGCGCGCTGATCGAGCTCAACTTCTACAACCGGACCTGCAAGTCCAAGCGGACCTGCGAGTTCGCCGAGGAGCTCGCGGCGATGCCCAACGAGCTCGGCCTCAGCCTGCGCCCCGGCCAGCCCGGCTCGCCCTTCACCCACCTCGGCACCAACCGCTCGGACCTCGCCACGAGCAATCAGTGTGGGGCGGGGGGCGGCGGCGCGATGCCCCCGACCAGCTGCTTTGGTCCCGAACTCCGCGGCCACGGCGGCCGCTTCGCGCCCCTCGATCCGCAGCTCGACCGGATCATGAGCTGCACCCTCGAGGTGTTCGACGGGGGCGAGCCGAGCGCGAGCGTCGAGCTGGTCGACCTCGACTTCAACCCCGCGTGCCTGCTGATCAACGAGCCTCCGGTCAGCGGCGGCGACGAGCCTCCGCCAGCCGAGCCCCCCGAGTCGCCGACGGTGAACGAGGAGAATATCGAACAGACCCGGGCCGACGCCGAGGCCGTGTTGATGGGCATCGGTGCGCGCTACGGCCTGAGCCGCGAGCAGATCGTCAACGTCATCCGGACCATGCACGCGACCCCTGGTGTGACCGACGAGCAGATCATCGCGGCGCTCGAGGAGGCGGGGGCGGCGGTCGGCCCCGCCTCCTCGAGCGCCGCGATGATCTGCTC
>NZ_PVNK01000109.1 GCF_002994615.1 Enhygromyxa salina | reverse complement strand
CAACCAGCACCAGCAGGCGGGTCGCCATGCCCGCCCAACTCCACCCCCAACAACCCCTACGAGCAACCGGCGCATCGCGCCGCATACCGGCGCCACATCAACCACGTCCCCCGCGGAAATTCCACATCCCTCTCCCCGCCGAGCCAGCGCTCCCTCGCCTCCGCATACGCCTCCTCGAACTCCTTCTTACGCTGCAGCGCCGCGATGCGCTTCCACTTGTCTGTCGAGGACACCGTCGGCCGCACCCCAAACAGATCCTCGGCCCCAGGCATCGCCGCCCAATGTTGCGCCTTGACGACGCGCATCTTGAGGACCTTCCTCCCCGCCTTCCGCCGCCTGAGTTCCAGCACATTCTCCCGCGCCTCGACCCCCTCGAGCACCAGGTCCCGGAGCTCGTCATCACTCAACTCGGGCCGAATGGCGGGTCGCACGAGTCGAAGCCTCGCGGTCGCGGGGATACGGCTCCGGCCGCATTCCGAAGGAGTCCGGGCGTCCCGGCGCCTGCGCTTCTTGGCCGCTTTTCGCTTCTTCTCGACCGACTTCTTCGGCGCCCAGATCCCGTACCGTGGCTTTCGCAACACGAGCTCGTCACCGTAGCGCATTCGTACAGTCGTCACGCCCTTCCAGTGCCGAGCCTTGGTCACGAGATCGCTGGAACACGGGTTCGTGAGCGTATAGACGGCGTGCTCAATCAACTTCTCGGCGTCTTGAGGCTCGACGAGATTGTAGCCCTTCTCGATGTTCGTCCCCGAGATCCCCCGGATCGCATTCAACGCGCGCGAAGCGAGCGAGTTGAGCTCTTCCATGAACTGGGGAATGCACTTCGTGTGCGCGGTCATCAACAGATGAAAGTGATTGCTCATGTACACCACCTCGTGAACCGAGACGGGAAACTTCGAGCAGGTGTGGGCGAGGACGAACATCAGAGTCTCCGCGACCTTCTCGGTCGGCACGAAGCGAAAGCTCCGCCCCACGGCGCGGCAGGTGATGAAGGCAGTCTGCTCCTCGTGGATCGAGCGTGGTGGGGTCACACCAGCTCCATCGGCCGCGTAGCTCGGCCTTTGCAGTTTTTCTTCGGGAGCCCTTCCCTGCCCCAGCGAGAGGCTCAATCCCCACCGTCGAGCGAAGCCATCCACGCGTCGACCTCGGCGACCGCGTCCGCGCGCGCGAGCGCGAGGTAGTCTTCGCGGGCGGCCCGAGCCAGCTCCAGCGCGTGCTCGGGATCCGCTTTGTCCCCGGCCGCCCACGCCCTGGCCGCGAGCAGCCGCAGGCCCGCGATACGCGCCCTCCCCTGCTCGAGCCCTGGCTGCCACTCGGGCCCCGCATCGGCCAGCCCATCCGCGATCTGCTCGAGCGCCAGGTCGAGGTGTGCGCGCGCCTCCTCGCTCCGCCCGAGCACAATCAGCACCTCACCGAGGTGCTCGCGCACGGGCATCAGATCCCCGGCCCCAAAGCCCCGAGTCCCACGCGCGCGCTCGAGGATCACCAGCGCCTGCTGATGCAGCGACAGCGCCTCGTCGAATTGCTCGAGCTCCCGCCGGACCACGCCCTCGGCGTCGAGGACCTTGGCGAGCTCGACCATGGCGACGTCCCCCTGAGCCCGGAAGATCGCCCGCGCGCGCTGATGCTCCCGCAGCGACTCTTCATAGCGCCCGAGCTGCCCGAGGCTGACGGCCAGGGCCGCGCTCGCGTGGGCGACGTCGAGTGAGCTGGCCCCAAACACCTGCTCGAACACCGAGATCGCGGCCTCGTAACCAACGATCGCAGACTCGTGGCGGCCCTGGCCCGCGTCGACCCGCGCGAGCTCGAGGAGGATCTCGGCGATCGTCGGGTGCTGCTCGCCGTAGTAGCCCGCCCACAGCTCGCGCGCGCGCCCGAGCTCCTGCCGAGCCTCGTCGTAGCGGCCGAGCCGACGCAGGACCACGCCGAGGCTGCCGTGAAGCTGGGCGAGCTCGACAGGCGGCGGCTCGACCTCGGCCAGCGAGGCGATCGCCCCACGGACCTCGCGTTCAGCCTGCTCGAACTGTCCAGCGGCCGCCGAGGCCAGGGCCGAGACCCCCGCCAGCTCGGCGTACTCGACCGGCCCCGCGCCGACGCGATCGAGCACCGCACGCGCCTCGCGGACGCGGCGGAGCGCGGCCTCGGCGTCACGCGACGTGGCGTCGACGCGGCCGAGCGCGATCAGGATCTCGCCGCGCAGGCGATCGGCGCCAGCGCGCTCGGCCGCAAACTCGCCCTCCTCGAGCAGCGGCGTGGCGGCCTCGTGGCTCCCGGTCGCCATCACGACCTGGGCCTGGGTCAGCAGCGCGGTCGCGAGCAGGCCTTGATCCTCGAGGGTGCGAGCCTGGTCCACGGCCGCTTTGGCCAGCGGCAGCGCGTCGTCGAAGGCTCCGGTCATCTCGAGGCTGTGGGCGCGGTAGAGGTTGCGCTCGAGCCGCTCGAGCAGCAGCTTCTCGGCCTCGCTGCGCTCGGGCTCGTGCTCGTCGAGCTCGATCGCCTCGGCTCGGCAGCTGTCGAGCGAGGGCAGCTTGCGCACGGCCTCCTCGGCGCGCGCGAGGGTCTCGGCCTTGGCCCCGGTCAGGACCGTGACGAACTCGCCGAATTCGGCCCGGCGCTTGGCGAGGCACAGCATCCGACGGTCGAGCATGGTGTCGGACTGGGTCCCCTTGGCCGTGGCCTCGCAGGTCTCGCGGTGCATGGCCTCCCACCGCCGCGCCCACGCGTCGAGGCCGGTCTCGACCTCGCTCGACAGCTGCGCGGCCCAGGGCGCGTCGAGCTTGGCGAAGGTCGCACGCACCGCCGCGACCCGCTCGTCGTCCCAGACCTCGGCGATCTCCGCGGACGCGCTGGTGCACTGGGCGGCGGGCTCGACGAGCTCGGGCTCGCGCCCGCGGACAAACACGATGGCCGAGATCACCACGGCCAGGGCCACGACGGCGGAGCTCGACCACACGATGGTTCGGCGCAGCTTGTGGTAGGGGTCGCGGCTCAGCGCGGTGAGCAGCGAGCCCATGTCCTCCCAGCGCCCCTCGGGGTCGGGGTCGAGCCCGCGCAGCAGGGCCCAGCGGATCCAGTTGGGCACCGACGCCCGCTTGGGCGCCGGGCCGACGCGGCCGTCGGTGACGGCGAGCGCGAGCTCGAGCCGGGTCTTGGCCGAGAAGGGCAGCTCGCCGTAGAGCGCCTCGTAGAGCGCGACACAAAACGAGAACTGATCTGCGCGGTGGTCGAGCGCGGTGCCGAGGTGTTGCTCGGGAGACATGTACGCGGGTGTCCCGGCCTCGCGATCACGACGCTCACCCACCGCGCGCTCGCCATCGACCCTGCGCGCGAGCCCGAAGTCCAACACCCGGACTCGACCGTCGGCGCCGACGAGCACGTTGTCGGGCTTGAAGTCGCGGTGCACGAGCCCGGCGGCGTGGGCGGCCTCGAGCCCGCGGCCGGCCTTGGTGAAGACCTCGAGCAGCTCCGACCACTCGCGCTTGGGCGCGCGCATCCACTCCGACAGCGGCACCCCCTCGACGAACTCCATCGCAATGAACACGCGCTGGCCGATCGTCCCGACGTCGTGGACGCTGATGACGTTGGGGTGGTTGAGCCGGGCCATGGCCTTGGCCTCGGCCAGCATCCGTCGCGACGCGCGCTCGGCCTGGCTCGCGTCGTCGCCACGCTGGTGCATCAACTTGAGCGCGATCCGACGATCGAGCTGGGGATCGTAGGCCGCGTAGACGACCCCCATGCCGCCGGACCCCATGTGCGCGAGCACGACGTAGCGACCGAGCTTGACCCCCGGATCGAACTCGACCTCGGCCCCGTCGGGGTCGACGGCGCCACCGACGAGCGTGCCTTCGACCGGTTGGTCGTTCGGCTCGGTCCACCTGAGTTCGTCGCTGTCCAAGGGCTCTCCGGGACTACCTCTGAGCTAGCACATCACGCAGCCAAAGTGGCCCTCCGCGCGAGTATTTGTCAGTGGCCACACTTGGGGCAAAACGCGCCGAGTGTGACCAAATGTCCACATTGCTGTGCATCCGAATGCACCTTGTCCGGCCCGTGAGCCGATCGTCTCCCCGAAGGGCACCCCCTCGAACAGCCTCTGCCAACGCGCCCTGAACGGCGATCTGCTAAACGCGCGGAAGGTTGAACTGTCGCCAATTTCGGCCTGTCACCCCACCCCGCGACGGGCAAATTATCGTATCGACTGCCGGGGTGACTACACAAAGCACAGAGCTGAACGCGCTTCGTCCCTCGGTGAAAATCGAAGCTCTCCCCGGCTGAACGAAATTCTAGCCGGATCGTCGCAGCGCGACGAGGTGCTCGCTGCGCGGCCGTCCGCCACGCCAATCCGGGCGTGCCTGGGACGCGACCGCGACCACCACCAGCTCGGCATCGGGCGCGAGTCGCTCGAGCTGCGCGTCAGCGGCGACCCGCTGTCCTGCGACCTCCGCGTCGCCGACGAGCAACACAGCGACCCCCTCGGGCCGCAGCAGCTCCGCGATCGACTCGAGCACGGCGCGATTTTGCGAGTCCCAGCGCGCGAGCGAGCTCGGCTCGGCTTTGGCCCTAGCGCGTGGACCCTGCGAGAGATGGCGCCTCGCGCCGATCTCCTTGTCGCGCAGCTGTTTGGGGTTGATGCCCAGCCACGCGTGCCGCCGGGCGTGGTGATGGAGGTAGTCGTAGGTGCCCCCGTAGGGTGGTGAGCTCAGCACCAGGTCGCACCGATACTCACCCGCAAGGGTGTGTGGCAGCGTACGCGCATCCGACAGCACGAAGCGGGGGGCGTGGTGCGGGCTCGGGATCGCCGCCGACAGCTCGGCCCACGCGTTGGCCAGCTCCTCGCCCTTGCGCACGAAGAATTCGGTGACCAGGCCCTTGCGCACGCGCTTGACCGAGGTCCGCGCCGAGGTCTCGGAGCGCTGGCGGGAGAATTTGATGACGATCGCCGAGAACACCATCTCGAGGGCCAGGCGATCGCGCTCATCACGGACCGCGCGGATCTCCTCGAGCAAGCCCGCGAGCTCCTTGAGCACGTGGACCTCGTACCAGCTGCGCTCCTTGGCCTGGAGCCGCGCGCGAACATCCACGCGCTCGCGGACCCGACGCGTCGACGCAGCCGCGACCGCGCCGAGGCGATCGAGGAAGCGCGCCCGCGCCTTGGGGCCGCGGCGATCGGTCTTGACCCGGGCCAGGCGCAGGGCGAGGGGATCGATGTCGCTGCCGAGCGAGCGCCACCCACCGACGAGCGCCTCGACGGCGACGGTGCCGCTGCCGCAGAAAGGATCGAGGACCTCGGACCCGGGCCCGAGCGAGAGCTCTTCGAGGATCACCCGCGCGATCGCCGGGTGCATGCGCGCCGGGTAGGCGTGAAATCCGTGGGTCAGGCCGAGCGCGTCGCGACTCTCGTCCTGCGCGCGCATGGCCTCGACGAGGGGAAAACGAAACGCCCGATCGCCGCGGGCCTCGACCGGTCCGCCGACACTGGACAGCGCCTGTCGCTTCCCGGCCATGGTCGCGGGACTGTGCGCCAAGCCCCGAAGCGACGCAACCCGGCGGCGACAGCTACTGCATCTTTTCGGGCGCGAACTGCTTGGCGCACGCGTCGAACAGATACTCGGGCCGACCCTGCACGACCTTGGCGTCGTCCTCGCTGAAGTCCTCGGCGCTGACGCCCTTGATGACCTCGATCATGCAGTCGGTCGCGGGGATGCTCTGGAGCTTGGCGCACTTGGCCTTGACGACGCCGAGGTTCTTCTTTTTGTGGTCGAAGAAGTCGAGCTGAAAGCCGTCGTCGTCGAAGTAGATGGCCTTGACCCAGTCCTCGTAGATCGTGATCAGCGCGGTGCAGGCCGTCTCCAGGTCTTTTGACGGTTTGTCGCCGGCCTTCACGACCCGGGAGACGATCGCGTCGAGCTTGGCGGTCTCGGCCGCCTCTTTGGCCTTCTTCTCCTCGAAGGCCTTGCGCCGCTCCTCGGCGGCCTTCTCCTCGATCGCCTTGGTCTTGTCGTCCTTGCCGCCCCCGAGCATCGCCGCGCCCGCGGCCTCGAGATCGTCTCGCTTCTTGGTGTCGTCGCCCTTGTCGCAGGCCACCAACGCGAAGCAGCAGGTGATGAGCCAGGTTCCTCGCATGGCCGGAATGTACCGTGACGGCCTCAGCCTGCGCCAGTCAGCATGACGGTGAGCGTGGCTGCGCCGAACACGGCGACGGCGAGGTCAGCCCGGCCGTCCCCGTCGAAATCGGCGCTGGCCAGATCAAAGGGCGAGGACCCGACATAAAAGTACAGCGGCGGTCCGTAGCCCGCGTCGACCGCGGGGTAGACCGTGATCGTGTCGGCGCCAGAGTCGGCGGAGATCAGATCGAGGCGCCCGTTGCCGCTGACGTCGGCGGCGAGGACCGCGTAGGGCTCGGGGCCCACGGTCACAGACTCGGCCGGCGCGAAGCCACGATCACCGAGGTTGCGGACCAGCGAGATCGTGTCGGCGTCAAAGTTCGCGGTCAGCAGGTCGGGCAGCTCGTCGCCGTCGAGGTCGGCGATCGCCAGCCCGCGCGGCCCGGCGCCGACAGCCTCGGACTGCACGGGGTCGAATGCTCCCGCGCCGTCACCCCAGGCCACGCTCAGCGTCGCGTCGACGCGATCGGCGGTCACGAGGTCGGCGGCCCCGTCCGCGTCGAGGTCGGCGATCCCGAGGTCGTAGGGCTCGGCGCCGACGGCCACGCTCGTGATGTCCGGCAGCGCGCCGCTTTGGTCGTTGAGCAGGACGTAGACCGCGTCGCCGGACTCGTCGGCGACCGCGACGTCGAGCCATTCGTCGGCGTTGATCAGTCCGACCGCGACCGCGCGCGGGGTCTCGCCCGTGCTAGCGAAGGGCGGCGGCGCGAACCCGCCGGTCCCGTCCCCGTAGGCCACGCCCGTGCCCGTGGGCGCGAAGATGTTGGCGATCGCCAGATCCGTGAGCTCGTCTCGATCGAAGTCGCCGGTCCCGAGCCCGCGAACGCCAAGCCCGACCTTGGTCACGACCGGCTCCGCGGCGAACTGCCCACCGCCGAGGCCAAGGACCACGCGCAGACCCGAGGCGGCGATGCTCGACACGAGCAGGTCGAGCTCGTCGTCGGCGTCGATGTGATCGATGATCACCGTCGTCGGCGGGACGCCGAGGGACAAGAAGCCGCCGTCGTTGAAGCACACCTCACCGGGCTCCGGGGCGTCGCAGGGATCCTCGCCCGGGAGGTCGCCGTCGCCATCCCCCAGGTCGCCCTCGCCGTCTCCATCACCTGGGTCGCCATCGGTGTCGCCCGTCCCACTGTCGGCCTTCGACCCGCCATCCTCGGGGCCCGCCGTGGGATCTCCGCACGCCCCCAGGGTCAGCGCGCACGACGCGAGGCCCGCGCACCATGCCCTTGCACGGCTCCCCGTTAGGAAAATTAGTTTCACGTACCAAGAGTGCCCCGGCTCGACGCGGATGCCAATGCCAATGCCCCGGGTCCGAAGCTCGGGTCGCGCTCACGGGTCGCGCTCAGGACCCGACCATGCCAGGCTAGGCCCGTGACGGCCACGGTGTTCGTCGACTACTACGAGCTGCTCGAAGTTCACCCTCGGGCCAGCGAGGCCGAGATCAAGGCGGCCTACCGCGCCTGCATGGTCCGCGATCACGCCGATCAAAACCCCGATGACATCGAGGCCAAGGAGCGGATGATCCTGCTGACCCGGGCCAAGCAGACCCTGCTCGATGAGCCCCGTCGCATGATCTTCGACCGCGAGCGCGCCCGCTGGCACGCCGCCGCGCAGATCGGCATGGCACCACCGCGCTGGACTGGCGGCCAGGCCCCGACGAGCGACTTCACCAACCCCAACGAGCGTGAACACCGCGTCGAAGTCGATCTCCGCGACGTCTCGATCGGCCGCCTCCTCGTCGGCGTTGGCGTGGCCGCCTTCGTCACCGGCCTCGGGCTCGCGGCCAAGGCCGTCGCCGACCGAGCCAACCGCAAACGCCGACGGCCCCGGTAGTCCGGAGCGACCGAGCGGGCGTTCGGGCCGGGTTATCCTCGCGGCCGATGCTCAGCGTGGAACAGGTCGCTCAGGTCGTGTCGGAGGTCACCGGGCGGATCATTGAGCGCGTGAGCGCGCCGACCCTGGGGCTCCAAGCCGGGCGAGCGCGCTCGCTGGCCGAGACGATCAACGAGACCCTGTGGTGGGAGCAAGACCGCCTCAGCAAGGCCGACCCGACCGACGAAGAGACGATCGCCGACAAGCAATTCTACGCCGACATCCGCCGCCAGCTCCCGCGGGTCTCGGAGGCCGAGCAGCGCCGCCTGCTCGAGCGCATCGTCCACCGCTACGCCAACGAGATCGCCGGTCGGTTCTCGCCGACCTTCTACAACCTCGCGGCCCGGGTCGGCCCGCCGATGCTCAGCGCGCTGCTCACGGGGCTGTCGCCGCGGCGCCTGCTCGAGCGCGAGACCATCCCCCGGCTCGAGCAGCACGTCATCATCGAGGGCGAGATCGCCAACCTCGGCCGCCTCCGCGAGCGCGGCACCCTGGTCGTCACGCCCACGCACAGCTCCAACCTCGACTCGCTCGTGATCGGCTTCGCGGTCCACGCCCTCGGCTTGCCGCCACTGACCTACGGCGCCGGGCTCAACCTGTTCCGCAACCCGATCGTCGGCAAGTTCATGCACAACCTCGGCGCCTACACGGTCGACCGACGCAAGCGTGACCCGCTCTACAAGCAGACCCTCAAGGCCTACGCCTCGGTCTCGCTCGAGTTCGGCCAGGACAACCTGTTCTTCCCGGGTGGGACCCGCAGCCGGTCCGGGGCGATCGAGCGCACGCTCAAGAAGGGCCTGCTCGGCTGCTCGGTCTCGGCCTACCGCAACAACCTGATCCGCGGCCGGGCAAAGCCCGACATCTACGTGGTCCCGTGCACGATCTCCTACCCGCTGGTGCTCGAGGCCTCGACGCTGATCGAGGACTGGCTGGCCGAGGCCGGCAAGTCTCGCTACATCATCGTCGACGACGAGTTCTCTCGCTGGGAGCGCTGGCTCGACTTCTTGCGCGGGATCTTCTCGCTCGATCTCAAGATCCACATCCGCTTCGGCCACGCCCTCGACCCCTTCGGCAACGAGGTCGACGGCGACGGGGCCTCGCGGGATCCGAGGGGCCGGCCGATCGACCCCCGCGGCTACCTCGAGGTCGACGGCGAGCTCGTCGAGGATCCGATCCGCGACGCCGAGTACACCCGCTCGCTCGAGCAGCGGATCCTGCGCGAGTTCTCGACCGAGAACGTGGTCCACCCGACCCACGTCCTCGCCTTCGCCTGCTTCGAGCTCCTGCGTCGCGGGCGGCCCGAGCTCGACCTCTACCGCCTGCTCGGCTCGGTCGGGCCCGAGCAGAGCCTGGCCATGCCCGAGGTCGAGCGCGAGATCGTGGCCCTGCTCGACGAGCTCGACCAACGCACGCGCGCCGATCAAATTCGCCTCAGCACCGTCGTCGGAGAGGCCGCCGCCCGGGCTGAGGTCGCCGAGCTCGTCCGCGCGGCCCTGCGCAGCTTCGGGACCTACCACGCCAAAGCGGTCGTCGAACGCCGGGGTGTGCGCCTGCACGTGTGCGACGCGAAGCTGCTGTTTTATTATCGCAACCACCTCGACGGCTACGGGCTGCGCGGCGCACCGACGCTCGTCAGCTCGATCGGATCCGGGGGAGCACGACATGGCTGACGACACGACAAGCGACGAGACCACCCCGCGCGTCTCGGTCCTCGGCGCGGGCAACTGGGGCACCACGATCGCCCACCTGATCGGCAGCAACGGCTTCCCGGTCACGCTCTGGGCCCGCAACCGCGAGCTCGCCGCCGAGATCGACGAGCGCCACCAAAACTCGCGCTACCTCCCGGGCCTGAGCCTGTCCGACAACATCCGGGCCACCGCCGACCTCGCCGCGGCCGTGCGCGACGTCCCGCTCCTGTTCCTCGTCGTGCCCTCGCAGGCGTTTCGCTCGGTCTGCGAGCAGCTCGGCGAGCTCGTGCGGCCCTCGCAGCTGGCCGTCCACGCGACCAAGGGCATCGAGCTGGTCACCTACAAGCGCATGACCCAGATCGTGCTCGAGGAGACCTGCCTGCGTCAGATCGGCGTGCTCTCGGGGCCCAACATCGCGCGCGAGATGGTCGAGGGCAAGCCGGCCGGGACCGTGCTCGCCTCGCGCTTTCCTCGGGTCATCGAGGTCGCCCGCGCCCACCTCAAGAGCCCTCAGCTGCGGGTCTACAGCAACACCGACGTCGTCGGCGTCGAGCTCGGCGGCACGCTCAAGAACATCATCGCAATCGCGGCGGGCATGGCCACGCAGATGGACCTGGGCGAGAACGCCAAGAGCCTGCTGATCACCCGGGGGCTGTCGGAGATCGCCCGGCTCGGGGTCGCGCTCGGGGCCGACCCCATGACCTTCTCGGGCCTCGCGGGCATCGGCGATCTGATGGTCACCTGCGCCAGCCCGATCAGCCGCAACCACCGGGTCGGCGCCGCCCTGGCCCGGGGCCTGAGCCTGGCCGAGGCCATCGAGTCGCTCGGGATGGTCGCCGAGGGCGTCAAGGCCTGCAAGATCGCCTACGAGCTGACCACCCAGCTGAAGATACGCTCGCCGCTGATGCACGGGGTCTACCGAGTCGTCCACGAGGGCCTCGATCCTCGCGCGGGGCTCGGCGAGCTGATGGCCGCCGCGGTCCAGGACGACATCGATCCGACCCTGGTCCGCGCGGCGGCGAAGGGCGCCTGACCATGGCCAAGCGCGACGACGACGACACCGAGTACGAGCTGATTCGTTCGCCCTTCCCCATGGTCCGCAAGCTCCAGCGGACCCTGGCGCCGACCTACGACGGGCCCGCGTACATCTGGGACATCGACAAGACCTGGCTCGACACCCGCATCTCGCAGGTCAAGGGCATGCTCAAGATCCCCTTCGAGTTCGCGGTCGACAAGCGCGCGCTGCCGGGCACGACCGCGCTGCTCCACGCCCTGCGCGAGGGCCCGAGCGGCCGCGAGCACCGGCCGCTGTTCTTCATCACCGCCAGCCCGCCCTTCATCCGCAAGGCGATCGAGCGCAAGATGCTGATCGACGGGATCGAGTTCGACGGCATCACCTACAAAGATCAGCTCGAGGTCTTTCGTCGCCGGGAGTTTGGCAGCCTCCGCGAGCACACCGCGTTCAAGCTCGGCGCGCTGCTGCTGCTCGCCCGGGCGTTCCCCGAGCAGACCCGGATCTACATGTTCGGCGACGACGCCGAGCGCGACGCGCTGATCTACTCGATGTTCGCCGACATCTGCGCGGGCCGGCTGCGCGGCGATCGGCTGATCGACACCCAGGTCAGGCTCGGCGTCCTGCGTCACTACGCCCAAGACGTGGCCACCCTCGCCGCCGACCTGCCCGCGCGCGAGCGGGTCCACGCGATCCACATCAACCTCGTGCGCGAGCCCGACGGCCGCCGGATCCTCGCCTACGACCCCCGCGTCGTCGGCTACCCCAGCGCGGGCGCGGCGGCCCGGCTGCTGTGCGAGCGCGGCCTGATCAGCGCGCGCGGGCGCGATCGGGTCGAGGGCGCGGGCGAGGTCGTGTTCGGTCGCGCCGCCGCCGACCCCGAGGGCTGGTGGACCCCGCGGGACAAGCTCGCCTGCTCTCGCTGACCCCCCTGCCCCTGGGGCTGCCCGCAGCGAGCGGGGCGACCCGAGCTCGGCCGCGTCGACGACCTCGTCGGCGTCGAGGGTGGCGTCGGCCAGCTCGGGTACGGCTCAGAGCCCGCGGACGATCAGCCAGTTCTCGCCCTCGCGGACCAGCTCGAACTCCGAGTGATCCATGACCCGAGCGTAGGGCGGCGACTGGCGCGGCTCACCGAAGGAGTCGAGCAAGGGCTTGAAGCGGAAGCTGGCGTCGATCCAGACCCGGACCACGGCTCGATCCCCGGTCGCGTGGACGTCGAGGTAGTCGATCGTGAAGCGGATCGAGTCGAGCTGCGAGAGCCGGCGCCGCAGCAGCTGCCCGAGCTCGGTGTAAGTCGTGTCGTCGCTCGGGTCGTCGGTCCCGGCGTGATCGTAGTAGGTCGGGTGCGCGGTCGAGAGCACCGCGGCGGCGTCGCGCGAGACGAAGGAGGTCCGGTAGCGCTCGAGCACGGCGATGATCTGCCGGTTGTCCTGGGTGTCGGGGATCTCGGTCCCGGGGATCGTCGGCTCGGCCCTGCAGCCCGCGGTCGCGAGCATCGCTCCGGCCGGGACCACGAGCGTGGGCGCGAGCGTCATCATCACGGTGAGAGCCCGCGCGAGGCGGGAGGTAGAGGGGTCGTGCGCGCGTGCTGACATCGTGACGGTGGATCGCATCGGGCCGCAGCCCAACTGCCATTCCCCGTCGCTGCAAGCAAGTGACCAGCCTGGACAAAATGAGAAGCGTGTATTTTCAAGGACTTGCCAGCCACGGCCGATGCGCTTTGTTTGACGATCTGGCATCGAGTCCATCGTCGCGGGTCAGGTCGTCATCGCGTCACTTGCGCGTATGCCAAATGTACAGTGTCACCGCCTGTCCGCCCCCCAGGCCTCGCTATGATGCCCCGCGTGAGCAACGAGGAACGCGTCCACCCCCGCCTGCGGCTCAACGTGACCGCCGACGTGATCGGCGGCGAGGTCGTGCTCGCCCACCCGCTCGCGGACATCTCGTTGGGCGGCTGCCGCTTCGCTTCCACCGCGTGGGAGCCCGAGGGCCGCGAGCTCCAGCTCGTGCTCGGCTTCCCCCAGTCCGGCGCGAGCGTCCCCGTCGCGGGTCTGGTCGTGCGCGCGACCGAGCGCGACATGGGCGTGCGCTTCCACGAGATCAGCAGCGAACAAAAGTGGGCGCTGCGCAAGCAAATCCGTGAGGCGCAGGCGCACTGAGCGAGGGCCAGTCTGACCATGAGCCCGCCCCTGAGCGACGAGCAGGCCGCCAAGGTCGAGCGGCACACCGACCTCGTCCGCAAGATCGCCCGCCAGGTCGCGCGCAAGGTCGCGGTCATGAGCGTCGACGAGCTCGAGAGCGTCGGCAACGAGGCCCTGGTTCGATCGGCGATGCGCTACGACCCGAGCAGCCGGGCGAGCTTCGCGACCTACGCCCACTACCGGGTCCGCGGGGCGATGATCGACGCGGTCCGCAAGCGAACACCCGGGCGGCGCAAGCAACAGCGCGCGCTCCAGCGCCTCGCCACCACCCAGGCGCTGCTCAGCCAGGCCGCCGAAGATCAGGACGCGCGCCGGGCCAGCGGCCACAGGCAGACCCTCGAGCAGCGGGTCGAGACCGCCCGCGAGCTCGTCCGCCGAGCGGCCCTCGCCGTGCGCCTGTCCGAGCCCGACGGTCGCCTCGTCGAGCGGGCCGTGGCCGACGAGCCCGACCCCGAGCAGCTGCTCCTCGACGCCGACGCGCGCTCGCGTCTGTGGGCCCTCGTCGATGAGCTCGAGCCCCAGCAGCACCAGCTGATCAAGGCGATCTACATCCACGGCCGGACCATGAAGGAGCTGGCCGTCGAGCTCGATACCAGCATCGCGACGATCTCGCGGCGCCACGCGAAGATCCTCGATCGCCTGACCAAGCGCGCCCGCGCCCAAGACTGGTCGCCAGCCCGGCCTTGAGGATCGCGGCTTTCTTGGTCGCCACGTCGGGCTGCGCGATGCTCGGCCCGTGCGCACGGGTGTGAGCGGGTGGGCCTTGTCGATCGCGCTGAGCGTGGTCGGTTGCCAGGAGCCGCAGCGCTCGCCCCCCGTGCGCAGCGAGACCGGCAAGCAGGCGCTGTACGGCGACGCGCGCCTGGTCCCGACGCGCGAGGGTGAACGAGTCCGCCGCGAGCTCGCGCTGGCCGGAGAGATCGGCGCCGCCCTCGAGCTGCTCGAGCTCGGGCCCGCCCACGTCGACGTCGAGCTCGGGCGCGCCACGAACAGCGTGGTCGTGGTCGCGCGCGCCCCCGCTGACGTCGATCAGGACGCGCTCGAGGCCACGGTCGTCGAGCTCAGCGCCGCGATCGTGCCCGAGCTCGAGCCCGACGCGATCCACGTGTGGCTGCGGCCCCGCGCGAGCGTCGAGGCGCCCAAGCCCAGGCCCGCGCGGCCGTGGGCGCTGGTCTTCGCTTGCCTCGGCCTCGGCCTGAGCCTCGGCGTGACGATCGAGCGTGCCCGCGCGCGACGGCGCTGATACGCTCGGGCCGTGACGGTGGCCGCGAGCGAAGACAGCAGAGCGCTGCGCTGCGTGGTCGTCGTCGGCGCGGCCTACCTCGTCCAGGGCATCGTCGCCGCCGTCGGTGTGCTGCTGCTCGGTCGCCTCGCGCAGCTCGGGATCCCGCTCGAGACCCAAGTCGGGATCCTCGCGAGCGGCGCGGTCCCGTGGCTGTTGAAATTCGCCGTCGCGCTGCTCCTCGATCTCGGCCCGAGCTGGGCGCTGCGCGTGCGCGGGCTGGTGCTCACGGCCCTGCAAGGCTGCGCCGCGCTGTGCCTGTGGGGCCTGGCGAGCGCGTGGACCGGGGGCGAAGGCGGGGGCCCGGGCTCGCTCACGGGGATCGCGGCTGGCTGGGTCGCGCTGAACCTGGCCGCGGCCCTGCAAGATGTCCTCGTCGACGGCCTCGCCCTCGACACCCTCGCGGGTCGCCAGGCGCGGACGGCCGCGGCCATGGGCCTGGGCCACGCGCTCGGGGCCGGGCTGCTCGGGCCGCTGGTGCTCGGCGCACGCATCGTCGACCACGGCATGGTCGCGGGCCTGGCGACGCCCGCATGGTGGCTCGCAGGCCTGGCCCTGGTCCCCGCTGCGCTCTTGTGGCTGCCGGGCCGACCGGACAAGGCCCGCGCCCAGCGGCCGGCTCAGCGTCCGCTCGAGCCCGGCGAGCTCGCGCGCCTGCTGTGGATCCCGCTGTTGTTCGTGGCCCTGACCTTCGGCGCCAGCGCGACCTCGGGGCTGTCCTTCGAGTTCCTGTTTCAGCACCTGGGCTGGGACTACGCCGACTACGCCACGATCCTGCTCCCGGTCGCGGCGATCGCCGGGATCGTCGGCGCGCTCGGCTGGGGGCCGCTGGTCGCCAGGCTCGGGCCGGCGCGCGCGAGCATGATCGCGGCCGCCGGGCTCGGCCTGTTGTGGCTGGGCTTCGCGGCTTCATCCTCGCTGTGGCATCAGCGGGCCGTGATCGCTCTGCTCGCCGGCGGCGAGGGGCTGCTGCAGGCCGCGCTGCTCGTCGGGCTCCACGCGCTCGCGCTCGTCGCCGCGGCCCGCTCACCCATGCCGACCACCGCGTTCGTCCTGGGCATGGCGGCCCTCAACCTCCCGCGGGTGCTCGCGCCGCTCATGTCGGTGAAGCTCGTGGCCCTCGGCTGGGCAGGTGCGTTCGCCACCCTCGCCGTCCTCCAGCTCGTCGCCGCGGCCGGTCTGTGGCCCCTGCGACGATCGACGACGGGCGTCAGCGCGGACGACGCCGCATGACGCTGCGCCCGCCTGCCAGGGGGCAGAAGGTCGTTTGGCATGGTGTCCGCCTGGCGTGTCACCATCTCACCCGTCCCCGCGTCCGTCGCTGAGACAGCCTGGAGGTCCGATGTCCGTGCAAGCACTCCGCCGCGAGTCCCCGTCCGTCACCATCGAACAATTGCGTGCGTCCCTCGAGCTCGAGCGCGCCGCCTTCATGCGCGATGGACCGCCGAGCTACCGCACGCGCCGCCACCACCTCCAGCTGCTGCTGGGCATGATCCTCGACCACCAAGATCGGATCATCGAGGCGATCGGCGAGGACTTCGGCACGCGCTCCCCCGACGAGTCGCGCCGGATCGAGCTGCTCCCGCTGATCCTCGGCATCCGCCACACGATCAAGTCGCTGCGTCGGTGGATGCGCCCGAGTCGGCGCAGCACCCACTGGGCGACCTGGCCCTCGCTCGCGCGCGTCGACTACGTGCCGCTCGGCGTCGTCGGGATCATCTCGCCGTGGAACTACCCGGTCTCGCTGGCCCTGGGCCCCCTCACAGGCGCGCTCGCGGCTGGCAACCGGGCGATGATCAAGCCCTCGGAGCTGACGCCACGGACCTCGGCGGTCCTGGCCGAGCTGATCTCGAAGACCTTCGCCGCCGACCACGTCAGCGTTGCGACCGGCGGCGTCGAGATCGCCCAGGCGTTCTCGTCGCTGCCCTTCGACCACCTGCTGTTCACGGGCTCGACCGGCGTCGGTCGCCTGGTCATGCGCGCGGCGAGTGAGCACCTCGTGCCCGTGACCCTCGAGCTCGGCGGCAAGTCCCCCGCGCTGATCGACCGCGCCTTCCCCTTCGACAAGGGCGTCTCCTCGCTGATGCTGGGCAAGCTCTACAACGCCGGCCAGACCTGCATCGCGCCAGACTACCTCCTCGTCCACGAGTCGCGGGTCGACGAGGTCGTCGAGCGTGTCCGGGCCGAGGTCGCGAACATGTACCCGCGCCTGGCCGACAACCGCGACTACAGCTCGCTGATCAACACGCGCCACCGCGAGCGCCTGCTCGGCTACCTCGACGACGCCCGCGAGAAGGGCGCGACGGTGCTCGAGATCAACCCCGGCGACGAGGCCAGCGAGCGCTTCGCCGAGGCCAACAAGCTCGCGCTCACGCTGCTCCTCGACGTCGACGACTCGATGACGGTGATGCAAGAAGAGATCTTTGGTCCCCTGCTCCCGATCAAGACCTACGCCGATCTCGACGAGGCGATCGACTACATCAACGCGCACCCGCGGCCGCTCGCGGCCTACGTCTACAGCGACTCGCGCGCGACGGTCGATCACTTCGGCGCGCGCGTGGTCTCGGGCGCGCTCTCGATCAACGCGACCGCCGTCCACTTCGCACAGGACGAGCTGCCCTTCGGCGGGGTCGGGGCGAGCGGGATGGGCTGCTATCACGGCTTCGACGGGTTTGAGACCTTCAGCCACAAGAAGGCCGTGTACCGCCAGCTCCGTCCCAACCTCATGCACCTCGTCACCCCTCCCTACGAAGGGGCGCTCAAGGATCGTTTGATTCAATTCTTCCTCGGAAAATAATTTTTGGACCAGACCGGCTACGGCACGACCGGCCGACTTGATGCGCCGATTGCGACGTGTACAATCGGCAACCGTGACTACCTTAGTTCGAATAGTACGAGCGTTCCCACTCGTCCTGCCCCTGGCTCTGGTCGCGCCGCTGATCACCTCCGGCGAGGTCCAGGCCGCGGCCGCAGACGACGAGGAGGGTGAGGGCAAGACCTACGATTACGGCGCGAAGGTCAAGATCGAGCTGCGCATGGAAGACGGCACGACCGTCAGGCATCGCGGTGAGCTGCGCAGCTTCGGCAACGAGTGGCGCTTCGAGTTCGACGGCGCCGGCCACCACCACGTGGTCACCCTCGACGCCACCCACGAAGAGGGCGACAAGGAGCTCGAGGTCACCCTGGCCTGGGATCGCGACGGCGAGTCGATCATCGCGCCCTACACGGACAGCTACCCGGTCCGCAAGCGCCAGTCGCTGTGGTCGGCCGACGGCAAGCTCGCGATCGCCATGACCTTCAAGCCGACCAAGTTCGAGCGCGAGGACTCGTCGCGGGACGACAAAGAGAAGCTCAACCCCGACGACGACGACAACCCCCTCGGCGGGAACCTGTTCAAGTAGTCGACTCGGGTCAGTCGAGGGTCTTGGTCTTGCCGACCACGCGCTCGCCGTCGCGCACGCGCGGCTCGTAGACCTTCACGATGTAGTTGAAATTGCGCTCGGTCTTGGCGTGGGCCAGGACCGAGCGAGGCACGACGACGGTCAGCCCGAGCGCGCCGATCGCCACGCCGAACAACATCGGCAGCAGCACGACCTGCGGACGTCGGCGCCCGGCCGCCCAGACCAGCGCGCCGAGCCCGAGCAGGACCGGCACCACCAGGCACAGGCTGAGCCCGCCGCGGAACCAGGTTGGGACGCCGTAGGGGCCCAAGCCCTTCTCCCACAGGGGGATCAGCACGGCCCCGAAGGGCTCGGCGATGTTGGTTGGATCGATGTGGGGCCACAGCGTGGCCGCGAAGGCGTTGGCGACGAGCGACCAGCTCGCGGCCACGGCGAGCAGGCCCAGCGCGGCGCTGCTCCACACGCTGCTCGGGTGGTCGCGCCAGTAGTCGATGAACTCGGCGAGGCCCAGGATCAGCATCGGCAGCGCGACCACGAGGTAGCGCGGGCCGACGCGCCAGCCGCCCTGAAAGGACAGGCCCAGGCCCATGATCACGACCACGACGAAGATCGCCAGCTGGAGCCGGGCGGCTCGCTGACGCGGGCCCGCGCGCCGGGCGAGCCGAACCAGGCCGACGCAGGCGATCACGACCAGCGGCGACCAGACCAGCAGCCCGGTGCTGGGTGAGAGCAAATGCGTGACGACGTTGGACCAGCGCGGCAACCCGAGCCCGAGCAGACCCTGACCGTGGAGCTCGGCGAAGCCCGGGTCGGCCGCGTGGTGGTAGCCGGTCGCCCACGGTGAGCCGAACACGGCGCGCTGGTACAGCGCCAGGAATGCCACGGGGATCAGCGCGCAGCCGAGGCCGATCGTCGCGAGCTTGGCGGCCGCGCGTCGCTGCCCGCGCGTGCGCTCGGGACCGACGACCGGCCACAGCAACATCAGCGCGATCGGGAGGCCCGCGAACGCGGCCCCGTACTCGACGGTGACCGCCGCGGCCGCGAGCGCCGCCCCGAACCCGAGCGCGGCCGGACGCCCCCGGGCGAGGCCGCCCTCGAGCGTCACCACGCCCGCGTAAAGGAGGCAGGCCGCGAGCGCGTGGCCGTAGAACAGCCGGGCGTAGGAGAACATCGGCGTGCCCAACACGAACAAGATGATCGCGGCGGCGCTGACGGCCCCGCCGTACGCGGTCCGCAGCCGCCCCCAGGCGAGCGCGGCGATGATCAGCACGGGCACGACCCCGGCGAGCAACCGGGCCCACCACGTGAACTCGCGCAGCGTCGGCGGCTCGGGCCCGAGCCGCGCGAGCACGTAGGCGGCGGCCCCGACCACGCTCGCGCCGGGGGGCTTGTTCGGGTAGAGGCGACGATCGATCGGGCTGCGCGCGACGTCGGGCCCGGTCGGGATCCCGCGCCGACTGGCCCCGTCGATCGCCCACTCGCCGTGCTCGACCACGCTCATGGCCTGGATCAAGCGCGGGATCTCGTTGGCGTTGCGGACCTGCTCGAAATAGGGAAACGCGGCGAGCAAGACCACCGCCAGGGCCCCGAGCAGCGCGGCGAGGTGCCAGCGCGGGGCCACGGCGAGGGACCTGGGCGGCTCGCTCATCGACGAGAGTCTACCGGTCAGGGCGGCCCGGCGCCCTGCCTGCAGCCCGATCGACGCGCGAATCTTCTACGGCCTCGGTCCGGCCTCAACTCTCGCCGCTGTCGAGCGCCTTTTGCTCGCCCGCGGCGAGCTTGGCCTTGAGCGCGGCGAGCTCGTCGTCGAGCTCGGAGCTGCCCTCGAGCTTACGCAGCTCGGCGTCGATCCGGGCCTCTTCGGCCGCGGCGCCGGCGGTCTCGGCGTGGACCTCGTTGAAGGCCTCGAGCCCCGCGATCTTGTCCTCGATCGCGTCGATCCGCGAGGTCTGGGCCATGCCCACGGCCGCGGCCGAGCTGCCGCCGCCTTTGGCCGCGCGCGCCTGAGCCATGAGCGTGCCCCGGCGCAGGTTGAGCGACTTGAGCTTCTTCTTGGACCGCGCGATGTGATCGCCCATGTCCTCGACGAGCTTGGTCTGCTCGACGAGGGCGCCGTCGAGGGCTCGGCGCTCCTGCGCGATCTCGACCTTGCGCTCGAGCGCCGCCCGAGCCAGGGTCTCGTCGCCGAGCTTCATCGCCTGCTCGGCCCGGGCCACCCAGCCCTGCTCTTTCTTGTCGAGCTCGACCTGCTTGCGCTCGATCATCTTGCGCTCGATCACCGCCTGCTTGAGGTCGGCCTCGGCCTGCTTGATCTCGACCCCGAGGTCATCGAGCATCAGCGCGAGCTCCTGACCGGGGTCCGAGAGCGAGTCCATCGCGTCGTCCATCGACGACGAGATCGCGCGGCGCATGCGGGTGAAGAAGCCTGGTTTGCCGTCTTGGCTGCTCATCGGATCTCTGGCGGCCGGCGCGGCCGGCGGGCCGCTCAAGTGTGACCGGTGGGAGATTTGCCCGCAAGCCGCGACGCCCGGTCCGACCACAGCCTGTCGAGTCGGACCCACGTTGCGCTACCCTGCGGCGGTGGGTCAGGACCACGGGTTTCCAGGCGTCGTCGGCCACGCACGCGTGACGGCGATGCTCTCGCGGGCGATCGAGCGCCAGCGCCTCCACCACGGGCTCGTGTTCTCGGGCCCGCGCGGGATCGGCAAGGCCACGCTCGCGCGGGGGCTCGCGTGCGCGCTGACCTGCGACGTCGCCCCCGCCCGCGGGTGCGGCGAGTGTGACAGCTGCCGACGCATGCTCAGCGGCCGCCACACGGATCTGCGCCGGCTCGAGGGCCAGGGCAAGAGCCGCATGATCGCGGCGGGCCCCGCCCGCGAGGTCGCGCTCCGGGCCCAGCACGCGCCCTTCGAGGCCCGCGCCCACGTGATCATCATCGACCCCGCCGACCGCATGCACCCCAAGGCGTCGGCGGCGATGCTCAAGTCGATCGAGGAGCCGAGCCCCGGCGTCCACTGGGCGCTGCTGGCCACCAACCTCCACGACATCCTCGACACGATCCTGAGCCGCTGCATGACGATCCCGCTCGAGCGCCTCTCGCTCGCCGACACCCGCGCGGTCGTCAGCGCCGAGCTCGCCCGTGCTCCGAGCGCGGCCCCCGTCGACGACGAGCGCCTCGAGCTCGTCGTCTCGCTCGCCGACGGCAGCCCGGGCGTGGCCCTCGAGCTCCTGCGCGACCCGAGCCTCGAGCCAACCCGCGAGCTGCTCGCGGCGACCTTGCGCGCCCTCGAGCTCGGGCCGCCAGCGGTGTTCTCGGGCGATCGCTCGCCGCTGTGGGCCGCGTGGCGGACCGCCGTGCTCGCAACCCCCGATCCCAACGAGGCCGCCGTGACCGACGAGGGCGAGGACGAGGTCATCGTCGTCAAGGCCAAGAAGAAGCCCAAAAAGAAGAAGAAGGCCAAGAAGAAGAAGGCCGAGAGCAAGGAGACACCGGCCCGCCAGCGCGCGACGGCCGGGCGCCTCGCCGAGCTGTGGCTGCTGCACCTGCGCGAGCTCCTGCTCGGCCGCGAGGGCCTGCGCAACATGCCGGCCCTGAGCCGCGACGACGCCCTCGCCCGGCACATGCAGCACATCCAACAATTTCAGAGCAACCTCGCCCGCAACCCCAACGTCCGCCTGAGCTTCGAGCAGCTCTTGCTGTCGCTGGGCGCCTGAGCCGATCCATGGGCACCGAGCTGACCCTCGCGGCCGCGCTGCGCGACATCGAGCACGACCAAGCGCAGATCCGCAACGTCGCGATCCGCAACCTCGCGCCCGCGCTCCTCGATGAGCTCGGCCTCCGCCCGCCCGTGTGGTGGGACCGCGTCGAGCACCCACAGCGCGACGCGGTCGTGACCGCCCTCGACCACGCCTGTGACGACCCAGCCCCGCAAAATGCGGCCCTCGCCTGCGTCGGGCTCGCCGAGCTCGCGGCGCCGGTCGCCCTGCCCCGTGCGCTCGAGGCCCTCGCGCTCGAGCGTGACGATGACGCGGCCATGTTCATCCGCGAGTGCGGGGTCATCTGCCTCTCGCTGCTCGGCGCCGCAGCCCGCAACTTCCTCGACGAGCCCGACGGAGTCTCGCCCGAGGCCCAGGACCGCGCCCGCGAGCTCCATCAGCGCGTGCTCAGCGAGCTGCGCGAGCTGGTCGGGGACGAGCGCGCCGACGTCCGCTACCAGATCGGGCCCGCGCTCGTCGAGGTCGGCGGCGAGTCCGTCGAGCCCGAGCTGCTCGCCGCGTTCGAGCGTGAGGACCACAAGGACGTTCGCGCCAACCTGATCGCCGCGATCTCGCTGCTCGATCCGCCCGGTGGCAAGGCCTGCGACCTGCTCGCGGCGGTGCTCGACACCGACGAGGGCAAGGGCGAGATCGGCTGGGAAGCGGCGATGGCACTGACCGCGGCGCGCCGACCCGAGGGCGCGGGCCGCCTGATCGAGGGCCTGCGCCGCCAGGCGACCCGCGACCGCGCGCTCGAGGCCCTCGCGGTCCTCGGCCGCAACGCCCCGCCCGAGGCCGCCGCCGCCGTGCGTCGCTACTCCAAGGGCTTTTTGGTCACCGCGTTCACCCGCGTGCGGGCCGCGTACGCGCTCGCGCGCATCGAGCCCGAGCGCGGCGCGGGGCTGCTCGGGCGCCTCGCCAAGCACCCGCGGCCGGCCGTGCGCGAGGCCGTCGCCGAGGCCCGGGCCAACCTCGCCAAGCTCGAGCGCGACGAGTCCGAGCCGAGCACCCGCGGCGCCTATCGCCGCGAGTGACCCGACCCAATCAAGCGCGGGGGCGGCGGCCGAGAATGCGCTTGCCCAGGGCCGACTCGATCAGCCACACCGCCAGACGGCCAGTCTGGTTGCGCAGGTCGAGGGTCGGGTTGAGCTCGACCATCTCCATGCCCACGACCACGTCGGTTCCGGCCAGGGCCTCGCAGATCAGGTGAGACTCGCGCAGGCTCAGCCCGCCGGGCACGGGCGTGCCGACCCCGGGGGCGTGGAGCGGGTCGACGCCGTCGAGGTCGAATGAAAGGTGGACCCCGCTCGTGCGCCGACTGACCCGCTTGACGGCCTCGGCCACGCAGACCGGGACCGTGCGGGCGTCGAGCTCTGACATCGGATACACGCCGATCCCGGTGCTCCGAACCAGCGGGATCTCGCTCGGGTCGACGTCGCGCACGCCGATGACCACGACGTCCTCGGGCACGAGCGCGGGGGTGTCTCCGGCGATCGCGACCAGCTCCGGCGGGCCGTGGCCGAGGAGCACCGCGAGGGGCATGCCGTGGATATTGCCCGAGGGCGAGGTCTCGGGCGTGTTCATGTCGGTGTGGGCGTCGACCCAGACGACCCCGAGCCACTCGCCTCGGCGCTTGTAGTAGCGGGTCATGCCGCTGATCGTGCCGATCGCCTGGGCGTGGTCGCCCCCGAGCACCAGCGGCACGCGCCCGGCCTCGCAGCTGGCCTCGACACGATCGGCGAGCTCGCTGCAGATCTCGGTGATCACTCGGAGGTAGCGCGCGTTCGGGGAGCCCTCGTCGGTCCCAGCCTCGGCGTCGACGACCAGGCTGTGGACGCTCGCGACCCGATGACCGAGGCGCTCGAGTTTGGCCGAGAGCCCGGCGACGTGCATGGCGCCCGGACCCATGTCGGTCCCGCGCCGACCGGCGCCGAGATCGAGGTGAACGTTGGTGATGTCGATGTCCATTGGCGGGGCTGGGGCCGGCAAATCTACCAGCTTGGCGGCCCGTCCGCCTTTGACGCCCCCTCGACGCCGGGACTCAAAGCTGGGCTATCATGCCGAGCGCGTGACCCTCGAGACACCACAGCTGGTCCTCATGGTGCTGAGCTTTGCGGGTATGCTCGGCTTCTCCGTTCTCGCGCTGTGGCTGTGGAAGCGCCAACAGCAGGCGGGGGCGAACCCGAGACCCGAGCGCCCGCAGCCGCGGCCCACCTCCGCGCCCGCGCCCACGCCCGCGCCCAAACCAGCGCCCGCGCCTGCGAACCCGACCGAGCGGCCCGAGCCCGACGACGCGGAGCCCTACGAGCCGACCGAGTTCATCGCGCTCCCCGGCCACCGCGAAGCCGACGCTCCGTGCCCCGAACACGAGGGCACGCAGATCGTCGCGCCGCACCTCGAGTCGGCGGATCCCGACAAGACCGCCTTCGTCACGCCCCACTTCGCCGAGTCGAGCTTCGACGACGACGAGCTGCCGGATCGGACCGCGATGCTCCCGGTGAGCGAGCTGCCTGGTCTGCGCGAGCACAAGAAGCC
>NZ_PVNK01000108.1 GCF_002994615.1 Enhygromyxa salina | reverse complement strand
CTCGAGGCTGGCCTCCGCCGCCACCCGCTCGACCATCGCGTCGATGAACACCCGCGTCTTGGCCGGCAAATAGCGCCGCCCTCGATACAGCGCCTGGACCGGATACGCGTCAAAGCGATGGTCGCTCAACAACGCCCGAACCCGACCCGCAGCGATCGAGTCCGCAAACGCCCACAGCGGACCCAGGAGCACCCCTTGGCCCGACTCGACCAGGCGCACCAAGGTCACGACGCTGTTGACCGTAAAGCGCGGGCGAAGCTCGACCTCGCGCGCCTGACCGTCGGGGGTCTTCATCCGCAAGATGTTGACGCCGGTCGAGCTCCGGTAACCCAAGAAGCAATGCGCCGGCAGCTCGGCGGCGGTGCTCGGCTCGCCGTGGTCACGCAGGTAGCCCGGTGACGCGACCAACACCCGAGGCACCCGCCCGAGTCGACGCGAGCGCAGGGCCGAGTCGCGCAGGGTTCCGATCCGAATCGCGACGTCGATGTCCTCGGACGCGAGGTCGTAAAACCCGGTGCCGAGCGCGAGCTCGACGCTCAGCTTCGAGTGCTCGCGCTGCAGCGACTCGAGCACGGGGACCACGAAACGAACGCCAAACTCGGGCGGCGCGGTCACGCGCAAACGCCCCTGAGCTTCGTCGGTCGCCGACGCGAGCGCGGCCTCGAGCGCGTCCTGCTGCGCGACGATCTGCGCGAGCCCTTCGTAGTAGCGCGCGCCCACCTCGGTCGGCCGCGAGCCCCGGGTCGAGCGACGCAATAACTGCTGACCGAGGCGAGCCTCGAGCGCGGCGAGCCGTCGGCTGACGGCAGAGGGATCGGTGCCGAGCTGCTCGGCCGCCGCCTTGAGGCTGCCCGCCTCCACGATGCGCAGAAACAGGCGTTCGTCCGAATCAGGCGGGTCGAAGACCATTACTTGCGATTTTTGCATGTACGACTTGATAAATCGATGGATACCGTGCCTATGGCGCACGAAATAGGGTCTCCACACCATGCAGGCCAGCACGACAGCCCCCAGCACCAACCTTCGCCACAAGACCGCGCTCGTCACCGGCGGCAGCCGGGGCATCGGGCGGGACATCGCCCTGCGCCTGGCAGAGGCCGGCGCCGACGTGATCCTGACCTACCGCGATCGCTCGGACGCCGCCGCCGAGGTCGTCGAGCAGCTCCGCGGGTCGGACCGGCGAGCCGAGGCCGTCGCGGTCGACCTGACCGGCACCAGCCAGATCGCCAGCCTGGTCGAGCGCGTCACGAGCGTGCTCGCCAGCTGGAAGGTCAACGCCCTCGACATCCTCGTCAACAACGCGGGTGTGTCCTCGCACCAGGCCTTCGCCTCGATCACCGAGGCCGAGTTCGATCGCGTGATCGACATCAACTTCAAGAGCGTCGTGTTCTTGACCCAGGCCTTGGTGCCTCAACTCGCGGACGGGGGACGCATCATCGCTATCGGCTCCGGGCTGAGTCGGTTCTCGATGCCCGGGAGGAGCCTGTACGGCTCGCTCAAGGCCGCGGTCGAGCGCTACATGGCCTACCTCGCGACCGAGCTCGGCCCCCGCGGGATCACGGCCAACGCGATCTCCCCGGGTGCGCTCGACACCGACTTCAACGCCGCGGCGCTAAAAGACAACCCGCAGATGCGCGGCTACCTCGAGTCGGTCACGGCCCTGGGGAGGCTCGGGGTCGCCGAGGATGTCGGCGGCGTGGTTGCGATGCTGTGCTCCCCGGCGGCGCGCTGGATCACCGGTCAGCGCATCGAGGTCTCGGGCGGGATGTTCTTGTAGCGTCGAGATCCACCTCGTGCTCGGCGCCCCCACGCGTCGCCTCCCTCGGCGCGGGGCCGCTCAGCCAGGCCCCGGTCGTCGGGTCGAGGTCGAGCTCGGCTTCAGGCCAGCCGCGCGTCGGCCAGGGCCCGCGCGGCCTCCGACAGCAACTCGCGCGGGGTCCCGCTCGCGTCGATCGTGTTGAAGCGACACAGCAGCGGGTCGATCGGCGACCACTTGTCCCGCAGCCCCTGATAGATCGCCCAGGTCGCGTCCGAGGGGTCCCCCTTGCGCGCCGCGAGCCGCTCTTTGATCAGCTCCGGCCGCGCGCTCACGACCAACATGTGGACCGGCACCCCCCACGCGATCGCGGCGTTGACAAAGGCCTCGCGCCGCGAGCCATCGACGAAGGTCGCGTCGACCAGCGCCCGCCCGCCGCCAAGGCAGACCTCGGCGGCCCGCTCGAGGCACGCGGCGTAGGTCTTGTCGCTCCACTCCCGCGTGTAGATGCCCTCGTCGAGATCGCCGCGCTGGCTCGTGAAGGGGTTGATCCCGGCGAGCCGCTTGCGAACCTCGTCGGCCCGGATCCACGTGAACCCGGCGGTCTCCCGCAGGCCCCGGGCGAGCATCGACTTGCCCGTGCCGGGCAGCCCGGCGACCAGGATCATGCACGGGCGCTCGCGCGGCGTGGACAGCTCGACGAGCGCGAGGCGGGCCCGGGCCTCGGCCTTGGCCCGGGCCTTGGCGCAGGCCTCGTCGCCGAGCGCGGCCTCCGACGCCGCCATCGCGGCGACCTTGGCCCGGACCGTCGCGCGGTAGCCCGTGTAAAAGGGCAGCAGGCGATCGACGTCGGGGTCGTCGCTGGCCGAGATGAAGTCGTCGGCGAAGCAGCGCGCGAGCTGCCACGCGCCGCGGGCCTCGAGATCCATCACGAGAAACGCGATGTCGGCGATCGGATCGGACCAGCGAAAGCGGTCCGCGAACTCGATCCGATCGATGATCAACAGCTCGCGCCGCCCGGTCGCGTCGAGCAGCTCCTCATCGACGAGGTCCGCGTCCTCGCTGCTGGTGTAGCCGAGGTTGTAGACGTGATCGAGGCGCAGGTCCCCGTGGGTGTCGCGGACCTGCCCGGCCTCGAAGCGCGCGCGGATCAGCCCCCGGACCCGCTCGAACTCGGCCTCGCTCACCTCGCGCAGGCGCGTGAGCAGGTCGCGATCGATCGGCTCGGGTCGACCGAACTCCCGGGCGACGTCGACGATCGCGTCGAGCTGGGCGAAGTTCTCGCGCATGTTCTCCTCGACCGTGGCGAGGTCACCGAGGCGCGCGAGCTCGGGGTTGGCGGCCGCGCGCTCGGCCCCGTCGCGGTAGAAGGCGACCAGAGTCGCCGCCAGGCCCCACAGCTGCGGGCGCCCGAGCTGGCCGCGCGCGAGCAAGCCACTGAAGGTCGCCGAGTCCGGCAGCCGCCGCATCCACACGGCCCACTCGAGGACCTGGCCGCTGTCGTCGACAGGCTCACGATCGATCTGGACCACTCCATCGCGCTCGACGACCGCGACCACGCCCCGGTAGACCCCCGAGGCGAGCTCGCGGTTGACCTCGACCTCGGCCTCGCAGTCGATCCGGCGATCCTCGAGGGTCGTGAAGTCCAAGAACCCAAAGTCGACGGGCTTGTGGATCTTGAACACCTCGCGGCCGATCAGAAACACGACCGAGATATGGGTCTGGATGACCTCGACCTCGGCCGCGCCGGGGTCGTGCCACGGGTAGGCGGCGGGGCTGCTCAGGGCCTCGATCAGCGCTTCGAGTTCCACGCGCTCCCCCTAGCGGCTGAGCAAGACGTCGATCACGCTCGGGCCCTCGGTCTCGGGCCCCGCGAATGACGCGCTGCGAAACCCGAGCTGACCGGCGCTGAGGCGCTGGCCAACGAGCTCGGGCAGGTTGTGCTCGCCAGAGGCAAAGCTGTTGAGCCGCGCGTGGACGTCGTTGGAGGCCTCGGCCCACAGGACCTCGTCGGGCGTGTCGACGCTGGTCAAGACCAACATCCCGGGGCCCGGTCGCGCGAGCCGGTCGATGTTCTCGACGGTCAGAGGCAGGGTCGGCGTCCAGCTGAGCCCGCTCTCGGGCTCCTGGTGGGGGAAGGCCGGGGGGTGCGAGGCCGGGAGCCCGACGAGGCCGCGGACGACGTCGAGCAAGGACACGAAGCCGGTCACGCAGCCGCGCGCGTCGACGACGACGAGGTGGTGGTACCCGAGCTGGCCCATCTCGCGCCCGGCCTCTTCGACCGTGGTCTCGCTCGTGACCGTGGCCGCAGGCGTGGTCATGTGCTTGGACACGGGCTCGTCGCGCTTGGCCCTCGCGAGGTTGCGGAGCGAGACCAGGCCCAGGGGCACGCCTTGGTCGTCGACGACGGGCGCCGCGGTGATTCCGAGGGTGAGGATCATACCCAGCACCTCGCCCGACGGCTCGTGGGCGCGCACGGTGTAGACCTCATGGTTCATGATCGTCTCGACGGTGTCACTCATGCCGGCCGCCGCAGCGTAGCGCATCTGCACGATCCGCGGCACCACCAGCGCTTTGCGCCGGGCCGCGCGAGGGGGTAAGGACTCGCTCATGCAAGGTCAGCCAAAGGCGATCGCAGTGCTCACGAGCGGCGGCGACGCGGCGGGAATGAACATGGCCATTCGCGCCGTCACCCGCAGCGCCCTCGCCCGCGGGTGGGCCGTCTATGGGGTCCAAGAGGGCTTCGCGGGCCTGATCGCCCCGCCCGAGGAGGGCAAGATCAGCCGGCTCGAGGCCCGCGACGTCGGCGGGATCCTCGGGCGAGGCGGGACGGTGTTGGGCAGCGCCCGCTGCAAAGATTTCCACGACGAAAAGGCGCGGGCCCGCGGGATCGACAACCTCGCCGCGCTCGGCGTCGACGCGCTCGTCGTCATCGGCGGCAACGGCTCACAGACCGGGGCCCACGCGCTTCACGAGCAGGGCCTGGCCGTCATCGGGATCGCCTCGACGATCGACAACGACCTCGAGGGCAGCGACATCACGCTCGGGGCCGACACCGCGCTCAACGTCGCGGTCGACGCGGTCGACAAGCTCCGCGTGACCGCGAGCTCGCATCGGCGCGCGTCGATCGTCGAGGTCATGGGCCGGCACTGCGGCTACATCGGGCTCGCGGTTGGGCTCGCGACTGGGGCCGAGGCGATCGTCTTGCCCGAGAACGACGTCAGCCCCGACGAGGTCGCGCAGCGGATCGTCAACGCCTACGAACGCGGCAAGCACCACGCGATCGTGATCGTGGCCGAGGGCGCGCGCCACAACGCTCAGGCCCTCGCGGCGATCCTCGAGCGGGACCATCGCGAGCGGGTCCGCTTCGACATGCGTGTGACGGTGCTCGGCCACATCCAGCGCGGAGGCACGCCGACGGTCCAGGATCGTCTGCTCGGGGCCCGCTTTGGGGCTCACGCGATCGAGTGCCTCGCCCGGGGTGAGCATGGCGTGCTGGTCGGGCTGCGCGGATCCGAGGTCGTGACCACGCCGCTCGCGGAGGTCATCGGCAAGCAAAAGCCCCTCGACCTCGACCTCGTCGAGCTCGCCCACGTGCTCGCGCAGTGAACGAACCCCGGCCCCGCCGCCCGGGTCACTGCTTGTCGCGGAAGCGGGCGTTGACCTTCTCGTTGGTCCGGGCCGCGCTCTCGATGATCGCCTCATAGATCGCGTCGCCCTCGAGGCCCTGCTGGCGGTTCTTCTCGACCAAATACTCGAAGCTCGGCCCGTCCGGATCGCCGTATTTCGCCCGATCCCGGGCGCGCAGCTGGGCGACCTCGAGCTTGCTCGACATCATGGCCCGGGCCTCCAACCGAGCCTCATGCCGGATCGTGTATGCGCGATGCGCTCGCTCCTCGGCGCTGAGTCCCTCGAGCAGCCATATCTGGTTCTGGTCGGGGATTGTGGAGACTTGTGCGTTGTACCACGCGCGGACGTCGGGGGTGGTCCTGGTCAGGCCCTGGCCAGACCCGCCGACACAGCCGCCGCTGCAGCCCGGGCCGCCGAAGCTCAACAGCGCGACGAAGACCAGGGCGCAGACCGACGCGAAGCGCGAGCGAGCTCGGACCGGAGGCATCGCGCGAAGTATACTGGGATCCTTTGAGCCCCCGCAGGCGTCAGCGACTCAGCCACGCACGGCCGCACGCGGCTGGTCGGTCGGTCGCTGCACTCCCTCCCTCGGTGGGCTGGTATGAGCTTCGCCCTGGTCTGCGTGGCCCCCTAGAAGGGGACTCATCTCAGGGGAGGGGTCATAGGTACCAAAAAACGGGCTCTCAGAGCCCGCGCAACGACTGCGCTTAGGGCGGCCTCCCTGTGGCCTCCAAAAGTCACAGGTCCATCAGCTCAGCCCAGCGCAGGCGGTCAGGGACGACCAGGTGAACATACGCCATCGTAATGTCCAGCTTGGCGCGGCCCATCCACTCCTCGATGGTGAGGGCCGGCACTCCGCGCCGAACGCACTCCGAACCAAACATGTGCCTCAGCATGTGCGTGTGCTGTTCGACGGCGAGGCCACCGAATTCGAGTCCGCGACCAAGCCTGCGCCCCGTCCCCCCTGGGCTTGGTTGCTTCAGCGAGTGTTCGCGGCCGAGGTCATGATCTGCCAGCGCTGCCGTGGGCGAATGCGCTTGGTGAAGATCGCTAACGAGCCCGACGACATCGCCAAGGCGCTCGCCGACGTCGGGCTCGGACCCCGCCCCCGCCGCGACCGAGGCCCGCCCTGCCCGGCCAGCTCGAGGTCGACCTCGCTGCCTGATCGACGCGCCCGCCTGCGGCCGCAATGACTTCGGCGTGCCGGGCGTTGTTCTGCGTGGCGGTGACCCGGGCGAAGCCGGGGGCGCTGTTCACGACCCACGGGGAGCGTTCGAGGCTGCTTGGTTGATCCCCCGACGATGTATGGGGCTGGGACTCCCGTATAGTTTGCCCACATGTTCACCCTGACCCAAGCGCTGCCCTACATCGACGAGTTGCTCCCCGGCGTTGTCGAGCAGCTCCGGGGCGCCACGGCCGCTGAACTCGCCGAGTTGGAAGAGCTCGCCGAGCGTCCCCTCGTCGCCCCCCATCGTGAGCTGCTCGAGATCATGGGCAACGACACCGGGCCGCTGTTCGCGTCCATGATCGCCGGTGATGTCCGGGTCGCGCGGCTAGTTCGCTACTACCGGGAGGTCGGATGGCGCCCGTCCGAGCGCTTCTCGTTGATCGGGCGTGAAAAGACCCTGCCTCACTCCTTGTTCCTCGACGCCGACAGCACGCCGGCCTTCGCGGTGGCGGGCTTCGACATTCCCCTGAAGCCCCAAGCTCATCGCACCCAACCGTGGGTCCACGCGAAGACCTACGCCGCGTCCTTGCCGGAGCTAGTGGCTTGCAACGCCTTCGAGGCGTTCAGCTGGCTCAACTTCGAGCTCGAAGCCTACGCCACCATTGAGCCGCAGCCGGAGTTGCTCGGTCGCCTCGACGCGGCCCTGATCGAGCTCGGATACGGCCGACACCCCCTCAGCGGCGGCTTCACGGGGATGTACGGGCGAGAAAGTGTCGCAACCGCCGTGACCTCGCACGCCGATCCTCACGGCGTCGGCCTGCTTCACATGAGCACCGACGACCGGGCCGAGGTCGAGCGGGTCATTGCAGCCCTCGAGCAGCAGCTGACGATTCAGCTGCACTGGCTCGAGAACCCGGATCACCTCCGCCCCTATGTTCGCGAGCTGCGCGCCACATATGGTTGAGCGCCATGCTCACCGGTTCCGATGAACCAACCCGACATGGTGATCGAGCAGCGCATACAACCGCTCGACTCCTGTTCCATCTCGACCACTGATGCGAACCCCCAGTCCGTAGCCTGGCGGCTGAGAGATGGCGGCGGACAACTCAGGCGTGTAAAAGTAGGCGTATCCTCCGCTCGAACGAGGGTGTTCCGGTAGCCCATATCGGCGGACGACATCTACGGCGCGCTCGAATGATCCATCGAGGTGTGTCACCTTGCTGGCTTGTACGACTGCAGGGCAATTCGAAAGATGTCGAACCATGAAAAACATGGAGAAGATGTAGTCGGGAAGGGATGCCGATTCGAACTCAAAGTCATTCGGATCGGCATCCGGCGCCGTCGGGTCAGTTCCGAGCGGGAAACTCACCACAGCTTCACGGCTACCTCGACCGTCGAGAAAGTAATCCTGGCTGTTCCCGAAGTTGTCCATCCCGATCATCGTGAACGGCTCGGGAGGGCGCCACGCAATTTTTTCATAGTAAGAAACGATGCGACAGGCCGTGAAATCCGTACGCGGAAGTTCAATTCCCCACGACTCCCCCATGTGTCGCAAAAAGTCCCGGTAGACTGCAGGAAGAGGCCGCCCATGAAGCTGCTCGAGACGCTCGATCAACGCCCTGTCCACGCCACGAATGTCCTCTCGAAATTCGGGCTCGATCTGGCAGATTTCGTCGATGATCGCGGAGATGGGATTTTCGGTGGTCATTGTTCCTCCCCAGGGGGCTCGGGGCAGAGCATCGCAGGAAGCATATCTTTGCAGGTCTCGCATGACTCAGCATGGTTGCCGTGGCTAAAGGGGGCTCCACTCGGGGGCGAGCGACCATGCCATGACTCCGTCAACGCCACGGGTGTGAGGCCCTTGACGCGGGCATGAAAGATGAGCTTGGGCGCGGCGCAGTTCCCGGGCCGTGAACTCCCGTCGACCTTCTCGGCTTTGTATTTTCGACCGCCCAGGCTCTTGCCAAATCGCCCGGGGTTTTGGAGGCTGGGGATCTTTGCTCCAACGGGCTTGCCCGAATGTGCGGTCAGCATCACAACCCGGCCTTTGCTGTCCTTGCACTTCATCGCCCCGATCATGTATCCGTACTCGTCCCCCGGGCGCGAGACTGGCTCGGTCTCGTGAAGCCTGGCGATCTCGGCCTCCGTGTCTTCGTCGGAAGGCAGCGGGTGCCCCTGCGGGGCGCCGCACAGTGGGCAGGGCGCGTCACCACCGTAGCTAAGCCCCGGCGAGCCCGTGTTGGGCTGCCCGCCGGTGTTGTCCGTGTTCCCGTTGTGCAGGCAGACATCGAGGAAGCGGACGACCCCCTTGCCCTCGAACTTGACGTCGGCGCTGGCGCTCGCCCACTTCATCTTGCCCTTGGTCTTCGACGAGACCAGCCCACCGCCGGCGGTGCCCGCCTCGTTGCCGGTGCTGGTCTTGATGTGGGCGCCCTTGATCGCAACGGACTTGCCCTCGATCTTGACCTTCTTCGTGCCCTTGGCGAGGTCGCTCGACTTGGCGACGTTGACGTAGGGCACCGTCACGGGCGGGCCTCCGGGCGAGGGGGTCTTGCACACGTCAGGGACCGGACAGGTCTGGACTCCGCCGTCACCTGCGTGGACGATCGAGCGTCCGTTCGCAAAGGACTTGGTCACGGCGCCGCGCCTCCGTCGAGCTGGGCGCGGGCCTGGCGGAGCACGTCGAGTTGCTCGACGACGGGCCAGGTCATGCCGAGCCTGAGGGGAAGCGAGGCTCGGATCCGCAGATCGAGGAGCGTGTGCCTCCGCGTGGCCGGGGAAAGTCGGGGATCGAGGAGCTCGTCGACGAGCGCGAGGGGGCCGGCGATCCGACCACGGCGATAGCATCGGCCCGCATCGAAGCGGGCCTGGTGCTCGTGCCACCACGCCGCCCAGCGCTCGGGATCGACGCTCACCCGCTCGACGAGCTCCGGGGGCTCGTCGGGATCGACCAGGACCTCGACCTCCTCGTACAAGCCCGCGCCGCAGACTCGCTCGAGGGCCTCGGCGAGTGTGCTTGCAACATCGGGCTCGGCCGACTGCCCCAGGGCCGAGAGCAACACGGGGACGCTCCGCCCGAGGCCGATGCGACCGAGCGCCTCGAACTCTTCGGCCCGCAGATCCTCCGCGGCGCGACTCTGGATGAGCTCGGTGTCTCCAGCACCTCCAAGGACAGCGAGGTAAGGGGCGAGGGCCCGGGCGAACTCGTGGCCCTGACGCAGATAGGCACGCAACGCCTGCAGAGGCTCAAGGTGGCCGATCCACAGCGCGGCTTCGATGGTCGGGCCGCGCATGGTGAGCGTCGCCAGCCGCTCACGCACGACCTCGGGCTGCTCGCCCCAGCGCGCGACGTGTAGCAGGGCGAAGTCATGATCGACAGAGCCCGGCTCGAGCTGGTCGAGCCAGCGAAGCGTTCGGCCGCTGTCGCACTGGCAGCATCGGTCGAGCAGACGCATCCCGGCCAACGCCACGGTCGCGTCGGTGGTGTCGAGCATAGCCGCGAACTGGTGCAGGGTCTCGACCGACCATCGTCCACCCCAGACGAGCGCGTCGGTCCACCGCGGGCGCTCGTCGGGCTCGATCTCGCCGAGGGCAGCGACGAGCCGGGCGCTGTCCTCGACACTCGACGAGTTGCTCGCCGCCAGCGCTGCACCGGCAGCGAGCTCGGCATCGGAGCCTGCCAACGCAGCGTTTGCCACGCCGCGGGCGAGCTCACCGTAGTGGGCGAGGGCGCGCCTGCGCGCGACCATGCGCTGCTCGAGCTCCTCGACCCCACGCCAGCCCATGTCGGGATCGCGCAGCAGGTCGCTGCGCAGCTCAAGCAAGATGCCGAGCTCTTCGAGGTGCTCCTCGCAGCGCTCGCGTAGAAACGACGGTACCTCCGGGTGCTCGCGCAAGGACAGACGCGCGCTCGCACGACGCCCCTCGTTGGGACTGCGCTCGAGACGGGCCGGCTCCCCAGAGCCGAGCACACAAGCTCCCGACTCGCCGCCATCACCAACCCCGAGCACGAGGGTGACACCGTCCGCACGCGAGGCCAGAGCCAGGGCGAGCGCTCCTGCAGCCGCCCCCGTGTCACCAAGACTCTCGGCGATGGACTGGGGCTCGAAGGGCTCGGGACACAACGACGCGTTGCGTAGGTAGGCCCACGCCAGCTGCGTCGCCCAGCGCGTCTGGTTTGGCTGGCACGAGAGCAAGCGGTCCACGCGCACGCCTTGCAGGTGAGGCGCGAGTCGGAGCTGGCGCAACGCCGCCGCGAGGCCTTCGGCCCGGTCGGGTTCGCGGCTGAATCCCGATCCGTCGTGGTCAGCGACATCCAGGATGCGAGGGGGAGCCGCCGCTACCGGAGCGCCTGACTTGGCGGCCAGCCAGACGAAGCCCGCCCCCTCCCCGGCGATTCGACCGTCGATGTTGTCGAATCCCAACAGTTGTCCTCCGATGCTCGCGTCGACGAGCGAAGTCGTGTCACACGAGCAGTCGATACCTCCGACGAGAACATCCCCTGCCCCGCGGCTAACGTGGGCCACGGCATCTCGCAGGGCCATGAAGACTGCGGCACGCCCGTAGGCGTAGACGCCGCCCTCAGGCAGGGCCAGCTCCAACGGCGCCACCGCCTGACGCAGGGTCTCGAGCACGTGGCCGACGTCGTTGGCCGGGAGCTCGCTCGTCGGGGGCAGCCCGAGGTAGAGCGTGATGCGTCGTTGTCCGGCGCGCTGTATCGCCGCGGCGAGCGCCGTCAGGGCCGTCGCTCCCAGCAGTCCCATCCGTCGCCTTCGACTCGCACCGGGGAGCAGCAGCGGCATCCGAGCCGCGCGCACGCCAACCCCGTCTGCTGCCAGCACCGGCGTCTCCTCGAAGGGGCAGACCCCCGCCTCAAGTTCGACCGCTGTGGCCTCGAGCTCAAGCCCCACCGAAGTGCAGACGTCGGCGGCGAGCACGAACACCGGCGCAGTGCTCACGGCTCGACCTCCCAGGCCTCAAGCTCGCGAATGCTCGTCGATTCGTGGTCCGTCGGCGTGACCGGAATCGTCGCGCGCCAGATCATCATCAGCGTCCCCTCTCCGAAGTGCAGATCGACGACATCGAGGATCATGCGCTGGCGAACGAGCCCGGCGCGGGAAGTCGTTCGAGCGAGCATGCGAGCGCTCGGGAGCTCGAAGCGATAGTCGCCGTCCGGCGACCAACCACTGGCGACGACCGGCTGGCCTCCGCGCAATTCTCCGGGAGCGATCAATCCCTCAGACGCGGCCGAGAAGGAGCGAAGGTCCAGATCTTCGGGCCAAAGCGGCGCCTGGGTCTCGACCCAGCTCTGGTCGTAGGTGCCCGACCAACCGACGCGGGGCTGCCAGTGGCGCGGGATCGGCCCGAAGCCCACAGGGGGCGGCCGACTCGCCAGGCCCGTCACGCGGGCGTCGACAGCCTCGATGTTGGGCAAGAGCTGCCCCACGGCCTCGGCTGCGCTGGCGTGGAGCCCCCGACCGACGGGATTGCGCGCGCAGGCTTCGCTAGCCGTCGTTCCACCGAAGGCCCGCTCGTAGACGACGGGCAGCAACTCGAAGGGCGCCGGCTTCGAGATGCGCAGACCGACGGCGCCCTGCTGCCACACGCGCTCACCGGTGACCACGGCCGCCTGCGTGCACGGGCCGACGCGCAGGCCGAGGGCGAGTGACTCGACGGCCCGCCCCCGAGGGGCCCATGCGTCGCCCGAGGCCCAGATCTCCGTTCCCAGGCGCGTGTAGGCCGACATTCCCTCGGCGCGCAAGCTCGACACACCCGGCTCGCCCCAATGCAGATCCTCTCGAGGTGGAAGCGGCTGCTCGACATGGGCACGCAGGGGCCCTGCCGCGGGACGACCCGCTGCAGGCAGCACGAAGGTCTTGGCCGCGAACACCACGACCAGCGGTCGGCCGTGACGATCGAAGCTGGGCAGCCCGAACGCCCCGAGCTCTCCAAGCACTGCGACCTGCATAACCAGCTCAGTTGATGTCCACGCTGCCGCCGGTGATGCGCTGGCGCCGGCGAGCGAGGCTCTTGATGTCCCGGCCGCGCAGCTTGATCGTCCCGTCGGCGCACAGCTCGATGGCCGCGCCGCCGCAGCGCAGCTCGATACGCTCGTGGCCCTCGAGGACCACACGGCGCCCGTCGAGCCGCGCCTCGAGGGGTGCGTTGTTCGATGCGAGCGCGGGCGGTCGCTCTGCGGCGGGGGTCGAGCACAGCGAGAGCACCAGCGGCAGGGAGGGATCGCCGTCCTCGAACACCAGCACGACGCCCGACGGCCGGCCAGCTGCCTGACACAGCGCTTCGTCGGGGATGACGCCGATGCGACGGGCGCGGGTGGGACCCCTGCGATTGCCGGGGAAGTCGACGAGGATCTCGCCGTCGGTGCCTACACAGACCACTCGGCCGAGGATCGCCGCCGGGCGAAGCTCGGTTGGCTCGGTGTTGGCCGGCGGTGGCAGAGGGGGGATGCTCTTCGCAGCAGCTCTCGACATCGGAGAATGATGGCACAGGCGTCCGGGCGTGCATAGCGCCTGGTCGATACGGCACTGGCCCGGTGAACCTCGATGCCATGGTCGTACTCGATCTCGCTGCCGTCTTTCTCGAAGTCGAAGACGAGAGCGCTTCGAGTGAACACGAGGCGGTACCCGTCCTCGACCGAGCGGAGCAAAAAGCGTGCCTCCTCATGGCTTGGAGCTCAGAGCTCGGAGCTCGATGCGGGCGGCTCAGCTCAGCGCCTTGACGGCCACGCTCGCGCAGGCAAACCCGAAGCTGCCAGTCACGAAGCCCGCTGTCCCGTAAATCAAGTTGCGTTGGTCACAGGTGTGCTTGCCGTTGTCGCCTTGCGGGCACACGCAGCGAAAGCCCTGGCCCTCGTCGTAGGCGAGCTCGATGGGAGCCGACGGGGGCTCGAGCGAGTGGACCGTAGGCAGGTCCCAGCCCCGGGCGCTCGGGAAGTCGTGACGCTGACGAAGCAGCTTGCGCAGCGACGCCAGGAAGGGATCACCCGCGACACGGCTCAGATCACTCACGCGGATCTGGGTCGGATCCATGCGCCCCGACGCGCCGCCAGACACGACCACCGGGACCCCGCGGGCGCGGCAGCTTGCGATCAGGTGCGCCTTGGCCGTGAGGTTGTCGATCGCGTCGATGATCATGTCGGGGGCGCGCGCGAACAGGGCCTCGCTGGTCTCGGCCTCGTAGAAGCTGCGCACGGCCTCGATCTCACAGGTCGGGTGGATCGCCTGGAGCCGCTCGGCCATGACCTCGGCCTTGGGCTTGCCGGTTGTCCCGCGCATCGCGTGGAGCTGGCGGTTGGCGTTGGTCACACACACGAGGTCGAAGTCGACCAGGCTCAGGCGCCCGACCCCCGAGCGGGCCAGGGCCTCGGCCGCCCAGCTGCCGACGCCGCCGAGACCGATGACCATCACATGGCTCCCGAGCAGCTTGCGCATCGCGGCGTCGCCGACGAGGCGACCCATTCGATCGAAGCGACGGTGGAGTCGGTAGCTGCCCTCGACATCGCTCGTTGGCGCGGGCTCGGGCTCGGGCGCTCGCTCGCGACGAAGCGTGAGCAGCCCGGGCGGCTCGGATGTCGCGAGAGGCTCGCTCAGCCACGGCAGGCGCGGGGGCGTCGGAAGATCGGCCATCGGCGCGGCAGTATAGCCACGAGCCAGCGCGCGGCTCGAATCACGGCAAAGCATCGGTTGGGGGCGCGCTCGGGCGCGCTTCGGCGTAGAATCCGCTAAGCGCGCCGCAGCGCCCGGCCCAACGAGACCGCCCGTGAGTGATCCAAGCCCCGAGTCCCCCGCCGCCCCCCAACCTCCCGCACGCCCGACCCGATCGCGCAGGTCCAGGTCCAAAGCGGGCGTGATCGTGCTCGCCAGCGTGCTCGGCCTGCTCGGCGTGGTGTCGAGCTCGTGCCAGACCGAGGAGATCCCGAGCGAGGCCCCGAGCCTCGGCGCCAGCCTCGAGCTCGCGTCGGGCGAGGTCGAGCTGATCGGCGACGAGGGTGAGACGACCCTGCTGTCGAACACGCCGCTGCCGCTCGGCGCCACGCTGCGCACGGGCACGGGGGCGCGCGCGCTGGTCCGGCTCGGCGACGGGACCCGCGTGTTCCTGCGCGACGAGACCACGGTGACGCTGACCGACGGGCTCGAGCTCACCAGCGGCCAAGCCTGGATCGAGGCGCCCCCGATCGAGCAGGGCCAGCGCGGGGTCTCGCACACCCTGGGCGCCGTCCAGGTCTCGGTCAGCGACGGGGGCGCCAGCCTCACGCGCAGCGGGGACGAGGTCGAGATCTACGTGGCCGAGGGCCTCGCAATCGTGACCGCGCCGGGCGGCCGAACCGAGGTCGACCCGGGCGAGCGCGCGACGATCTCCGGCGCGGGCGCGCCCGTGGTCGAGCCCGTCAAGTTCTGGGACGACTGGACCGGCGGCATGGGCGATCACAGCGCGACCGCCACGTCCCCGTGGGTCGGGACCGGGAGCGTCTACGCGATCGATCACATGGCCGGGTTCGGAGCCGAGGCGCTGCCCCTCGCTATCCAGCGCCAGACCGTCGAGGTTGCGATCGACGAGCAGGTCGCCGAGACCGAGGTCGACCAGGTGTTCTTCAACCCGTCCGGGAGCGAGGTCGAGGGCTGGTACTGGTTCACGGTCCCCGAGGGCGCGATGATCGTCGGGTTCGCGCTCGAGACCGACGGCGAGCTCGTCGAGGCCGAGGTCGTCGAGCGCACCCGCGCCACCCAGACCTACGAGGCCACGATCCGCCGCCGCGTGGACCCGGCCCTGCTCGAGTGGATCGACGCCCGGACCGTGCGCGCGCGGATCTACCCGATCCCCGGCGCCGGGACCCGGCGGATCGTGCTGCGCTACCAGCAGCTGCTCAGCGAGACCGAGGGCAAGCTGCGCTACCGCTACCCGATGGCCGCGCCGGTCGGACGCGACGCCACGACGATCGAAGATTTCGCCCTCGAGCTCTCGCTGCGCGGCGAGATGATCGAGCGCTACGGCCTCGCAACCCGGACCGACGCGCGGATCGAAGGTCGCGACCGCAGCCGCGTGACCATGCGCCGCAGCGGGTTCACGCCGCGCGCCGACTTCGAGCTCGAGCTGACCCGCAAGCGCCCGAGCGGCAAACAAGACGACGCCGCCAGCGAGGCCCTGCGCGTCAACGTGTTCGAGCCCGGCAAGGACCAGGCCGACTACGTGATGCTGCGCTGGACGCCGGACATCGAGTTTGGCGAGGCCGCGGCGCCCAAGGGCGAGGTCGTGGTCGTGGTCGACACCTCGGCGGGCAGCGATCCGGCCGAGCACCAGGCCAAGCTCGCCGTCGCCGAGGCGCTGCTGCGCTCGCTCAGCGCGGCCGACAGCTTCGCGCTCGTCGGGGCAGATCTCGGCGCCGAGGTCCTCTACCCCGACGCGGGCATGGCCGAGGCCACGCCCGAGGGGATCTCCGAGGCGCTCGAGCGCCTCGCCCAGCGCGGCGCGGGCGGGGCCACGGATCTCGGCGCGATCTTCGAGCAGTCGCTCGAGCGCGTCCACGGTCTCGAGCAGCCCGCGATCGTCTACATCGGTGACGGCGTCGCGACCTCGGGCGAGATCGAGGGCGACGCGCTGGCCGAGCGCCTCCGCCGGACCCTGGCCGGCTCGCCCGCGCGGCTGTTCACGGTCGCGGTCGGGCGCGAGGTCGACGAGGCCCTGCTGACCAAGCTGGCCCGGGCGGGCGGCGGCAAGGCCCTGCGCGTGGCCGAGCCCAGCGAGGCGGTCATGCGCGCGCTCGAGCTCTCGGGCGCGCTCAAGACCCCAACGCTGACCGAGGTCAAGGTCGACGCGGGCGAGGGCCTCGACGACCTCTTCCTCAGCTCCGAGGGCAAGCTGTCGCGCGGCGAGGAGCTCCGGGTCCTCGCGCGGACCCATCACGACCTGCCCGAGAAGGTCACGATCAGCTACCGCTTCGCGGGCGAGGACTACGAGCGCGAGTACGAGCTCGGTCGGGAGAAGAGCGCGGTCCTGAGCCGCGTGGTCCCGCGGCTGTGGGCCCGCGCCTACGTCGATCGGCTCCTGACCGAGTCGCGCGGGCCCGAGGGGGTCCGCGGCAAGATCTTGACCCTCGGCCTCGAGTACGGGCTGATGACCCCCTTCAGCTCGTTCCTGGCGCTCGAGGACGACAGCGCCTATCGCCGCGCGGGCATCGAGCGACGCTCGCGGGCGTTCCCGATCTTGACGGCCGACGCCGGCGACTCGCGTGTCGAGGCCGCGCCGACGAGCGAGTCCCCGACCGTGCTCTCGATGATCGGCGCCGCCGCCTCGGCGCCGCTGGGCTGCATGCCCGGGCCGGCCAATCAAGACCGCAAGCCGGACGAGGACCGCGAGGCCGGGAACGCGCGGGCCGAGGAGGGCGAGCTCCGCTCACGCTCGGCCCAGACCCGCGGCCCCGCGCCCTCGGCCTCGCCGCTGGTCGACGCCCGGCTCGAGCCCGCGCCCGACGCCGTCGCGGGCGAGGAGCTCGACTCGAAGAGCGAGCCCGCTCAGGATCGCTGGGCCGGCGCCGGGGGCCTGGGCGTGATCGAGCTCGACGCCGAGACCGCCGACCGCCCCGGTCGCCCCGCCGCCGCCAGTCGGGCGGCGCGCCTGCTCGCCGCGGGCTACAGCGTGCCCGCGCCCCCAGCTTGGGTTGACGAGGTCACCGAGTCCGAGCTCGCGCGCGGATCGATGAGCGGGCGCTCGCGCGTGATGCCCTCGCCGGTCCCCCACGAGCAGACCCTGAGCTGCAGCGACGCGTCGACCCGCGGGCTCGTCCACCGCCGCCTCCTGTGGGCCCAACGCCTCGATCGCCAGACCACCATGGCCGGCAAGCTCCGGGTCTACGAGGCCTCGCTCGCGGCCTGCGAGCTGCGTCGCTGGCGAGACCAGCACGCGTTCTTGGACCTCTTGCAGCTCGGCGCCCGAACCGAGGCCGAGGTCCAGCTGCTCCTCGGTCACTTCGCGTCCGACGTCGACGCCAAGACCTTTCTCGTACAGGCGCTGCTGCGTCGGCTGATCGAGCCCGAGCTGATCGCCGCGGTCAACTATGCGGTCTACGGCGGGATCGAGTCGTGGTGGGAGATCGATCGCCGCGTCGACACGACCGACGACCCCGACGCCCGCCTCCGGCTCCTCGACGCCGCCCTGGCCAACGCGCCCGGCGACCCCGACGGCGAGCGGCGCATGATCGCCGAGCTCATCGCCCAAGATCGCGTCGACGAGGCCATCGCCCGGGGCCTGCGCCTGCGCGACCAGGGCCAGATGACCCCGGAGCTGGCCCAGATCGTCGGCGAGCTGCTGACCCGCCGCGAGCGCGACGACGCGGCCAAGCGCCTGTTCTCGGAGCTCGTCGAGTTCGCGCCCCGCTCGCTCGTCAGCCGCCGCCTGCTCGGTGACATCTTCTTGCGCCACGGCTGGTACGCCGACGCCTACCGCCAATACGAGCTGCTCTTCGGCCTGGCCGAGAGCCCCGACGCGGCGATCCGTCTGGCCCGGGCGGCCGCTGGCACCGGGCGCACCGACGAAGCCCTGCGCCTGCTCGGGCGCGTGCAGTCCGGCGGGGGTCGGCCCGGCGAAGATGACCCGCGTCGCTTCGCGCGCCTTCACATGGCGGCGATCCTCGCGGGCTTGCTCGACAGCGATCTCGACCTGCCCAAGGACAAGCTCGGCGCCGAGCTCAAGTCCCTCGGCCTGTTCGAGGGGCCCGCGACCTGGGAGCTGCTGCTGTGGGAGGACCTCGGCGCTCAGCTGACCCTCGCAACGAGCGCCGCCGGGCACCCGAGCCCCCAGGCCGACGGCGTCGACGCAGGCGGGACCGGGCTGTTCGCGCGCCAGTACAGCGGCGCCGCTCCGACCCTCGAGGTTCGTCACAGCGGCCTCGTCCCCGACCGCGAGGTCGCCTGGCGGCGGATCACCCTGCGCTGGGACGGCGAGAGCTTCAGCGTCGACCAGCGCGCGGGCACCATCGCGGCTCGCGTAGCCAAGGCCGAGCCCGAGCCCGAGCCCGAGCCCGAGCCCGATGGCACCCCGGCCGAGGGCGAGCCGACCGAGCAGTAAGCGCGACAGCGAGACCCAGATGAGCGCCAAAAGCAGCTGGGGGGTCTAAACCAGCTCCAAAAGCCCCCGGAGGACCTAAACGAGCCCCGAAAGCCCCCGGAGGATCTAAACCAGCCCCCTTCCAGGGGGCCACGCACCCAGATAGCGAAGCTCATACCAGCCCATCGAGCGAAGGAGCGAAGCGACGTAGCGACCGGCCGCGCAGCGGCCGTGCATGGCAAGGTGCGAAAACGCCTGTGGGGGTCTAAACCAGCTAAGCCCATACCAGCCCATCGAGCGAAGGAGCGAAGCGACGTAGCGACCGGCCGCGCAGCGGCCGTGCATGGCAAGGTCCGAAAGCGCCTGCGGGGGTCTAAACCAGCTAAGCTCATACCAGCCCCATCGAGCGAAGGAGCGAAGCGACGTAGCGACCGGCCGCGCAGCGGCCGTGCATGGCAAGGTCCGAAAGCGCCTGCGGGGGTCTAAACGAGCTCCGAAAGCGCCTGCGGGGGTCTAAAGACAACCGCCGAGACCACGGCGCCAGCGCCTCGCTGGCGGGCCGCTGGGCGGAGACTTTGTTACACTCGCGCTGTGGCAGCGACCGATCCGAGCGACAGCCCGTCCACCGACACTTCTGACGGACCCTCGGACGGGATCCAGCGAGACCTCGACGAGCTGACGATCTTGCTCGTCGAGGACGACCCGCGCGCGGCCAAGTGGGTCCGCCTCGCGCTGGAAGAGCGCGGCGCCAAGATCCTCTGGGCGACCCGCATCGACCAGGCCCGGCTGCTCGTCGAGCGCCACGAGCCCGAGCTCGCGCTCCTCGACGTCTCGCTGCCCGACGGCAACGGCCTCGATCTGATCGTCGAGCTGCGGACCCGCGAGCACCCATGCGCCTGCGTGGTCCTGACCGGCAACCCCGAGTCCAACGTCGCCCGGATCGCCGCGGGTCTCGGTGTCAGCGAGTTCCTGGCCAAGCCCGTCGAGCTCGAGCGCCTCCATGTGGCCGTGACCCAGGCCCGCGAGCGAACCTTGCAGATGCGCCGGATCCTCGCCGAGCACAAGGGCTCGGCCGTCCAGAACGAGATCGAGGACGGCGTCGGCAAGCGCCTCGCCCGAGCCCGCGAGCAGGCGCCCGGCAAGCCCGTCGACTCCAGCGAACGCCTGGCCTCGCTCGCCGCCGAGTTTGGCCTCAGCGCCCGCCAGGCCCAGGCCGTGGCCGGGGTCGCCGAGGGCCTGTCCGACGCCGACATCGCCCGGGCGATGAAGGTGTCCTACAGCCGCACCCGACAGCTGCTCGCGGCCGCGTTCTCCAAGCTGGGGTTGAAGTCGCGCAACGACTTCATCCGCTTCTTGTGGGAACGCAGCGGCCAGCGCTAGCAGCGGCCTTGGACTCCCCACAGCGGTCGCTCGCTGCGCTTCGCCGAGCGGCTCGCGCCTCGCCCACACCGATCTGAAGGCCTCGCATCCGAGCGAGCTGCGCGGCGAGCTGTACGGGCTCCGCGTGGCTCCGGGCTCGCCCTGACACCAGCCTTGCTTGCGCTCGCTCGGCACCGCGCACTACCGTGCGGCGGTGATCATCACGGACCGCCGCGCATGGCTCAACCAGCTGGTGATGATCCGCGGGACCTCGCTCTCGGTCAGCTGGAAGCGGATGTTGGTCGCGACCGTGACCGCGACCGCGGTCACCCTCGCCCAGGTCTACTTCGAGGTCTTCGACACCAACCTCACGCCCTTGCCGTTCACGCTGATCGGCCTGGCGCTGTCGATCTTCCTCGGGTTTCGCAACACCACCAGCTACGACCGCTTCTGGGAGGGGCGCAAGCTGTGGGGGCGGATGGTCAACGTCTCGCGCTCGTTCACCCGCCAGCTGCTGACCTTGATCGGCCCCCAAGCCCAGACGAGCACACGAGCCCCCGCGCCCGAAGAGGTGGCCGAGCTCGCGCGCGTGCGTCGCGAGCTCGTCTACGGCCAGATCGCCTACGTTCACGCCTTTCGTCAGCACCTGCGCGGTCAGCACGACCCCGACGAATACCTCAACCTGCTGCCCGACGCGCTCGCGGGCACCCTCGAAGCTGAGCTCAACCGCCCGCTGGCGATCAGCCAGTGGCTCGGCGATCGCTTGCGGGCGCTCTACGACCGCGGCTGGGTCCACCCGCTGCACCTGAGCGTGCTCGAGGGCAGCCTGACCGAGATCACCGCCGTGCAGGGCGCCTGCGAGCGCATCAAGTCGACGCCGATCCCCTACAGCTACACGGTGTTGATGCACCGCATCGTCGCGGTCTACTGCCTCGGCCTGCCCTTCGGCATCGTCTCCACCGTCGGCATGCTGACGCCCGTGGTCGTGGCCATCGTCGCCTACGCCTTCTATGGCCTCGACGCGGTCGGGACCGAGATCGAAGATCCCTTCGGCACCGACCCCAACGACCTCCCGCTGTCGACGCTATCGCGCATGATCGAGATCAACCTGCGCCAGCGCTTGGGCGAGGGCGAGTTGCCGCCCGTGCTCGAGCCCGTCGACGGCATCTTGCAGTGAGACGCTCCGCCGAGCGCGGCCCTTCGCTCGGATCGCGCGCTCATGTCACGCCCGTCCTTGCTGCGGCGGCTCGGCACACGGTTTGGCGCCAACCACTAAACACCCCCCTTCTGGCATGATCTCGCCATGACCCCCCGCGTCCTGCCTGCCGCGCTCGCGCTCGCGCTGCTCCTCCCCGCCTGCAAGCACGACCAGGACACCGAAACCACCGCCAAGTCCGAGACCAAGCTCGACGCCCAGGGCCTCCCCGAGGGCCCCTACGCGGACCGCGACCCGGCCCTCGCCAAGCAGCTCGTCGACGCGGACGCCCTGCTCCTCGACGTGCGCACGCCCAAGGAGTTCGCGCGCGGGCACATCGAGGGAGCGATCAACATCAACCACTCCGACGTCCCCGCGCGCCTCGACGAGATCCGCGAGCTCGTCGGCGGCGACGTACACAAACCTGTGGTGCTCTACTGTAAATCCGGCCGCCGGGCGGGCATCGTCAAGGACCAACTCATCGACGCGGGCTTCGATCGCGTGACCAACCTCGGCCGCCTGAGCGACTGGCCCGATTGACCTCGCACATCTGGCGCTGAAGCTTCCTCGCTGATCGGTGCAAGCTCGAGCCAGTCGAAGGACAGCTCGCGGCCCGCCCGTCTTCAGCCCTCACCCTCCCCGACCGCGGTGAAGCCATGCTCGCGCAGCACCGCCTGGCCCTTCGCCCCGGTCACAAACGCCGCGAACGCCAGCCCCTGCGCGGGCGTCGGCCCGTCAGCCAGGACCGCGAGCTCGTAGCGCGCGCGCACGTCCACGCTCGCGGGCAGCTCGATCCCCCGCAGGCTCGGCGACCGCCTCAGATCCGTCGCGTAGGCGAGCCCCGCGTCGGCCTCGCCGAGCTCGAGCTTGGCGAGCACGCCGTTGACGCTGTCCTCGTTCGACACGAGGTTGGCCTCGACGGCCTCGCTGAGGCCGAGCTGGTCGAGGGCCGCCCGCGCGTAGCGACCGACGGGCACCTCGGGTCCGGCGAGCACGACCTTGAGCCCGGGCTCGCGCAGATCTTCGAGCTCGTCGAAGTCGGCGTCGGCGGGCACGACCACGACCAGGCGATTGGCCGCGAAGGCCCGGCGCGACCCGGGCTCGAGCGAGCGCTCGGCGGCGACCCGCTCGAGCGTGGCGACGTCGGCCGAGGCGAACACGTCGGCCGGCGCGCCCTCGACCAGCTGACTGGCGAGGAGCTGCGATCCGGCGAGGTTGAGCACGACGTCGACCCCGGGGTGCTCGGCCTCGTAGGCGCGCTCGAGCGCGTGAAAGGGCTCGCTCAGCGACGCCGCGGCGAACACGATCACGGTGGTCTGCGCGCGCGCGCGGCAGCCCAACGCTGCCACGCACATCAGCGTGAGCGCGAGTGAAACGTGGACCCGAAGTCGAGACACGGGCGCCATGGTGGTTCCCCTCGGTGGCGCTGTCGAGCACCGCGGCGGTCAGCCTATTTCGGCGATTTCGGCTGCCGCGCGGGGATCAACATCAAGCCGACCACGCTCAGCAAGGCGAACAACGCGGCGATCGGCCAGCCGACGCGGACCAGATCGCGCAGCGAGCTCCGGGCGCGGGGCGAGGCGCCGAAGGGGATGTGCACGGTCGCTTGGCCAAGGTCGACGCCCTGCGCCGCGCACGGATCCGTGTCTGCAAACCAGCCGGCCCCGTCGGCCAGGTACGCGACGTCGACGGGGCCGCTGCGCCGAGTCATGGCCGCGTGGAAGCGGTGGCCGCCCTCGAGATCTCGATCGGCGATCCAAGCCCCCGCGATGCACAGCACGCGCGCGGCGGCCGGGTGCTCCTCAGGCAACAGCTCGGCGGCGTCCCAGGCGAGGTCAGCGGCGACCCAGCGATAGTGAAAGCGCGGCTCGGTCAGGCGCTGGGCCTCGACCCGCTCGCGCTCGGACTCCGAGGGGCCGGTCGGGCCGTCGACGAGCCCGCGCGTGGCCCAGATCGCCTCGGGTGCGAAGGCGCCCGCGTAGGTCGTCCAGTCCGGGTCGAGCTCGGTCCCGCGCAGCTCCATGCCGTGTTCGCGCGTGCGCTGGGCCATGCGCCACAGGATCCGGGCCCGACGGAGCTCGCTCAGATCCGGATCGCGCAGGGCTTGGAGGTCGGCAGCGTGGGCCTCGGCTTTGGCTCGCCATTGCTCGGGGTAGTAGGGCGCCGCGCGCTCCCACTGGCCGCTGCGCGCGAGCCGACGGGCCAACAACCAGCGCAGGTCCTCGACAGAGGGTGAGGGCTCGGACGCGAGCGCCTCGCTGACAAAGAGCTCGAGCTCGTCGATCGTCAGGACCTGCTCGGCGACGTAGGCCGCGTCGAGGTAGGCGTCGGCGCGCACGAAGGCGGCGAGCGCAGGCACGAATCGACCGCGGCGCAGCTCGAGCACGCCGAGCTCCGCGGCCGCGCTGCGATGGGCCCGAGCGTCGCTCATCCAGTCGCCGTAGCGCCACTCGCCGAGCTCGAGGGTCGCGCGCTCCGCCTCGCCGAGGTCCCGCTCGATCCGCGCGAGCGCGAGCGTCGCCCGATCGAGGTCGCCCCGGCGCAGCTCGAGCTTGGCGAGGACCCAGCGCGCGATCACGTCGCCGTGATCGAGGTCGCTCGCGCCGAGCCGGGCCCAGCGTGCGGCGGCGTCCATGTCCCCCACTCGGTAGGCCGTCCATGCCAGCGGCCCGGCCGCGACGGCCTGCTCGAGCCCCGCGACTTCCAGGGCCTCCAGCCACGCCGCGCTGTGCTCGGGCTCGCCGTCGGCGACCAGCCACGCGCCGACGAGCTCGCGCAGCGCGGGCTTGGCCACGAGCGCCCGCAGACGCGCGGGCGCGTCGATCGCGGCGTCAAACTCATCGGCGAGGACGAACTCGATCGAGGCCTGGGCCGAGCCATCGCCGGTCGCGACCTGGTCGAGGTAGAGCTCGAGCGCCCGGGTTGGATCGCGCCCGCGCTCGCACGCGGCCTCCTCGCCGTAGCTCGCGGCCGCGAGCCCGAGGCTGTCGACGAAGCCGGCGTCCGCGAGCGCCCGGACCCGCGGCCACGCACGGCAGCCAGGGCCCTCATCGAGCCTGGCGAGCATGTAGGCGGCCCACACGCTGCGGTAGCGGCGGCGATCCGCGGGCAGCTCGAGGATCGCCGCGAACGCAGACCGAGCCTGCCCGCGCTCGCGATGCCAGGCCCGAGCGCCCTCGAGGTAAAGGCGAAACTCCTCGGGCAGCTCGGGCAACTCCAGCGCGGGCTCTCCGTCGCGATCGGGATCTTCGAGCTGAGCTCGGTAGTCGCGGACCTGCACGAGGCGGGCCTCGAGCTCGGCCGCGTCGAGGCCGAGCCCGGCCAGGGCCACGCGCAGATCGAGCTGCTCGGCCTCGGCGGTCGTCGAGGTGTTGGCCCGGGCGCGGACCTTCGCAGGCGCGAGGCGGGCGAGCTGCGGACCCAGGCGCAGCGCGGGCGCCTGACACAGGGCGTCGTGATCGCGCTGCAGCATCGCGCGGGGCAGATCGGGCCCGCAGGCGTGGACCGGGCGATCGGCCAGGCTCAGGCCGAGGGTCAGCACGAAAACCGAGATCAACGAACGCGGTGAGATCATGGCGAGGGTGGCTCCGGGCAGACGGTGTCGGTGAGCGTGCGACCTTCGCTGAAGCGCAACCACGCGACCGGGCGGCGTTCGCCCGTGCCAACGCGGACCTGGGCGCGCGGCTCGAGCTCGAGCGCCGCGGCCCCCGAGCGGCCCAGCGCGAACCCGTCGAGCGCGTCGGCGGCGAGAGGCCGCTCGGGCAGGGGCACACGCAGCGGCGCGTCGACCCAAGCTCCGGCCTCGCCCTCGTTGACGAGGTGGAGCTCGACGACCCCCGGCTCGCCCGCGAGCGCGCAGGCGTCGAGGCGCAGCTGTCGGCTCGGCGCCCGACCGGCGATGACCGCCGACAGGGTCGGCCACGACCACGCGAGGCGATCCCCCGCCACAGGCAGACGAAACCACACGACGCCCTCGAGCGCCGCTGGGCGGTCGGCGGTCCAGCCAGCGATCAGCTCGGCGAGCGCGTCGGGATCGGCCTCGGCACGAACGAAGCGATCCCGATCGAGGCGCCGCGGCGCCTGCTCAGCCGCGATGCCCTCGACTCCGCCGTCGACGGGATCACGCACGACCAGATAGGTGTAGGTCGGCAGCGCGACCCGCAGCGGACGATCGACCTCCTCGGCGATCACGGCGGCCCGCTCGACGGCCTCGCGCGCCGCGTCGAGCTCGAAGATCTCGGCCGACTCCCCCCGCGTCATCGGGCGCAGGCCATGGACCTGCAAGACCCAGCCCTCGGTCTCGGACAGCAGCGCGGGCAGCTCGGGGCTGCCCAACCAGTCGGGCAGCGCGGTGATCGTCACGGGCGTCGGCGCGGCGAGCTCCGCGACCGCGGCGACCCAGCGGGCGTAGCCAGGCAGCGCGCGGGTGCCCGCGTCGAAGTCCAGCTGCAGCTCGCGGAGCTCGAGCCCGGCCCCGCGAGCGCGCGCGAGGGTCGAGCGCACGGCGTCGAGCAGGACGGGGAGCCGCGCGTCGTCGGGGCCGCCGAAGGGCCCCGACCACGGACCCACGCGGATCGTCAGTCCGAGCGCCCCCACGTCATCGAGCGCCGCTTCATCCCAGGCGATCATCGTCGCCGACGCGCCGTCGAGCTCGGCGGCGAGGATCAGCAGCTCGCCGAGCGCCGGGTCGGCCGCGTGGCGATCGATCGACGCGCGGACCTCGTCGGACCAGCCGCGCTGCCACAGATACGCGCCGTGCTCGAGGGGACCGCTGGCCCGCGCCCCCGAGCCGCTCACCTGCCCACGGGCGGGCCCATCGAAGCCGAGCACGATCAGGCTCAGCAAGATCGTGCCCAGGATCAGCCGGGCTCGCAGTCGGCGCTTGGGTGGCATCGCCCGCGGCGACGCGCGAGCGCAGCGCGGGATTCCCAAACCTTCAATTTGTTACGATGAGCCGTGCCTCGAGCGCTCGCCTCGATCCTGGTCGCCGCCCTCGCGCTGCCGCGGGTGGCGTCGGCGGCCCCGCCCGAGGGTCCCCCCGAGGCACCGCGTGAGCCCACGACCCACGCAAAGATCGGCGCCCGGTCCCAGCAAGGCACGCGGCGCGGGGTCCTCGAGCTCGGGATCGGCGTGCTCCTGACCGGGGCCGCGGCGAGCCTGGCCGCGTTCGGGACCATTCAATTCGTCCGCGCCCAGGAGCAGGTCGAGTTCTGCCGCGAGTCCTCGCTGATCATCACCGAGAACGAGGGGCAGGTCATGGGGATCGATCCGTGCACCTTCGATCCGCCACCGCTGGGCTTCGCCTCGGCGGGCCTCTCGTGGGGCTTCTCGCTGCCGCTACTGGTCGGGGCCGCGATGTTGTTCGTGCGTGGCGCTCAGATAGCTGGCGACGCCCGACGCTACCGGCGTACGCAGCTGTCCGTGAGCCCGTGGTGGCAGCGTCGGGGCGCAGGGGCGAGCGTGAGCCTGCGCTTTTGATTCGGACCGAGCCGCGCCGCCTCTCGGCTCGTACTCAGCTCAGCGCCGATGGCGGCGCGAGCCCAGGTAGGGCGCCGGATCGATCGGCCGCTGCCCGTGGCGGACCTCGACGTAGGCCGTGGTCCCGAGCCCGTCGGGCACGGCCTTGGGCCCGACGCGACCGAGCACGGTCCCGGCCTCGACCTCCTCGCCCTCGCTGACGGTGATCGTCAACAGCCGCGCCGTGAGCGAGAGGTAGCCGCCGCCGTGGTCGATCACGACCACGCGCTCGAAGCCCGGCAGCGCGCCGACGAGCACGACCTCGCCAGGTCCGATCGCCCGCACGCGGTCGTTGGGCTTGGCCGCGAACTCGACCCCGTTGCGGTGCATGGGCACGTCGAGCAGGCGGTCTTCGTAGGCGCCGAAGCGACCGACGACGCGACCCGGGACCGGGCGCACGAGCGTGTGGGGGTCGAGCAGATCGAGGCCGCGGTGGCGGACCAGATCCCGACGCTCACGCCCGATCTCGGCTAGGAGCTGACGATCTTCACGCTTGGCCTGGCTGCCGAGGCGCCGTTGCAGGGTCCCGCGGCGCCGGTGGGCCGCGCGCAAGGCCGGGTCGACCTGCGCGCGGGTCAGGTCGAGGGCCTCGGCCTGGAGGCGGGAGACCGAGTCGAGCGCCGCGAGCACGCTGAGCTCACGCGTGGCCGCGAGCAGCTCGTCGCGGGCCTTCTTCTCGGCCTCGCCGTGCACGCGCAGGAGCTCGAGATCGTGGTCGACGAGGCGGCGGACGCTGCGACCCCGGACGACGCGCTGCTGCGGCGTCAGGCGGCCGTCGGAGCCGTCCTCGAACATCAGCTCGAGCAGCCCGCCGCCGCGGGCGAGCTTGTAGAGCTTGCGCGCCCGGACCTGGCCCATGGTCTCGCGCTCGACCCGGTGGCCGCGATAGATGTCGAGCTTGCGCAGGCTCTCGCGACCGCGGCGAGCGAGCAGCTCCCCGGCCCAGTCGATGCTCTCGCGCTCGCGCTCGAGCGCCGCCTGACCCCGGGCGATCGCGTTGGCGGCCTCGGTCAGCGCGAGCTCGCGCTCGGCCACGCTGCGCAGGCTCTCGTCGCGATCGGGCTTGCGAGCCTGGGCGTCGCCGAGCGCGGTGAGCAGGCCGAGCGACACGACCAGCGCGAAGAGCTTGGCCCCCTTCATCACCCCTCCGCGTGGCGCGAGACGGCCGCGCGCGAGCCGATGATCCCGAGCAGCGCGCCGAAGGCCAGCGCGACGCTCATCTCGATGACCGAGAAGAAGTGCAGCGACCCGGCCGCGAACATCAGCGACATGCCGCGCTCGAGGAAGGGCCGGATCAGCTCGAAGCACAGCCACAGCGACGCCAGCGCCAACGCGGTCCCGAGCACGCCCTGGAGCACGCCCTCGACCACGAAGGGCCCGCGGACGAAGCGAGCGGTGCCGCCGACGAGGCGCAGGATCTGGATCTCGGACCGGCGCGCGAACACACCCAGGCGGATCGTGCTCCACACGATCGCGAGGCACGCGAGGCTGACCAGCCCGGCGACGCCGAACGCGAGCCAGCGCAGCGTGGTCAACATCCGCTCGACCTCCTGAACCCAGGGCCCGAGCACCGCGACCTCCTCGACCCCGTCCATGTCCTCGACGCGCGCGGCGAGGGCGTCGGCGAAGCCCGGCTCGACCCCGGGGATGAGCGCGATCTCGATGCTGTCGGGCAAGTTGCCCGGGTCGACCCCGGCGAGCAGCTCGACGCGCTCGGCCTGCTCGATCTCCGCGACCTCGGAGTCCTGGCCGAGCCCGTCCTGCAGCCGCGCGAGCGCCATCTCGGGCGTGACTCGCTCGGCGTGCTCGACCTCCGGGAGGTCGGCGATCCGCTCGCGCAGCTCGACCGCGGCGGCCGGATCGGTGCCGGGCAACATGTAGACGGTGACCGGCGTGTCGACGCCGAGGTCACGGACGACCCGCTGCGCGTTCTGGAAGATCAGCGTGGTCGTGCCCAGGAGCAGCATGCACACCGCCATGGTCCCAATTGCGAGCAGCTGCACGAGCGGGCTCTGGCCCATGCCGCGCAGGCCACGGTTGAACGCGTAGGCGAAGGCGTTGGCGCCGCTCCACATCGGTACGTGGATCGGGTCGCCCGCGACGGGGGCCGACTCGGCGTCCGGCTCGGTGTCGGACTCGGACTCGGACTCGGCTTCGGTGTCGGACTCGGACTCGGACTCGGCTTCGGTGTCGGACTCGGCTTTGGCCTCGGACTCGGCTTCGGCCTCGGACTCGGCTTCGCGCTCAGACTCGACTTCGACTTCGACCTCGGCTTCGGCTTCGGCGCCAGCCCATGTCGTCTCCTCGAACTCGGCGTCCAGGTCCGCGTCCGCGTGGGGCTCGAGCTCGGGCTCGCCACCGCGGGCCAGCTCGAGCAGCCGCTCCTCGTCGAATTCTTCCGCGGTGGCCTGGAGCTCGGGCAAGGAGGTGCGCGCCTCGTCACCGAACTGCGCGTCGCCGAGCGCCTCGATCCCGGCGCGAGCGGCCTCGACGTCGAGCACGTCGCTGGCCTCGAGCAGCAGGTCCTCGCCGTCGAGCCAGTCCTCGGCGTGCTCATACTCGTCGCCGAGCTCGTCCTCGCCCTCGGCGTGCAGGACCAGGGGAAGCAGCGCGAGCGTCGTCTCGCGCTCGGCCTCGGGCGGCGGCGCGACGTCCGAGACCGCGATCTCGAGGTCTTCGCCGATTCGAAGCTGACGCTCGCTCGCCTGCATCACGCGACCTCGGCGACCTCGGCACTGCGTTGATCGTCTTGATGGTCGGCGGCGCCGCCGACCTCGATCTCGAGCGAGATCGACAGCTGCTCCCGCTCCCCCCCACCGGGCACGAGCATCTCGTCGACGAGCTCATCGACGAGCAGCAGCAGCGCGTGGCTCTCGCCGGGCGGCGTCGGCTCGATCGTGCGAGCGAGCTCTTCGAAGATCCGATCGAGGTCGGCGAGCAGCGTGTCGTCGTGAAGTTCGAGGTGCTCGGAAATGATCAGTGCGGTCGTCATCAGGCCACCTCTCCTAGGGGGGTGTCGACGAGCAGCGGCTCGTCGGAGAATTCGTCGTCGTCGATCGCGGCGAGCAGATCGATCGGCTCGCCCTGCGCGTCGAGCTCGGCCACGAAGCTGGGCGCGCGCTCGAGCACCCGATCCTCGGTCAGCCGGCCCATCTCGAGGTGCAGCACCCGACTCGCGCCCGCGTGGTGGTAGACCACCGGATCGTGGGTCGCGAGCAAGATCGTCGTTCCGGCAGCGCGGACCAGCGAAAGCGCGCGAAGGATGTCTCGGGTCAGGGCCGGATCGAGGTTGCCCGTGGGCTCGTCGGCCAAGAGGATCGGCGGGCGCCCGGCCAGCGCGCGGGCCAGGGCCACGCGCTGCTGCTCGCCGCCGGACATGCACCGAACCGGCTTGCGGCTGCGCGGATCGATGCCGACGCGGGCGAGGGCCTCCCGGGCACGCGCGAGCACGTCGCGGCGGCGCAGGCCGAGGACGGCGAGGGTCAGGCGCACGTTCTCGAGCGGCGTCGCCTCGGGCAGCAGCTTGAAGTCCTGGAACACCGCGCCGAGGTTGCGGCGCAGGTAGGGGATCGACGCCCGGGTCAGGCGGTGGACGTCGCGCCCGGCGACGCGGATCGTCCCGCGGTCGGGCTGCTCCATGGCCATGATCAGCGACAGCAGCGTGCTCTTGCCGGCCCCCGAGGGGCCCATGAGGAGGGCAAACTCGCCCTGCTCGATGCGCAGGCTGACGTCGGCCAGGGCCGGCTGGGGGGCGCGACCGTAGGTCTTGGTCACGCGGGAGAGCTCGATGATCGCTGCCATGGGCTCTCTCGCCGGTAGCACGGGCGAAAGAGGCCAAGAAATTTTGGGCTATCTCGACCTTGGCCGCGCCGCACCCGAGCGACTCGATGCGGACCGACCGAACCGAGCTCGGTCCCGCCGCCCTCGTCGGGCCACGCGCCGAGCGCGAGCGTGAGCTAGCAGCCCGGGGTGCAATGCATCGTGTCGCCTCGCGCCGGAATGTTCGCCGAGGGCGCGAAGCCAAGACGCCGCTGTACCGGGCGTACTGCAAGTTTTGGCGACAAAGCCCTCGGCGAAGAGGCCAAGCGAGGCGGCGCGAGGCATTGCACCCCGGGCTGCTAGCGCGAGACAGCGAGCCATGGGCCCTCCAAGCGGCCAAGCGCGACGGCGCTTGCCCAAAAACCCGCGGGCGTGTGACATCCCCCGGATGTCGGAGGCCGAACGCCGCGCGCGCTGGACCGTGCGAGAGCTGCTCGCGTGGACCAGCGAGCGCTTCGCGGCGCTCGGGATCGACGAGGCCCGCGTCGACGCCGAGCACCTGCTCGCCCGCTCGCTCGGCTGCGCGCGGATCGATCTTTATGTCCAGCACGATCGCCTGCTCGACGAGGACGACCGCGCGGGCTTCCGCGAGCTCGTCCGCCGTCGCCTCGCCCGCGAGCCGGTCGCCTACATCGAGGGCAGCAAGGGCTTCCACGCCCTCGACCTCGACCTCGTCGTCGACCGCCGCGTGCTCGTCCCGCGACCCGAGACCGAGCACCTCGTCGACTGGCTGCTCGAGTCGCTGCGCCCGGCCCCGGCGCCGCTGATGCACATCCTCGACGTCGGGACCGGCTCCGGCGCGATCGCCCTCGCCGTCGCCAAGGCCCGCTACGAGGTCCAGGTCACCGCGGTCGACGCCTCCGAAGAGGCCCTGGCCGTCGCGCGCCACAACGCCGAGCGCCTCGGGCTCGACGATCGCGTGACCTGCGTGCGCGGCGACCTGCTCGACGGGGTCGCGCTACCGCCCGCCGGCTTCGACGCGATCGCGGCCAACCTTCCCTACATCCCGAGCGCCGAGCTCGACCGGCTTCAGCCCGAAGTGCGCGATTGGGAGCCGCGCGCAGCCCTCGACGGCGGGCCCGACGGCCTCGTCTACGTCCGGCGGCTGATCGACGCGGTCGCCGAGGGTGAGGCGCTGCGACCCGGCGGCCGCCTGTTTCTGGAGATCGGCGTCGACCAGGCGCAGGCCGTGGAGCAGCTCCTGCGTGACCGGGCCTTCGCCGATGTTCAGTCACGCCTCGACTACGCCCGGATCCCCCGCGTGGTCTCCGGCGCCCGACCCGAATAGCCGAAAACTCGCTCGCAGGCCCCTGCTCGGCCTAGCCTCTGCGCATGTCCCGTCTCCTCGCGTGGTTTCGCAGCTCCCTCCCCGGCTCCGGAGCCCTGACTGCTGCGCTAGTGCTCAGTGGCGTCGTCACCGGTCCAGGCTGCGCGTCCACCGACGGAATGGTCGACAAGCTCTACGACTCGACCCGCGCCTACAACCGCTCGCTGCGCTGGGGTGACTGGGACCGGGCCGCCGAGTACCTGCCGAGCGCATCCGCCGACGCCTTCATGGACTCGCATCAGGCCGTGGAGGACCGCCTCGTGGTCCTGGACTACCAAATGACCCGGCTCGAGGTCGACAAGGTCAACGGCGTGGCCGCCTCGCAGGTCGAGATCAGCTGGCACACAGCCGACCACCTGGTCGTGCGGACCACGAACGTCAACCACCTGTGGCAGTGGTACGAGGGTCGCTGGGTCCTCGTCGACGAGCGCCGCAGCGGTGGCAAGCCGCTGTCGATCTTCGCCGAAGTGGCCGAGGACCAGCCGCACCCCTACCTCCCGGGCCTCGAGGCCTTCCGTGACGAATACGCGATCGGGATGGATGTCGACGAGAAGCGCAAGCGCGAGCGTGCTCAACGCAAGGCCGAGAGGGCCCGCAAGGCCGATCCCGACCAAAAATACTCGCTCGACGACCTCGACAGCATGCCGATCGACCAGCGGCCCGCGAGCTTCAACTGATCGCGGTGTATCGGTCGTGACCCAAACCCCCCCGGACGTTCACAGTGCAAGCGGCGCTGGTCCGGGATAGGATTTCCCCCCCGCGATGCCGCCACTCATGGATCCCACCGTGTCTTCCCAACCTGCGCTTTGCTGGTCTCGGAGTCGGTCCTACGGACACTGTGATCGTGGATCGTGCAACGCGTCGACCATCCATCCAGTGTTCGTGTGCTCAACTACCGGATCGGCGGCCACCGGGGGAGCAGCCTGAGGCCCGTGGTCGACCCTCTCCTCAACCAGCCCCGAGACCTCATCGGGGACATCCACGCCCAGCAACGGCGCAAGCTGTTCAGGCGCGTCGCCCTTGGCGTGGCCCTGTTCGTGGTCCTGCTGCTGATCGCCGTCGCGCTCAAGTTCCTCGCCGACCGCCGCGACCGCGACACCTGCCTGAGCGACGCGACCGAAGGCTTCGCGCTCGGGACCTCGGCCGAGCTCGCAAGCGTGGCGACCGAGCTCGAAGGCTGCATCACCACGCACCCCGATGACCCGCTCCTGATCGGCGCGCTCGCCCTGACCCGCGCCCAGCTGCTGGCCGAATTCGGCGAGTTCGAGGTCGAGACCCGCGACGCCGTCGCCGCGCTCGACGGGCTCGAGGCCCCGGTCCACGACGGCGAGCTCGCCCGGGTCATGCTCGACCTCGACGACGGTGAGCTGGCCGCGGCCCGCGAGCGGCTCCCGGCGGTCGAGAGCATGGACGACTCGCGCAGCATCGCGCCGAACCACGAGGTCTGGGTCGGCGGCATGCTCGCGATCGCCGACCCCGAGGCCGACCTCGACAAGGCGATCGACACGATCGCCGCGACGCTGCCCGAAGACAGCTCGATCTCGATCCGCCGCCTGCTCGCGACCTTGCACATGCACGCTGGCGACCCCTCGGCCGCGCTCGCCCAGCTCGACGACGCGCGCTCGCGCAGCCAGACCCACCTCGGGCTCGCCGCCGACGAGGCCCTCTACAACGCGCTCCTGCGCCAGAAGCTGGCCGGGGTCGCCGACGTCGCCGACCAGCTGCTCGGCGACGACTTCGAGCTCGCCCAGCGCGACCGGGCCCACGCGCTCCTCGCCCGCGGCGTCGTCCGCGTGCAGTCCGGCGAGATCGAAGCGGGCATGAAGCTGGTCGATCAAGCCTGGGCCGCGCTCCCGGGCTGGGACAAGCTCTCGCGCACGCTCGCGCTCGAGATGGCCATGGAGGCCAGCGATGGCGAGCGCGCCCGGACCTGGATCGACGAGGCCGGGCTCCGCGCCTCGGAGTCCGAGATCTACGAGGCCTGGGTCAAGCTCGTCGAGGGCGACGTGATGGCCGCGCTCGCCGATCTCGCCAAGCTGCCCCAAGAGCACCCCCGCGTGGCCCTGCTGCAGGGCCTCGCGCTGGTCGAGCAAAACCGCTTCGCCGAGGCCCAGCCCTGGCTCGAGCGGGCCGACAAGCTGATCCCCGGGCGCGTCGACGTCGAGGTCGCGCGGGCCCGCGTCGAGGTCCACACCGGTGACACCGAGGCCGCGCGGCGCAAGCTCGAGGCCCTCGCCGAAGAAGAGCCCTTCGCCCCGCGCGCGTGGACGGGGCTCGGTGAGGCCAACCTCGCGGTCGCCTACCGCGACGTCGAGGCTGACGGCGCCAACGCCAACCCCGGCAACAAATCGGCCAAGGCCAAGCCCGACGCGGGCGCCCTGCGCGAGGCCCGGCGCGCCTTCAAGCAGGCGACCGAGCGCGAGCGCATGCCGGCCGAGGCCTACCTCCACCTCGCGGAGCTGACCGACGCCAAGCGCCGCGAAGATCCCAAGCTCGTGCCCGAGGTCCTCGAGCTCCTCGCCAAGGCCGTGGCCGCCAACCCCAAGCTGCCGCGCTACGCCGAGCGCGAGGCCCTGTACCTCGCCGAGCTCAGCTTCCGCGCGCCCGCGATCGCCAAGCTCGAGGTCGTGCTCGAGCTGCCCGGGACCAGCGCGAAGGTGCCCCTGGCCCTGGCCGAGCTGGCCCTGGACCAGATCGAGTTCGACGAGCGCGACGCCCTGCCCGAAGCCTTCGACGCCTGGCTCGAAGAGGCCAAGGAGCGCGGCGCCCCCGCGCGCGAGCTCGACGTGCTCGCGGCCCGCGCGCTGCTCGAGCGCGACCAACCCAAAGACGCCCTCGCCAAGCTCGAGCCGCTGCTCAACGCCAACGAAAAAGACATCGAGGTCCGCGTGTACGTCGTCTCGGCCCACATGGACCTGCGCGACCGCGACACCGCGCTGGCGACCGTCAAGCGCGGGCTCGGGATCCTCGACAACGAGCGCAAGGGCCGGATCTACTTCGAGTGGGCCAACATCATGTCGCGCGGCGGCAAGCGCCGGCCCGCGGCGAACTACGCCAACAGCGGGTGGAAGAAGCTCTCGAGCCAGCCCGACACGAGCGTCGCCGAGCTGCTGATCTACGCCGCAGAGGCGATCCGCCTGCTCAACCGTGACAAGCAGCCCAAGCCGGCCGCGAGCATCGGCCGCGACGTGACCGGCCTCGTGCCCTTCCACAGCGACGCCTGGGTCATCCGCGCCAACGCCGAGATCCGGACCAACCGGGGCTCCGACGCCAAGGCCAGCGCCGAGAAGGCCGTCGAGCTCGACGAGAACAACCCCCGGGCCCACGAGGTCCTCGGCCAGGTCTGGCTCCGCTTTGGGCGCAAAGATCGGGCCAAGGACTCGTTCGAGCGCGCGCTCGAGCTCGGCGAGGGCACGCCGGCCGAGAAGGACTACAAGAAGAGCCTCAACGGGCTCGGGACGCTGTAGTCGCGCCGCCTGGCGTCAAGCACGAGGCCCTCCGGCCCGACAACCTCGGCGAGGCGACCGACGGCCCCCACTCCCACGGAGCCGAGTCCGATGCCTTTGTCGCCAAGAGCTCGCGGCATACCCGACACAGCCTCGTTCTGGCTGCGCAGCCGCGAACGCCAGTGACGCACTCTGGACCGCGCGGGGTTGGGTCGCCCCCTCGAGCACGCGCACCTCACGGGCAATCGAGTCATCGCGCGACGGGCCACGCGGTGTCAAATGTCGAGATGTCGAATCCTCCAATTGGCACGATCTGCAAACATCAATAGATCGCCACATTGTGCAATTGGCCTCTCATTGCCAATTGTCACGACCCGCACGGTGCGGATCAATTGGCGATCGGTGCAATCAACCATTGCCCGGTCCATACATCGTATCCGCGGATACTATGACGACATGGTGCCTCGCCCGCTCGTCCCCGTAGTCGTGATCACGCTCTTGACCCTCGCGCCCTCCGCTCACGCGAGCGAATTGCGCTTTTCGACCACCACCAAGGGCGGGATCGTCAGCACCGGGAACACCCTCGGCCTGGCCATGCAAGCCGGCGCCAACGGCCCGGGCACCCGCGACTCGATCGGCACCTTCCTCAGCCCCGATGACCAGCTCGTCGATGATCTGCCCCAAAACCTCGGCAACCCGTGGTTCGCGGGCACGACCGCAGACTGGACCCTCAATGGCTCGTCGGCGGTGCTCGACCTGCCCGAGACCTCGAGCGGGATCGAGATCCTCTACGCCGAGCTGGTCTGGGGCGGCAGCTACCTCTATGGCGAAGAGGACGTCAGCGCCGCGCTCAACGTCCCGGTCACCCTCGCGAGCGACGGCGAGAGCTACGAGGCCGTGCCCGCGCTCGCGACCGCGGTCACCCTCGCCGAGCCCGGCGAGGGCTTCCCCCTCCACTACTACATGCGCTCGGCCGAGGTCACCGAGTTCATCGCTGCGCAGCTGTCGGGGACCTACACGGTGACCGGCGTCCCCGCGACTCAGGACGAGTCGGTCGAGACCCTCAACGCGGCCGGCTGGTCGCTGGTCGTCGTCTACGGCTCGTCCGAGGCCTCGACCCGCAACCTGAGCGTGTTCGTCGGCGGGCAGTTCGTCGACGAGGACGCGACCGAGGACTACGCGGTCTCGGGCTTCTGCACGCCGCCCCAGGGCACGGTCGAGGGCGCGGTTGTGATCAGCGCGCTCGAGGGCGACGCCCACCGCGACGGCGACACCTTGCAGATCGCCCCGACCGCCGACGACCCCTTCGCGCCCCTGTCGGGCCCGAACAACCCGGTCGACAATTTTTTTGCCTCGCAGATCAACGGCAGCGAGGGGACCCTCGACACGCTCGGATCCGCCGGCGATCTCAACCACGACGCGTTCTCGGGCACCAACGTGGTCGGCGGCCGCCAGGGCTGGGACGTGACCACGCTGGCGCTGTCGTCGGCCGCGGGCCAGCTCGACAACGGGCAGCAGTCCGCGGTCCTGCGCGCGGTCACCAGCGACGACTCGTTCATGCCCGTGCTCGCGGCCTTCGAGATCGACGTCAGCTCGCCCGACTTCGAGAGCAGCACCGCCGTCGAGGTCGCGCCGATGTCGATCGGGCTCGGCGAGCACAGCAGCTTGACCTTCAAGCTGCTCAACGACGGAGAGGTCAGCGCGAGCGCGCTGAGCTTGACGGCCCCCCTCGGCCAGGGCCTCGAGCTGATCTCCTTTGCGATCGACGAGGTCCCGGGTGACGCCAACCAGCAGCCGGTCAACGCGATCGATCTCGCCAGCGGCGTCGAGATCGGCGACATCGCGGCCGGAACCGGGCTCGAGGTCACGATGGTCGTCGAGGCCGTCGGTCCGCCCCCGGCGCCCGATGGGTGGTTCGTGGGCGCGACCTGGGCCTACGACTACGTGACCTGCCTCGGCGAGGACCCCCTGAGCGCATACAGCTTCGCGTTCGCCAACGTCGGCTTCGTCGGCGGCGACGAGGGTGGCGACGACGACGGCGACGACGACGGCGACGAGGGTGGCGACGGCAGCGGCGACGGCGACGATGACGGCAGCGGCGACGGCGACGACAGCGGCGAGGGCGACGGCGGCGGCGACAGCGGTGACGACGACGGTGGCACCGACGGAGGCGAGAGCGCGGACGGGGGCGGCACGGAGGGAGGCTTCGGAGGCGACGGCTTCGGCGCCGGGCGCGGCGAAGTCGAGGGCTGCAGCTGCCAAAGCTCGGGTTCGGGGCCGCCCGCCGCGACCTTCGCGTTGCTCGGGTTGCTCGGGCTGTTGCGCCGCCGGTCGGGCAGCTGACGCCCCGGCTTCCCGCGGCTTCCCGCGGGTGACAGCGGCGTCTCGGCTCCGCGCCCTCGACCTAAATTCGGGCGCGAGCCGCCCCGACGCGCGCTACGACGACTTCGCGAGCGAGAGCCCGAGCGTCTCGCCGTCGATCTCGTCCTGACCACGGTGGTCCAACTCGCGACCCGAGTTGACCGCCAGCGAGCGCGCGAGGGTCTCGCCCTCGATCAGCCCGCGCAGATCCTCGCGCTCGAGCGCGCCGCTGAGCTTGCCGCCCGCCGCACACTCGACCGCGAGCTCGATCCGATCGCTCACATCCAGATCCGCGGCCTTGCGCAGGTTCTGGATCCGGTTGATCAGCTCGCGCGCGAGCCCCTCTTGCTCGAGCGCGGCGTCGATCGTGGTGTCGAGGACCACGGTGATCTCGCCGTCGCTGTCGGCCACGCGCCCGGGCAGGGGCTCGCGGCGCAGGACCAGGTCATCGGCGCCGAGGGTCTCGCCCTCGACCTCGACGCTGCCACCGTCGAGGACCGCGCGCAGGGTCGCGGCGTCGAGCTGCTCGACGGCCTTGGCGACGACCTTCATCTTCTTGCCGAGCTTGCGCCCGAGGACCTTGAAGTTGGCCTTGGCCGAGAGCGTGACGAGGTCGGCGTCGTCCTGCGCGAGCTCGATCGTCTTGACGTTGAGCTCGCCCTCGATGTCGGCGGCGAAGCGCTGGACGGCGGCGCGGACCTCGGGGTCGCGGCTCGCAACGGTCAGCGAGGGCAGCGGCCGACGCACGCCGATCCGCTCGCCCTCGCGCAGGGCCATGGCCAGGCCCACGACCTTGCGGACCTGCGCGACCTGGCCCTCGAGCACGGGGTCGATCAGCTCCTCGTCGACGACCGGGAAGCGCTGAAGGTGAACCGAGTCGCCGTTGTCACCCTCGGCGAGGCCAAGGTCGACGACCAGGCGCTGGTAGAGGTGCTCGCAAAAGAAGGGCAAGACCGGGGCCATGCAGTGGGCGATCGTGACCAGGACCCGGTAGAGGGTCGCGTAGGCCTCGGCCTTGTCGCCGTCGCCCTCGTCCGCGCCGCGCCAGTAGCGACGGCGGCCGCGGCGGATGTACCAATTGTTGAGCTCGTCGCACATCCCGAGCCACGCGGGCACGAGGTTGTCGAGGTTGTAGGCCTCGAACTCGCCGCGCAGCTCGGCGACGAAGCTCTGGACCCGCGAGAGGATCCAGCGATCGAGCTCGGCCTGTGGTCGCGTGGCCGGCCGCGCGGCCAGAGTCTCGGCGCTCGGCACCCAGCCGTCGGCGCGCGCGTAGGTGACGAGGAAGTTGAAGGCGTTTTGCAGCGGCAAGATCGCGGCCTTGACCATGTCGCGCACGACCAGGCCCTCGCTGTCGTTTGCGTCGCGACCAAAGCGCATCGGCTCGGCGCGCACGACCGGACCCGAGATCAGGTAGGCCCGGAGCGCGTCGGCCCCGAACGCCTCGACCACCTCCATCGGGTCGGGGTAGTTCTTGAGCCGCTTGGACATCTTCTTGCCGTCGGCGGCGAGGATCAGCCCGTTGACGACGACGTTCTTGAACGCGGGCCGGCCAAACAGGGCGCTCGCGAGCACGTGGAGCGTGTAGAACCACCCGCGGGTCTGATCGAGGCCCTCGGCGATGAAGTCGGCCGGGAGGTTGTCCTCTACGTATTGCTTCTTGGCCGGGTCGAAGGGGTAGTGGTTTTGGGCGTAGGGCATCGAGCCCGACTCGAACCAGCAGTCGAAGACCTCGGAGATCCGGCGCATGGTCCCGCCAGGGGTCTTGTCGGACGCGAAGGTGATGTCGTCGACCCGCTCGCGGTGAAGATCGTCGATCGACCCGGGCGAGAGGCCCGCGCGCCGCTCGAGCTCGGCGATCGAGCCGATGCAGACGATGTCGGAGGGATCTTCGTCGCAGCGCCACAGCGGCAGCGGCGTGCCCCAGTAGCGGTTGCGGCTGAGGTTCCAGTCCCGGGCCCCGGCCAGCCAGTTGCCAAAGCGCGCGCTGCCGACCCGCTCGGGCACCCAGTGGATCTGATCGTTGTTGGCCAGCAGCTCCTCGCGCATGTCCTCGACGCGCATGAACCAGGTCGAGATCGCCATGTACAAGAGCGGCTCGTCGGTCCGGTAGCAGTGCGGGTAGGCGTGGCGGTAGACGTCGTGGTCGACGACCTTGCCCGCGTCCTTGAGCAGCTTGATGATGGTCTTGTCGGCGTCCTTGGCCCGCATCCCGGCGACCTCGGGCACGCGCTCGTCGAACACGCCGTTGAGATCCATCGGCCGGATCAGCGGCAGGCCCTCGCGCTGGCCGATCTCGAAGTCGTCCTCACCGAAGGCCGGCGCCTGGTGGACGATGCCCGTGCCGGTCTCGGTCGTGACGTAGTCGGCCGACACGACCCGGAAGGCCCAGCGCGAGCCGTCCTCGCGCTCGCGGTACTCGGCGAAGTAGGGCAGCAGCGGCGCGTAGGCCAGCCCGACCAGCTCGCTGCCCTTGCAGCGGGCGAGCTCCTCGGTCTCGCCGACCCGATTGCGGGCCTGGTACTGGGCCAGGAGCCCGGGCTCGATCCACGCGAGCTCGCCGGTCTCGACGACCCGCACCTTGACGTACTCGACCTCGGGGTGGACGGCGAGCGCGAGGTTGCTCGGCAGCGTCCACGGCGTCGTGGTCCAGGCCCACAAGAAGGTCCCCGGCTCGTCCTCGAGCTCGAAGCGCAGGGTCAAGCTCGGGTCGTCGCGGAGCTTGTGGCCGTCCTTGCCGGTCTTGGGGTTGCGCTCCTGCGGGCCCTGGGCGACCTCGAAGTTCGACAGCGGGGTGCCGAGCAGCGGCGAGACCGGCTGGACCCGGTGGCCCTCGTAGATCCGGCCTTGCTCCCACAGCTGCGAGAACACCCACCACACGCTCTCCATGAACGTGGGGTCCATGGTCTTGTAGTCGTTGTCGAAGTCGACCCAGCGACCCATGCGCTGGACGACCGTGCGCCATTCTTGCGTGTAGCGCATGACGCCGGCCCGGCAGGCGGCGTTGAATTTGGGCACCCCGAGGGCCTCGATCTCGGCCCGGCCGTGGACGTCGAGCTCGTCCTCGACGAGGCTCTCGATCGGGAGGCCGTGGCAATCCCAGCCAAAGCGACGCTCGACCGCGTAGCCGTTCATGGCCCAGTAGCGCGGGATCACGTCCTTGATCGTGCCCGCGAGGAGGTGGCCAAAGTGCGGCAGACCGGTCGCAAAGGGCGGCCCGTCGTAGAACACAAACTGGGGCTGGCTGGCCTCGGCGCCCGCGGCTCCGGGCTCCTCGCTCGGTCGTCGGCCGTGTAAGCTCCGGGACTCGACCGCGTAGCTGGTCCACAGCTCGATGATGCCGTGCTCGATGCCCGGCAGATCGAACTGTGCAGGAGGCGCAGCAAACCCGGTCTCGCGTGCTTTGGTCATGATGAGCCTCCAAACCTACGCGGGCCGATGCAGCGCGGCAATGTCCCTCATGGTCGTGACCCAGGACACGCATTCAGGCCCGCGCGGGGCCTCGCCTCCCCCACATTGCCGGCCCCGTCACCTCCCGGTATCCTGCTCGTGGTTTTTCGCCGCGGGCAGGCGTCCTTCCTTTCCTCACCGCCCGCCACGGCCCACACACGGAGTCTCCGGATGATCAAGCGCCTGCTCCCCCCCGCCCTCCTCGTCGCGTCCTCAACGGCGTTCCTGATCGCCAGCCCTGGCTGCGGCGGCGCGCCAGAGGACCCCACCGAGATTCGCGAGCCTTACCTCGACTCGTGGGAAGAGGTCGCTCAGCTGCCGGCCGCGCAGTTCGGCAAGCTCAGCATCGGCGACCGCCTCACCTCGGACAACTTCGCCAACCGCGGCGACGTCGAGGTCCGCTACGTCAGCGGGACCGACGTGATCACCGTCGAGATGCAGCGCTTCACGGTCGCCTCGGATCAGGCCGCGGCCGACGAGGCCTTCGGCCGCATGCAGTACTGGGGCTACGACATCGCCACGCCCGAGCCCCCGTCCGACGCCAACATGGTCGACTCCTGCGAGAACCCCGACGGCGACGCGGTCGACGCCTGCTACATCCGCGCCTACTACGACGGCCTGTTCCAGCCGCTGCGCGACGGGGCCAACTTCCGGGTCACGATCCCCGCCGGCTGGGGCGGCGACCTCGATATCGTGACCTCCGACAACCTCGAAGAGGGCATCGACAGCTACCCCGACCGCAGCGACGTCATCGTCGACGGCGTCGCTGGCAACCTCACCATCGATCTCGACTCGGGCAACGCCCAGGTCAAGATGGACGCCAACACCCAACACTACGCGGGCTGCTCGGCCAACGACACCTGCGTGATGGAGGGCTACGCGATGGGCTGCGGCTGCACGACGCCGACCAACATCGCGATCGAGAACAGTAGCGGCCAGTCGTCGAACATCACCGTCGACGTCAACAACGCCGACAACTGGTACACGATGGTCCTCGAGAACCAAGGCACCTTCTCGGCCAGCGACGACTTCGTGTGCAACGCGACGATCGACTGCAGCTCGTTCGCCGACTGCGTGATCGACGATGCCTACGAGGCCCTCGCTTACCAGGAGCGGGCCGAGATCAACTACCCCGGCGATCCGGCGATCGAGGGCGCGGGCATGCGCGTCGCGTTGGTCAGCAAGTCTTGCGCCAACATCAAGTACGTCGACGGCCCCGAGGACTACGAGGCTGAGTCGCTGCCCGAAGAAAAGCGCGGCGAGCTCCGCGTCTGCGTCGGCTGCCTCGAAGACCTGTAGGGTCGCTAGTCGACCCGAGTCGACCCAAGTCGACTCAACCCACGCCCGCAAGAACACGAGCTCCCCAATTGGGGAGCTCGTTTCGCGAGCGCGCACTTTTTTGAGGCACACGTCTGCGCATCAGGCGCTAGCCGCACATGCTTGTGCGTGTAGGCTCACGGTGCGGGTGTTCTGCGCGCCTTGACCTCGCCGAGATCTCGGGTGTCGGCCGCGTTCCGCTCACCGATCGAGTGACTTGGCGCTGCGCCGTCGCTCGTCCCAAGGCGTCTCACTCGCCGCAGCGATCCCACGAAGCGAAGAGTTGCACCGGCTTCGAGAGGCTGCGACGCGCTCTGTTCGACCGCTCTCGAACCGAGCGAGAGCCGTCAGCTATTATTTCGTCATGAGAGCTCATAAAGTATCATGATATCTTAGAGTCATCTAATAATATTATAATATCATTCATACGCATTCTTTCGCGGCAGTGCGGTTGACAGGCTCCACGAGCCCGATTAGTAGTAGTGCGCTCGAAAACGACGACTCTGCCCCCGCCGAGAGCGGGGCAGAGTCCGCTGCCACATCGATCTCAGATTATGCCGTCCGAGTCCGACTCAGACCCAGATCCAGCCCCTTTTGCTTCAACTTCAACCTTTATCGTGCTCAAGTTCGGCGGCACGAGCGTCGCCAGCCCCCAGCGATGGCGCCACATCGCGTCTGTCGTGATGGACAACGTCCGTCGGGGCAAGCACCCGGTCGTGGTCTGCTCGGCGCTGGCCGGCGTCACCGACACCCTCACGGCCCTGGTCGACGCCGTCGAGCTCGGCGGCGCGCCGGACGAGCTGCTCGCTCGCGTTGGCGAGCTCCACCAGCGCCTCGCCGACGCGCTCGAGCTCGAGCTCGACGCGGTGCTCGGCGACGAGCTGTCCTCGCTCACGCAGCTGAGCGCCCGCGTCGGGCCGCCGTGCCCCGAAGCATGGCGAGCTCGCGTTTTGGCCTTTGGCGAGCTGCTGTCGACCAAGCTCGGGGCCGCGTGGCTGCGTGCTCAGGGTCTCAACGTCCACTGGGTCGACGCCCGCAGCCTGCTCGAGGCCACCCCCGAGCCGGCCGGCGGCGCCGCGCAGCGCTACCTCTCGGCCTGCTGTACCCACGAGCCCGATCCAGCCGCGCGAGGGCGGCTGGCCTCGGACACGATCGACGCGACGATCACCCAGGGCTTCATCGCCCGCAATCATCGCGGCGAGACCGTGGTCCTCGGTCGCGGCGGCTCCGACACCTCGGCGGCGTACCTGGCGGCCAAGCTTCAAGCCGAGCGCCTCGAGATCTGGACCGATGTCCCGGGCCTGTTCACCGCCGACCCGCGCTTCGCCGCCCAGGCCCGACTGCTGCCGCGGATCAGCTACGAAGAAGCCGCGGTGTTCGGGGCCCTGGGCGCGAAGGTCCTGCACCCGCGCTGCCTCGCGCCGGCCCACGCGGCGGGGATCTTGTTGGGTATTCGGTGGACCGATCGGCCCGAGGTCCCCGGCACCCTGATCGGCGCCGGGCCCGAGTTCACGCGCTCCGGAATCAAGATGATCAGCTCGCGCTCGAGCCTGTGCCTGATCCGCATGCGCCGGCCTCGCGACTGGCAGCCGGTCGGGTTCATGGCCGAGGTCTCGGCTTGTTTTCGCAACCGCGGCCTGTCCATGGATCTGATCTCGAGCTCCCCAGCCGAGATCCGCGCGACGATCGACCTCGCCGCGCTGCCCGGGGCCAGCGCACGCGTGAACGAGCTGCTCGAGGAGCTCGAGCAATTTTGCGTGCCCTCGATCATCCGCGACGTCGCCTGCGTCAGCATCGCGGGCACCAGCGTCAGCACCGAGCTGCCCCGCCTCGCCACCGCCCTGCTGCTGCTCGGTGAGCCCTCCGTCCACCTGTTCAGCCACGCCGCCGACGACACCCACGTCAGCTACGTCGTCGACGCGGCCGCGGCCCGAGACCTGGTCCGTGTGATGCACGCGGCGGTGTTCGACGAGGTCGACGGAGTCAAGCCACCCGGGCCGGCCTGGATCGAGCTCCAGGGCCAAAACGATCACGCGCGCCTGTCCACCCCGAGCCCGAGGGCGGCGCGCCGATGAGCGCCACCGCCCAAACCAGCTCGGGCTCCGCGAGCGAGCTCTCCCTGCGCCGGCCGAGGGTCGCAGACGGCGCGGCGATCTGGGCCCTGGTCCGCGAATCGGGCGTGCTCGAGCCCAACACCTGCTACGCCTACCTGCTGCTGTCCACGCACTTCGCCGGCACCTGTGTGGTCGCCGAGCGCGACGGCGAGCTGGTCGGCTTCGCGCTGGGCTACCGCCCGCCGACGCGGCCCGAGGCGGTGTTCGTGTGGCAGATCGGCGTGCGCGCGGACGCCCGCGGCGCGGGCCTCGGCAAGCGCCTGCTCCACCAACTCGTCGAGCTCCCGGACGCCGCAGACGCGACCTTCCTCGAGGCCACCGTCGGAACCTCCAACCAGGCCTCGGCGCGCCTGTTTCTCGGCTTCGCCCGCGAGCGCGGCGTCGCCTGCGAGCGCGCGCCAGGCTTCGAGTCCGCCGACTTCGGTCCGCTCGAGCACGAGCCCGAGCCGCTCTACCGCATTGGTCCCCTACGAAAGCAGACGACACCATGAATCGAACCATCGAAACCCTAGAGTCGGAGGTCCGCAGCTACAGCCGCTCGTTCCCCAAGGTGTTCGCCCGGGCCGAGGGCAGTGAGCTCTTCGACCGCCAAGGCCGGGCCTACCTCGACTTCTTCGCTGGCGCTGGCGCGCTCAACTACGGCCACAACAACCGCCACCTCCAGGCCCCGCTGCTCAACTACATCGAAGCTGGCGGCGTGACCCACAGCCTCGACATGGCGACCGAGGCCAAGTGCAACTTCCTCGAGCGCTTCGCCGCGCTCGTGCTCGGGCCGCGCGACCTCGACTACAAGACGATGTTCCCCGGCCCGACCGGGACCAACTCGGTCGAGGCGGCGCTCAAGCTGGCGCGCAAGGTCACCGGTCGAGCCAAGGTCGCGTCCTTCACCCGGGGCTTCCACGGCATGACGCTGGGCTCGCTCGCGACGACCGGCAACGCGGGCAAGCGCCACGGCGCAGGCCTGGCCCTCGGCGGCGTCGACCGCATGCCCTTCGACGGCTACCTCGGCGAAGACGTCGACACCCTCGACTACGTCGAGCGCCTGCTCGACGACCCCTCGAGCGGCGTCGACGCCCCGGCGGCCTTCATCGTCGAGACCGTCCAGGGTGAGGGTGGGGTCAACCTCGCCTCGCCCGCGTGGCTCCGGCGGCTCGCGGACCTCGCTCACCGCCACGCGGCCCTGCTGATCATCGATGACGTGCAGGTCGGCTGCGGACGGACCGGGCCCTTCTTCAGCTTCGAGACCCTCGGCGTCGAGCCCGACATCGTGTGCCTGTCGAAGTCGCTCTCGGGCTATGGCCTGCCCTTCGCGCTGACCTTGTTTCGCCCGCAGCTCGACGTGTGGAAGCCCGGCGAGCACAACGGCACCTTCCGCGGCAACAACCTCGCGTTCGTGACAGCGACAGCCGCCCTCGACCGCTATTGGCGAGACGACGCGTTGACGCGAGCGGTCGATCGCAAGGCCGAGCTGGTTCGCCAGCGACTCGGTGCGATCGCCGAGCGCTTCGACGCTGAGGTCCGTGGCCGCGGGCTGATCTGGGGCCTCGACTTCGGCTCGCGCGCGGCCGTGGCCGGCCTCGCGTCGCGCGAGGCCTTCGGGCGCGGGCTCCTGATCGAGACCTCCGGCGCCCACGACGAGGTCCTCAAGCTGCTGCCGCCGCTGACGATCACCGAGGCCGAGCTCGAGCGCGGCCTCGACATCATTGGCGAGGTCGTCGCGTCCGCCATCGCCCGGGGCGACGGGCGCACATCCAAGCGCAAGCCCGACCGCGAGCGGCGGCGGGTCGAGCAGCCCAAGCCCGAACTGGCGGTCCAACCATGATCGTCCGTCGCCTGAACGAGCTCCCCGACGACCGGGTGGTCTCGGGCGAGACCTGGATCAGCCGCCGGCTGCTGCTGCGCGACGAGGGCATGGGCTTCTCGCTCCACGATACGCTGATCAAGGCCGGGACCCGGACCGAGATGCACTACGCCAACCACCTCGAGTCGGTCTACTGCATCGAGGGCGAGGGTACGGTCACGGTCGTCGGCAGCGGCGAGGTCATCAAGATCGAGCCCGGCACGGTCTACGCCCTCGATCAACACGACAAGCACCTGCTCGAGGCCCGAACCCAGCTGCGCATGGTCTGCGTGTTCAACCCGCCGCTCGCCGGACCCGAGGTCCACGACGCGACCGGCGCGTATCCCCTGATCGACTGAGATCCCACGGTTGAAGTCCAGACCCGGAGCGACCCCGTCATGACAGCAAGCGATCCCTACCGCTCGCGCGGTCACGGGTGGGAGATCATCGAGCGAAGCGACCCGATCTGCTGGGGTCAGCGGCCCGGGCCGCTGTCCTCCGAGCAGCTCGACAGCTTCCGCGCCCAGGGCTTCTTGGTCTGGCCCGAGCTGCTCGGCGCCGACGAAGTCGAGGCCCTGCGCGAGCGAGCCGCCCAGCTGCGCGCGCGACCGGGCCTGCGCGCCCGCGACGACGTGATCACCGAGCCCGACAGCGGGGCGATCCGCTCGATCTTCCGGGTTCATCGCGATCTTCATGGCGATGGGGCGATCTTCGCCCAGCTCGCCGCCGATCCGCGCCTCGCCGACGTCGCCCGCCAGATCCTCGCCAGCGAGGTCTACATCCACCAGTCGCGCATCAACTTCAAGCCCGGCTTCGAAGGCCGCGAGTTCTACTGGCACTCGGACTTCGAGACCTGGCACATGGAGGACGGCATGGCCCAGATGCGGGCCATGAGCGCCTCGGTCCTGCTGACCGACAACAGCTCGATCAACGGGCCGCTGATGCTGATCTCCGGCTCGCACCGCCGCTACGTCCGCTGCGCTGGCGAGACCCCAGCCAACCATTACAAGCAGTCGCTCGTGGCCCAGCGCTACGGCGTGCCTGACCCCCAGGCCCTGACCTCGCTCGCCGAGGCCGGCGAGATCGTCGAGGCCACGGGGCCCGCGGGCACGGTCGTGTTCTTCGACTCCAACACCATGCACGGCTCGACCGGCAACCTCTCGCCCTTCCCCCGCCACAACGTGTTCTTGGTCTACAACAGCGTCGAGAATCGGCTGCGCGCGCCCTACTGCGGCCTGCCGCCGCGGCCCGAGTTTCTGGCCGAGCGCGAGGCAGCCTCGATCGCGCGCCGATGACCACGATCATCGCGAGCTTCGGGCTGTGCCTGCTGGCGTTCACGCTGATCGGCCTGCTCTCGGCTCGGCGCCGGCAACCGACGAGCACCGACTACCTGATCGCCGGGCGCAGCGTGAGCCCGTGGCTGACGGCGCTGTCGAGCGTCGCGACCAACAACAGCGGCTTCATGTTCATCGGCCTGTTGGGCTTCACCTACCGCTTCGGCGTCCAGGCGGTGTGGCTGCAGCTCGGCTGGATCCTCGGCGACCTCGTGGTCTGGATGTGGGTGCACGGCCGGGTCCGCGCGCTCTCGGGTCGGCTCGAGCTCGCCTCGGTCCCGGCCCTGCTCGGGACCCGCGACAACGGCTCGGTCGTGCGCCCGACCGTGGTCGTCACGGGCGCGCTGACCTTCCTGTTTCTGGGCGGCTACGCAGCCGCCCAGCTCGCGGCCGGGAGCACCGCCTTGAACGTGCTGTTCGGCTGGGACCTGCGCCTCGGCGCGAGTATCGGGGCGGTGATCGTCGCGCTCTACTGCTTCTCCGGCGGCCTCCGAGCCTCGATCTGGACCGACGCGGCCCAGTCGATCGTGATGCTGGCCTCGATGGCCTTGCTGCTCGCGCTCGCGATGAACCGGGCCGGCGGGCCGCCCCAGCTGTTCGCAAGCCTCGAGGCCATCGATCCGCCCCTCGTCCGCTGGCGACCGGCCGAGCTCCGCTTCGGGCTCGGGCTCTACTTCCTGGGCTTCGTCGCCGGGGGTCTCGGCGCCGTCGGTCAGCCGCACATCTTGATCCGCAGCATGGCGATCTCGTCTGCCGAAGAGATCCCGCGGGCGCGGAGGATCTACTATCTGTGGTTCGTCCCCTTCAGCGTCGCGGCGGTCGGCGCCGGGCTCTACGCCCGGGTCCTGCTGCCCGACTTGCTCGTCGGCGCGGCGCCCGATGGCCTGGCCCAGGCGGCCGAGAGCGCCCTCCCGCGGCTGACGCTCGCGCTGATGCCCGAGGTCCTCGTCGGCCTGATGCTGGCCGGGATCTTCTCGGCGACCATGTCGACCGCAGACTCGCAGATCCTCGCGTGCTCGGCGGCCGTCACCCAGGACATCGCGCCAACGCTGCGCGACTCCTATCCGGCGTCCAAGCTGGCCACGCTCGCGGTCACAGCCTTGGCGCTGACCATCGCGCTGTCGGCCAGCGACGGCGTGTTCGCCCTGGTGCTCGGGGCCTGGTCGGCGCTCGGGGCGAGCCTCGGCCCGCTGTTGATCTTGCGGGTCATGGGCCGCGTGCCCTCGGCTCCGGTCGCGCTGGTGATGATGGCGGCTGGCGTGCTGACCGTGTTCTCGTGGGGCGCGTCGAGCCTGGCCGACGATGTGTTCAAGCTGCTCCCGGGCCTCGCGGTGCCCCTCGCGATCTACGCGATCTACGAGCTGGTCACGAGGCTCGGGTCGCGGCAGCGTCGCTGACGCCTGTGGGGGTCAAGAACAGCCAGCCCCCTAGCAGCCCGGGGTGCTTGCACCCCGGGCTGCTAGGGCCGCGGCTCGGGGAGCCCGGGGGGCAGGCGCTCGACGAGGAGGGCGCCATGGATCTGGCCGTCGATCGAGCGCAGGCTCAGGTCGCGGGGTTTTTCGCCGAAGCGAAGGCGGCCCTGGTTGCGGGGGGCGAAGTGATCGAGCAGCGCCTCGCCCTCGGCCGAGGTCCGGGCCGGGTAGACGATGAGCATCGGGCCGCAGGGCTCGGGGTCGCCTGTCGGGAGCTCGCCCCCCTGGGCTGGGCTCGGGACGCGGAACAGCGCGGGGGCCAAGAAGCACTGGCCGAGGGCGTCGGCCCGCTCGAGGCGGCCGCCCGGGCACAAGGTGGTCACCTGCTCGCGGGCGCGCCAGGCCGCTTCGACGGCCAAGAAGCGCTCGGCCCGGGGCTCGTCGACGGGGCCGGCGAAGGCGTGCTCGTCATCGACGGGACCCATGCGGGCGCCGATCCACAGCCGTCGCAGAGTCCGCTCGAGCCGCTCGCTCCGGCCGACCACGATCACGCGGTGAACCACGCGAGGGTCGAAGCCGGTTCGGCGCAGGCAGCCCCGCGCGAGCACGTAGGCCGCGAGCTCGCGGTCGGCGTCGGCCTGGACCAACGCGACCCGCTCGCTGCGTCGCCGGACGCCGATCGCCTGCCAATCCGCGTGGGCGTGATCGAGGATCCCCGGCGCCGAGACCGTCAGGACCCCGGGCTCGAGGCGATCCGACATGTTGCGCAGGAGACGAAACACGCCCGGGCACGCCCCGACCTCGGACTCGACGTGGACTCGACGACCCCGCCGCAGCGCTCGCCAGGCCAGCTCGAGCGCCTCGAGCGGCTGCTCGCGGAGCTCCCGAACCAGGGCCGGGTCGCCGCCAAAGCGATGAAAGCGGCGCGCGCGGAGCTCGATCAGTCGGCGCTGCGCCGCCCCAATCTGCTCTTCGCGCTCCCACGCGACCATGCCCAGGCGCTCGGCGAGATCGTCGGCCAGGCTGTCGGCCGCGAGGGCGATCTCCTCGAACAACTCGGGCATCAGCGCGGTCGCGGCCGCGGCGATCTGGCCCGGCGAAACAGCCCCGGCGCCAACCGTGTCACTCGGCATCGCTACGGCGCGAGCCCCCGGTCGAGCTCGATCTTCACTTGCTCACCATCATCATCGTGATCAGCGAGACGACCACGCCGATCACGATCCCGATCACGATTGCGATCGCCCAGGTCTTCTTGCTGGCGGCCGCGGCCTCGCCCCGGGCATCCTCGACGTTCGACGCCGCGGGCTCGGGCGCCGCCGACGGGACCTCGGTCGCGATCTCGACCGCGGCGTGGCGCGGCGGGATCTGCCCGCCGATCCTCGCCGTAATGGCCGGGAGGTGCTCGATCAGCTCCTCGAGGGTTGGGCGGACGTCGGGCCGGCGGCTCATCATCCGGCGGCACAGATCGCTCAGCGGCTCGTCGAAGTTGGCGATCTGGGTCTTGAGCACCGGGCGCTCGGCCTTGAGGTGACGACGGACCACGGCGGTGTAGTGGTCGTCGGCGCCGCCCTTGCGAAACGGCGGGCTGCCCGTGCACATGTGATAGAGCGAGCAGCCGAGCGCGTAGACGTCGGCGCTCGAGTCGACGTCTTCGCCCATGGCCTGCTCGGGCGCGAGGTAGTCGGGCGTGCCGACGAACACGCCGGTCGCCGTGATCGAGAGGTCTTCTTGCAGCGCCTTGGCCAGGCCGAAGTCGGTGACCTTGACCTCGCCGGCCTTGGTCACGACCAGGTTCGAGGGCTTGACGTCGCGGTGGACGACCCCGGCGCGCTTGGCCTCGAGCAAGCCGACCGACGACTGGCGCACGACCTCGGCCGCGTCGCCCGGATGCAGCGGGCCGTTCTTCTTGATCAGCCCGCCGATGTCCTCGCCGTCGAGGAACTCCATGGCCAGGAAGGGCCGGCCTTCGAACTCGCCGATGAAGTAGACCTGAACCACGTTGACGTGGTTCATCGCCGCCAGCGAGCGGCCCTCGCGGAGGAACCGCTCCTTGAACTCCGAAGACTCCTGGTGCTTGCGGCCCAGAACCTTGAGCGCCACTCGACGATCCAGGTTGGGGTCGCGGCCTTCGTAGACCTCACCCATCGCCCCCTTACCCAGAAGGCCCTGGATTTCGTAGTGGCCGATCCTCTCGGGCACTCGCGCCATGCGGCGTGAACCTATCACGGGAGGGCCACGGCGCCCATCGCCAGCCGCGCGTATGTCCGATCGCCTGACGAAAACATCGCGCCATTCGCGCCAGCGACTTTACTCTGAGAGCTTGCACATATGCCGGGGCATACAGCTGCTACGTGCATAGAACCCCCATGATCCAGGACAGAGCACCGCCTTCGAGGCCCCAGTGACAAACTCCCACCAGCTCCTGTGCTTTGCCGCTGCCCCCGCGGCGACCCACAGACTACTCTATCGGACCCGGTCAGCCCCGGTCAGCCATGGCCTCACAGCGCACCCTCCCCCATCGCCCCGAAGCCGAGAACGCAGTCCTCGGCGGCATCTTGTTGCGCGGCCGCGAGGCGCTCAACGACGTGCTCGAGCACGTGACCGAGGACGACTTCTACCAGCCCCGAGCCCAGGCGGTGTTCCGCGGCATGCGGATGCTCGAGGAGCGCGGCGAGCCGATCGACGTGATCACCCTCGAGGCCCAGCTTCGTCGGACCGGCGAGCTCGAGCTCGTCGGCGGGATCGAGGGCCTCGCCCGCCTCGACCGCTACGCCACCGCCCACAACATCAAGGCCCACGCCGAGCTGATCCTCGAGGCCGCCCAGATCCGCAACCTCGTCGTCACGACCCGCGAGATCTACGAGGAGGGCATGGAGGAGCTCGAGGACGCCCGGGCCTACATCGACACGGCCGAGCAGCGGGTCCTCAAGGTCAACGAGCGCGGGCGCAAGAGCACCTACCGAAGCTCGCGCGAGCTGATGCTCGAGGTCTTCCAGGGCATCACCGAGCGCCAGCGCCAGACCGACCCGATCACCGGGGTCTCGACCGGCTTCACCCAGATGGACGAGATGACCGCGGGCCTCCAGCCCAGCGATCTGATCATCATCGCGGCGCGCCCCTCGATGGGCAAGACCGCGTTCGCCCTCAACCTGGCCCAAAACGCCTGCATCCTGCCGGCGAAGTACACCAACGCGCCGCCCGAGCAGCGCCCCGGTCGCTTCCCGGTCCTGTTCTTCTCGCTCGAGATGGGCGCGACCCAGCTGATCGAGCGCGTGCTGTGCAGCGAGGCCAAGGTCGACTACGCCCAGCTGCGCCGCGGCGGCCGGATGATGGAGCAGGACTTCCGCGGCCTGATCGCCGCCGCCGACCGCATCTCCAACGCGCCGCTGTACATCGACGACACCGCCGCGCCGAGCATCCTCGAGGTCCGGGCCCGCGCCCGCCGCTGGCGAGACGACCGGACGATCTTCCCCGACCCCGATCCCGACGATCCGTCCGCCAACCACAAGGGCCTCGGCCTGGTCATGATCGACTACCTCCAGCTCGCGCGCGGCGGCAAGGCCCGCTACGACTCGCGCGAGCAGGAGATCTCCGAGATCTCTCGCGGGCTCAAGGCGCTCGCCAAGGAGCTCAAGGTCCCCGTGATCGCGCTCTCGCAGCTCAACCGCGCCGTCGACTCGCGCGCCGATCACCGCCCCCAGCTCTCGGATCTGCGCGAGTCTGGCGCGATCGAGCAGGACGCCGACGTGATCATGTTCATCTACCGCGAGGAGCGCTACCTCAACGCCGACAGCCCCGAAGAGAAGCGGCGCGAGGTCGAGAACAAGGCCGAGGTCATCATCGGCAAGCAGCGCAACGGCCCGATCGGCACGGTCCACCTGACCTTCATGAAGAAGCACACCCGGTTCGAGAACCCCGCGCCCGAGTACGGCGAGGGCGGCGGCTTCTGACCGAGGCTGCGCTCGAGCGGCTCGTCACGCCACGTGTGTGAGCGTTCGCAGATCGGCGAGCCTGCGCTCGCGCCGTCAACGCGGGTGAAAACGCTACCCTCCGCCCATGCGCGCCCGAGTTCGTTCGCTGCCTCCCGCTGTGTGCGCCCTGCTCCTCGCGCTGGCGCTGACCGTCTCCGCCTGCTCGAAGGACGAGCTCGTCAACGAGACCATCGACGAGGTCACCGAGCTGACCAACGAGATGGTCAGCATGATCAGGGAGGGCGAGGACAAGAAGGCCGCCGTCGCCGAGGCCCGCGCGCTGTTCGAGAGCCGAAAGGCCGAGCTCGAGCCCAAGATGCTCGCGGTCACCGAGGTCCGCGGCTTTCAGGTCAGCGATGAGGCCGTCACGAAGATCAGCGAGGGCCTGCGCGAGAACTCGAACAACATGAGCCTCGTGCAGCTCGACCTCGTCATGGCCGCGGCGAAGGACCCCGAGCTCGACGCCGCGCTCAAAGAGCTGGTCGCCGCCCACACGGCGCTGCTGCATCTGAAATGAGCGAGCTCGATGGCTTCCTGCGACCTGCTCACACCGTGAGCGCGCAGGCCCCAGCCGGGCGGATGACCCACGCCGAGTGCTGCGCCTTCGGACGGGACGCAGCGCTCGAGCACGAGTACTTGCGGGGCGAGGTGTTCGCCATGGCGGGCGGCTGAGATCGCTCGAGTCCCGGGCGGTCACTCGTCGAGGAGCGCGTCGATCTCCCCGCGCAGCTTTCGCTCGCTGACCTGGCCGAGGTGCAGCGAGCGAATGGCCCCGCGCTTGTCGACCAGGACCATGTAGGGGATCTGCTCGACCCCGAACGCCTGCGCGAGCTGGCCGTCGTCGTAGATCTGCGCGAAGTCCATGCCCTTGCTGGCGGCGTAGGGCTCGACCAAGGCCCGGCGCTCCGCCGGCGCGCCGCTGTCTCGGTTGACGCCGTACACGCGGACCTCGCCGCCTCGCTCTGCGTAGCGCTGGTCGATCTCGACGACCGTCGGCATCTCGAGCCCGCAGGCGTGACACCACGTGGCCCAAAACACCAGCAGCGAGACCTGCCCTTCGAGGTCCGCGGAGCTCAGCGAGCTGCCGTCGTCGAGCTGCACGGCGAACTCGGGCAGCGGATCACCCGGCGTAACGGGGGTGTAGCTGGCCCAATTGTCGAGACCGAGCCCGAGGTCGCGGGCGCCCGAGAGCAGCGTCAGCGCGACGACGAGCGCGCCGACGACCAAGCCCAGACGAGATCCTTCGCGCGGGTCACTCATGGCTCACCTCCGCCGCGTCCCTCGAGGTCTCGACCTTCTCCTTGTCTTGGTCCGCGCCGCCCGCGTCCTCGGCGGGCATCGCCTTGCGGATCCAGACCCCGAGCCCGGCGGCCCACGCCGCGCCGAGCATCTCGGGCAGGTAGCGCGGCCCCGGGATGACCACGCCCTGTTGGCGCAAGAGGTTGGCCACCGTCGCGACCAGGACCAGCGCGACCAGGGGCAAGTGGCGATAGCGGCTGCGCGCGGCCCCGACGATGCTCTCGACCACCAGCCCGACCAAGAGCGGGGTCAAGAGCGCGAGCGCGAAGCCGTTGACCAGCAGCCAGAAGCTGCGGAAGACCTGATAGCGCGCGACGGACTCGGCCAGGTGCTCGATCTGGCTGCCGAGCACGAACAACCCCGCGAGCACCCACCAGTCGCGGCGGCCCTCACCCGGACCGAGGCCCGCGAGGGTCGCCCGGGGTCGGACGAGGATGCCCCCGTAGCGTTCGAGGGCCGCGCGAAGAGCTGACACTGACAGGTTCAACGTCGAGCTTGCATCTTACGTTTCGCGGCCGTGGCCAGCGCTGACGGGATGCCCTTGGACCGCGCGACCTTCTGGATGTCGTTGCGGTTGAGGAAGGCCAGCAGACTCATCGAGCGCGCGAGCGGCGTCTTGGGGTTCATCACCAGGTTGAGCTTGACCGTGTAGAGCTTGATCCACTCGCGGCGGTTGGAGATGTAGGTGATGACTTCATGGGGCAAGGAGCGGTTGGCGGCGTAGGCCACGGCCTCGCTGTCGCGGATCTTGGGCGACCGGATCGTCGCCATCGCCACGGTCTTGTTGGAGTCGCGGACGAGCAGCGAGCGGTCGTACTTGTCGCCGAGCAGCGCGGTGCGGATCTTCTCGAGCGGGCGCATCTTCGAGATCTGATGCATGCGGCTCTCCTTGCTCGGGGGCTGCTTGTCCTGCTCGCGGATCTCGGGCTTGGCCTCGGCCTCGGCCTCGGCGCCGTCCTCCTCGCCGGGCAGCGGGCCCTCGTAGATCTCCGCGTCGTCGTCGTCGAGCTCCGGGAGCTCGAGCTCGTCGTCGACGTCGGCGGCGCCGAGCAGGTCGAGGGCCGCGGCCTCGGCCTCGGCGACCTTCTCGGTCGTGTGCAGGGCCTTGAAGGCCTGGTCGCGGCTCTCGTCGACGGGCCCGCTCTCGGCCAGGGCCAGGCGGATCTCCTCCATCGCCGGGAGCCCGAGCTCGACGCCCTGGCGCTCGCCGAGCTCGATCATCCGGTGGATCACGCTCATGCGGCAGTGGCGGTTCTGGTACAGGCCCGAGACGATGCCTGGGGTCGCGAGCCAGCGGGTCTCGTTGTCGGCCAGGATGTCGCAGATCGTCTCGGGGCACACGCGCGAGATGCCGATGAGGGTCTCGTCGTCGACCTTGGGGTGGCGCACGACCAGCGCCAGGACCTTCTCGTTGCGAGCGAATTTGCGGCCGAGCAGGTCGAGGACCCCCGGCGGCAGCAGCTTGTCGGTGAGCGCGCCGTTGAGGACCGCGTCTGGCAGCCCCTCGACGGTCTTGCCGGCCGCGTCGGAGCCCTCGTCGTTGGCGACCCACAGCTGATAGAGCGCGACGAGCATGTCCCGCGGCGGCAGCGGGGCGAGGCCAGCCGCGGCCATCTTGCGCATCTTCGCGGGCGCCCCTTCGCCCACGAACTTCGCGGCGACGGGACCGAGCTGCGCGTCCTCGAGGGGGACATGAGCGAAGGCCATGGTCCGCCAGTGTGCCATGGCCCGGGTGGGAACCCCAGGAGGGTTTGCGTGTGGCCGTGGGCTGCGTACAGTCCCGCCGATGGCCGACGACCCCGACACGCAAGCACCGCAAGCACCGCAAGATCCCGTCGCCAAGCTCGAAGTCCGCGAGCGTGTCGCCAGGCTCGGTGGCGGTCCGATCCAGGCCCGCGCGGGCGCCGAGGCGGTCGCCAAGCTCGAGCAAAAGTCCGCCGCCGCGCTGACCAAGCTCGAGGGCGCCGGGCGTCAGAGCGCCCACGCGCGGATCGAGCTGCTGCTCGACGCTGGCAGCTTCGTCGAGCTCGATCGCTTCGTGACCTCGCAGTGCGCCGACTTTGGCATGCAGCAAAAGCAGACCTACGGCGACGGCGTCGTGACCGGCTACGGCACGATCGACGGCCGGCGGGTGTTCGTGTTCGCCCAGCGCCCCGACGTGTTCGGCGGCAGCCTCGGCTGGGCCCACGCCGAGAAGATCTGCAAGGTCATGGACAAGGCCATGGAGGTCGGGGCCCCGGTGATCGGGCTCAACGACAGCGGCGGCGCCCGCATCCAGGAGGGCGTGGCCGCGCTCGGCGGCTACGCCGAGATCTTCAAGCGCAACGTGCTCAGCTCCGGGGTCGTCCCGCAGATCTCGGTCGTCCTCGGCCCGTGCGCGGGCGGGGCCGTGTACTCGCCCGCGCTGACCGACTTCGTGCTGATGGTCGAGAAGTCGAGCTACATGTTCATCACCGGGCCCGACGTGATCAAGACGGTGACCCACGAAGAGGTGACCAAGGAGGCCCTCGGCGGGGCCATGACCCACAACGAGAAGTCCGGCGTCGGTCACTTCGCGTGCGCCGACGAGGCCGCGGCCCTGGCCCTGACCCGCGAGCTGCTCGGGTTCATGCCGAGCAACAACATGGAGCCGCCGCCGACGCGCGAGACCAGCGATCCGACCGATCGCGTATGCGAGGAGCTGGCCTCGCTCGTGCCCGAGAACCCCAACAAGCCCTACGACATCCGCACGCTGATCGAGTCGATCGCCGACGACGGGGTGTTCCTCGAGATCCAGGAGCACCACGCCAAGAACATCGTCGTCGGCTACGTGCGGATCGACGGGCACCCGGTCGGCGTGGTCGCCAACCAACCGCTGGTCCTCGCGGGCTGCCTCGACATCGACGCCTCGGTCAAGGCTGCCCGCTTCGTCCGGACCTGTGACGCGTTTAACACGCCGCTTTTGACCTTGGTCGATGTGCCTGGGTTCTTGCCCGGGACGGAGCAGGAGTACGGCGGCATTATCCGCCATGGCGCCAAGCTGCTCTACGCGTTTACGGAGGCGACCGTGCCGAAGGTCACCCTGGTTACGCGCAAGGCCTATGGTGGCGCGTATGATGTCATGGCGTCGAAGCACATCCGGGGGGATATCAACCTTGCTTACCCGACGGCGGAGATCGCGGTCATGGGTGCTGAGGGGGCGGTGAATATTATCTTTAGGCGGCAGATCGCGGGGGCTGAGGATCCTGAAGGGGAGCGGGCTCGGCTGATCGCGGATTATCGGCGGCTGTTTGCGAGTCCGTATAAGGCTGCGGAATTTGGGTTTTTGGATCGGGTGATCATGCCGCGTGAGACTCGGCGGGTGTTGGTGGATAGTTTTGGTTTGTTGCGGAATAAGCGGCAGGAGAATCCGCCTAAGAAGCATGGTAATATTCCGCTTTAAGGCAAGGGATCCGGACTGAGAGTCTTTGTCTTCCAAATCCAAGGGATCCGGACTGAGAGTCTTAATGCCCAAGGGATCCGGACTGAGAGTCTTTGTCTTCCAACGCGCTTGCCGAGGTCCGGGCCGGCTCTCAAACCCAGCCGACACTCCACCCCAAGCGCAATATCGCGCGACTCAGCCCGATTTTCGCTAAGGCGCGCCCATCTACACCCGCCTCGCCCCCACCGAACCAATACACGACGCCGGGATGGCCCCACGCGACCCCGCCCTCTCCTATGCCCTGTTCGCTAGGGCGACTGCGCTGCCACGGCGACACCCGCGAAGTGTCGCATCCAGTAGGTCCCCGCAGGGAACACCGCCGACTCGCCCCTTAGCAGCAACGTCCGCGCGGCCGCGTATTGCCGCTCCCACTCGCGGTCCCGCTGCAGTTGCGCCAGCACCAACCACTTGCTCGAGCTCGCCCACCTCGGCGCAACCGTGAATCGCTCCTCGAAGCTCCGCGGCGCCTGATTCCAGCCCTGCCGGGCAAGCTTGCGCAGCCCCATGAATCGGCGTCCCTTTTCGCGGAACTCTCGCTGGAATTCGACCTCGCGCTGACGGACCTGGGTCATCAGCTTGGCGTAGAGTTCTTCGTCGTCGAGCGCGGGGAAGATCGGCGGCCGAACGAGCGTCAACGAGACCTCCTCAGGCATCTCGCCGCCCTCGTCAAAAAGCCAGTCGGGCCGCTTGAAGGTCCGCGTCTCGCCGAAGCGCCAGTCGATGGTCGTAAACCCCGGCCACAGCCGCCCCCACTTCACGAGCCCGTCCTTGACAGGGTTCGTCAGGGTGTACACGAGATCGGCCAGCGACTCGTCATCCGTGGGTCGCCGCGTATCGCAAGCGGCATCACCGCTCCAGAAGGTGTCGTACCGCCCGAGCCGCGCGTTGCGGCCTCGGGCGATCAAGCTGTGCAGGAGCTGCTTGAAGGGCACGAGGTTGCCGTGCGGATCGGTCACATCCGTGTGGTGATGGTTCGACATCCACACGCTCGCGTGAACCTCGATCCCATGGAGCGCGGCCGCGTAGGCGAGGCAATAGCCGATGAAGTTGGCGAGTTCCTCGGCCTTGACACCCGGCGACAGCAGCAGCAAGCGGCCAAGACAGCGCCGGGTGATCTTGCAGCTGCTGCCCGAGTAAATCGGCCGCGCGCGCACCCGCGGGTATGTTCGAGCCTGCCCACGGGCCCGATTTTTGGCCCGGCGGGCGGCGCTGGCTTGTTTTTGCGCGGAGGAGGCCACGCGGAGCTTGTCGGGCCCCGGACTACGGAGTTGCAGGAATTCTTCTGATCGGAGCATCGAAACTAGAACTCGACGTCTAGTTTTGCGAGCACGTGATCTAAAGATCAAAATGAGGACTCTGAGGCCGGTCTTCCTCAGCGAGCACGTGATCTAAAGATCAAAATGAGGACTCTGAGGCCGGTCTTCCTCCGCCGAGTTTTGCGAGCACGTGATCTAAAGATCAAAATGAGGACTCTGAGGCCGGTCTTCATGATCTAAAGATCAAAACGAGGACTCTGAGACGAAAAAACGAGAACCATGAGTCCAGTTTCCACGCCGAACAACGCGTGGCAGAGTCCAGCCCACCAGTGGGGGTCACAAAAAGCCTACGCCACCGCTTCGCACAGCTCGCGCTCCCGAGCATCGCCGCGTCGTTGATGGTCCCAATCGCGAGCCTCGTCGACACCGCGATCCTCGGCCACCTCGACGAGCTCGATCCCCTCGCCGGGGTCGCCCTCGGCGGCGTGATCTTCGATCTCCTCTACTGGTCGTTCGGCTTCCTGCGCATGGGCACGACCGGCCTGACCGCCCAGGCCTTCGGCCGCGAACAGCTCGGCGAGTCCCGAGCATTGCTGCTGCGCGCGGGCGTGCTCGCGCTCGTGTTCTCGACCGTGCTGCTAGCGATCCAAGCCCCGATCGGCTGGCTCTCGTTCGCGCTGCTCGAGGGCGAGGCCGCCGTCGAGCTCGCCGCCCGGGCCTACTACGACGCGCGGATCTGGGCCGCGCCCGCGGTCCTGCTCAACTTCTGCGTGATGGGCTGGCTCCTGGGCCTCCAGCGGACGCGGCCGATCTTGATCATGGCGATCGTGGCCAACGGCGCCAACGTGGTCCTGGACTATGTGTTGATCGTGAAGCTCGGCTGGGGCGCCGCCGGGGCCGGGTGGGCGACGATGGGCAGCCAATACTTGGCGCTGCTGACCGCGGCGCCGATCGTTTGGCGGGCGTGGGCCGAGACCCGCAGCGACGAGCCGACCGGCGCGGTGTTGGGCTGGGCGCACCTGCGGCCGATCGCTAACCTCGGGCGGCACATCTGGCTGCGGACGCTCGCGCTGATCTCCGCGTTCGCGCTGTTCACAAATTTCTCGGCCAGCTTCTCGTCCACGCTGCTCGCCGCCAACGCCGTGCTCTTGCGCGTCCTCGGCCTGGCCAGCTACTTCATCGACGGCTTCGCCCACGCGACCGAGAGCCTCGCGGGGGTGTTCAAGGGCCGCGATGACAAGCCCAGCCTTCGCCGGCTGCTGGCGCTCGCGCTGCGCTGGGGCCTCGCTACCGCGGGCGGCTTCGCGCTCGCGTTCATCGCGTTTCCGCAGCTCTTCGTGCTGCTGACCGACCAGCCCGAGCTACTCGCGGCGGTCACCGACGCGCGCGGCTGGCTGGTCCTCGTGCTGCTGCTCGGCGCGGTCGCCTATGTCCTCGACGGCTACTTCATCGGGCTGACCGCCGGGCCGACCTTGGCGCGGGCGATGTTGCTGTCGTTCGCGCTGGGCTTCTTGCCGCTCGCGCTGTGGGCTCGCTACGGCGGGGGTGGGCCGCAGATGCTGTGGCTGGCGCTGTTGGTGTTCATGGCCGCGCGCGCGCTGACCCTCGGACTCGAGGTGCCCGCGACGCTCAAGAGTTGATCCGGCCCTGACCTTCAAGCCGCCACCATGAGACGCTGGCCGAAGTCGCGAGCCGCCCGAGTGCCCCCTCAGCTCGGGCTCGCCGAGCGACTCTTGCCCGCGAACCGGGCCATCGCCGCGAAGCAGGGCACCGCGCTCTTGCGCGGCCCGGCGCCCGAGAACTCGCGGTAGAGCGTGTCGACGTTGACGACGATCCGCTCCGACTCGCCCCACGCCGCGTAGTCCGTGAGCTCGATGTCCTTCGCGGCCTCGAACACCCCCATGCCCGCGTCGTAGCGCTGCCGGGCCTGATCGTGGACGTAGCTCAGGTACTCGCGCACGCGCCGGACCCCGGCCTTGTCGGTCAGCGGCCCGTGCCCGGGCACGATCGCGTCGACGTCCATGGCCTCGATCCGCTCGCACGCGGCGATCCAGTTGGACACCGGCCCCTCCCACACGATCGGGTGGCCGCCGATGAACAGGATGTCGCCGCAGTAGACCACGCGATCGTCGGGCACGTGGACGATCACGTCGCCCTTGGTGTGCGCAGGCCCGACCTCGATCAGCTCGACGCGCTTGTCGCCGACCTTCAAGCTCAGCGCGTCGTCGAAGGTCCGGGTCGGCAACACCAGCTCGATGCCCTCGAAGTGAAAGTCGCCAAAGACCTCGATCACGAAGGGCGCGGCCTCGACGATCGAGGCGAGCAGCTCGACGCCGAGCTTGCCCGCGACCCAGCCCAGGCCCTTGCCGAGCGCACCCATGCGCATGGTCAGGCGCGCGACCTTGTCGAGCTTGGCCATCAGCGTCGGCGGGATCTCGGACATCTCCGCGGCGCCCCGGCGCGAGGCGATGATCTCGGCCTCGCGGACGAGCTGGTTGCCCCAGCAGTGATCGCCGTTGGCGTGGGTGTTGACGACCGTGTCGATCGACTTCGCCGCTGGGGCCGCGTCGCGCATGGTCGCGAGCATCTGCGCGGTCAGGCGGGTATCGAACAGGGTGTCGACCAGCAAGCTGGCCTCGCCGTCGCAGATCAGCCCCGCGTTGTTCCAGCCCCAGGAGCCGTCGGGTTGAAGGTACGCGTAGCAGCCATCGCCGAGCTCGCTGAGCCCTTTTTCGTAGGCCATGGCCCTGCTCTTACCACGCGCTCGCCGCGATGGGCACGGGGCCGCCGAACGTGGCAGGATAGCGGGGTGGCTTCCGCGACCAAGCTGGTCCTCGCCGCCTCGCTCGCGCTGACGAGCGGGTGCTGGGCCAACGGCTACTTCGCCAACCGCGAGCTCCACTACGTGACCGACGAGGACGGCGAGCAGGTCCTGGTCAAGTCGCCCGCGCCCGCGCCCGCGGCCTACGAGGCCTACCTCCGGGCCCGGCTCGCGCTCGACCGCGACCCCCCGCAGCTCGACGTGGCCCGCGGGCACATCCTCGATGCCCTGCGCTGGCAGCCAAACGAGCCGCAGCTGTGGACGGTGAAGGCGGAGATCGAGTGGAAGGTCGGCGACTTCGCGGCGGCCGAAGACGCGATCGGCAAGGCGCTCGCGCTGCGGCCCGGGTATCCCGAGGCCCAGCGATTGCTCGCGCAGATCCACGAGCCCCTGCCCGCCGCCACCGCCGCCAAGTAAGCCACGCCCAGTTGGTCGTGCCCAGTTGGTCGTGCCAGTTAGTCGTGCTCGAGCTAGAGCGGCCCGCGGTGGTGTGACCTCAGCGACCGAGCGCCCGATAGAGGCGCAGATACTCCGCCGCCGAACGCGTCCAGCTCCAGTCGCGCTGCATCCCCGCCCGCTGGATCGCCCGCCAGCCCTCGGGCTGCGCGCGATACATCCGCACCGCCCGCCCGAGCGCCCAGCGCAACCCCGCAGCCGTCGGATGCTCGAACGCAAAGCCCGTGCCCTCGCCCCGGGCCAACCTCTCGTCGCCCGGATCACGAACCGTGTCCGCGAGCCCCCCAGTCGCGTGGACGATCGGCACTGTCCCGCAGCGCATCGCATACATCTGCGTGAGCCCGCAGGGCTCAAAGCGACTCGGAACCAGCAGCGCGTCGCAGCCCGCGATGATCTTGTGCGACAGCGGCACATCAAACGCGATCTCCGTCCGGACATTGTGCGAGTAGTGCCGCGCCGCGAGCCGAAACGAGTCCTCGAGCCGCGGCCCGCCCGTGCCGAGCACGACCAGTCGAGCCGGGAGGCCGTAGAGCTCGGGCGCGAGCGCTGCGACGAGGTCGAGGCCCTTTTGCACGGTCATGCGGCTGACCACACCAAGCAGCGGGACCTCGGGCAGCTCGGGCCAGTCGCAGATCCGCAGCAAGTCGGCCCGAACCGCCCGCTTGCCGTCGAGGTGCTCGGCGTCGTAGTGCGCGGCAAGATGCGGATCCGTGGCCGGATCCCACTCTTCAACGTCGACGCCGTTGAGCAGCCCGTGGATCCGCTGGCGGCGCAAGAACCCGTCGAGCTTGGCGCCAAACTCCGGCGTCTTGATCTCGCGCGCGTAGGTCGGGCTGACCGTGGTCACGGCGTCGGCCAGGGCGATGCCGCCCTTGAGCAAGCCGAGGTGGTCGTACCACTCGAACGCGTCGAGGTGGAACACGTCCCACGGCAGGCCCGTGAGCGGGAGCAGATCCTTGGAGCACACGCCCTGGTAGACGAGGTTGTGCAGGGTCAGGACCGTGCGCGCCCGCGGGTGCAGACCGCGGGCGTGGGTCGCGACGAGCCCGGGGATCAGCGCGGTGTGCCAGTCGTGCGCGTGAAGGATGTCGATCGGCCCACCCATGAGCTGCGCGCCGACGCCGACGACCGCCTTCGACAGCAAGATGAAGCGCAGGACGTCGTCTTCGTGGCCGTAGATACCGTCGCGATCGAAGGCCGAGTCGCAGGCCGCGAACAGGGTCGGCGCGCGACCGGGCTGATCGAGGCGCAGAAATCGGACCCGCGCCGTGGCCGGGCCGAGCTGCACGTCGGCGACGACGCCCGTGTCGCGCGGGCTCAGGTTGCGCTTGGCCAGCGCCTGCTTGGCCGCGCGGTAGTAGGGCAGCACGACAGCCGCGTCGACGCCCCTGGCGGCCCGCCCGAGCGCGCTCGGCAGCGCCCCGACGACGTCTCCGAGCCCGCCGGTCTTGGCCCACGGGGCGCACTCACTCGACACATGAAGGATGCGCATGGCTATCGATCTTTGTAGCGGGGCCCCGACGATTGGTGGCTGTGGCGGGCGCGATCGAGGAGCTCGTAGCGGCCCTCGAACTTGGCCATGATCGGCTTGGTGTCGGGGTCGCGCTGCATCAGCTCGGCCATGTCGAAGGCCAGCCGGATCGGCCCCTCGCGCGGGACGACCGTGCCCTTGGGCAGCACGACGATGCCCGACTCGCTGACAAAGGGGAAGCGCTCGCGGTCGGCCGCGGTGTCCCAGCCGATCTCGGTTCCGGCCTCGACCGCGCAGTTCTTGTCGAGCAGGACCCGCTTGAGCCGAGCGCCCTCGCCGATGTCGCAGCCCGAGAACACCACGCTGTCTTCGAGCTCGCAGCCGGGGTGGACGAAGGAGTCGTAGCCGAGCATGACCTGGTCGAGGCTGCTGCTCGACACGATCGTGCCCTCGCAGATCAGTGAGTCGACCGCGGCGCTGACCGGGTGCTTGGGCGAGTGCCGGACGAGGCGCGCGGGCGGGTAGTCGCGCTGCGCGGTGCGGATCCGCCACAGCCGGTTGTAGAGGTTGACCGCAGGCAGCGAGCTGCGGACCTCCATGTTGGCCGTGAAGTAGCCCTCGATCGTGCCGACGTCGCGCCAGTAGGGGAGCGTGCCGTCGCGCTCGCCGGGCACGAGGTTGGTGCCGAAGTCGTAGACCTGGATCTGCGCGCCCTCGCGGAGCATCCGCGGGATGATGTTCTTGCCGAAGTCGTGGGCCGAGCTGCCGTCTTCGGCGTCGACGGCGAGGACGTCGATCAGCGCGTCGCGGCGGAAGAAGTAGTTGCCCATGCTGACCAGCGCGCGCGTGGGGTCGTCGGGCATCGAGCGCGGGTGCTTGGGCTTCTCCTCGAAGCCGACGAGGCGCCCGCTCATGTCGACCTCCATGACGCCGAACTGGTGAGCCTCCTCGATCGGCACCGGCCAGCCCGCGATCGTCAGATCTGCGCCGCTGGCCTCGTGGACGTCTTGCATCTGATCGATCGCGAACTTGTAGACGTGATCGCCGCTGAACACGCCGACGTGGGCGCTGCGCGACTCGTGCAGTAAATTCGCGTTTTGCCACACGGCGTCAGCGGTGCCCAAATACCAAGATGGGCCCATGCGCATCTGCGCCGGGACGATCTCGATGAACTCCTGGATGCCGTGGAGGTGCCAGTTGCGGCTGATGTGCTTGATCAGGCTCGAGGCCATGAACTGCGTCAGCAGGTAGATGCGACGATAGCCCGAGTTGACCACGTTGGACAGCACGAAGTCGACGATCCGGTAGCGGCCGGCGAAGGGCACCGCGGGCTTGGCACGATGGCAAGTCAGCGGCGCGAGCCGGGAACCTTTGCCACCGGCGAGGACGAGCAGCGGGGTGTTGTTCAAGGTGAGGCGAGGTTACCAAAAACCGGTGCCCGAGGTTGTCCAGTTCGGTAGAACCTCGGGCGTGACCGCGAGCTTGCCGACCTGTGTGGCGGACGTCGTCGACGTCGAGCTGATCCGAGGCGCGGCCGCGGATCCCGAGGCCGCGCCCGACCTGCTCGTCGAAGTTCCCCATGGCGCCGACGAGCGGCGCCACTACGACGCGCTACGGGGGCGCCTGCGCGGGGACCTGCCCGACGACCTCCACTTGTTCTTCAACCTCAACACCGACGTCGGCGCGTGGGCCTACGGTCGCGCGACGGCCCAGGCAGTCGTCGCGGCCGCGCCGACGCGCTCGGCTGTGGTCCTGCGCAGCCTGGTCCCGCGGACCTTCGTCGACTGCAACCGGCCGTCGGACTACGAAGGCGGGCGCCTCGACGAGGGCGCCCTGACCCCGGGGATCCCCAGCTACGTGCGCGACGAGGGCGACCGCGCGCTGCTGCTCGAGCTCCATCGTAGCTACGTCGACGCGGCTCGGCGGGCGTTCGCGGTCGTGTGCGAGGCCGGCGGGCTCGCGCTGGTCCCCCACAGCTACGGGCCTCGCTCGCTCGGCGTCGAGGCGATCGACGACGACATCGTCACCAAGCTGCGCTGGGCCTGCGCGCCCGAGCGCCACGACAGCTGGCCGCTGCGGGCCCAGCTCGACCTCCTGACCCGCGACGCCGACGGCCAGCTGCTCGCGCCCCCGGGCGTCGAGGCTCGACTGCTCGCCGACTTCGCCGCGGCCGGGTTCACGCCGACGGCCAACGAGACCTACAACCTCCACCCGAGCACCCTCGCCCACGGCTGGTCGACGCGCTACCCGGGCCAGGTCGTGTGCCTCGAGGTCCGGCGGGACCTGGTCGTCGAGGCCTGGACCCCCTTCGAGCCGATGCAGGTGGTCGCGAGCGCGTGTGAGCGGGTCGCGGCCGTGCTCGCGGCCGCGCTCACGGACGCGCTCCGGTAGACAGAGCGAACCCGAGGGTGCGAGCAGCCGTTCCCCTGAGGCGGTATGGACTCCGCTTCTCGAGCGTCGCTCTCGGGCTTGGGCTCGGGTACGGCGCAGAGACTGCTCGCGACCGCTCCGAAGCGATCAACACCTTCGCCGTCAAGCTGCTCGGCTGAGGCGGCCAACGAGCCGTGTCCGGTGTCCTCGACCGGAGCGCTTGTGCTTCACTGGAGGCCCTCGTCGGCCATGCGCAGCTCCGGGAAGGGGTTCTCGAGCTGCGCCCAGGCCCGGCTGTCGGCGGAGGCCAGGGCTTCGTCGAGGAGGCACGCGTCGAGCCGAGCTCGCATCCTCGCCTCGTCCATCTTCTGCCCGATGAACACGAGCTGCTGCACGCGGTCGCCGAAGCGAGGGTGCCAGCTGGGCTGTTGGTCGGGGCGATGTCCTTCCGGGTGCCCCCAGTGCTCACGGGGCACCGCCGCCCACCACATCCCGGCGGGGTTGACGTTGCTGACGCCGCCGGCCTGCGCCCACTCGTAGGCCACCTGGTGGCTCGCCGCGACCCAAAAGAAGCCCTTGGAGCGGAGCACGCCGCGCCAGTTGTCGTCTTCATGCAAAAAGGCCCACAGCTTGTCCGCGTCGAAGGGCTGCGACGTCCGGTAGGTGAAGCTCGAGATCCCGTACTCCTCCGTCTCGGGCGTGTGCTCGCCCTGCAACTCTCGAATCCACCCGGCGGAGCTCGCCGCCTTGTCGTAGTCGAACAGGCCCGTGTCGAGGACGCAGTCGAGCGGCACCTGCCCCCGCGTCGCCATCAGGATCTTCGCGCCGGGGTTCAGCGCCTTGACGATGGCCTCGACCTCCAGGGTCCGGTCATTGCTGACAAGATCGAGCTTGTTGAGCACGATGACGTCGGCGAACTCGATCTGGTCGATGAGCAGGTCGGTGACGGTGCGGTGGTCCCCCTCGCCCAGCGACTCACCGCGTTCTTTGAGGGCCTCGGCCGCGTTGTAGTCTCGCAAGAAGCTCGCGACGTCGACGACCGTGACCATCGTATCGAGGCGCGCCACCTGACTCAGGCTCACCCCGCTCTCGTCCTCGAAGGTGAAGGTCTGGGCCACCGGGATGGGCTCCGAGATGCCGGTGGACTCAATCAGCAGGTAGTCGAAGCGGCCCTCCTGGGCGAGCCGAGAGACCTCCGCCAAGAGGTCGTCGCGCAGGGTGCAGCAGATGCACCCGTTCGACATTTCGACCAGCTTCTCTTCGGTCCGGCTGAGCTCGGCGCCGCCGCGTTCGACGAGCGCCGCGTCGATGTTGACCTCACTCATGTCGTTGACGATCACCGCGACGCGACGGCCCTCCCGGTTGTTGAGCACCTGGTTGAGGAGCGTGGTCTTCCCGGCCCCCAAGAAGCCCGAAAGGACGGTGACGGGGAGGCGCGGAGCAGGGCTTGTTTGCTGATTCAGGGTCATTGAGTTCCTCGTCTGGCTCACTCGGGAATGCACTGCGTCGGGTCCTCGGGGTCGAGCTCGTAGCCCGGGTCGCAGTGGCAGTGCCCGTCGTGCAGGTGGCCGTGACCGCCGCACTCCTCTTGCGCTCCGCCGAGCGCGTCGAGTTGGACGTCGAAGGCCCATGCGTCGAGGTCGAGAAGCTCCCCATCGGCGACGGGCTCGGTCTGCAAATCCTCGCCAATGCTCACTTCCTGGAAGACGAGGTCGAGCAACTCACCGGCGAATTGTTCGCCGGCGTTCGCTCCGAGCACGTGAAGGTGCACCTGACCTTCGGCGCGTGGCATGAAGGTGCGCTCGCAATCGAAATGGTCTTCGTGGGCGACGCAGCCGGTCTGCAGAATCAGGCACGTACCGCAGGTGGCGTAGTTCGTCTCCGCCTCGGTGATGTCGACGACGGCGGGCGAGGTCGGGCCTCCGAACGCTTCGTAGATCTCGAGGGTCAGCACCGCGTCGCCATCCGAGGCCTCGAGCACCCAGACTTGCGTGTCGTCGTCTGCTGTGCCGGTCGCGGCCCAAACATTCGAAGGGGAGAAGCCGAACTCCTCCTCATCTCCGGCGTCGTCACCATCGTCGTGGGCGTCGTCACCATCGTCGTGGCCGTCGTCACCATCGTCGTGGCCGTCGCCAGCCTCGTCGTCGGGCGCGCCTCCCTCTGCATCTTGCTCGGGGACACACGACAGCTCGTCGCTCGAGAGCTCGAAGCCGGGGTCACAGTGGCAATGGTCACCGTGCAGTTCACCGTGACCACCACACGCCGAATCGGCGGTGGTGTCGTCATCGGCGCAACCGACGCTGAATGTGGGCGCGATCAGCAATGAGGCGACCAGGCAGGTTCGAGTGCCAACGAGGCGGCGAAGTGGGGTGGGCGACATGAGCGGCTCCGTGGATCATTTGCGCAAGCAAAATGCTTATGCAATTGAATTGCGCACTAACCTATACGCAAGCGTATTGCAAGTGCAAGTCATCTCGGATAGCCTCTCAACACCGACCCTCTCGTTGCGCCTGAGCGCCGTCATGAGCATCACCAAGGACGAGGCACGACAGCTGCTGCACGAGAGCGCGCTCCGCGTGACCTCTCCGCGGCTCGCCGTGCTGCGCGTCCTCGCCGAGGCCCAAGACCCGCTCTCGCACACAGAGGTGCTCCAGCGCCTCGGCGAGACGGACTGGGATCCCGCGACGATCTACCGAAACCTCGTGAAGCTGAGGGACGCTGGGCTCGCCCCGGTGGTCAGCCGCGCAGACGGCATCAACCGTTACGCGCTCGCGCAGGCCCACGACGATGGCCACCAACACCCCCACTTCGTCTGCGAGGACTGCGGTCGCGTCACCTGCCTGCCGGCGGAGCTCACGGCGTCGATGGCGATGCAGGGGCCCTGGGCGGCATCAATCCAAAAGGCCATGGTCCAGCTTCGCGGAGAGTGCCCGGACTGTCTTCGCCGTCTGAGCGAGGCTCCGCGATGACTAAGCGCGTGCGCAAGCGCATCCCGGTCAACCTCATCGCGGGTCCTCTTGGGGTCGGGAAGACAACGACGATCAACCACCTGCTCCAGCACCGGCCGCCTGACGAGCGGTGGGCCGTGCTCATCAACGAGTACGGGCTCGTTGGTCTGGACGCCGCCTTGCTCGAGAGCAGCGAAGAGCCGGGCGGACGCCCCGGCGTCGAGCTCCGGGAGGTCGCGGGCGGCTGCATCTGCTGCAGCGCCGGGTTCATGTTCGAGGTGTCGCTCGTGCTCCTGCTTCAGCGTCGCCCCGATCGGCTGCTGATCGAGCCAACCGGGCTCGCGGCGCTCTCCGGGATCCTGGATACGCTCGACCGTAAGGGGATCCGCGAGTCTGTTGACGTGCGGTCCGTTGTGTGTCTGCTCGACCCCGGTAGCCTCGATGAGGATCTTCTCCAAGAAGAGGTCCGGGATCAGGTCGACGCCGCCGACGTCTTGCTTGCCAGTCGCAGCGACCTTGCGAGCCCAGAGCGACTCCAGGCCTTCGACTCCTGGGCGCGGAGCCTCTTCCCATCCAAGCGATTCGTTGGGCGTGTCGACTCCGGGACGATGTCGCCCGCGCTCTTGGATCTCGTCTCCCAACGCGAAGCCGCCGTTCGGCGCCGAGGTCATCGACACGAGGCCAGCGATCTGCACGAGCACGCTGATCACGATCACGATCATGATCACGAACACGATCACGATCACGAACACCACGCCCACGATGCCGAACCCGATGTCAGGTGTAACGAAGCGCGTCCGATCGTGCAGATGACTCACCAGGCTTCAGCCGCGTCGACGATCGGCTGGGTCTGCTGGCCGGGGTTGTTGTTCGACGCGAAGCGCGTCTTGTCCTGGCTACGAAGGCTGGCGAGGCTACCCGGCGCTCGGCGAACCAAAGCGGTCCTGAGAACAACCGAGGGCTGGCGCGGCTTCAACTTCGCCGGCGGGGTCGAAGAGGTCACACCGAGCGGCTATCGCAGGGACTCACGACTCGAAGTGATCATCGAGAGCGGGCAGTTTCCCGACCCCGAGGCGCTCGAGCAGGAGCTGCGCGGCTGCTTGTCCCCTCCCCTGAACTCGACTTCTTGACAGTGAGACAACGATGCCGATCGACGCCTGCGAGTTTCGCCCAGACGTCGAGGTCGAACTGAACGGGTTCCGAGGAGCTCTCGGCGTCCTTCACAGCTCGCTCCGCCGAGGCTCAACGGGGACGGTGCCGTCAACACCTCCCCGTTTCCTTTTGGTTACTCGGTAGACCTGGGCCAGGTCGGCCGGTACCGGGGTCGGACTGTGGGAGCTCGAGGGCAGCCGCTCGCGCGAGCCGGATCCTCGCCCGCGCCGACAGCTGCGACGCCGAGACCGACGCGATGTTCGTCATTGCACCACGGGCTGCTAGCCCTAAATCAAGCGCTGAATTTAAAAAGCTGAATGATTTAGGGCTAGTACGAGCCGCAAGGCGAGCGTTTGGGGTGAGCGGAGGGGGCTTTGCCGCCGCAGCGAGGGGCCTTTTCGAAAGGCCCCTTGAAGATTAGAAGGCCTGAGTCGAGCGCGCAGCGCTTGATTCAGGGCTAGCAGCCCGGGGTGCAATGCCTCGCGGCGCCTCGCTTGGCCTTTTCGCCGAGGGCTTTGTCGCCAAAACTTGCAGTACGCCCGGTACAGCGGCGTTTTGGCTTCGCGCCCTCGGCGCAAATTCCGGCGCGAGGCGACACGATGCATTGCACCCCGGGCTGCTAGCTCGTCCACTCGTCGAGGTACTTGGGCAGCATGTTGCGCCAGGTCGGCCAGTCGTGGTGCCAGTCTTCGCCCCACGGGTCGACTCGGTTCGGCACGCCCTGGGCCCCGAGCGCCCGCGCCATCGCCCAGCTCTCGCCCATGTCCTCGGCCCGGCCGGCCCCTGACGCGAGCAGCACGAAGCGCTTGCGCAGCTCGTCGAGGTGAACGCCCGCGAGCGTCGGCACGAATTGCAGCGGCGACGCCACGAAGTAGTCCTCGCTAAATTCCTCGGTCCCAAAGAAGCGCAAGATGTTCCAGGTCCCGCTCATCCCCAGCGCCCGGTGAAACACGTTCGGCCACCTGCACAAGACCGCGACCGCGTGAAAGGCCCCGATCGACGCCCCCGTCGTCCACACGCCAATGTCCTCACTGTTGCAGTCCATCCGGATCGCAGGCACGACCTCGTGGCGCACGTATTGATGGAATTGATTGAGCAGCCACATCCGGTGGCCGGGCGTGCCCTCTTGAACCATCATCGCGTGACCGGCGGTGCTGTCGCACGAATAGACCTTGATCCGGCCCGCCGCGATCAGCGGCTCGAGCGCGCGGATCAGCAAGAAGCGCTCGATCTCCTCGGCGTCGCCGCCCGCGGTCGGGAACACCAGCACGGGCTGCCCGTTGAATCCCCAGCGCGCGAGGGTCGCCTCGCGCTGCATTCGCTCCGAGTACCAGGTGGATTTCTTGAACATTTTCATGTCTCCGGGCTCGGGCCCAGGGCCCGACCCCCTCAGAGATTGGGTCAGTCGCCCTCGCGTCGCCAGGCCTGGATTCGCTGCCAGAACAGCTCGGTGAATTCCTCGATCTCGTGGGCGGGAAACAACGCGGCGACCTTCTGCCGGATCGCGTCGCGGGCCTCGGTCGAGCCAAAAAACTCGTGGGCGACGGCGTCGAGCTCGGTCAGGTGCTCGGCGCAGAAGGCCTCGAAGCGCGCCGTCTCGAGCCGCTCGTCGGCGATCGCGGCGTAGGCGTCGAGCTTGTCCTCGTAGCTGCGATCGCTCCGGGCGATCGCGTAGTAGGGCGCCCAGTCGGGGTTTTGCCGCATCGGCCGCTTGGTCGCGGCACAGTACACGCTCCAGCGGACGTAGGCCTTGACCAGCCACGGAAAGTGGCGATGCAAGCTGGTGACCTGCGAGTCCGGGCAGGCGTTGGCGAAGTCCATCGGGTGCCAGACGCCGTCGCGCCGCAGCGACTCGCAGCTGTTGAGCTCCCAGCCAAAGAAGCTGTTGATCGTCAAGGTGATCTTGCGCAGGACCTCGAGGTCGGCGGCCGCGATCGAGCCGTCGTGACGCTGACAATAGCGATCGTGAAGCGGCGCGTCGGGGTCGTAGCTGACGTGCAGAACTTGGGGGCCAAAGCCGATGCTGCGCACGAAGCCGTCGTAGGGCACGATCCCGGCCTGAACGTGCATGACCTCGGCGCCGCTGTCCTCGTAGGCCTCGCGGAGGCTGGCCTCGTCGTCGACCTTGCGCACCGACCTCCAGCCGCCGCCGTCGTAGGGCTTGACGAAGGCCGGGTAGCCGAGCCGGGGCCCGAGCCGGCCGATGTCGAAGAGCTTGGCGTAGCGCTGCAGGGTCGGCTGAAGATCGGGGTTTTTGGTCGCGTAGGCCTTTGGCGGAAACATCCAGGTGTCGGGCACGGGCATGCCGAGCTGCATCATCGCGCAGTAGGCGGTGTGCTTCTCCATCGACTGCACGGTCCACGGGTTGTTGAACACGTACAGGCCATTCATGATCACGGCCTTTTTGATCCACTCGCGCGAGGTGTTGTACCAGTGCGTCAGGCGGTCGATGACGAGGTCGTAGGAGCAGGGCTGGCGCAGATCGAAGGGCTCGATCATCACCCGCTCGACCTCGAAGCGCAGGGTGTCACCGCCAAGCGGAATCCGCAGATCCAGCTGGCGCATGATCGCCTCGTAGCAAGCCGGCCAGCACAGGTCGGCGCCGAGTGAAAGCCCAATCTTGCGGGTGATCTCTGCCATGGTTCGCTCTGCTCAGCTCGTGCTCGGGTTCGTCACTCGTAGATCATCATCAAGGGCCCGCGGAACAGCCACGACAGGCCCTCGCGGGTGCGGTCGCGCCAGTTCTCCCAGTTGTGACCGTCGCGGGCCTCGACGAAGCGCACCTGCATGCCGGTCTCGTCGAGCAGCGGGACCAGCGAGCGGTTCTCGTAGATCAGCGACTCGTACACGCCGCAGCTGACGAACACCCGCTCGCTGACCGCCGTTGGGGCCTCGCGGAACGCGTTCATGAACCGGACCACGGGGTCGAAGAGCGCGCCGCGGTGGTGCTGGTGGCCGATGTCGGTGAACGCGAACGAGCCCGACTGGAGCAGCAGGCGCCCCCAGTAATTCGGATAGCGGACCGCGGTCGAGAGCGCCGCGACGCCGCCGAAGCTCGCGCCCATCAGGCAGCGGCTCGCGGGCGTGTCGAGGATCGGCAGCGCGCTGCTGATCCGCGGGGCCAGCTCCTCGGTCACGAAGCGAGCGTGACGCTCGTCGTTGGCGTAGTCGTGGAGGCGATCGGGCGAGTCGGCGAACACCGCGATCAGCGGGGGGATCTCGAGCCGCTCGATCAGGTTGTCGAGCACGATCTTCATGCCCGCATAATTGAGATAGTCGGACCCGTCGTGGACGACCAGCAGGGGGTAGCGGCGGGTTCGTCGAAAGCGCGCGGGCAGGTAGACCTTGCAGTGACGGGGCTGACCGAAGGCCTCGCTCGCGATCGTGAGGGCCTCGAGCGTCCCGGGCCGGGCCTTGGGATCGTGGCGGGTCCAGTCGGGGATCTCGTAGCCGGCGCCCTGCAGGACCGAGTTGGCGCCGAAGGGGTCGCGGGCGAGGTGGGGGTTGAGCGGATCGCGGATCCACTTGTTGTGGTCACCGCGGCGAACCTCGAACTTGTACTCGACCCGCGAGCGCGGCGGGATCTCGACCTCGAGGTGCCACAGATCCGTGCCGTCGATCCGCTCGAGCGGCTGCGAGGTCTCGAGCCCGAAGATGAAGTGCCGCAGGCGGACCTCGTCGGCCTCGCCGCGCCACACGAAGGTCGCGCTCTTGCCCTCGACCAGCGGGAAGCTGCGCGCCTTCACCCACGCGTCGAGCTGCTCGCGGATATCCTCGCCCGCGCTGGCCAACAGCGCTCGCAGCTGCGTGGTCACGACGCGACCTCGAAGGGGGTGTGGCTGCCGTCGGTTGCGAGGCGCTCGACGGTCGACGCCCCGACCACGGCGCCGTCGTGGACGTGGACGTGGGCGCCCGCGAACAAGGCCAGGCACGCGGCGGGGTCGAAGCGGCGCGCGAGCAGGCTGACGCGGGCGGCGTCGTCGAGGCGCAGGCGGGTCTCGGGGTGCGGGAGCATGACGATGTCGGACACGAGGCCGAGGCCGGCGTCGAGGACCTCCGAGGCGCCGGGGCCCTGCGGGGGCGAGTCGTGGAACAGCACGACCCGATCGCTCGCGACCATGCCGCCGCCCGACCACGCGAAGATCGCCTGATCGTCGATCAGCTCGCGGAGCCCGAACAGGCGCATGCGGTTGAGCATCGAGGCGACGTGGCCCCCGGCGATCGCGATGCCCTTGCACCCGGCGAGCTGCTCGGCGAGCTGTTCGCGGTGCTCAGCCACGACCGGCCGCGTTGCCAGGCCGACTTCGGCCTCGAACTTCTCGTGGAGCTGGCGGATCTGATCGAGGTGGTAGGCGTCGAGGATCCGGACCGCGGCCAACGACGCGGCCTCCTCTTCGGCGAGGATCTCGGGCGGCGCCCGGCGCTGGCGAATCACGTGGTTGGCCTCGAGCTCGTACTCGAGGCGGATGCGGTAGAAGTCCTGCTTGTGGCGCAGCGTGGTCTGCTTGGCCCGGTGAGCCTGGCGAAGCTCCGGATCCCGCCGCCACACATCCGACGCGCGCTGGTAGAGGTTGAGGTTGACGGTCTCACATTCGAGGTGGGCGCGGAGCTCCCCGTCCTCGTCCTCGCGCTCGCGCCAGCCGGCCGTGATAATTGCGATCGGTCCCTCGCAGGCGATCCCGCGCACGACCGAGCCGAGGGTCGAGTCAAAGCGCTGGGCGCCGAGCAGCACGACGTCGCGCGGGCCTCGAGTAGTTGCTGCCGTCATCACGCCTCTCAGCCCGCGTGGACGCGGATCGTCTCGCCGACGACGTCGAGCATCCGGCGCAGCTCGTGATAGTTGGGGTGTTTCATGCGCAGCCAGGCGTTGGCCATGTAGCCGCCCGAGACTGGCTGGGTCGGCGTGCCCTCGGGCGGCAGGTGGGCGTCGATGATCCACTCGCCGAACGCCCGCTCGATCTCGGCGACGCCCTCGTAGCTGAGCACGCGGCCGTCACGGTCGGGACGCAGGGCGATGATCCCGGTCGAGAAGCGACGCGAGAGCCGCTGCTTGTGCGTGCGCCAGACCACCGCCTCGGCCCACTCGCGGTAGATGTCGACGTCGTTGGCGATGCCGTAGAGATCCCAGGCGCCGACGCCGGGTGGACGGCAGGCGATCTCGCTGAACTTGAGCCCCTTGGGCCCGAAGAACCACTCCATGTGGGTCGCGCTGGTGTCGACCCCGAGCGCGCCGATGACCTCGCGGCCCATCTTCTTGACCTCGGCGTAGCTCGGGACCGTGTCGACCTCGTTGGTGCAGATGAACTGCGGGCTGATCCAGCGCGCGCGCATGGCCTCGAGCACCGTCGGGTAGTAGTGGCAGATGAATTCGTGGACGACGGTGCCGCCGATCGTCAGCGTGTCCCAAAAGCCCTCGTGGCCCTCGATGAATTCCTCGACCGCGACGCTGTGGCCGCTTTGGACCCCGACCTCGGCCAGCGCCGCATGGAGCGAGGCGAGGTCGTCACAGCGGTAGGTCGCGGCCGCCCCCGCGGCGTCGCGCGGCTTGACGATGACCGGAAAGCCGACGCGCTTGGCGAAGTCCTCGATCTGCGCCGGGTCGTCGGAGCCGATCGACTGGGCGCAGGGCACCCCGACCTCGCGCAGGACGTCCTTCATGGCCGGCTTGTCGCGACACAAGAAAGTTGTCTGGACGCTGGTGCCCGGGATCCCGCAGGCCTCGCGGACCTTGGCCGCGCACATGACGTGGGCCTCGACCGTGGCCTCGAGACGGTCAACGCGGACGCGGCTCTGGATCCGGCGGACCGCCTGCTCGACCTGGGCGACGCTGGTCACGTTGCTGACCTGCTCGTAGTGGGTCAGCCACTCGCGCATGTCGTCGTCGAGGTAGTCCTTGGGCCGCTCGCCGATCCCGGTGACGCGGGCGCCGACGGCATGCAGCGCGCGCGCAAACTCCCGCTGGTTGCGGGGGAACGAGGGCTCGAGGAACACGACGTCGACAGGCATGGGCTTGGGGCCGGGAGCAGGAGCAGTGTATCGGGCAAACCCGGGCGGCACGCCAGCCCCAGTCTCGGGAGCCCTCGCAACCACGCCTTCCCTGCCCCAGCGAGGGCTCTACGCGTATCGGACCCGAAGCTTGGCGATGATCGTCTCGAGCGCGTGCTCGACGAGCTCGGTCCGAGGGTCGCGGACGATCGCGTAGCCGTCGCCCTCGTAGCTGTCGCTCTTGGGCGCCCCGGGGGTCGGCAGCTTGGTCTCGACCACGGCCCGGCCGACGGCGTCGTGGGCCTGCTTGACCCCGGTGACCGAGGTGATCCGACCCCGGCCGATTCCGCGCAGGTACGCGCAGCCGACCGAGTAGGCCCGGTCCCAGGGGCCGTCGAAGGCGTCGTCGATGACCGCCCGGGCCCACATCCGGTAGGGGTCCATGTCGAAGGCCAGGCCGATCATCCGCGTGAGGTGGGCGCCCGGGGGCCGCTGGGCAATCTCCCCGATCGCGAGGCTCCCATCGGGCCGCCGAAACCACTCCATGTGAGTGAAGCCCGCGTCGAGGCCGAGAGCTCGGACCGCCCGGGCCCCGAGCTCGCGGATGTCGTCGTAGCCCGGGCCCTGGTCGCGGCGGGGCAGCACGGTGCACCACTGGATCCACGGGTTCTCGAGCGCGGTCAGGCAGCTCGGCCGGTAGTATGAGATCGAGGTCAGGCGCGGCACCCCAGCGAGGGTCAGGGTGTCGCAGCTGCCCTCCTGGCCGTGCAAGAACTCCTCGGCCAGGACCGGATTCGAGGGGCTCGCGCGCAGGCCCGCGACGGCCCGGAGCAGCTCCTCGCGTGAGCCGACGCGGAACGTGGCCTTGGCGCCCATGCCCGCTGGCGGCTTGAGGACCATGGGAAAGCCGACCTCGGCCTCGAAGGCCACGGCGTCTTGGGCTGTGCCGACGAGGCGATGGCGGGCGACCGGGAGCCCGGCGGCGCGGAGCCGATCCTTCATTTTTGCCTTGTCGCGGAACACCTCGGCGGTCTCGACCTCGGTCCCGCGCACGCCAAAGTGGGCCCGGGCCTCGGCGAGCTGGACCTGGAGCGGCTCGAGCACCCCGATGATCCGCGCGGGCGGGCCGTGGCGCCGCCGCAGGAGCTCGACGGCCTCGATGAGCTCCGGAGCCGAGAGCCCGTCGTCGACGCGCACGAGGTCTGCGAAGACCTGGCGGTCGGTGCCGCCCGGGGCCTCCTGCATCACGCCGCACAGCCGCACGCCGGGCAACGCCGCGGCGGCACGAGCGAAGCGCATCGTGGTCTCGAGCAAAAAGGGGGCGACGAAGACGATCGTGCGCATGGGCGCGACAAGCTATCCCGAAGCGGCCGGGACCGGTAGCGCCTCGCCATGCGCGTCGTCTTTCTCGGCCCGGCCTAGCAGCCCGGGCTGCTAGCAGCCCGTGGCGCGATGTCCTACCCCTCGCACTGATCGCCCCAGAGCGCGACCTGGAAGCAGCAGTAGTCCGGGTCCCGGCCGATCTCCTTGGCGTGCTCGATCGTCCGCATGCAACCAAGCTCCCAATGCGCGAGCGTGCACTCGGGCCGGTACTGGGCCAGGTCTTTGTGCAGCTGCTCTTCGACGCCGCGCCTGACCTCGTCGGTCGGGCACACCGTACACTGACCGTCCTCCTCCGGCGACAGACAGACCGGGACCGTCGTGGAGGTCATCTGTCCCTCCCACTGGAGGTTGGTCGGCGAGTACTCGCCATCGCACCACTGCCGCGAGCCAGGGTCACCGAGTTGCTCGTCAACTTCGATGCACTCAACCTCGCCCCCCGATCGGCCGCAGCCGTACGCCGTGAGCAGGCCGATTGAAAACACCATGAGTAGCTTCTTCACGCTCATGACCGTCTTTCAGGGATATCGACAGATCCCATCGGCGCCCGCGTTCCAGCACTCGAGCTGTGAGGGGCAGTCAGCGTTAACGCTGCAACCCGTGTGAGCGAAGGCGTTCGGACGGGGGGTACTCTTGTCGCCGATCTTGGCGACCCATAGTGACCACTGGCTCGTATATTGATAGCCCTGGCCAGGATCCAGGCTTGGTCCAAGTATGGCGTACGGGGGAGCAGGAACGGTCATTTTCATGAATCCGAACTGATTGAAGTGTGGGTCGACGTCGGTATGTGAGAGCCCGAGCAAGTGGCCGAGTTCGTGTGCAATGGGAATGTAGACGAAGTATGATGACTCCACCATACTCGCGCCAAGTCCGCCGGCCATGAGATGTGCGGAGAGTTCACCAACGGGGGCCAAACCAACAATGCCGTCCGTGAGCGATACCGGATCGTCGATGTTGCCCGAGTAGACCCCTGACAACATGGCAACTGGTTTAGCGGTAACACCTTGATCCTCGAGCTTCGCCATGGCCACATCGAACTCGTCCCACAGCGCCCGAAAGTACGCGCGTGACTCCGGGCTATCCGTATCGATAATATGCGTCACGCCGGCGAGGGCGTAATCGGACGGACAGATCGAGCCATCGCTCACACACTCATGAGCGTCTTCGACGGAGTCCGCGAACACACAGTAGGCAAACCGATACCTGACTGTCGCTACGTCTGCGGGAATCTCGTAATCTGGATGTAGGCTGACGGCGGCAGGGATCGCGTTGAGCATTGCGGCGGCGAGCGATGCCTTGGCGTAGAGCTCTGTGTGCCACGGCAGCCCGTCCTCCGCCATCTGCGTGCACCACTCGATGTCGGGCATCTCGGCGAAGTCCTTCGAGTTCTCCCAACGGTGGTTGTGGGGGCCGTATCCATCGCAACCGTAGTCGCTACGGTCCCTGCAGGCGAGGTCCGCGGCGTCGACGTCGGCGTCCGCGTCGTTGTCCACGCAGTCTCCACAGTTGGCCGGGTCCTCCTCGTCGAGGTCGGACTCCCACGCGCAGGTCGTATTGTCGCACTGCTCCGCGGCGAGTTCAATCCAGTGGCTGAGCACGTCGTCGAACCCGGTCGTGTGGAGCTCAGGCTTCGAGATCAACACGCCGCTCCCGTCCGGAGGCAGCACCTCCAGCCAGATTTTGGTCGTGGGCCCGGAGATAAAAAAATCCTGATCGGCGTTGAGACCCTGGATCGCAACTCCACCATGGCTGTCAGCAAACGCAACAGCGAAGACCTGGGTACCCGGCGGGACTCCACGGTGGAGCGAGTCGAGGTTAACCCAGTTGGGCAAGAACATGTGAACCTCAGGCCGAAACGCATCGACAACCGGACCAGCGGGCGCGTCCCGCGAGCTCACATTCCACACGTCCATCTTTGTACGTCGCCTCGTGATGTCGAGGGTCTCGAACTCCAAGCGACCCGTGGTTGTCGCCAACGGGAGCCCCAGGCTCACCGTCCGATCTGTGCCGTTGACCAGCGCATCCACGTTCGCGGCGGCCGACATGATAGTCGTGCCGACAGGCCAACTGTGAACCTCGAGTTCCATCTCCGAGGCATGGCGATAGTAGGTGTCGGAGGTCTCGTGGTGGAGCCAAACCGGGTGCGGTGGCTCGAGCGGCTCGTGTTCGGGGGGCGGCGGACATTCGGGATCGCACCCGAGATCCGCGTAGGACCGATCCATGTCCAGTTTTTCGGTTGCGCCGTCATCTTCGTCTTCGGCGCAGCCCGGCAAGAACAAGCATCCATCGTCACCGATACCTGGCCCTTCGGTGCCATCGAAGCAACCGCTCTCGCCAGTGGCCCCGAAATCTCCATCGCTGGCGGGGTCCGTCACACAGGCCGCAGACGCAATCGCCGCCAACACGGCAAGAGCTCTCGTCGCGGTTTTCGGATCAATTCTCGGCTCCTCAGGCACGCATGCACGCTACCACTGACGAAAGCAAGCAGCGAGATGTCAAACCGCATTCGCATCCGCTACGTATGCGTGCGACTCACCAGCCCCCTTGGATCCCTGCCCAAGCCCCCGACATCCTGGTCAAGGGCGGCGTGGCCGAAGTCGGCCGGGGCCTCACCGTGATCGCCTCGGACGTGTTCGCGTTCGGCCAGTAGGAGAGCCTCCATGGGAGCTCGCCTCTTGGGGCGTCGAACGGCGGCCAGGGGCAGCTCGAACGGTTGATGCGGCTGGCGCGGAAACGCGCGGTGCGCCCCGTGGAGATCGGACCGAGGATGCCAGACTTGACGCGATCACTCCTGCCCGCGCTGGAGCCCTAGAACGAGTCACCGCGCGCGCATATTGCGCCGCCCCGCGGTGGGCGAGGACCGAGCCGACCACGGCGTGGGCGAGTAGGAGCTCGGGCTCGCTCGAGGGGCGAGCCCTTCCCCGTGAGCTTCTCTTGACTCGTCGAGGAGCTCGAGCATCAGGCTCAGTTGGTTGGGGTCGAGCTTCTCGGATTTGCGGCCGACCAGCGAGCGCTTCAGCCGGGCGACCTCGAGGCTGAGACCACCGAGGTTGTCGAGCAGCGACGCGACCAGAGCGAGGACCTCGTCGGTCTGCCCTCGCTCGAGCAGCTTGCGGAGCGCCTCGAGTGTCGCCCGCTTGTTGGTCGCGGCCTCGCCCACGACCCTGAATGTTCACGCATTCGGGCGAAGGTCAAGTGCAGCGCGATGTGATCCAGGTACCCATCGCGGCCGTCGCTTCGCATCGACGAGGTCGATGCCCTCGAGCAGCAGCGCGAGCTCGGCCGCGTCGAGCTCGAGCGAGCGCTGCCCCGGCTCGGGCCGCGCCGGAAGCTTGAAGCTGCCCCGTTCGATGCGTTTGTAGAAGATCACCCAGCCGCTGCGATCCCAGTAGAGGATCTTGACTCGATCACGTCGACGATTGATGAAGACGAACAGCTCGCCGGACATCGGATCTCGACGAAGGGTCTGGCGGACGACCGCGCTGAGACCATCGAAGCCCTTGCGCATGTCGACGGGCTCGACCGCGACCCAGACCTGCACGGCGCCGAGCGGACTCAGCATGCTCCGGCGATCTCGAGCACGACGCGGAGCTGCTCGCGGGTGACGTGGCTTGGGACCTCGACGCGGATCCCGTTGGTGAGCACGACGGTGAGCACCGACTCGGCGCCGGCTGGCTCCGTTGGCTGACGGACCTCGACCCGCACGAGCTTGGCCGTCGAGCAACCCAGACGTCGGCGCCACCGCTTTAGCCGATCGAGGGTAAAGCCGTGGCGTCGGGCGAACTCCGCGAGCTCGAGGCCGCTGGCGTCCGCGAGATCCAGCGCCTCTCGGGCCTCGAGCTCGGACCAGTAGCGGTTCTCGGCGAGCGCTCGCAAGCGATGGGGGTCCGGCATGCTACGAGCATCGTTGGGCGGTCAGCGCGAGGCCAGGTGCGGTTCACCGGACGGTTACCAAGCACCCGCCGGGTGCTCGGCCCTGCCCCCACCCGTCCCGGACAGGTCGCCAATTTCTTTTCGCCCCCCCAGCCGCTTTCGGACCTTACCATGCACGGTCGCTGCGCGGCCGGTCGCTACGTCGCTTGGCTCCTCGGTTCGATGTGCTGGTATGAGCTTCGCTATCTGGGTGCGTGGCCGGCTGGTTCAAGACGGCTCGAGTTCAGGGCTCGAGTTCAGGGCTCGAGTTCAGGGCTCGAGTTCAGGGCTCGAGTTCAGGGCTCGAGTTCAGGGCTCGAGTTCAGGGCTCGAGTTCAGGATAGTGGCGAAAGATCCCGTGCTCGCCGAAATCGAGGCAGCGCGATGAGGCGCGATAAGCCGCGATGTTTGGTAGGGCGTCGACGCGCTCACGCAGGCTGACGAGCCCGGGGAGCTCCGGCACGAGCCTGGCAAAGGCCTTGGGGAAGGCGTGGGCGAGCCCGCGCAGAACCTGGTTGATCGACAGATCCACGTAGCTGAGCTCGCCACCGATCAAGTGGGCGCCGCCACCTCGCTGGAGGACGGTCTCGAAGTAGCGGAGAAACTTCGCCATGCGCTGGTCGACGAAGCCCCGGGCGTAGCGCAGGGCCTCGGGCTTTTGGTCCTCGTAGTAGGCGGCCTTGCTGACCGGGTGGTGGGTGTCGTGGGCCTCGGCGATCAGGTCGGCGAGGGTCAGCTGCAGCTGAAGGGCCCCGACGCGGCCGAGCTCGTCAGCGGGCGCGAGGCCATGACGCGCGCCGAGCCAGGCGCAGATGTTCGGCATCTGGGCCAGGCGCAGCTCACCGTGAACCAGGATCGGCGGCGCGAGGGGCAGCAGGCCTGGGCCCTCAGCCTTGCACTGCGCGACCACGGCCGCCGGTCCGCCGCCTTCGTGTTTGGGCCGGCGCGCGACGTCGTCGTAGGCGACGCCGGCCTGCTCGAGCACCAGGCGCACAAACTCGCCGCGCCCGGGCAAGAAGGGCCAGTAGTAGAGTTGGTAGGTCAGCGCGTCGGTCATGGCGGTCTCAGCTCGGTCGGTACTTCGCGTTCTCGATCGCCTCGTCGACGATCGCGTCATGATGGCCCGGATCGGCCCGGCGCGCGCGGCCGCCCTCGGGCAGAAGATCGATTGGCTCAAAGTAACAGTAGAACGCGTCCGGATCGACGTTGGGGCAGTTCGCCATCCTGCCGGTCATGCGGCGAGCTCGAGCTCGAGCTCCCGGGCACAGCGGGCCGCGGACGCGGTGACCGCCGAGACCCGAGGGCGGTCGGTCCCCGCCCCGGGGCCTCCTGCATCACGCCGCACATCCACACAGCCGCACGCCGGGCAGCGCCGCGGCGGCACGAGCGAAGCGCGTCGTGGTCTCGAGCGCAAAGGGGGCGACGAAGACGATCCTGCGCATCGGCGCGCCAAGCTATCCCGAAGCCGCCGGGACCGGTAGCGTCTCGCCATGCGCGTCGTCTTTCTCGGCCCGGCCTACCCCCTGGAGATGCAGCAGTTCACCCGCGGCCTCGCCGAGGTCGGGGCCGAGGTCTACGGCGTCGGCGACGGCGCGGCGGCGAGCTTGCCTCCCCTCGTCCGCAAGTGCCTGAGCGGGTACCTGCAGGTCCCACGGATCCTCGACGAGGACGACGTGATCGAGCGGACCCGCGTCTGGCTGCGCGGGCGCGAGATCGATCGGGTGCTGAGCGCGTGGGAGCCGACCGTGATCCTCGCCGCGCGCATGCGGGAGCGCTGGGGCATCCCGGGCATGAGCGTCGACACCGTCAACGGCTTTCGTGACAAGCAGCTCATGAAGGAGCGGGTCGCCGCCGCGGGGATCCGGGTCCCGCGGGCCGAGCGGGTCGTCCGGACCAGCCGGGCCGAGCTTGGCGAGGCGACCCGGGCCGCGGCCGAGCGGGTCGGGTTCCCGCTGATCATCAAGCCGATCGCCGGGGCCGGGAGCGCCGACACCTACGCGTGCCGCGACGCCGCCGAGCTCGACGAGGTCATCGCCAAGACCGCCCACGTGCGCGAGCTCAGCGTCGAGGAGTACATCGAGGGCGAAGAGTTCACCTACGACACGGTCTGCGTCGACGGCCACCCGGTCTACGAGAACGTCGCCCAGTATCTGCCCAAGCCGCTCGAGGCCCGGAGCGAGGAGTGGATAAGCCCGGTGATCATCACGGTCCGCGACCTCGACCAGGCCAAGATCCGAGCCGGGGTCGCGCTCGGCCGCCAGGTCCTCGGCGCGCTCGGCATGGGCGAGGGCTTCACCCACATGGAGTGGTTCTACACGCCCGCGGGCGAGGCCGTGTTCGGCGAGATCGGCTGTCGGCCCGGGGGCGCGCGGCTCGTCGATCAGATGAACTACACCAGCGACATCGACCTGTTTCGCGAGTGGGCGCGGGCCTCGTGCTGGAAGTCCTTCGAGGCCGAGGCCGCGCGCAAGTACAACTGCGGGATCATCTTCAAGCGCGCCAAGGGCCGGGGCCGGATCACGGGGATCGCCGGCCTCGAGCGCTTCAAGGCCCAGTTTGGCCCCTGCGTGGTCGAGGACGAGCTCCTGCGCCCGGGCAGCCCGCGGCGCGACTGGAAGGCCACGCTCGTCAGCGACGGCTACCTGATCGTGCGGCACGCGAACTGGGACGTGTGCAGGCAGATCTGCGCGGCCGCGGCCACGGACATCACGATGTTCGCCGAGTGATCGCGGCCCGGCTCAGGCGCCGCCGAACATCTCGTCGTAGGGAAAGTCCGACTCGCGGCGCTCGAGCTCGGCGCGACAAAAGCGGTCGATCTCGGCCCGGGCCTCGGCGTCGAGCAGCTCGTCCGAGGCCTTGCTCTGGCCGCGCCGGATCATCTTGGCTCCCCGGCCGACCAGGGGCAGGCGCGGCGGCTGAAACTGGGCCTCGTGGGCGCGCATGTACGCGAAGCTGCTGCGCTCGATGATCGCCTCGAGCTGCGCGGCGGTCGGCGACACGCCCATGAACGCGGCGATCCGCTCGATCATCCCGACCTGGTCGGCGAGCAGCTCACCGAACTCGATGACCAGCTGGTTGGGCCGCTCACGCACGGCCCAGGCGCTGGCCGTGTGCGCGGCCCAGATCTCACACAGCAGGCCCGGCTCGACGACCAGCGCGGCCCACTGCTGCGCGGAGATCCGGTGCTTGACCCCGAGCAGCCCGAGGATGAAGTGGTAGGCCGAGACCACGACCTCTTTGGGGTCGCGGATGACCGTCAGGTATCGGGCCTGGGCCGCGTAGGGCACCAGCTCGAGCGAGGCGTGGGTCTTGATCACGCGGAGCTTGGTCGGCGAGGCCTCGCACACGCGCATGTCGTCGAGGGCGACCAGCCCGGGCATGTTCGCTTCGGGCCACGGGACGAAGTCGTGAATGTGGTCGAACTCGGCCTCACCGAGGTAGGCGATCTGCTGGGCGATCTGCATCGCCAGGTTGGTCCCGCTCTTGGCGAAGGTTGCGATGAAGACGTCGTGCTTGGTCGCCTCGTAGGTCTCGAACTCGGCCACGCGCCGGGGGTAGGTCGCGCTCAGGAACGCGCGCAGCAGCGGGGTCGCGACGCCGAGGGCTGCGGCGGTCTTGGTCGCGAGGATGAAGGGCGTCATCACGACCGCGAAGGTCGCGGGGTGGATCTTGGCCATCCGACTACAAGAAGCGGCTGAGCCAGACCGCGAGGCAGTAAAAGGGTGTGCCCGCGAGCAGCAAGGCCCGGCGGATCCGCGCCAGCTCCTGCTTGCCGCCGCCGACGATCAAGGCCGCGATGCAGACCAGCCACGAGACGCCCGCGCTTGCGACCGAGTAGGCGAAGATCTTGAGCATCAGCGGCTTGAGCACCGGGACGAACATCCCCGCGGCCGCGACCGCGGTCAGCGCGACCGGGACGAAGCTCGTCCACAGCGCGGCATGCGACATCCACGTGATGCGCGCCTCATCCTCGGCCTTGGGCTTGCGCAGATGAGAGAGGACCCACGCGCCGATGAAGCTCAGGCTCATCGCAAGCGCGAGGCCGACACCACCGAGGACGACCAGCTCGATGATCCGGCGGATCCAGCGGCGGACCGTGTCGAGATCGGGGAGCTCGATCGCCACAGAGGCCCATGCGGCGAGCAGGGCGGCGATCGGGAGGGTCACGCGGGCGGGGAGATTTGCGAAGATCGCGCTACCTCGAGCTCGGCGGTTCATGGCGGGGTGAGCGTAGCACGCTGGTTGTGCCGGGAAGCGAGACGCGAGTGAGGGGCTGAGGGGGTTGCGGTGGGGGGTTGCGTGGGCTAAAGAGGGCGGCCCCGCGCGCGTAGCTCAGCTGGATAGAGCGTTGGCCTCCGGAGCCAAAGGCCGCAGGTTCGAATCCTGCCGCGCGCAGTTTGCTTTGTTCAGGTAGAGGGCGCTGGCTAGCACCCCGGGCTGCTAGCTTGTCCGCGCGTAGCGCGGACGCCGGTCGCGTGCACTCCCACGCTGAGGTCGTCACCGGGATGCGCGCGCGGTTCGTCAAACGGGCGAAGCCCTGACCTCAGAAAACCGGGGCAGACCATCGCTCGCACCAGCCGCGCCAGCCCGGAGCGCTCCTGATCACGAGAGCGCGGCGCGAATCTCTGCGAGTCGCTCACTCTCCTTTGGGGTCTGCTTCCCGTCGGCCAGGACCAAGCTCTCCGCAAGATTGATGATCCACCGCCGCATGTCAGGCGAGGCCGCGGACAGCTCAGCCAACGCCCGTGCTGTCTGCTGCCGATTGGCCCGCAAATTCCGGAACCACTGCGTGAACGCAGCGAGGTCATCAGTGTACCCCGTGAGTTGCCGGTAAACTGTGAACGCGGCTTCGACCTCGCTCGCGTCGATTCTTTTGTCCGCTGCCACGAGATTCCGAAGCACGACCATGAGGGCGGGCGCCACGTTCATGACCGCCGACTGCCCTGCAGAGTCGACTCGAGCTGCGGGAGTGGCTTGCGCCGGACCTTGCGCAGCCGCGGGTTGTACGGGAGGGGACGCGACGGCTCCCGCTGCCGCAAGTGGGGCCCTCGCACGCAAACTCAACTCCGTGAGAGCACGGGCAGCGTGCGTCGCCGCCGGACCGGTCGAAGTCTGGAGAAATACCTGCAGCCCGGTCGCGCTGAGACGAGCGAAACGACCAACCCATGAGTTTACCCGCGCCTTTCGTCGGCTGGCGCGCTCACCGAACTGGAGGAGCTCCGTGCAGAGGTTGCATTGTCGAGTGAGGTTGGGCTTGCGCGACATGCAGGGTGTGTTGCTCGATTCGCATCTGGCACAGCGCGAGCTGTGCCTCGAGCCGGAGCTGAAACGACCTCGTCCTGCCCACGGCTGCACCTAGCAGGCAGCTCAACAAAGCGCCCATGAGCGCGGGCCCGGGTTCGTCAAACATGGCGTAGCTGGCGATGCCGCCGAGCATCGACCCCAACAGCGCGTAAAAGACGATGATCGCGGTAGCATGACTGTACAGCCGGCGTGCGTGCTCGTGGATAATTGCTGATTGGTACTCGACCATTGGTGCATTCCTCTGTCGGCTCTGTGTAGAACAACGAAGGGTGGATCGCAGGTCTCGACCATTCTCCCCGTGAGGATCCTCAGCGCTCACTCAGGTGGGCCTCGAAGGGAGCGCCTGGCACGGCATGCCGGGCCCTCCGCTCGCCTTCGCGGTACGCCTCATCGAAGCTCCGGCCGGCCCCAACCCCGTCGTAGAAGCCCTCGGCGAAGGCGAGGGCTGCCCGATCGTCGAGGGGACCGTGCATGGAGATGAAGGTTGGAACGCGCGGGTTCAATTGATTGACGGCTGTGCTCCAACACGAGTTGAGCAGCACACATCGTAGCGGACCACGAGGGTGGGCATACTCGTCCAACAGCGCGACGAGCTCTGCCGGAGGCAGCCACCTGGACCCCTCGTCGAGCATCAGCCCTTTGGGCGCCCCGTGGCCCGCGAAGTGCAAGATATCGAACTCCCCCTCGAGCAAGGCTCGGGAGAGGTCCACAAACGAGACCGCAGACCGAACCTCCAGCTCAATGCGATCTCGGTGGCGAGCGCGGGTCACAGCCTCGCGAACCACGCGCTGCTCTCGGTCGAGCGCCAGACCTTCCATATCGGGGGGATTCGCCGACACGAACAAGATCCGGATGCGGCCGCGGGATGCTTGGCGGGTTGCCTCGCGCGGCAAAGGTAGAGAGCGGCCAGCCGGCGCGGGCGAGAGTGAGCTGAGGAGCTCGACCCGTTCATCGCTCCCGTCGCAGGTGATCGCTGCGATGCCCGCTTCGTCGAGCTTGCTGCGACCGCCGGGCGTGAGCTCGGCGCGATCGACCAGGGCCCAGTGACGTGGAGGCGCGCCGTCGGCGAGACCTCGCGCGCGATCGACCACGGCGTCGAAGATCGGATCGTCGAGGGTCGTACCGACAAAGAGCACCGGCTTGGCGAGGAACATCGCGCGCATGACCTCGTGGTAGACCGGATCGCGCAACGCTACGCGGGCGTGCTGCTCCCGGGTGAAGACCCAGGTCGCATGATCAGGCAAGGTCCCGTGGAGCTTGAGCAGCCAGCCTTGGCGATGAAGCAAGTTCATCGTTGGCCGGGTGTGGACGACGAACTTTCCTTGCAGCGTGCGCTCGAGCAAGCGATCGAGGTTTGGCGTGACAACGCCGCCGAGGCGTGAGCCCAGGTTTGCGATCGCTCGGGCCAGGGGTGGGAGCTCGACGCCGTCGACGCGGAGGGCTCGCTCGACGACGAGACCAAAGCGGGCGCGAGTCAGGTCGCGCTCGAGCTCCGTGAAGGCGTCGCGGAGATCCGCGCGCTCGATCAACTCCGCGAGCTCTCGATGGCGCCGGTCCGAGACCCGCTCGCTGGCCTCTTCGAGCAAGAGGCCAGCGAGCTCACGACGGGTCGGGAGGCCGGCCGCGCGCGTGAGCTCGGAGCCGACGTAAACGACCAAGGGCGAGGTCAAGGCGCGAAGATCATCCAGGTCGTTCGAGGCCGGCATGGCTCAATCGTCCCTGCGCGAGCAAGCTTTGGGAAGGCCAAGTTCGCCCGAAACTCGAGCGAGCCGCCGACAAGCGAGCTCGACCTGTGCGCGCAGGCCGATCGGCCACGCGTGGACCTGGCCGTCGGAGCAACCGACCCCGAGGAGTTGGCCGTCGGGAGAGAACTGCAAGGCGGTGACGTGACCAGCGCAGGCGCCCTCGATAGAAAAGGTCTCGTCGCCCTCGGCGTTCCACACCGAGATGCTGCCATCCGCGTCATCCCCAGCGGCGATGAGCGCAGGCTCGGTCGAGACGGCGACAGCCTGGACGTTCCTGTCGCCGATGCTCATTTCGACGACGTGGTCCGCGTTCGCAGAGGTCCAAAGCCGCACGAAGCCATCGTTGCCGCCCGAGACGAAGCCGCCTCGATCCGCTCGAAAGGCCACCGCGGTCACGGCCGTCCCGCCTCTGTGTCCGGTGACCCGGTGGGTTTGGATCTCCTTGTCGGGCCCGATGGTCAAGGACTCGACCGCGCCCGCGGATCCGCCGAGCAGCACCCGGTCTCCGCGATCGGAGACCGCGAGCGCGGTCACGCCCAGCTTCGTCGATGTCTCGGTCATGAGTCGCTGTTGAGCCGGATCCCAGATCTGGATGACACCATCGGGGCAAGCGAGCGCGAGCCGAGCGCCGGAGCGGCTCGCGGCGATACGCCTCGACGCGCACGCGCGGGGGACGGGCTCCGGCTCTGCGGCGGCGTCGAGGGCCCAGCTTTGCATGTTGCCCTGGTTCGAGAGCGAAGTGAGCCGGGCGCCGTCGGCCGAGAACGCGAGCGCCATCGTGGCCCCCTCGCGTCGCCAGGCGACGGGTCGCTCTGCTGGGGCCTCGACTGTCCACACCCGCACCATCCCTGCAGAGCTCGCCGAGGCCAGTCGCCAGGGCGAGGTGGGTGAAAACGCGAGCGCCTGGACCGAGCGATCGTGGCGGGCAGGGTCGCGCCAGTGGTCGCGGTCATCAATTGCCCAATAGCTCGCGGCTCCGCTTGCGCTGCCGATGACGAAGCCCTCGGCGGTCGGCGAAAAGCTCAGCACGCTCAAGCCCTCGACCCGAGCGCGGGCGAGCTCGAGGCCAGACCTGGCGTCGCGCAAGCTCGCGCGGCCATCGGCGCTCGCGGTCAACAGCCAGCGTCCATCCGCTGAGAAGACCGGGGGAGCGCTTGGGTCAACATTGTCGCGCCGGCTTGACACACCGCGCTCGAGGTCAATGACATCGATGCTTCCCGCGGTCGCAAGCGTGACCACGGACGAGCCATCTGGGGCGTACAAGACGAAGCTGAGATCCCTGCGTTCTCGGATGTCGACCCGAATTGTCTTCTCTGCTTGCTCAGAGGCTGACTCGAGGTCCCACAAGCGCAGGTAGTTGTCTCCGGCGGCGCTCGCGAGGTGGCGATGATCGGGCGAGACCGCGATGTCGTGGACGTAGTTGGGGACCGACAGGTGGCCGAGGACATCGCCCGTCGCCACCGAGCGCCTCGTCACCTCGCTGCCCCTGCGGGTGCTGGCCGTGTAAAAGAGCTCGTCGGGGGACGACCCAAACGCGAGCGCCGTGGTCGTCCCGTCAGCGGGCGCCGACCACTCGAGAGCGCCGGTCGCTGCGTCGTAGAGGTTGACCTGCTTGGTCTGCCGAGTCGCGAGGACCTGGCCGTCGGGCGCGAAGGTGGGGTCGCTCCCAACGAGGTGCGGGCCGATCACCTCACCCGCGCGTCCTCGCAGCCCTGTCCAGCCATCTGCGTGGGAGCTGAGCGCCACCCGATCTCCGGTCGAGGCGAAGCGAAGATAGTCGACTCGTTTGACGATCCCCTCGATCCTGTCCACGTCCTGGCTGGAGATCTGCCAACGATCGACCTTGCCATCTGCTCGACCCAGCCACGCCTCGCGCCCCGTCGCGTCGATGCCCGCAGCGGTCACAGATCCGCCTCGACCATCGAGCCGCGCGACCTCGCCGATCACGACCTCGCAGCGCACGGCCTCGCTCATCAGCGCGCGCAGCTTTGCGGAGCTGTCGTGCTCGAGCGCGGTCACGGCTCGGTTTAGCGCCTCCCGACACCGATGCTCCCTCGAGCGCGCGTCGATCCCACGCCGAATTTCACTTTGCGCGTCATCGCGCTGCTTCTCGGCCAGCTCGTACTCCTTGGTGTCGAGCTCGTCTTGGAGCTCGCTAGACTCGAGCCGCCGCCGCTCGTCTCGTGACTTCGCGTCTTCCAATTCCAGGACGACGAGGGCCGCGATTGCAGCCAGCCCCGCGACGAAGCTGACCCACCCACCGCCACGCAGCCAGGTCGCCCGGCGCATCGCTCGCTGAAACTCGCGGTGTTGGCCAGCCTCGTGGCCATGGGGTCGGGCGCGCATGAGCTCACGACGCTCGGGGCCCCGCGGCAGGGATCGCCAGGGCCGTCCTCGCCCGGCCCAGGCAGCCGCACGCATGGCCAAGGCCTCGTCGCGGGCGAGCTGTGAGCGGTTGGCGGCGAGCCACCCTCGGAGGGTGTCCCACTCGCGCAGCAAGGCCTCGTGGACGAGGTCGACGACGGCGTCCTCGTGTTCGCCGCGGACCACGAGCAGGCGCGGGCCGTCGCCGCCCGACAGCAGCGTCAGCAGCCTTTGACCCTCGTCGTCTCCGCCAGCGAGGGCCAGCGCCTCGACACGAGTCAGGGTTCGTCGAGCGAGGTGACCACCGTCGAAGCTGGCCATGCGAAGGAGCAAGGCCTTGACCCTCGCCAGCTGCTTGTTGCTGAGCCCCGCGAGCAGCATGTCCGCGTTTCGGCTGAGCGCCCCCGACACACCGCCCAGGGCCCGGTACTCAGTGAAGCTGATCGGGCCGTCGCGGGTCGAGCGAAGATCCCAGAGCCCTCGCAAGACGTGGGCGACCAACGGCAGCGCCGCGTCGTCGGTCCGGACCACGCCCTCGGCCGCGACCACGCCGTCCGCGTCGCCCGGGGTGTTGCGGTGCTGCTCCGCGTCACTTGCGATCCGCTCGACGAGCTCGGCCTCGAACTCCACGCCGAGCTGCGCCGCGGGCTCGGCGATCGCCAGGCGCAAGCCGACGCGTGAGATCGGCGCGAGGGTGTAGCGCTCGGCCTGGTCGTTGAGCAGGCGAGCGAGCGCGGGCGAGGCCCCAGCGAGGGCGGCGTTGAAGTCGGAGCGCAGCGTGGTGATCAGGTAGATGAGTTGTTGCTTGAGCAGCAACACGAGGCAGGCGGCGAAGCGCTCGCGCTCGCCCGCGCCAGCCAGGGTCACGACCTCTTCGAGCTGGTCGACGACCACCAACAACGCGACACCGTCGCGGGCCCGCTCGCGCACGAAGCTCGCGACGGCCGCGGCCGTGATCGCGGGGTCGAGCGCGGCCTCCTTGGTCTGGCCGAGCTCGTCGAAGGCCGCCGTGAGCGGGCTCGGGTCGTGTTCCATCACCGCCCCCAAGGCATGGACGAGCGCGCGCAGCGGGTGACGGCCCGGACGCATGGACGAGACCAACCACCTCGCGGGGGTCGCTTCGGCGAATCCGCGACGCAAGGCGGGGATCAGCCCGGCGTGAACGAAGGAGGTCTTGCCAACACCGCTCGACCCATCAACCGCCAGCCATCGACGATGGTTCGCCTTGGGCCCGCCGAGGCGTGCGGCGGCCAGGCTGATCTCCGCGCGACGGCCATGGAAGACCTCCGCGAGCGAGTCGTCGAAGGCGTGGAGCCCGGGGTAGGGACACGGGGGCAGCTGAGCTCCGCGCGCTGTGCTTTGAGCCTCGTCGTCACCCGCGAGCGCGCGGATCGTCGCGACCGAGTCGCCCACGATCACGTGGAGGCCACGTCGCTCGAGCAAGGTCCGAGCCTCGAGCCCGCAGTGCTCGAGCGCGACGAAGTGGCTCGGCAGCTGAGCCTCCCGGCTGTCGGTGTCGACGATCGAGAGCAGCCGCCGGGTCATGGCCTTCGCAGGGTCGAAGCCGACGAATAGCAGGCAGTGGGCTCGAAGGGCGGCCAGCAGCAGCTGACGCCGGAGCGAGCGCTCGCCGAACTCCCGCTCGTACGCCGCCTGAGTCAGCACCCAAGTGTCAGGAAATTCCAGCGTTCCGCACAGCTTGAAGATCAGCCTGCTTCGGCGCGCGATGTCGGGTCGCGGTGATGTGAAGCTCGGCCACGCGTCCGCGAAGGCGCGCTCGAGGAGGCGGTCGATGCCTGTGGTGTAGACGGCGCGCAGACCGGAGAGCGAGGCGATTGCCCTGGCAAGCGGCGGCAGCGGGCGGCCACGGTCGGCGAATTCCCGCTCGGCGACTCGTTGAAAACGCGTGCCCATTCGTCGCTCGAGGACCTCGAGCGACTCCATGATCCGGCCTCTTGCGATCCACTCTCGCAAGGTCGGGGCGTCGATCTCGAGCCCGAATGACTCGGCGTCGGCGAGCAACGCGAGGGCGAATTGCGACGCGTCAGGGAGTCCTGCGCGTCGCCCCAGATCGGGTCCGACGCAGATAATCAGCTCCCCACCTTCGTACGCCTCGCGCAACTCGATCGGGATCTTCGGATCAACTCTCGTGCCCATGGATTAGCGCATGATACTGGAAGGACGATGCGGGCTCGTCGAGAATGGAGCGTCGAGCGAGCGGAACTGCGCATCAGGCCACACCAAAGAGAAAGCTCACGACAACAATCACTCAATCCTGCGAAGAGCACTCCGATGAATCAGCCAATCCATTCATGCGCGCGGTCATTACCCGTAGTCGCTAGCAGCCCGAGGTCGTGGATCGAGCTCGTAGGGGATCGACGCCGCGAACCACTCTTGGGTCAGCTCGGGGCCCGTTCGCGGTCGCGGCTGGGCGAGGAAGCCACGGACTCGAGCCCGGCGCGGGCGTGGGGCATCGCGCGGGAGCGCGAGGTCGCAGGCGCGACCGCGAACGAGGTGGCCCAGCTGGATCGGCCGGCGGCTCGCAAGCACGATGATCGTTGCGACTCGGGCACGATCGGGCGCGACCCCTTCGGGCCAGCTGCGTTGGATGCCCTGGACCCGCCGATGCGAACGCTCGCCGATCGTCGCGCGCTCACCAGCGAGGAGCTCGCGCCCGTCCGGCTCGCTCGCGTCGAGCAGCGCGGGTCGACCCGCGACGTCAACCTCGACGGCGCTGATGAACCACCCGGAGCGCCCACCAACATGGGCGACACGAACAAAGAATCGGTCACCGTCGTGGAGGCGCGGGCAGCCTCCCGAAGGGCTCGAGGTCCGCGGCCGTAGCCGACCGCGAACAACCTGGTAGCGACCGAACTCCACCGACAAAGGTGGTGACGCCCGAGCTACATAGGAGCTCGACACGGACAACAAGACACGCGCCCGTGCCCAGTCTTCGAGGCGCGTGACGGCCGCAGACCGGCCGGACCGATCCGCGCAAAAGCGAGCGGGTGCATGGACCTCACCCGCGGCGTAGACGTCGATCCAATCGTCGCCAATACACAGCTTGGCGGCGGCCTCGCTGTCGACGGGGGTCGAAACCAGCCACGCGGAGCGGGCGAGAACATCTTCGCCCGAGGGCGGAGCTTCGACGAACACGGGCATGCGCTCACGCGCGCGGAGCAACATCGCGCTCGCCCCCGGCGGGGCCGAGTCGGCGCCGCGGACCGGCTCGAGCTCAGCCCGGTTGAGACCGACCGCCGCGACGCGAAATTGGCCGCGAAGCTGGGGCTGACCATCGCTTTGGAGCTGGAGGTCCGCGAGCGCCCACTCGTCTCCCACCTGCACCCCCTGCAACGCCCCCGCGCGAATCCACCCGCCCGACTGATTCTCCCGCGGCACGAAGCCCACGGTCCTCGGGAGCTCGACCTCGCGGCGCGAGAACAAGAGCCGCTGCCGCGGCCCGACCAGGCTCACCCATTGCTCCTCGCAGCCGAGCCGCCAGATCGCTCGCTCGCGCACGCGGTGAGCGAGCGCGTCCCAGGTCAGCCTCTCGAGCTGGAGCTCCGCCTCCCGAACTGTCTCGTCGAACATTCGCGTCAAGCGGCCGAGGTGCCCGTCCGGTTGAGGATCTGCGAAGGTCTTGCGCAGCGACGACGACGCGGCCAGCCGGACAATTCGGGGGTGGCTGGTCACGCTCAAGAGCGAGTCCACGTCTTGCAGCCCGAGCTGCGCGGCCACCTCGCGGACCCACTGTGGCGACTCATGGAGTTGCCACAGTGGACCTCGGATCGCCCGCGCCGAGTAACAAGAGTCGAGGATCGCAGTGACGTTGCCGCAGACCCGGTCGATCTGCGCGAGGTGAATCGACAATTCGACGTCGAGGATCCCCTCGAAACTCCAGCTTGGGCTCGGGCGAGCGGCGCAGACGTAGAACACCGGGCGACGACCCAGCGGCGGCGGCAGATCCATGATCTCGACGATGCCCCCGTGGCCGATGAAGTAGACCAAGCAGGTGTCCTTTGGCTGGACGGTCCGCGCGAGCTCGACGAGCGCGGCCAAGATCCCCGCGCGGTCTGCTGAGGGGCCGTCGACCCGTGTGGTGGTCCAGCCGCCGAGCTCCTCGAGCAGGTCCTCCATGACGACCAAGCTCGGCTCCGGCAAGAACGGGTGCTCGGGGTCCTTGTCCGCCACGCCGATCAGCAGTGCGCGCTTCATCCTGCCCACGGTGACCTGTCATGCCGCTGCGATCCCCCCTCGCAGCGACAATTCCCGTGAGCTTGTTCACTTGCGCATTTCGATCCCCCCCTGACTCGGCGCCACCGTTTTCGTGAATGTCGAAGCGAGTCCAGCGGCGGACGCCTCGGTCGAGGTCCCAAAGAACCCGCGGCGATCGTACAACGGATCCCGCGCAGACCGTGGACGACAGCATGATCGAACTCGCCGAGCAGACCATGCCCGAGCAGATCGCCGACCTCGATATCGAGGTTCAGGCGATGTACGACCGGGTCCGGACCCGCCTCGGTCTGCAACCTGAGCGGCGAGAGCAGATCGGACGCTACGAGCTCCGAGGTCCGAAGATCGGCTTCGGTGGGATGGGCTCGGTCTACCGGGCCTTCGACACACAGCTCCAGCGCGACGTCGCCATCAAGCTCGTGTCTCCGCGCTCGTTGACAAGGGTCGACAAGCTCCGCGCGCGTCTTCGTCGTGAGGCCATCGTCTTGGCCAAGCTCGATCATCCCAACATCGTCACGGTCTTCGATAGTGGCGTCGACAACGGACGAGTGTTTCTGGCCATGGAGCTCGTCGATGGCCAGACCCTGCGCGGGCGCCAGTCCCGGCCGGACTGCTCGATGCGCGACCGCTTGCGATTGTACATCGACGCCGGGCGGGGGCTCGCGGCCGCGCACAGACAGGGCATCGTTCATCGCGACTTCAAGCCCGACAACGTGTTCGTGGGCGAGGACGACCGCGCGCGCGTCGGCGACTTCGGCCTCGCCCATGTCCTCGGGGAGCACGACATCGAGCTCGCGGAGGGGTCCGCGAACGCACTCGGCAGCGCGGAGCGCATGACCCAGACCGGGGAATTCCTGGGCACTCTGGGCTACTCGGCGCCCGAGCAACTGCGCGGCGACCGACCAGACGCGCGCTCCGATCAGTACGCCTTTTGTGTCGCCTTGTGGGAGTCGCTGTGCGGCGAGAAGCCCTACTCGGGGACCACGCGCGACGAGCTGCTCGATGCGATTCAGGGGGCCGAGCCCCATCAGGCCGCTCGACTCCCGAGCCGACTCCGACACGCGCTCCGCGTGGGCTTGTCAGCGCAACCCCAAAGACGCCACCGTCACATGGAGGCGGTCGTCGAGCTGCTCGAGCGCGAGCTGAACCGGCCCGAGCGGATGCTTCGGCGGACCGGCTGGGTCGCGGCTGCGCTCATCAGCCTCGCGGGGCTCGCTTCACTGTGGTTCGCGTATCAGACGACGAGCCCCGACTGCCCCCTCGCGGACGAGCTCGCCGCCACAACCGCGACCGAGCAGTGGGCCGTCTTTCACGAGGCCCACCCCAGCTTGGCGGCTCGCTTCGCGGTCCACGTCGACAAGCTCGAGGCAGACGCGCGCGCCCTGTGCCTGGCCGAGGACCCCGCCCGCAGGCAGCAACTGCAGGCCCTCCTGCGCAGCTTGAACCGCCTGTCCGACTACGAGCCCTCGCGCTTCCCCGAGTTCGCGCGCGAGTTCGAAGCTGCGCTCGTCGCCGGGCCGACGCGCGCGCTGTCGCCAGAGGTCGAGGAGCTCGTGGCGAGCACCCTCGAGCCCCTCGACATCCAGGCAGCGCACGAGCAGGTCATCGCCGCGAGCGACGAGGCCCTCGCTGGAGTCGCCGAGACCCCCGTTGATCGCGCAGAGCTGCGGCTCCGACGCGGGCGGGCGTACTCCGTCTCGGCCGAGTACGACCTCGCCGTCGCTGACTTCAAGCAGGCGCGGCGGCTCGCGGAGATTTCCCACGACCAAGAGCGCCGGCTCCAGGCCAACATCGAGTCGGCGAAGACCCTCGTCATGAGGTCCGAGGAGCTCGAGCGAGGCGATGTCTGGATCGACAACGCCAGGGCGATCTTGGCGGGCTCCGACGAGTTGTTGCTCAGCCCGCGGCGCTCGGCCCTCGACGAGGTCGAGGCCTCATTCGCGCGGCGAGAGGGTGACCTGGAGTTGGCGCTCTCGCTGCAACGAAGGTCCGTACTTCGTGACATCCTCGGCGGCCGCACCTTTGACGTCGTACAGCGCGTCGTCAACCTCGGGAACATCTACGAGCAGCTCGGACGGCCTCGCGCCGCCGAGAACTGTCATCGCGCCGCGCTCACCCTGGAGCCGGAGGATCCCGAGGCGCTCGTGAACCTCGGGCGCTTGCTCGTCAACGAGACCGAGCTGCTCGCGGACCCCGATGAGGCGCGTCGACTGCTGACCAAGGTTCTCCAGTCCGACCGCCGAGACGCCCACATCGCGGCAGCGGTCAGCGCGCTGCAGCTCGAGTTTCAGCTCGACGAGTCCGTCGAGCTCGAGCGAGCGCGTCGCGCGGAGCTCGTCGAGCTCCTCGCGGTCGGCCACCCCGGGACCCCGACCCACGTCCGCGAGGGCTGGGTCCTCGTCGTCTACAGCTACGCGGCCACGGGTGACTTTGGTCCGGACTTCGACGCGGCCCTCGAGGTCTCGCTGCCCCTGCTCAGCGCCGAGCAACAAGCCGAGCTCGCCCTCAACTTGGCGACGCTCGCGAGTTCGACGCGGCCGGACATCGCCGCGCGCGCGCTCGCTGCGGCTCAAAGCCGCCTCCGCGACCAGGCGCCCTCGCCCGCGCGCGATCAGCTACTCAGCGATCTGCAGGACGCCGAGCTCGAGCTCGAGCCACCTGCGACCCCTTAGCTTGCGAACCCCACTCCCTCGAACCTCGAGAACTCTAACCACGCATCCCTTGGATGCGACGAAGCCCAAGGAGCACCATGACCGACCCCCTGTACGTGTCTGAACAAGACCCCGTCGTCCTCGACGGGACAATCGACGCAGCCAGCACCCTCCAGATGGTTCACAGCAGCGACAGCCTCGATGACTACGACCAGAAGCTTCATGCCGAACACCGCGACCTGAACTCCCCGAGCGGGATCATTCGCTGCAAACTGATGGACTTCAGCAGCGGCGGCGACAACTGGGAGATCACCGCGACGCACGACCCCGGCTCGGGCAGCGTGACCTGGTCGCGCGGAACCGACCACGCCTACTACGACTTCGGCCCGACGAGCACCGAGCTGCCAGTCGAGATCACGGCAACGAGCGACGCCTCGCCCCCGGCGACCAAGCGCAGGACGATCAAGGTCAAGACCTCGCCGCTCGACGCCCAGCCTGACCGACCCCGCCGCTGAGCTCGACGGCGGACCCGGGTCCATCACGTGGTACAACCCGCGAGATGGACCCGGACCTCGAGCTGCTCGAACAGTGGCGCAACGGTGACAGCGACGCGGGCGGACGGCTGCTCGCGCAGTACTTCAACAGCCTTCGCGTCTACTTCGTTCAGCGCGTCTCGGAGGCTGATCCCGAGGATCTCATTCAGGAAGTGTTCAGGCGGATGGTCGAGGCTCGCGACCGCTTCGAGGGTCGCTCGCGCCTGCGGACCTACCTGTTTCACATCGCGCAGAACGTCTACTACGAGACCGTCCGCAAGCTCCACCGACCAAACGGGAGCTTTGATCCCCTGACGGAATCGATCGCGAGCGTGAGCGGGCGGAGCCAGTCTTCGCTGCTCGCCGAGGACGAGCGCCAACAGCTGCTCCTCGCTGCCCTCCGGAGCCTCACCGCGACCGAGCAAGACATCATCGAGCTGCGCCACTTCCATGGGCTCAGCTCGGCCGAGCTCGCGGAGCACTTCGGGATCCCGCAAGGTACGGCGAAGTCGCGGCTCGCCGTGGCCCGTCGGCAGCTCGGCCGAGCCTTCCTCGAGGCCTTCAAGGCGGGTGGAGAGCTGAGCGACGAGTCGATCGCACGAGACCTCGATCAGGTCCGCGAGGTCGTCTGGCGAGGTCGAGCCGGGGCCCCTGCTTGAGTCACTCGCCCGGCGAGAAGACTCACGCATCGAGCTCGCTCGTCGGCGCTGCAGTCACGCGCCAGCTTCACTGGGGGGAAGAACGCATCCCCTGACGGCGGGTCTGCTACAGACCCCCCGATGACCCTCGCCGCGCTGCCCTTCGACAACTCCTTCGTCCGCGAGCTCCCCGGCGATCCCGAGCCCGAGAATTTTCGCCGCGCCGTCCACGGCGCCTGCTTCTCTCGGGTCGCGCCGACGCCAGTCCGCGCGCCCAAGCTGCTCGCCTGGGCCCGGGAGGTCGCGGCCCTCGTCGGCCTGCCCGCAGACCCCGGCCCCGACTCGGACGAGCTCGCCGAGGTCCTCGCGGGCAACCGCGTGGTCCCGGGCATGGATCCCTACGCGGCCTGCTACGGCGGCCACCAGTTCGGCAACTGGGCCGATCAGCTCGGCGACGGCCGGGCGATCACCCTCGGCGAGCTGCGCGGCGAGGGCGGCCTGCGCTGGGAGCTGCAGCTCAAGGGCGCGGGCCCGACCCCCTACTCGCGACGAGGCGACGGCCGGGCCGTCCTGCGCTCGTCGATCCGCGAGTTTTTGTGCAGCGAGGCCATGCACCACCTCGGCGTCCCGACCACGCGCGCGCTCTCGCTGGTCGAGACCGGCGACGCGGTCGTCCGCGACATGTTCTACGACGGCCACGCCAAGCCCGAGCCCGGCGCGATCGTGTGTCGGGTCGCGCCCTCGTTCCTGCGCTTCGGCAACTTCGAGCTGCTCACGGCCCGCGGCGAGCACGAGCTGCTCGCGCGCCTGGCCGACTACACAATCGCCACCCACTTCCCGGAGCTGGTGTCCGCGAGCGGCCAAGCCTCGGCCCAGACCTACGCCGCATGGTTCGCCGAGGTCTGCCGCCGGACGGCCGAGATGATCGCCCACTGGATGCGCGTCGGCTTCGTCCACGGGGTCATGAACACCGACAACATGTCGATCCTCGGGCTCACGATCGACTACGGGCCCTACGGGTGGATCGACGACTACGACCCCGACTGGACCCCAAACACGACCGACGCGATGCGCCGGCGCTACCGCTTCGGCAACCAGCCGCGGATCGCCGTGTGGAACCTGATCAAGCTAGCGACGGCGCTGCAGCCCCTCGTCGGCAGCGGCGAGCCCTTCGAAGACGGGATCCGTGCCTTCGCCGAGGCCCTCGATCACCACACCCGCTCGATGTTCGCGGCCAAGCTCGGGCTCGAGCCGATCTCGGCCGACGAAGATCCTGAAGATCCGAGCAGCGGCCTCGGTCTGGCCAGCGCCGCGCTGCGCGTGCTCGGCAGCACGCCGACGGACATGACGATCTTCTACCGCGCCCTCGCCGAGGTCCCGCTCGGCCGCGAGCAAGCCAGCGACGACGAGCTGCTCGCGCCGCTGTGGCCGGCCTACTACGAGGCCGAGCCCGGCGAGCTCCCGGCGACAGCGCGCTCACTCACGCTCGCGTGGCTGCGCCAGCTCGGCGAGCGCGTGCGCGGAGAGAACCTCGATCCCGATCGGCGACGTGCACGCATGTTCGCGGCCAACCCCAAGTTCGTGCTGCGCAACTACCTCGCGCAGCTGGCGATCGACAGGGCCGAGGCCGGCGACCCCTCGCTGGTCGGCGAGCTCCTCGACCTGATGCGCCGGCCCTACGACGAGCAGCCGCGACACGAGCAGTACGCAGGCAAGCGGCCCGACTGGGCCAAGAACCGCCCCGGCTGCTCGACGCTCTCGTGTAGTTCCTAGCAGCCCGGGGTGCTAGCAGCCCGGGGTGCTAGCAGCCCGGGGTGCAATGCCTCGCGCCGCCTCGCTTGGCCTTTTCGCCGAGGGCTTTGTCGCCAAAACTTGCAGTACGCCCGGTACAACGGCGTTTTGGCTTCGCGCCCTCGGCGAACATTCCGGCGCGAGGCGACACGATGCATTGCACCCCGGGCTGCTAGCACTCAGCTTCTTCGACTCAGCGCTTGATTTGGGAGAACCCCAGCGCGGCCCAGAGTACGTCACTCACCCGTTTGAGTTCACGCCGCCAGGCACATCTGGGCTCGCCGAGGCCCACGCCGAGCGGGCGGGCGGGTGCCTCGCCGCCAGGCACTTCTGGGGTCGCCGAGGCCCACGCCGAGCGGAGTCGGGACGATCGTCGCGGCCGAATCCTGGCCGGCCGAGTTTTCGCCCTGACCTGTCACCGAGACGCAAGTGAGCGGATCTGAGGAAATCTGCCCCGTAGCGGCAATGTGCCCGTTTCCGCTGTTCCCCATTCACGACAGTCGCAGGAAACTACGCTGATTTACGTGCCAAAGGACATGTCCGATGGTACAGGAACTGTCCATCAGCACGTTGGCCACTTTGGTCGCCAAAGCCTCGCTTGGGCGCAAATATTTTGGACTCTACCCCGGCGCCGCAGACACCGAGAAGCGAGGCCCCAGACGCTGCAGCAGACCCGAGGCTGGGCGTTGGAACACCGATTTGAACCAATGGTCACACCATGAGTTCGATTACAAACAGACCGGCTGTTATTGATCTCCCGACCAGTTCCGCCAGCGTCGATATCGACTAAGGTCCTTGCAAATTGTCACCCCTTGACCACTCGCACGCGCTGAGCCTCATCCCGGCGGCGTCGCTCAACACCTGGTACGACCCGCAGCTCGAGTCGTTCAGCGGGTTGTCTGCGGCGCCCGCGATGAAGCTCGCCGATCGCGTGGCCCGCGGCCACGAGCCGGTCCTTGGCGAGCTCCTTGGTGACTATGAGCTCGAGCGGCTCGTCGGCGCCGGGTCCATGGGTCAGGTGTTCGCGGCCCGCTCGCGCGCGACCGGTGAGCGGGTGGCCCTCAAGGTCCTCCGCCCCGACCACGGCCGGGCGCTGCTGCGCCTCGAGCAAGAGTTTCGCGCGCTCGAGAGCGTCGAGCACCCAAACTTCGTCAAGCCGCGCGAGCTGGTCATGCCCGCCGAGGGCGAGGCCTTCTTCACGATGGAGCTGATCGACGGCGTGCCCTTCGTCGAGTACGTGCGCCAGCAGACTCGCGCCGGTCAGCTGCCCAACCAGCTCCGCCTCCGCCGGGCGCTGCGCCAGCTGCTCGCGGCGCTCGAGCACCTCCACCAGCGCGGCTACGTTCACCGAGATCTCAAGCCCTCGAACGTGCTCGTGACCCCAAGCGGGCGCGTCGTCGTCCTCGACCTCGGCCTGGTCTGCGACGCGGACGCGGGCGACCCGATCGAGCGCGGGCTCGTCGGAACGCCGGCCTACATGGCCCCAGAGCAAGCTCGCCAGGGTCAGACGGGCCCCGCCGCCGATCTCTACGCCGTCGGCGTGATGCTCTACGAGTGCCTGTGCGGCGCGTGGCCATTCATGGGCGCGGCTCAGGACATCCTCGCGGCCAAGGTCGAGGACCACGCGCCCGATCCAGCCCTCCGCACATCACAGGCCGACGCCGACCTCCTCGAGCTGTGTCGGACCATGCTCGCTGGTGATCCCGAGCAGCGCGGGACCGCGAGCCAAGCCCTCGCGCGGCTCGCCTCCCCCGCCAGGCTCGCGCCGGTGCGGTCCTTCCTTCGTGGTCGAGCTCGCGCCGACGGCCGAGCAGGCCTCTCTCCATGGACCTCATGGACCTACCCATGGGGAGCGAGGAGCCGAGCCCTCGCGGCTCTCTCCTGGCCTGCGCTCTCCTGGCCTGCGTGCATGCGCGCACGGGCGCGGCGCCAGAGCGGCGACCCGCGCCGCGCGCCCCCGACGGGCGACAAAGGCAGCGGCGGGGCTACTTGGGTCGAGCGCGATGGACCGCGGCCGTCCAGGTCTGACCGTCGTGCTTGGCCACGACGCCATACTCGCGCTGGTCGACGTTGATCGAGAAGCTCTCGGACTCGTCCCACTCCCAGCAGGTCCGAACCACGGCGGCCGTGGCCGCCGCCGGCGCGACGAGCTCTGCGTCACCCGCGACGATCACCACGCGGCCCTCTTGCTGCTCGACGACCAGGGCGACCGGGCGCTCGGCGTCGTGCTCGGCCAGCATGGAGAAGATCCGGTCTTGCGCCGCCAGCGAGGCCGCGGCGAAGGTCGGCAGGACCAGGAACAATTTCATGTCGCCGGCCGTGGCCTGCGCGACCTGAAACACCGGGCCCGAGTTGCCTTCGTTGGCGTCGCGCAAGACCTCGGTCTTGTTGCCAAAGTCGTAGATCCACAGCGCCCCCGAAGCCGGCACGATGAACAAGGCCTCGTCCTCGAGCCGCACGTCTAGCTCCGGCACAGCCTCCATTGTGCCGCGTCGCCCGCGACGAGGGAAGCGGCGGGTCAGGGCGGATGAAATCGCGCTTTTTTGTCCGGACACGTCGTATGTTCGGCCCGGTGTCCGTCGCGATGATCGCCGCGCTGCTGGCCCTCGCGCTGAGCCTGCTCGCGCGTCGCCGACGACGACGGGCGCGGCTGGGCCTCGATGACTGGGTGCTCACCCTCGCCCTCCATGCTGGCCTCGTCGGGGTCGCCGCGACGATCCTCGCCTGGGCTGGCGAGCTCGAGGCCCCCAAGCTCGCCCTCGCCCTCGCCCTCCTGGCCCTGGCCTGCTGGCCCTGGGCGGTCGAGCGCGAGCGAGCGCCCCCGGTCGAGCGCCCGGCTCCCCTGCTCCACACGCTGATCCTGCTCGCGGTCGTGGCCGCGGGGATCGGGCTGCGCCAGCCGACGATCCCCGCGGCGCTCGCCGGTCGCGATCAGGGCACTTACGTGCTTCGAGCACAGATGAGCCTGCGAACCGGCGCGCTCGGGTGGCGAGACTCGCAGCTCGCGACCGCCGGGCGCGAGCTCGCGGCCGATCCCTCGACCGCTGGCGCCCTCGACATCCTCGGGCTCTATCCGATCAGCGACGCGCCATGGCGAGCCGATCGCTACGACGGCGCCTACCGACCCGGGACCTACCTCGGCGATCGCGAGGCCGGCGAGGTCATCCCGCAGTTCTTTCATGTCCACCCGATGCTGCTGGCCGCCACGGGCGCGGCGTTTGGGGTCGAACGAATGGGGCTCGCGGTCGCGTGGACCAGCGGGCTGTGGCTGCTGTGCCTGGCCTCCTGCGCGCGGCGGCTGTGGCCGCGGGGACCCTGGGCTGCGCTGGCGGTCGCGCTGGTCGCCGGCTCACCGCTGGCGATCTGGACCGGGCGCACGCCCTTGAGCGAGAACCCGATGGCGCTGTTCGAGTGGGCGGCCGTGCTCGCCGCGCTGCGGATGCGCGACGGGGTCGAGCGCGAGCGCTCGGGTGCGTGGACCGCCGCGGCGGCGCTGGGGCTGTGTGCGGGCGTGCGAGGCAACGCGCTGCTGGTGTTGCCGGTCGTGCTCGCGCTGTTGTGGCTGCGCCCGCGCAGGGCTGAAAAGGCCGCCAGCTTCCGGGCTGCCTACCTGGTCCTCGGCGCCTTGGTCGCGAGCGTGATCGTCCACGCCCTGACCAGCTATCCCTACATTCATGACGAGATCCTGCGCCGCATTCCGGGCGTCGGCCTCGGCCCGGTCTCGCTCGTGACGATCGCCGCGCTCGCGGCCGTCGGCTGGTTCGTCGTCGACCGCGAGCTCGGGCCCTGCGACGCGACCAAGAGCGCCGTGATCGCGCTGATGCCTCGGCTGCTCGGGCTCGCGTGTCTCGGGGCCGTGGTCTTGTGGTGGTCGCTCCGCAGCGCGGCCCCGCCGGGTCGACCCTACAGCCGCCTCGACGCCGCGCCGATCTTGCTCGGGCTCCCGCTGCTCGCGTGGGCGGGCGTCGGGACGATCCTCGTGGCTCGGCGCTGGCGACCGCGGCCGGAGCAGGTCTGGCTGGTCGCGCTCGCGGCGATCGTCCCGGCCACGGCGCTGCTCTACGCCCCGCGCCAGCTCCCGACCCTGGCCTTCTTCTACTACGGTCGCTACCTCGTGCCCGAGCTGCTGCCCGCGGCCGCGCTCGCAGCCACGGCGGCGATCGAGGCCGGCGTTCGCTGGCTCGCGGGGCCCCGCGCGGCGCTCGACGGATCCACGCTCCGCCGACGCATCGCCGGAGGCCTGGGCATCGTCGCGGCGCTCGGGCTGCTGTGGTCGGTCGTCGGTCCGGGCCTTCGCTACCCACAGCTGCGCCTGCGCGAGCACGCGGCCGCGGGCGAGGCGGTCGACTGGCTGGCCGCGCGCCTGCCCGAGGGCGCGGTCGTGATCGCGGGCGGCGAGGGCTGGCACAACGGCCACACCCACAACCAAGTCGGCGGCGCGCTGGCCATGGCCCACGGCGTCGAGGTTCTGCCCTATCGCACGCGCGAGGACGCGTGGATCAGCGCGTGGGAGCTGCTCGTCGCCGGACCCGGGCGCCGCGGCGAAGCTCCGCCGCCTGTGTTCTTGCTGGTCAACGAGGCCGCGCACCAGCACACGCGCGAAGACGGCACCCGCGTCGCCTTGCTCGACGAGCAGCTGTGGGCGCCCTTCGTCGTCGAGCGCGCGGCCACGCTCGAGCTCTTCGTCCACGCGCTGACGCCGGTCCCCGATCAGCTCCCGACCCGCGTCGCCCGTCACGAGCTGCGCATGGCCCTGCTCGAGCTCCGGGTCGATCCCCGCGCCTACGCCCGGATCGAGCGCTTCGAGCTCGACTCGGCGACGGGCGTGACGATCCGCGGCGGCCTCCACGACGACGGCCGGACCTGCGTCTCACCGGATCGCCCGCTCGAGCTCGTGGTCCCGCGCTCGGCATGGTCGACGCACGTGGTCGTGGTCGCGGGCGGGGCCAACCCCCGCATGGCCCGGCGGATCCCGAGCTGGTCACTGACGATCGACGGCGTCCCGACCCCGGTCGAGCCACCGCCCGGCCTGCGCCCACACCCCCGCGCGACCCTCGGCCCGGCCCCGATCCCCCTGCCGCGACGAGCCGACGAGCCCGTCGGCGAGACCCTCACGATCGAGCTGCTCGGCGCCGCCTTACCCGACGACGCCCTCGGCCCCCGCGACTGCCCCTACGGTCGCGTCGACCACCTCTACCTGTTGCCGCGTGAACGCAGCGGCGTGTTCGAGCTCGACCCCACCCAGGTCGAGCTCATGACCATCGCCCCGGCAAAGAAGCTCGGTCACCCGATCGAGCCCACGACCTGGGTCGCCGGCCGCAGCCTCTCGCGCTACCGCCCCGGCACCAGCCCCCCGCCCGAGCTCGCCGGCCTCGCCCTGGTCCTGCCCGCCGGGATGTCCCTGACCTTCGCCCCGATCGACCTCCCCCTTGGCGAGCTCGGCCGCCCCCGCCCCCTCGATGTCCTCGTGACCCTGGCCGGGACCTGGACCCACGCCGACTCCGAGCTCCACATCTACGCCGACAAGCACCGCATCGGCACCCTCCACCCTCCACCCATGCGCAAGGGCAGCTGGATCGGCGCCCCGATCACCTGGCGCCCTCGCCAAGATCGCGCCCAACTGCGCGTCGAGCTCGTCAGCCCCACAGGCGGCGCCATCGAGCTCCGCGACATCGCCCTCTTCGCCCGCCACCAGGGCCTCGGCCCCGCGGAGCTGTGAAGGCCCTCCCTCGAGGTTGGGCCCTCGAGGTTGGGCCCTCGAGGTTGGGAGAGACAGGGGCCGATCGACGAGCGGCCGGCCGCGAGGAGCGACCGGCCGCGCAGTGGGGGCTCTGAAGCTACTGCGGCAGGATCCCGCAGTTGTTGACCTCGTTGGGGATGCAGCCTGCGCACTCCCAGCGGAAGTTGTCGAGCAGCGCGCCCGTCGCCAGGATGCTGTCCGCCATGTCCGCGATGAAGAAGGTCAGCTGGAAGGTCTCCTCAGGCACCGCGGATCCGCGCGCCGTGAACCAGTCCGTGGCTGCGTGCCCCTCGAAGCCCGTGCCCGCGAGCTCAGGCGCGTTGTCCTTGAACGCGAACGCCCCCGCGTCCTCGAGCGAGGTGATCGTCAGCGGCGCGTCGTTCACGAAGGTGATGTTCCCCGTGTAGCTCTCCGAGGTCGACCAGACGATCAGCAGATCGTTGTACTGCATGTTGTAGTAGAGCGGGAACTCCGACGACTGGTAGGCGAAGTCGAAGACATAGCCCTCGGTCTGGGCCGGCACGGTCAGGTCCATCTGCATCCACAACATGTCGTTGGGATTGTTCCACTCGTTCACGTACCAGTGCTCGTAGAGGCTGTCCGAGCAGTCGTTGACCAGATCGCAGTCCTCGAAGGGCGTGCCGCCCATCCCCATGTTCGACCCGAGCTGGGCCGACATCGGGGCCGGCAGCCCGCCGTTGTCGTTGTTGCCGTTGTCGCCGTTGCCCGTCTGCGAGCCGCTTTGCTCGATGACCACGCCGTCGCCGTCGCGCTGCGCGACCACGCCCGTCGAGAGGATCAGGATGCCCGTCGAGGTGTTCGGCGGGATCTCCTCGTCGTCCGGGTTGACCCACACGTCGAGGCTCGCCGCCCACTTCTTGTTGTTGTAGCGGTTCTCGTCGTCGGGCGCGTCTGCGGTGCCGAACTGCGCCGCGACCCGATAGGCGTTGGCGTTGTTCGAATTGATCATCGTGTTCTCTGCGATGATGGTGTTCGTCGCGTCGCCGCCGGGGCAGTTGATGCCCAGGGCCTCGAAGGGATCGGTCGTCAGGTCGTTGGCCGGGCCGTCGCAGTCGATGTAGGCGTCGGGCGCCTGGCAGCCGTTGTTGTTGCCCGTCGTCGTGCCGCCGTCGCCGTCGCCGGTCGTGTCGCCGTCGCCGTCTCCGGTCGTGTCGCCGTCGCCGTCTCCGGTCGTGTCGCCGTCGCCGTCGCCGGTCGTGTCGCCGTCTCCGGTCGTGTCGCCGTCACCGTCTCCGGTCGTGTCGCCGTCGCCGGTCGTGTCGCCGTCGCCGTCTCCATCACCAGGGTCGCCGTCGCCGTCGCCCATGTCACCCTGGTCCATGTCCATGCCCTCGGCCGAGTCACCGTCGCCGTCGCCGTCGCCGGAGTCAGTGCTGGTACCGGTGTCACCGGCGTCGGACCCGACGTCGCCGACGTCGTCGGCGCAGCCGACGGTCAGGGCGAGTGAACAGAAGCTGAGAGTCAGGATCGTTTTTTTGGTCATATCAGGGCCTCTTGCGTGAGCGAGGATTGTACAAGAGGAACCCGTCGCAAAGCGCAGCGCGTGCGCACGCAATTTGGCCCGTCAACGACGCAAATTCGAGCGATCCAGAGCTCTGAGATTTTAGATCGATCGGGGTATGTAATGCAGACCACAGCGCTCGTGCTCGCCGAGAGCAGCGAGCGCTGTTTCGGTCAGGCGCCGCTCACTGCGGCTGGATGCCGCAGTTGTTGACCTCGTTGGGGATGCAACCCGCGCACTCCCAGCGGAGGTTGTCGAGCAACACGCCCGTCGCCAGTTGGCTGTCCTCCATGTCCGCGATGAAGAAGGTCAGCTGGAAGGTCTCCTCGGGGACGACCGAGCCGCGCGCGACGAACCACCCGGTGCCCGCGTTGCCTTCGAAGCCGGTGCCCGCGAGCTCCGGCGCGTCGTCCTTGTACTGAAACGCGTTCGCGTCCTCGAGCGAGGTGATCGTCAGCGGCGCGTCGTTCACGAAGGTGATGTTGCCCGTGTAGCTCTCGGACGTCGACCACGCGATGAACAGGTCGTTGAACGCGGTCTCGTACCAGGCCGGGAACTCGGACGAGAAGTAGGCGAAGTCGAACACGTAGCCCTCGGTCTCGACCGGGACCTGAAGGTCCATCTGCATCCAGAGCTTGTCGTTGGGGTCGCTCCACCCGTTCACGTACCAGTGCTCGTAGAGGCTGTCCGAGCAGTCGTTGGCCAGATCGCAGTCCTCGAAGGGCGTGCCGCCCATCCCCATGTTCGACCCGTAGTTCGCCGACAGCGGGTCCGGCAGGCCGCCGTTGTCCTCGTTCCCGTTGTCGCCGTTGCCGCCTTGCGAGCCAGGGGCCTCGATGACCACGCCCTGGTCGTCGGCTTCCTCGACCACGCCGGTCGAGAGGACCAGGATCGCCGTCGAGGTGTTCGCGTCGATCACCTCCATGTCCGGGTTCTCCCAGTCGGCGTCGTTGGCCGCCCACAGCTTGCCGTTGTAGTTGTCGCCGTCGGCGCTACCGAACTGCGTGGCGATGCGCCAGGCGTTGTCGTTGTTCGAGTTCATCGTCGTGTTCTCGGCGATGACGGTGCTCGCCGGGTCGTCGCCACAGTTGACGCCGAGGGCCTGGAAGGGGTCGGTGGTCAGGTCGTCCGGGGTGCCGTCGCAGTCGACGTACTCGGACGGCGCCTGGCAGGCGCCCGGGTTGCCCGTCGTGCCGGTGTCGCCGTCGCCGTCGCCCGTGGTGTCGCCGTCGCCGTCGCCCGTGTCACCGTCGCCGTCGCCGGTGTCGCCGTCGCCGTCCCCCGTGTCGCCGTCGCCGTCCCCCGTGTCGCCGTCGCCGTCGCCCGTGTCGCCGTCGCCGTCGCCCGTGTCACCGTCGCCGTCGCCCGTGTCGCCGTCGCCGTCTCCGGGGTCGCCGTCGCCGTCGCCCTGATCCATATCCATCCCCTCGGCCGAGCTGCCATCTCCGTCGCCGTCGCCCGTGCCGGTGCTGGTGCCCGTGTCGTCGTTGAGGCCGGCCTCTTCGACCGAGTCATCGGCGCAACCGAAGACGAGCGCGAGAGAGCAGGAAAGACCCAAGGTGAGAAAATGTTTGCGGTTCATAGGTTCTGCCGTTCGGCGCGAGAGTCTCACGCGCACCCCGCTCTTCGCAAAGCCGCACAAACCGGAATTCGTGAGTTTGGTCTGGCGGCGCCCGGTGCGACCGGATGCCGCTTCGATCCGCGAAGGCGGCTTCACAGATCGACGGATCAGCCTCAGATCGGCCCGCATCGCCGCCGAGCCCCGGCATGGCCTTGTGTCCGGGTTTTGCCGTATCGTGCGGCCGCTACCATGCTCAGCTACATCGACGGAAACTTCGTGGACGAGGAGCAGGCGACCGTCAGCATCCGATCTCGGGCGCTGAACTACGGTCTCGGCTGCTTTGGGGGGATCCGGGCCTACCTCGCTGACGACGGCGAGCAGCTGTTCGTGTTCCGCCTCGACGCCCACGTCCGCCGGCTCGAGCGGGCCTCCAAGATCCTCTTTTTGCCCCTGCCGATCGGGCGTGACGAGCTCGCAAACACCGTCTTGGAGCTCCTGCGACGCAACGAGATCCATCACGACGCCTACGTCCGCCCGATGGTGATCAGCAAGACCGCCAAGCTCGCGCCGCTGCTGCGCGAGGAGGACGCGAGCCTGGTCATCTGGTGCATGCCGCTGCAGCGCTACATCGACAAGGACTCGATCGAGGTCTGCGTGTCGTCGTGGCGCCGGACGCCCGACAACTCGATCCCCGCGCGGACCAAGCCGACGGGCGGCTACCTCAACAGCGCGCTCGCGCGGCGCGAGGCCCATGACAACGGCTTCGACGAGGCGATCTTTTTGACCACCGAGGGCAAGGTGTCCGAGGGCAGCGCGGAGCATGTGTTCATCGTCCGCGATGGCGTGCTGATCTCGCCGCCCTCGACCGAGGACAACCTCGACGGGATCACGCGCCGGAGCCTGATCACGCTCGCGACCGAAGACCTCGGCCTGTCCTTCTGCGAGCGGCCGATCGGGCGGACCGAGCTCTACGTCGCCGACGAGATGTTCCTGTGCGGGACCGGGGCCCAGGTCACGCCCGTGCGGTCCGTCGACCGCCGAGTCCTCGGCGAGGGCGGGATCGGCCCGGTGACCAAGCGGCTCGGCGACCACTTTCAGGACGTCGTCCACGGTCGCGTCGAGCACCGCCGCGACTGGCTCTGGCCGGTCTGGGGCTAAAAAAATCAAGACAAGCCGGGCGCAGGTCCGGTAGGAGGTGGCTGTGTCCAACGCGAGCGAACCTGCGTCGAAGCTCCACCCGATCGTCCGCGCGCGTTGGGCGATCCTGGCCGTGTTCGTGGCCCTGTGCGCCTGGCTGATCCCCGGCGTCACCAACATCCAAAACGACGACGACGTCCTCGCCTTCTTGCCGCCCGACCACCCCGAGGTCATCAACTTCAAGCAGGTCGCCGAGCGCTTCGGGATGACCGAGGTCGCGCTGGTTGGCCTGTCGGACGGCGGCGCCGACCTGCTCGCGCCTCAGCGGGTGGCCAAGATCCGCGAGCTCTCGACCAAGATCAAGGAGCTCGGCGAGGTCAAGACGGCGCTGTCCTTCGTGGATCTGCCCAACCCGGTCGTCACCGAGGACGGCCTCGTCGTCGACGCGCTGGTCCCGAGCACGATGACGGACGCGGCCGAGATCCGCGCCCAGGTCCTCGGCTCGGCGGACTGCGACGAGACCGGGGCGGGCTGCGGCAGCCGCGACGCCAAGGGCAACCTGATCTCGGCCGACGGCGAGGCCGCGGCGCTGCTCGTGTTCTTGATCCCGCGCGAGGGCGAGGGCGCCGAGGGGTTCGCGGCCCGACGTCAGACCCTGGCGGATCTGCGCGCGCTCGTCGAAGACAGCTGGGACGGCGAGGCCTACTTCTCGGGCGCGCCCTACATCGAGATCGCGGCGTCCACGTCGAGCCGCAGCGACATCGAGAAGCTCTCGCCGATCGTGATCGGCGTGCTTGCGATCGCCTCGGCGCTGCTCCTGGGCTCGGTCACGGCCGCGGTCTTGAACCTCCTGGTCACGGGCCTCGGGGTCGCGCTGATCATGGGCGCCCACGGCCGCTTCGACGAGGCCCTGACGATCGTCAGCTCCTCGACCCCGGTCATGATGGTCGCGCTCGGCGGCGCGTTCGGCATGCACATCCTCGCCGGCTACCAGCGCCGCAAGGGCACCAGTCAAGCCCGGGCGTCGGGGACCCTCGACGAGCTGTGGAAGCCGGTCTTGATGTCGGGGGCCACGACCGCGGTCGCGTTCTTCGCCCTCTACGCCATGCCGCAGGTGCCGATGCAGCGCTTCGGCGTGGTCGCGGGCTTCGGCGTGCTGCTGCTCTTGGTCCTCGCGCTGCTGGTCCTGCCCGCGCTGCTCGCCGTGCTGCCCGACGGCCTCTTGAAGTACAGGCCCGAGCGTCCGCTGCCGATGCCCGGGCGCCCGCCGTGGTGGCTGCTGGCCGTGATCGCGGCCCTGAGCCTGTTCTTGGCCCGGGGCATGAGCGCCGATCCGGACACCGCCAACGTGTTCGACGAGGGCAGCGAGGTCCGGGTGACCAACAACTTCTTCGACGACAACTTCGGCGGCTCGACCTACCTGCAGGTCACGATCGAGGCCGACATCGGCGAGGCCGAGGTCCTGCGGACGATCCGCAACATCAGCGAAGAGGTCCGGGCGCTCGACGGCGTCGTCGACGTGCGCTCGGTCTACGACCCCGTCGAGGTCCTCAACGAGGCCCTCGGCGGCCGCCGAGGCGTGCCCGAGACGACCCCCCGCGCCGGGCGAGTGCTGACCTACCTGATCGGTCACCCGGCCATGGTCCAGCTGATGACCGACGAGGCCGACGGCGCCCTGATCCACATCAAGCTCGCGCCGATGAAGGGCGAGGGTCAGGTCGAGGTCACCGCCAAGATCCGCGAGATCGTCGAGCGCCACGCGCCCGACGACGACGTCTTGCGCGTGGCCAAGACCGAGCTCCCCGAGCTCGCCGAGGCCCGCGACCGCGACACCGCCGCCCGGCTCGCGCGCCTGACCAACAAGGAGGTCGACATCGACGAGCTGCGCGCGGGCAAGGCCAAGCCGCCCCAGGCCCTGATCGCCAAGGTCATCGAGCTGCGCGACAACCTCGACGACGAGATGGAGGGCGTGTTCGCGGTCGAGGTCCCGGGCCTCCAGTCGATGGAGCCCGTCAAGCTGCTCGAGCTGCGCGGCCCCGAGCTCGAGAAGTACATGCGCGAGAAGCTGCCGACCGCGGTCGCCGAGGATCCTGAGGGCATCGCGCCCGCGGCCAAGCACCTCGGCGCGTGGATCGACGAGCAGAAGGGCAAGTACAAGGTCGAGGGGTGGTGCGCCGCGCTCGACTTCGAGCGCCGCTGCGACGAGCTGCGCCCGGCCCTGTCGGAGTTCCAGGACGAGGAGTGGACGGTGCCCGCGGGCGTCGAGCTGCCGACCGACGCCGAGGTCCGCGAGGTCGCGGCCGACGTTCGGCTCACGGGCCAGCCCGTCATCGGCCAGGCCTTCGCCGAGAGCGTGACCCGGTCGCTGCTGACCTCGACCCTGGTCTCGGTCGTCGCCTTGAGTGTCGTGCTCCTGATCGCGCGATCGCTGTTCGCCTTGGTCCCGGCGATCTGGACCCTCGCGTTCTCGGCCGGGATCCTCGCCGCGCTCGGCCACCCGATCAGCGTTGGCACCAGCATGGTCGCGTGCATCGCCCTCGGCGCGGGCGTCGACTTTGCGATCCACCTGGGCTTTCGCGCGCGCTCCTATGGTGACCAGGGCGGAGGCGAGCGGGCGGTTCGCGAGCTGGGCGCCGTCATCGTGATCAGCGCGGTCCAGCTCGCGCTCGCCTTCTCCGTGCTCTTGCTGTCGGAGATGCCGCCGCTGCAGCAATTCGGCATCGGGCTGTCGATTGGCCTGGTCGGCGCGGCCCTGGGAGCGGTGTGGTTCACGCCGATGCTGATCCGCAGCCCCAAGCGCGGCAAGGACGGCTCCGGGGGCAAAACTTGAAGTCCGTGCAGTGCGAATGACAATGCACGCACATGCGGAATTGAGCTGCGATTCGCGCGGCAGTCGAAGGCCACTCACACAGCTGTGATCGGGATCACCACGAGGGCCCCGAGCCGGCCCGAATCCGTGATTCCTGGCTAAAATTCGTCGGCAAAATTAGAGAATAGCGGCTGCCCGAAGGCGTCCAAGGGCGCGGGTCGGTCCACGTCGCCGACCGCCTCGATTCCCACCGGAGCCTCCATGAAACTCTCGACCGTCCTCTCCGCCTTCCTCGTTTGCACCCCCGTCGCCCTGGCCGTCCTCGCGCCCCCGAGCGTGGCCCAGGCCGCCGACGGTGCCGCCGTGTTGGCGAAGCTCGACCGGGACGCCGAGGCCTTCGCCGACGTCAGCTACGTGTCGAGCATGGAGATCTGGAAGAAGGGCAGCAAGAAGAAGACGCTGCAGTTCGACATGGTCATGAAGGGCCTCGACAAGCAGTACATCAACTTCACCGCCCCCGGTGACGTCGCTGGCATGAAGATCTTGATGGTCGGCAGCGAGCTGTGGATGTACAGCCCCGAGTTCCAAAAGGTGCGCAAGATCGCCGCGCACGCCCAGAGCCAGGGCTTCCTCGGCAGCGAGTTCACGCCCGAGGACATGGTCATGACCAACATGTCTCGGCACTTCACCGCTGACATCAGCGGGCAAAAGGGCAACGAGACCTACCTGACCCTCACGCCCAAGGCCGACTTCCAGACCTCGTGGTCGAAGCTCGAGCTGACGATCGACAAGACCAAGGGCGGCGTCACCAAGATCAAGTACTTCGACGGCTCGGGCACCGCGGTCCGCGAGCAGACCCGCGGGGGCTGGTCGAAGATCTCGGGCAAGGCGATGCCGACCCAAATCAAGATGAAGAACCTCAAGACCGGTGCCGAGACGGTGATCCAGCTGTCCGACATCAAGGTCGACCAGGGCGTCGAGGACGCTCTGTTCTCCCGGCGCACGCTGCTGCGCTGACCCGCTGAGCACAAGTGATCCCGACCGATCTGCTCCTGGCTGTACTTCTTTTCTCTGGCCAGCCCCCGGTCGGGCAGGAAGGCGGCGACGCGTCCAGCTCCGGGTCGGACGCGTCGGCAAATTCCGAGGCCGACGCGCCGCCGGACTCCGCGCTCGATCCCGAGCCCGACGCGGATCCCGAGCCCGACGCGGCCCCCGAGCCCGACGCGGATCTTGACGCCGAGGACGACGAAGACGCGATGATGGACGCGTTCTTCGGCGGCGGCGAGGACGAGGACGAGGACGAGGACGAGCCCGACAGCGGCGACAGCGGCGACAGCGACGACAGCCTCGGGGGTCCCGTCGAGGGGCCCGTGCCCGAGGGCGAGGTCGAGCGCGAGACCATCCTCAGCGGGACCGAGGTCGCGCCCGCCGAAGACCTCGATCTCACCGACATCTTCGGCGACAGCGAGACGATCGAGGACCTGCCCGACGCCAAGGACATCGAGCCGTCCGGGCCAGCCAACGGCTCGGGCCTGTTCAACGGCAAGCTCGACCTGCGCCTGCGCGTGGTCAGCAGCGTCTACATCGACATCGACAACATCTACGAGGGCAAGCGCTGGAACCCCAACCAGCCGACGCTCGCCGAGCACGCCGAGGTGCCCTCGGCGTTCAAGCTCGGCCAGGCGATCCCACGCGGGACCGTGAGCCGCAACGAGAACCGGCTCGAATTTTACTTCGCCTACAAGCCCAACAAGCACATCCAGATCGTCGGCGACATCGAGCCCGTGTTCCTCGGCGTCTCGCAGGTCTCGACGCTCAACGATCTGTCCAGCGCCCAGATGCTGACGCCCTTCCACGTCGAGAGCGACGCGGCCTACGTGTCGATCATCGACGCGCTGCCGGGGCTCGACATCAAGATCGGCCGCCAGATCGTGGTCTGGGGCACGGCCGACAAGTTCAGCCCGACCAACAACATCAACCCCGACGACCTCGAGGATCGGCCGCTGTTCACCGAGCCGATCGCCAACCAGATGCTGGTCGTCGATTTCGCGCCCTGGCAGGACAAGCTGTGGTTCCAGGGCGTGTACGTGCCGCTCTTTTATCCGGCCCTGCTCCCGCCCTCGGCCTCGTTCGCCCTCGCCGACCCCCAGACCCCGGTCAACTTCGCCAACCAGTCCGACAGGGACAAGCTCGCGTTCTTGCAGGGCTTCATCAGCGCCAACGAGAAGTTCAACCCCGCGGTCAAGACCACCGTCGCGCCGCCGCCGCTCAACATCACCAACGGCCAGGCCGCGTTCAAGGTCGGCTCGCGCCTCGGCCCGGTGGATCTGAGCGCGTCGTACTACTACGGCTTCTTCGACATCCCGATCCCCTTCGAGACCAAGTCGACCCAGGTCGCGCCGGTGATGGACGAGCCCGTCGACGGCTACTGGTTTAATTCCGACGTCACGCTGGTCTATCCGCGGATGCACGTCGCCGGCCTCGACTTCGCCGCCCAGCTGCCCTTCCTCGACGACATGGGCCTGTGGGGCGAGGGCGCGCTGATCATCCCGACCCAGCAGTACGACTTCCGCGTCGAGCTGCCCCTCAACCTCGACATCACCCCCGGCGACGGCGTGATGAACCCGGTCAGCGAGTTCAGCGGGCCGATCGTCAAGAAGCAGCCCTTCATCAAGGCGACCGTCGGGGCCGACTACACGATCGGCAAGCACGTCTACCTCCAGGCCCAGTACCTGCGCGGCTTCATCGACGACTTCGGGGCCGACAACATCGGCAACTACCTGCTCGCGGGCACCGACGTGATCTTCTTCGGTCGCCACCTGATCTTCCGCTTCTTCGCGGTCACCGACTTCCCCAAGAACCGCAGCGACGTGGCCAGCGTCGTGCTCGCGCCCAACATCATCATCGTCCCGCCCTGGGGCTACGCGACCCTCGAGCTCGGCGGCTTCGCGTTCGTCGGCCGCAACGACACCAAGTTCGGCCAGACCGCGGTCGGCTCTTCGATCGCCTACCTCAAGATCGCCGGATCTTTTTAGATTGCGGGGACCGTGGCCGGTCCCGCCCCACCGAGCGACGAGCGCAGCGAGGAGCGACCGGCCGCGCAGCGGCCGTGCGTGGCAAAGTCCAAGCTCCCCAGGGGGGTCTATTCCAGCTCGCCGCCGAGCCTGGTGATCGACTCTGCGACGATCGCGGTCAGCTCGGCCGGGAGATCGGCGGCCCCCTCGATCAAGAGGTCGACGACGATCTCCGGGATCTCGCCGCCGGCTTCGAGCACGGCGGCCTCGAAGGTGGCCGCGCTGTCCTCGGCAGATCCGCGGGTGTTGAGCAAGCGCATGATCGCCGAGAAGGCCCAATTGGGCGCGTCGTCGTAGAGCCGCGGCATCGCGTCGATGAACGCGGCAAAGTAGGCGTCCTCGGGCATGCGCTCGAGCGCGAGCAGCAGGTGTGAACGCAGGCTGAAGGGGTCCCCGTCGTGGCTGAACAGGGCCATGATCGCGCCCGCCGCCGCCGCGTCGTTGAGCGTCCGCAGCTCGCGGCGCAGCTCCTTGGCCCGGGCCCGATCGGCCTCGTAGCGCTCGAGCTTCTCGCCGATCTCGGCCAGCAGCTGGCCCGTCGGCCCGTCGAGGGTCGGCGTGGGTGCCTCTTCGGACGCCTCGCGCGCGGGCTCGGCCTCTTCTTGTGCCGGGGGCGCCGCGGCCTCCAGCTCGGGTGTCTCGTCGACGACCACCTCCGACGCGGCGGCAGCCTCTTGCGCGGCGGCCTTCTTCGCCGCTCGCTTGGCCGCCCGCTCGGCCGCCAGCTTCTTGCGCGCCTCGATCCGGGCCGCGACCTTCTTCTGGCGCTGCTCGAGGCGCTCGGCTTGAATCCTGGCCCGCTCGGCGCGTTTTTCCTCGGCCAGACGCGCCCGCTCGGACTTGCGCTCAGCGGCGAGCTCGCGCTGCTTTTTCTGGCGCTCGAGCGCCCGCTGAGCCTTGCGCTCCTCACGCTCCTTCTCGCGCTCCTTGGCCGCCTTGGCCTTGGCCAGCGCCCGCTCGCGTTGCTGTTGCTTGCGAAGCTTCTGACGCTCTCGCGCCGCCTTCCGCTTGCTCAGCTCGCGCGCGCGCTCTCGCGCTGCCTTGGCCTTGGCCCGCTCGCGCAGCTTTTGAAGCCTGTCTTTCTCGCGCTGCTTGGCCTTGCGCGCCTTGTCTTTCTCGCGCTGCTTGGCCGCTCGCGCCTTCTCGCGCTCTTTGGCCGCGCGCTCCTTGGCCCGCTCCTTGGCCGCCTGCTGCTTGGCGCGCTCCTTGGCCGCGCGCGCCTTGGCCCGCTCCTTGGCCGACACCGCCTTCTTGGCGGCGGCGCTGGGCTTCTTGGCGGCCTTCTTCTTCGCGGCCTTCTTGGCGACCTTCTTCGTCGCCGCCTTCTTCTTCGCCGCCTTCTTGGCGACCTTCTTGGCGACCTTCTTCGTCGCCGCCTTCTTGGCGACCTTCTTCTTCGCCGCCTTCTTCGTCGCGGCCTTCTTGGCGGCCTTCTTGGCGGCCTTCTTGGTCGCCGCCTTCTTGGCGACCTTCTTCGTCGCGGCCTTCTTGGCGGCCTTCTTCGCCGTCGCCTTCTTGGCGACCTTCTTCGTCGCCGCCTTCTTGGCGACCTTCTTCGCCGCCGCCTTCTTCTTCGTCGCCTTCTTCTTGGCGACCTTCTTCGCCGCCGCCTTCTTCTTCGTCGCCTTCTTCTTCGCCGCGGGAGGCTTTGGCGCATCGACGACGGCGGCCGGCGGCGTGTCCGCGCTCGCCTCCGCCGAGGACGCCTCGCGCTCCGACTGCTTGTCGAGAGCCTGCACGTCTGCCGCCTGGTTCTCGACGCTGCCGGCAGAATTCTCGGGCTGCTCGACGGGCTTCTTCGCGGACGCCTTCTTCTTCGCGGGCGCCTTCTTCTTCGCGGGCGCCTTCTTCTTCGCGGGCGCCTTCTTCTTCGCGGGCGCCTTCTTCTTCGCGGGCGCCTTCTTCTTCGCCGTGGCTTTCTTCTTCGCCGAGGCCTTTTTCGGCTTCACGGGGGCCTGCTTAGACTTGCGCTTGGCCGAGGCCTTCTTCGGTCGTTTCGTCGCAGCCACGCGATTCTTCTACGCGAAGCGGTGGTCGGCTGGCAAGTGCGACGATGGCCGCTCAGGCTCGAGTTCGTCGAAGCGACGACCGGATCGAGCCGATCGCTGCGCCGCGAGGTATGCTCCCGAGCATGGCCTCCCGGACGATCGTCGACTCGGTGCCACGCGTTGCTGGGCCGCCAGCGGACGCCGACGCCCTCGAAGACGAGCTCGACCTGCTCCGAGATCGCTTCCCCGGAGCGATCTTCGAGCGCTACCTCGAACAGATCCCGAGCGTCGGCGCCTTCGTCCACGTCGCGGCCGGGGCCGTGGTCGTCGGGGATGTGCGCCTCTACGACGACGTGAGCCTGTGGTACGGCTGCGTCCTTCGCGGAGACCTGAACCGGATCGAGGTTCACGAGCGCTCGAACATCCAAGACGGCGCCGTGGTCCACCTCGGAGATCTCGACCCAACGATCATCGGCGAGGAGGTCGTGGTGGGCCATCGCGCGGTGCTCCACGGCTGCCTGATCCGCGGCGGTTGCCTGATCGGGATCCAGGCGACGGTCCTCGACAACGTGGAGATCGGCGAGGGCAGCATCATCGGCTCGGGCGCTCTGGTCACGCCAGGCAGCACAATTCCGCCACGGAGCCTCGTTCTGGGCGTGCCCGGCCGCGTGGTCAAGACCCTCACGGCGGCCGATGAGGACTTCCACCGCAAGCTGGCCGGGAAATACATCCGCCTCGCCCACAACTACCGCGTCGGCTGATAGCCTCCGGGCCATGCCGAGGTTTCCGCTCGCTCGTCGGCGCATCGCTGCACGCGGCGCCGCTGTGATTGCGTTGGTCCTGCTCTCGACGGGCTGCGACACCAAGCCCGACACCGACCCAGGGGCCAAGGACGCGGCCAAGGACGCGGCCAAGCCCGATCCCAAGGGCGACCCCGACGCCGACCCCAAAGCAGACGACAAAGAGGCCACCTTCGCCATCAACCCAACCGCCGAGCCGCCTCGCGCGCCCGAAGGGTCGCTGACCCTCCGAGATCCGTGGCTCTACGTCCAGACCTGCGCCGAGCCCCACCCCTGCCCGGAGCTGCTGCAGCCGGCCGGAGACGCCCACTGCCGCGAGCTGAAGCTGGGCGGCCACGTGAATTGGCGCCTGCCCAGCAAGGAGGAGGTCCCGCGCTTCAAGGGCGTCGAAGGCCTCGAGGCGACCGAGGGCTACCACTGGACCCGGACGGCCTGGGACGAGGACATGGGCCAGGTCTGGGTCGTCAACCCCGAGGACGCGACGAACCAGCGGGAGTTCACGACCCCCCGCGATCGCAAGCCGTTCCGGATCCGCTGCGTGAAAGAGCCGTGAGCGCCTCCTCTTTGGTCTCCGCGAGGACTCTGGCTGTCTTTGGGTGCCTGGCGCTGAGCGTCGCGTGCCACGGCAGCGCCGCCGACGAGAGCGACGGCGAGTCCGCCGCGACCGCGGGCACCGCCGAGACCGGCGGCGAGCAGGGATTCCCCGAGCCCGACGCGTGTCAGAGCAGCGACGACTGCGAGGATGGCTTTTGCGTCGCCCCCTGGGACGGGCAACCCCCCCGCGGGCCTGCCCAGTGTGTCGGCGCGTGCGTGCCCGAGCTCGATCTGCAGTTGTTCTGCATCGACGACGACGCGTGCTGCGATGGGCTCACGTGCTCGGTCGACGGACTCTGTGAGGCGCCGTGGACAGGTGACGGCGACGGCGACGGTGATGGCGACGGCGACGGCGACGGCGACGGCGACGGCGACGGCGACCCATAGCCAGCCTGACCCGGGGGCTTGGAAGCAGGTTTGCGCCGACAACGCGTGAACCGCGGCCCTCCGACCGTCGTCAGCTCCCAACGAGAATCGGGCTCGCGCACGAGCGCGAGCCCGACTCCGTCATCTCGCCTACTCGTCGGTAGCGATGCTCCGGATGCCGTCGCCAACTTCCAGCTCGCAAGTCAGCACGTGGTAGCCGTCTTCATTCTTGTGGAAGCCGAGGTTTTCCAGGTCCAGCCTCACTGCGCCAGAGTCGTTATCCACATTGGTACAAAAAGCTTCCATTGACTCACCGTCATCTTCAAACGAGTAGATGCAGCAGTAGGGAGGCGTGTCCGCAGTGTCATCGTTGTACAGCCACACCCGGACCCTGTCGAGGTCATCGTTGGTTTCGTCGCGCACCAGCGGGCACACAAATTCATCCGCGAGGGCGATGTGGGTACTCGCGTGGCGTTTCGTGATCTGTTGCGCATCGTAGTTCGCGGGCACCGAGATGCCGTACGAGTTCACGGCCACGCAGATCTGGCCTGCGACGATCTTGTCGTCGGCCTTTGCGACCCCCGGCGCGAACGCGCCAGCATAAACCAGGCCCAGAGACAGCCCCACGACGCTGAGGATCCCAACGATGACTCGAGAGTCTTTGCGTTTCTTCATGATGTTCTCACTTCGGTTACGGTGTCTGTCGCGATCAGGTAATCCATGTCTTCAAGACACCCTCACTTCGGCAACCTGTAGCCATCGCGCGCCAGGTAAGCCACACTTCGGGCGGGTTCGTCGGGCCCAGGCGGGTGATACACGACGAAGGTGTGCGGAAAACGGAAGACCTTGCCCCACCTGGTGCCCCCCACGCCGCGCTTGCTGCCCTCGGGGTGCTCGATCTCGGCCACGCAGAGGGTCGTCTTGCAAGTCACAGCGCGCAGTCCCGCGCCGGGCGAGGCCTCGGCGGCGAAGGCATCGACGATCTTTTTCTCGCTCCCCGGGGCCCAGGCCGGATCTACGGCCTCGCCAGCGACCGTCGCGTCGAGCAGCGCAGCTCGACTATCGACTCGTTCGCGGCGTTCGGCCGCACGCTGGGCGTGGTCACGCTCGTCGTGGTCGGCGGCGGCAACGGGGTCCCCCTCATCGGCATCTTCGGTGACCACCTCGCTCCGGCCAGGGAGATCGATCATGACCTCCTGGACCACTCGGCGATCGAAGCCGAGCGCAGAGGGCTCTTCCGTCGAGTCGTAGGCCAGCGCTCCGAGCAAGCAGCCCCCGAGGCTCAGAACCACAAACCCTGAGATGTACGCAATTCGCTTCGTCGTTTTCATCTGTCGCCGGATTGGAAGGGGTCGGATTGGATCGGATTGGATCGCCGCTTTGCCTCATGGACTACGACACCCCACTGCGCCCTATCTCCGATCCACGGTTGCTCCCAGCATGAACCGCAAGTCGCACCCCGCAAGCGAATCAGATGCGCATTACTCGACTAATGAGGACACTGTGTGACGCCAACCGGGAGTTCCCGCGGACCCGGCCAACGGTGAGTTCGCGGACCAAACACCCAGACCAGCAACGAAGACTGGCTTCATCGTCTCCAAGACTCGGGCCTCCGGCCCGACAAGCTCGCTCCCCTCGGCCCCCAGGTCCCAGGAGACTGCGGGAGCTCCCCGCGGCCGCGCCCGAGGACGAGCCCGAGGACGCGCCGGAGTGAACACCCACGCGGGGCCGCTGCGCTGATCGATGCCCGGCAAGAGTTGCGGGCCCCGAAAGACCACGCTCGGGTCCAATGAGCCATGCCTCGCCCATCCCTCCTCCTGCTCGCGCTGGCGCTCGCCTGCGCCTGCCGAGCGAAGACCGCGACGGTCAGCGAAGTCCACAGCGTGACCGGGCGCGCGTTCGAGCGCGCGAGCGAGCGCCACCGGATGGTCGACGGCCAACTGGCCGCGCGCGACATCGATGACGCCGAGGTCCTCAGGGCCATGCGCGCGGTCCCCCGCCATCGCTTCATGCCCGAGGCCGTGGCCGCGCGCGCGTACGAAGATCGGGCCCAGGCGATCGGCCACGAGGTCACGATCTCGCAGCCCTACATCGTCGCGCTGATGACCCAGACCGCCGACATCGAAGCTGGCGAGCGGGTGCTCGAGGTCGGCACGGGCTCGGGTTACCAGGCCGCCGTGCTCGCCGAGCTCGGCGCGCAGGTCTACACGATCGAGCGCATCGAGGCCCTCGCAGACCGGGCCGCCGCGACCCTGCGCGAGCTCGGCTACTCGAGCATCGAGGTCCGCCACGGCGACGGCTACGCGGGCTGGCCCGAGCGCGCGCCCTTCGACGCGATCATCGTGACCGCGGCGCCGCCCGAGCTCCCCCGGGCCCTGACCGACCAGCTCGCGATCGGTGGCAAGCTCGTGGCCCCCGTCGGCCGCCACGTCGGCTGGCAGCAGCTGGTCGTGATCGAGCGCAGCGAGCACGGCCTCGAGCGCGAGAAGCTCCTCGACGTCGCGTTCGTGCCGATGCTCCCCGGCCTCGATTCGTCACGCGGTCCCGGGAGCAAGTGACCCGGTCGGCGAAGCCAACCAGGACCGGCCACGGCCCGCGGTCAAGCCAGCCCGGCCCGGATCTGCTCGGGCTCCTGCGCCTTGCCAAACAGCCAGCCCTGGCAGCACAGGCAGCCGAGCTTCTCGAGCTGCGCGGCCTGCTCTTCGGTCTCGATGCCCTCGGCGATGACGCTGAGGCCGAGGTTGGCGGCGAGGCTCAGGATCGTCCGGACCATGGTCTCTGACTCGGGCGTGCCGTCGAGCTCGCTGACGAAGGCACGATCGATCTTGAGCCCGTCGACGGGGAAGCGGTGGAGGTAGCCCAGCGAGGAGTAGCCCGTGCCGAAGTCATCGATCCACAGGGCCACGCCCCGCGCCCGGATCTGCTGCAGCAGCGTCGTGACCTCGTCGACGCGGTCCATCATCACGGACTCGGTCAGCTCGAGCTTGAGGCACTGCGGTGGCAGCCCGGTCTCGGCCAGGGCCGAGTCGATGGTCTCGAGCAGCATCGGATCCGCGACCTGCTTGGCCGAGAGGTTGACGCTCACGACGAGGTGATCGACCCCGAATTCCTCGTGCCAGCTGTGGAGCGTACGGATCGCGTCACGGATGACCCAGCGCCCGAGCGGGATGATCAGGCCAGTGTCCTCCGCGATCGGGATGAACTCGGCCGGGGAGATGCGCCCGCGCTCGGGGTGGTCCCAGCGCAGCAGGGCCTCGAAGCCAAGCAGGGTGTTTTGGTCGATCTGGACCAGCGGCTGGTAGTGGAGCCGAAACTGCTCGCTGTCGATCGCGTGGCGAATGGCCATCTCCAGGGCCAGGAGCGTGCGCGACTCGATCCGCATGCTGGTGTCGTAGATCTCGTAGCGGTTGCGCCCGCGGTCGCGGGCCGAGTCGGTCGCCGCGCTGACGTCGGCCACAACCTCTTCGACCCGGCTGTAGCCGTGGGCGCTCGAGGTCATGCCGATGCTCACGGTCGTGAAATTGGTCGCGCCCTCGACCTCGAAGGGCTCGGCGGCGGCGGCGTGGATCCGGTTTGCGACCGAGGTCCCGAAGCCTGGGTCCTCGACGTCCTCGATCAGGATCGCGAGCTTGCCGGTCGAGAACCGAAACATGTGATCCTCGGGGCGCAGGCACGCGCGCAGGCGCTTGGCCATGATCGCAAAGACCTGGTCGGCCGCGGCGACCCCGTAGCTGTCACGGAGCTGGGCCAGGCGGTCGACCGCGATCAGCAACACGACGAACATGTAGTCGTCGTGGGCCCGGCTGAGCTCGATGGCCCGGGCGCAGCGCTCGAGGAACACCCGGCGATCCGGCAGCCGGGTCAGGGAGTCGTGACGGGCCTGCTCACGCAGCGCCTGCTCGCGCTGACGATAGGGCGAGATGTCGGTCAGCGAGCCGGCCATGCGCAGCGGTCGACCGTCGCGGCTGCGGTCGACCACCCCGCGGGTCAGGACCCAGCGCCACTCGTTGTTCCCGTCGCGGATGCGGTGCTCGTTCTCGTGGACCGCGATCCGGCCCTCGAGGTTGGCGTCGAGATCGGCGCGCAGGCGCTCGACGTCCTGGGGGTGGACCCGGGCCAGCCAGCTGTCGAGGGTCGGGGCCACGTCGGCGTTGCGCAGGTTGAGCAGCTCGCGCCAGCGCTGCGAGTAGTACACGCGGCCCCGGCGAAGATCCCACTCCCACATCCCGTCACGGGCCCCGCGGATCGCCAAGGCAAAGCGCTCGCGCAGCTCGACCAGACGCGACACCTGGAGGTTGTGGCTGCGCGCGTGGGCGATCGAGGCCTCGAGCAGCGGGCTCGACAGCTCGTCGCGCAGGAGGCAATCGATCGCCCCGATCTCGCGGGCCTGCTCGCGCAGCGCCGAGCGCTGGGCCGAGTGGGCCGAGACCACGACGATCAGGGGCAGGCGCGTGTTCGCGACCATGCTCCGCATCCACCCGAGGCTGGTGGTGTCGAGCAGCTCGACGGCGGCGAGGATCACCTCGGGGTTCTCGACGGCCGTCGACGACTCGGGGCTCGTCGTCTGGTGGACGGCGGCGGCGAGCACGTCGAGGGAGTCTGCGCGGGAGACGTGGCGAACGTGGACCGGAGGGCGGAGCGCCGTCAGCCACCCGGCGACCTCGCCGGAGATGTCGTGGTCACCGGTGACGACCAGGTCGGCGCCGCGAACCACCTGGGGGATCTCGCTGGTCGACGACACGCTGCCGACGCGGACCCGCCCCGGGCTCCGCCCGGATGGTCCGCCTCGCGCACCTCTGATCGCCATGGGCGCAGTCTAGACCAGCCGGGCGGTCGGACGAAGCGCCGGAGGACCCGCGCACAGATCGCAAGCTCCACGAAACCCGCGAAACGCGACCGCAATCGGCGGTTCTCGTCCGCGTCCGCGTGCCGAGCAAAAATGCCCTACAGTCCCGCCGACCCACGGTCACTCGAAGGGACGAAACATGGCCATCAGCTACGAGGAGTTTCGATCTGCAATCCACGACGGCGCGCGACGGCGCTCGTTGTTGTTCCGTGACGGCCAGCCCTTCTTTGTCCTGCTCAGCCAGCAGTTCAGCCGCGCCGAGCTCGAGGCCCTGTGCGATACCGCGACGGCGATCCGACGGCTCGATCGCCACCGCGACGGGCGTGAGTTTTTGCTTGCGATCCTCCGCGGTCACCGGGTCATGAACCTGTTCGCGCAGCCCAGCACCCGCACGGCCCAGTCCTTCATCGCGGGCGCGGACAAGCTCGGCGCGACCAGTACCCTGGTCTCGGACATCCAGACCTCCTCCTTCGCCAAGGGCGAGTCGATCGCGGACAGCGTCCGGACCCTGTCGAGCTTCTTCGACGCGATCGTGGTCCGCCACCCCGACGACGAGTTTGCAACCCAGGCGGCCTGGGCTCTGCACAACTCCAACCGCCCGGTCCCGGTGATCTCGGCCGGCAGCGGCAAGTCGCAGCACGTCACCCAGGCGCTGCTCGATTTCTACACCCTGCGCTACAGCTTCTACGAGCGCGGCGGCGTCGACGGCAAGCGGCTGGTGATCGTCGGCGACATCGCGCGCAACCGCGCGGCCCGATCGCTGGCGCTGGTCCTGACCAAGTTCCGGCCCGCGTCGATCCACTTCATCTCGCCCGTCGACTTCGCGCCCGACGACGAGCTCACCGGCTACCTGCGCCGCCACGAGATCGAGGTCGAGCTCAGCGACAACCTCGAAGCCTGGCTGCGCGAGCGCGGCCGCGAGGCCGACGCGATCTACATGACGCGGCTGCAACGAGAGTGGGACTCGGGCGGCGCGGCTGGCCAGCCCAACCACCGCGCCACCAAGAGCGAGCTCGGAGCCGACGACGCCTACGTCCTGCGCCCGGACTACCGCCTGCTCGTGCGCGAGGACTGCGTGATCATGCACCCGCTCCCGCGCATCAACGAGCTGCCGAGCGAGTGGGAGGATCACCCCGGCTTCGTGGTCTGGCGGCAGGTCCGCAACGGGATGTGGATCCGCGCCGCGTTGTTCGCCACGATCAACGGCGCGGCGGGTGAGATCCGCGCCCGCGCCCAACGCCTGCAGCTGCTTTAGCGCTCGCGGGCCGCCGAGCCTCACTCGGCGGGCGCGGTCGAGCGGCGCTCGGCGACGGCCTCGGCGACCAGGCGCGAGAGCTCCTGGCGCGACTTCTCGGCCGCGCCCGCCTCGGACGACTGGCTCAGCCGCTGCAAGACCTTGTAGGCGTGGGGGTAGCGGCGCTCGGGATCACGGTCGAGGTTGCGACGCAGGACCTCGGACAGCTTCGAGGACAGGCCCGAGACCCGTCGGCTCGAGTGCGAGATGTCGAAGCGGACGATCTCGTCCATGGTCTCGAGCTCGTTGCCGGCCGTGAAGCAGCGCTCGCCCCGGAGGATCTCCCACAGGATCATCGCGAGCGAGAACAGATCGCTCTTGACCGTGGCCTTGCCGCTGCCGGTCACGCGCTCGGGCGCCTTGTAGGCCACGTGGCCGGCCTCGGCGGCGGTGAATTCGGGCGCGAGCCACTTGCTCGACGCCGAGCCAAAATCGCCGAGGACCACGTCGCCCTCGAGCGAGAGGTAGACGTTGGCCGGGCACAGATCCCGGTGGAGGACGTCGAGGTCCTCGAAGCCGTCGCCCTCCTCGCCCTCCGCCGTGGGCACCTCGAAGGTGTGGACGTAGCGCAGCGCGTCGGCGAGCTGACCGAGGATGTACACGGCCAGCTCCTTGCTGAGCGGGCGCGGCTCGCCGCGGTCGTGGCCGAGCAGCTCGCCGAGATCGACCCCGGCGATGTAGTCCATCACGAAGAAGTCGACGCCGTTTTGGGTCCCGGCCGCGCGGAGGCTGGGGATGCCCGTGTGGCTGAAGCTGCGCAGGAGGTTGGCCTCGTGTGCAAACTGCGCCTTGACCATGTTGAACCCCTCGCCCTCGCCCGGCATCAGGACCTTCGCCAGGTTCGTGGCCGGGGCGCCGTCGGGGGCGCTCTCGGGGCACGCGAGGAACAGCCGAGTCGTCGAGCTCAGGGTTGGAACGGGCTCGAGCAAGCGATAGCCGCCGAGGCTGTGCAGCTCCATGCGACGAGTGTGCAGGGCACAGATCCGGCTGTCCAGCATCGCCGCGACCTTCACGGCGGGCCGCCGCGAGCGTCGAGCCGGGGGTCCGCGGGGATCTCGAAAACCGCGGTGGCAAGCCGTGGCGCCGGTCTGAGACGGCTTCGGCACATGGTCGACATTGCTGCTACAACCGCTCGGCGTGTCCGCCACGGGCAATTTTTTTGCGGGCTCCGACAGAAGCAATTCCACGGGGCCAAGTCGCGCCAACGCGCGCGACCCGGTCGTGATCCTCGGCGCCGGCCTCACGGGGCTCAGCGCGGCCTACCACCTGAAGTCCGGGCCCTTCTTGCTGGTCGAGAAGGACGGGCGTGTGGGCGGACACGCGCGCAGCCATCGCGAGGGGGGTCACACCTTCGACGTGACGGGCCACTGGCTCCACCTCCGCGACGATCGCAGCAAGGCGCTGCTGGCCACGCTGTTCCCGACTCGCGCCGACGAGCCCTCGGCGTGGGTGTCGGTCGAGCGCAAGACCAAGATCCACTCCCACGGCGCCGAGCTCGAGTACCCCTTTCAGGCCAATTTGCACGGGCTGCCGCTCGAGGTCGTCCAGGAGTGCCTCGTCGCGCTGGTCGCCGCGCGCGAGGCCGCGGCCCGCGGCGAGGCCTGGGCCACGGATCCGCGCACCTTCGAGGCCTACGCGATCGCCAAGTTCGGCGAGGGCATCGCCCGCCACTTCTTCGTGCCCTACAACACCAAGCTGTGGGGCATGCACCCCGACCGGCTCGCGCCCGAGTGGGTCCGGCGCTTCGTGCCCGAGCCCGACGCCGCCCAGATCATCGGCGGCGCGATCGGCCTGCGCCAGACCGGGCTCGGCTACAACGCGCGCTTCATGTACCCGCGGGCCGGGGGCATCGACGCCCTGCCCGAGGCCCTCCGCGCCCAGCTCGAGGCCCGCGAGCGAGCCGGCGACGGGCGGCTGTGGACCGGCACCGAGGTCGAGGAGATCGAGCCCAGCACCGGCCGGGTCAAGCTCTCGGGCCAGCCCGACTGGATCTCCTACCGCGCGCTGATCTCCAGCATCCCGCTGCCCGAGCTGATCGCCCGGATCCCCGAGGCGCCGCCCGAGGTCCGCGAGGCCGCGGCCGCGCTTTCCTGGGTCCGCTGGCGCTACCTCGACCTCGCGACCAAGCGCCCGGTCCCCGTCGACTGGCACTGGGCCTACGTCCCCGAGCCGCGCTTCGCGTTCTTTCGGGTCGGGGTCTACTCCAACGCGGTCCAGACCATGGCCCCCGCCGACTCCGCCTCGCTCTATGTCGAGCTCAGCGATCGCAACACGCCGCCCGATCTGCCCGCGATCGCCCGGCAGCTGGTCGAGATCGGCGCGCTCGGAGCCGTCGAGGACATTCGCTTTTGTCGGACCCGCGATATCGAGTACGCCTATGTGGTGTTCGACGAAGATCACGGGCCGGCCACGGCCACGATCAGCGCGTGGCTCCAGCGCGTCGGCGTCCGCTCGTGCGGGCGCTACGGGGCGTGGATCTACAATTCGATGGAAGACAGCATGCTCTCGGGGCTCGCCGCCGCGCAGTGGGCCGACGGGCGCGCAGAGGATGCCGCCGCGACCGAGGCCATCGCCCGCCGCGAAGCGCCCACGCCGACGACAGGCGGCAGCCAGACATGAGCGACGCAGCAAAGCTGACTGATCAACCCGACGATGGGCCCGAGCTCAGCGTCGTGATCCCGATCTACAACGAAGAGGCGATCCTCGAGGCGAGCGTCACCGAGCTGGTCGCCGAGCTCGACGACGCCGGCGTCGACTTCGAGATCTTGCTGGCCGAGAACGGCAGCTCCGACGCGACCGTGGCGATCGCCGAGCGGCTCGCGGCGCGCTGGCCCAAGCGCCTGCGGTGGTTCTCCTACCCCGAGCCCAACTACGGCGGAGCCCTGCGCGAGGCCATCTTTCGGGCCCGCGGGACCTTCGTGATCTGCGAGGAGATCGATCTGTGCGACGTCGACTTCCACGCCCGCGCGCTCGAGCTCCTGCGCCGTGACGAGGCCGACCTCGTCGTCGGCAGCAAGGCCATGGCCGGGGCCCACGACAAGCGCCCGCTCGCCCGCCGGACCGCGACCAAGGTCTACAACAAGCTCCTGCGCGTGAGCCTGGGCTTCTCGGGCACCGACACCCACGGGCTCAAGGCCATGCGCCGGTCCGTGGTCGCGCCGGTCGCCGCCCGCTGCGTCGTCGACTACGACGTGTTCGCGTCGGAGCTGGTCATCCGGGCCGAGCGCGAGGGCCTGCGCGTGCTCGAGATCCCGATCGAGCTCGAAGAGAAGCGCGCGCCCTCGATCCACCTCGCCCGTCGGGTCCCGCGCGTGCTCGGCAACCTCGGGCGCCTCATGGTCTCGATCCACCTCGGCAAGGACATCGGTCGCGAGTCGCGCCGCCGCCGGTCCTGAACGGAGCCTCGCGTGTCCACAATAGTCAGCTTGGATCTCGACGATCTCCCCTGCTACCACGCGATCCACCAGCTCGACGCCCCGCCCGCCGAGCTCGCGGGGATCGCCCTCGAGGTCTGGCTCCCCCGCTTCCTCGACCTGTTCAAGGCCCTCGACGTCCGCGCGACGATCTTCGTGATCGGCCGCGACCTCGAGCGTGACCTCGGAGCGAGCGGGCGCGGGGCCGCGGTCCTGTCGCGGGCCCTCGCCGAGGGCCACGAGCTCGCCAACCACTCGCACGCCCACGCCTACGACCTCCACAGCTGGCCGGCCACCGAGATCGCCGCGGATCTGCGACGCTGTGACACCCTGCTGCGCGAGCTCGGGGCCACGCCTCGGGGCTTCCGAGCCCCGGGCTACACCCACGATCGCGCCATGCTCATGCAGGTCAGCGCGCTCGGCTACGCCTACGACAGCTCGCTGCTGCCCTCGCCGAGCTACTACCTGGCCAAGCTCGGCGTCCTGGGTCTGCGGCGGCTCCGAGGCCGAAGGTCCGTCTCGCAGGTCGGGGGCGGGCGCAGCTTTTTCGGGCCCAGCTCGGTCCACTACCTGCCCGAGCTCGGACTGTGGGAGGTGCCGATTTCGGTCAGTCGAACGCTGCGCCTCCCGCTGATCGGCACCTTCTTGCTCGGCGACGCCCCGCCCATGATGACGCGACTCCAGGCCCTGGCCCTGCGCAAGGAGGCCGCCGCGACCCGCCACCTGCACCTCGAGCTCCACGCGATCGACCTCGCCGACCCCGAAGCCGACGGCCTCGACGCCGCGCTCGTGGCCAATCAACGCGAGCTTGCGACGCCCCTCGACCGCCGACTCGAGCGGCTGTCCAAGCTGCTCGAGCACCGCCGCGGCGGCGTGCCGATCGCCCGCGCGATGGCCCGTCACCTTCGCTGATTGCAAGACTCGTCCGCTGGCTTGCGCCCGGGCGGGTCGAGCGCGAGCTCAAACTACGTTAGCTGACACGCGCTCAACGTGAATGGTGCTGGACGACGCCCCTCGATTGGCCTTTAATGACCGAGACATGAGTGTTAGTCGGACCGCTGATTTTCGGATGATGTGGACACTTGGCCTTCCCGCCCTCGCCCTCGCGCTGAGCGCCTCGGCCTGCGGCCCCAAGGAGACCACCGACGAAGGCGCCGACGGCATCGACTCGGGCCTCAGCAGCCTCAGCAGCCTCGGCGGCGACGAGACCGGCAGCGACGACAACAGCGGCGGCGACGACGGGCAGATCAAGCTCGACATCGACAACAGCGACCTGAGCGAGGACCAGGGCTGCCCCGACGGGGGCGGCGGCGGCGGCTTGGAGGGCGAGGCCTTCAGCTACATCTGGATCTCCAATTCGCCCGAGGGCACGGTGTCCAAGATCAACACCGAGACCGGGCTCGAGGAGTCGCGCTTCGTCGCCGGCCCCGGGCTCGCCGACCCCTCGCGGACCTCGGTCAACCTCCTCGGTGACGCGGTGGTCGTCGACCGCGCCGGGGGCATCGCCAAGATCGCGGTCCACGAGGATCGCTGCGTCGACCTCAACAACAACGGGGTCATCGACACCTCGCAGGGCCCCAACGATATCCGCGCCTGGGGCAGCGACGAGTGCGTGCTGTGGCACGTCCCGCTGCCGAGCGGCGGCACGATCACCAACCAATACGGCCCGCGCCCGGTCGCGTGGGAGGGCGTCGGGCCCGAGGACTGCGCCAAGCCGCGCGTGTGGGTCGGCTGGCGCGACGCCACGACCGGCTTCTTCCGTCGCCTCAACGGCGAGACCGGCGACATCGAGGACGCGGTCAGCGTGCCGTGGAACGGCGACCAGTGGGGGCCCTACGGCGGGGCCACCAACAAAGAGGGCGACTTTTGGGTCATGGGCTGGCAGTACGGCCCCCTCGTCCGGATCCACCACAGCACCTTGACCCCTCAAGTCTGGCAGATCCCCACGCCGCCCAACGGCGGCCAGCAGTGGACCTACGGCATGGCCCTCGACGCCGACGGCCACCCCTGGATCGCGGGCGCGGCCACGATCTACCACTTCGACCCGAACAGCGAGACCTGGGAATTCATCGACGTCCCCGGGGCCAGCTTCCGCGGGATGATGATCGACTCCGAGGGTCGGGCCTGGGTCGCCAACAACGGCACCTCGCTGCTGGTCGAGATCGACACCGTGGCCAAGAGCATCGCCAACCCGGCCGTCCCGCTCGCGGGCGGGATGACGCCCGTGGGCATCAGCATCGACAACCAGGGCAAGGTCTGGGTCGTCGACCAGGACGCGAGCATGGCCTTCAAGGTCGACCCCGACACCTACCAGACCCTGCTCACGGTCACCGGGCTGACCCAGCCCTACACCTACTCCGACATGACCGGGGCCGGCCTCGGGCTCGTGACCTTCCCGCCGACGGGGTGAGCTTCAGCCAAGGCTGAACCAACTCGTCGGCCGTTGACCGCACCGCTACGCCAGCGGTGCTCGAGGCGAACGCCCCGGTCCCGATCGCGTGGTACACGGTGGCATGCGCGTCTCGACCTTCACCCTCGCCGCCGCGGCTTCGCTGGTGGTGTCGACCGGATGCACGAGCCCCGCGCCCGAGACGACCCCGCCCGAGCAGCCGGTCGAAGCTGAGGCCGCGAGCCCCGCTAGCGACACGCCGGAGCAGGGTCAGGTCAGCCCCGAGCCCGAGGCCCCCGAGCCCGAGACCTCGCCCGAGCTTGAGCCTTCCCCCGAGCCCGAGACCTCCCCCTACGAGGTCGTGTTCGCCGGTCCGGTCAGCGTGGGCGGCTGGCGCTGTCGCACGGCAGACGACTCCGTGGCCTTGTCCGGCTGGTCATACGCGGGCGGCCCCGTGCCCGGACCGAAGATGGTCGTGAGGCGCTGGACGCTGTGGATCGATCGCGAGCCCGTCGCCAGCCGCCACGAGACGATGGACGGGACCACGACGGGCGCCCCGCTGCGTCGACGGTCGGTGTCATCGCCGAACCAGAGCGGGCCCGTGGCGCCGACCGACCCCTGGACCGAGAAGGTCATCATCGACCGCGAAGACGGCGAGCCGCTGATCGGGAACACCCGCCAACTCCGGGTCACCCTGGACTGCGAGCGCAGCAGCTCACCGCCGATGCCATGAGCCATGACCGCAGGGTCGCCACCCTGGCGAAGCGGACCCCCAGGCAAAGAGCGCGACCGGCGCAGGCCACACCGCGCAAAAGATCCAAGCATTGATGATCTCGTCACTTCCACTGCCCGTACCGATGTCACGTTATTTACTCCATCGCTAGGAGCTTGTGGTGCAATGCATCGTGTCGGCGCGAGGCATTGCACCCCTGGCTGCTAGATGAGCCCAAATAGACCATCCCCCCTGCTTCCCCCTCATGCTCTTGTCCTCATGGATGAGCTCCCCAGCGTGTACATGCTCCATGTCGCCGGTCGACACCTCGACGCGGCCGCGCGCTGCCGTGAGCTGATCTCGGAGGCGGTGCGTGGGCCCGAGGCTGAGGAGTGGCTGAAGGTCCTGGTTGCGCAGATCCTCGCCGGGCTGTCGAGCATTGCGCGGGGCGAGCACGACCAGGCGTGGATTGACCCACAGGTCGACATGCGGGACCACTCTCGGGCCTTGACGGGCCGTGGGCTCGAGGCCGTGATCGGCGAGGTTCACGAGCCGGAGATTCGTCGAGACATCGCGCATTGGCAGGCTTGCCTCGTCGAGCTCGCGATCGCGCAGCTCGGGCGTTGCAAGACGGTCAACAAGCTGGCCGCACGAGCGCAGCGCGTGGCCAAGGGCGCCGACCTTCCGCTCGCACGCGCGCACGCGGAGTACCAACTGCTCCGCGCGCTCCGCTACATCGGCAGGCACGAGCGCGCTGTCGCGGGCTGGTGCTCGCTGGCCCGAGACCTCACCACCGATCGGGACCTGGCCGTTCGGAGCCTCGCCGAGGCCGTCGCAACCTTGCAGGTCACGGCCCCGCGCTCCTCGACCTACGCACAGACGGCCAACGAGCTCCGGCGGCTGGCCGCGGAGCAAGACAAGCCCTGGCCAAGCGCGGTCGTCAGCCACCTCGCGCCCACGCGAGCGCCGATGTCCAAGGCCAGGGCTGAGGCGAGCGCGCCATCCTCTGACGATCGCGCGATCCGGCGCCTGTGCGCGGCCGCGTGGTTCGACGCGCTGCCCGATCCGGGGCGCGCAGATGTCGACGACTACGTCCAGGCGATCGCGAGCGGACCGCTCGCCAGTCGACTCTACTACCCGTGGCAGTCCCTCCTTCGCCGTCGACCCAAGGGCGTGGTCCCGACCGCGCTGTCTCGTCATCTCGACGAGCTCCTCGCCACCATCGACCCGCAGATCGTCACCGAGCTCGACCTCCCGCGCTGCTCGTTCGAAGCCTACGAGCGGCGAGACGCGCTCGCGCGAATCATTGGTTTTTGACGGCCACAGGCGTCAGCAGCCACCCGACGACGTCGATCCTGCGCACGAAATGGAGCAGCGGCGCCTCGTCGGGCAGCGGCAGGCCCCAGCCGTCGCTGACCGTGCAGGTCTCGATCTCGGCCTCGGCCCGCTGCAGCGGCCACTGCTCGTGGTGGATCTCGCCTCGCCGGATCCGCCCGGCGCGATCCTGTGCGTAGAGGCAATAGCGCTCGGTCAACCACTGCTCGTGGGTCCCGGGCTCGCTCTGGTAGCGCTCACCAACCCCGCGGTAGCGCCCCTCGAACACGCCCTCGGGCTGGCCCCGGTGGCGCCGCTCGCTGCGATACTCGATCCAGCCCTCGCGCTCCTCGCAGCGCATGCGGGCGTCAAAGTAGGGCAGGTGAAAGCCCACCCGCGCGCTGCGAACGGCGACGCGGCTGGCGGCGTCGAGGCTGAAGAACCACACCCCGGGCTTGCCGTCGGCGACGACGTAGGTGCGAACGTTGAGCTCGGGGAAGGCCGAGACGCCGGGCACCCAGTTGAGCCCGCGCGGGCCGACGTGCTCCATGCGAAAGGGCACCACCCCGAGCCACGCGCGACCGTCGAAGGTGTCGAGCTCGAGACCCGCGGGCAGCAGCGCGCGCACGAGCTCGGGCTCGAAGCTCCAGTGCGCAAACAACAGGTCGAGCCACGACATCGTCATGTGCCACCCGCGCTCGGGCAGCGGGTAGGGTCGGTGCCCCCGGCGGTCGAGGAGCGCGGACCAGTCGGGCACGACGACCTCTATTTTCCGCTCGCGGGCGCCGAGGTGCTCGGAATGTCGAGCCCGTAGGCCGGGAGGATCTCGCCGGTCAGGGCCTGGAGCTGGGCCTTGGCGCGGAGGTAGCTCAGGCCCGCGGTCAGGCCCGTGGTCTGGGCGTTGAGCAGCTCGTCGATCCGAAACAACACGTCGTAGTTTGTCGCGCGGCCGACCTCGAAGCGGGCCTGCTCGGCGGCGAGGTTCTGCTCGGCGAGCTCGATCGAGATCTCGGCCAGCTGGATCTGCTTGATCGTCGAGCGCAGGTTGTTGGTCGCCGTGATCACCTGCGAGGCGGTGTTTTGGCGGATCGACTTGAGGTTGAGCTCGGCCTGGCGGATCTCGGCGAGCACGCGCTGGTGGTTGCCCTTGGCCGTGCGGTTCTGAACCGACCAGGTCAGATCCAGGGCCCCGCTGATCGTGTACTCGGCGAACAGCCCGTCCTGGGCGATGTCGTCGGTCACGAAGTTGCGGAAGGCCTCGCCCCAGCTCCCGGTCGTGCCGGGCTCGCCAGTCGTGGCGTCGGGCAGGGCGTCGACGCTGCGGCCCTGGGGCGTGAAGGTCCCGGTGAAGTCGAGCTGCGGCAGGCGCTGGTTGGCGACCTCGATCTCGTCGATGCGCTTGCTGGCCAGGGCGATCTCGAGCTGGCGCACGGCCGGGTTGGCCGCCAGCGCGCTGTCGATCGCGGCCTGCATGTCGACGGGCTCGGGCACGATCGAGTCGACCGGATCGGTCATCGGCTCGACGCCGAGGATCTCGCGGCCGGCGAACTCCTGGCCCATCAGCGTGCGCAGGACCAAGCTGGTGTCGAGCAGCGCGTTCTCGGCCAGGAGCACGTCGGTCTCGCGCTGGGCCAGGCTCTGCTCGACGGCCTTGGACTCGACCGCCGCGAGGCGACCCGCGCGGACCTGGGCCTCGGTCCGCGAGAGCTGCTCTTTGGCCAGCTCGACCGACTGGCGCTTGTTGTCGAGGTCGCGCTGGGCCGCGAGCACGTCCCAGTAGGCGCTGACCAGATCGCGGACCAGGTTCTGGGCGACGACGAGCTCGTCGGCCTCGGCGTTGGATCGCGCGAGCCTTGCCCGATCGATCGCCGCCCGGTTGACGCGCACGCCCATGCCCTTGAGCAGCGGGTGCTGAAAGGTCAGCTTTGGCTGGATCCGGTACTGGGCCAGCGTCGCCGAGCCGAGCGCGGGGTTGAAGAAGCTGATCGGCTGATCGGTGAGCGTGCGGCCAACGTCGATGTTGAGCGACAGACTACCGCCGGTCTCGAGCCGCCGACTGACGCCGATGTAGCCCGAGACCGAGCGCGATCCGGTGCTGAAGATGAAGGCCGAGCCGCGCGGCTTGCTGACCTGCGTCGAGGCTGCGACGCCAGCGGTGATCGTCACGTCGAAGGCCCCGGAGGCGGCGAGGATCTGGGCCTCGCTGATCTCGATCGCAACGACCTTGTTCTGAAGATCGATGTTCTCGGCCAGCGCGAGCTCGAGCACCTCCGAGAGTTGGAGCTGCTCGGTCGCGTAGGGCAGCTCACCGACGTCGCCGAAGGCTTGCTCGCGCATCTGATCCGGATCGCTGTCCGGATCCCAGCGCGGTCCCTCGGCGGGTCCCTCGGCGGCGGGTCCCTCGGCGGCGGGTCCCTCGGCGGTCGGTGCCGCGCCCGCCTCGTCGGGCCCAGACGGATTGGCCACGGCCGGATCAGTTGCGGCGGCCGGTCCGGCGGCTGCAGAGTTTTCGTTTGGCGGCGCCCAGATCAGGACGCCGCTCACGAGCAGGGCTGAGAATTGGCTAAGCACTGCGTTCCGGAGGCCTGACTACGCTTGACCCCCGCCCTGGTCAAGCGGCAGAGCCCACCGCGCCCTGGGAGCCCGAACTTCCCGGGCTGCTTCGCCGGGTCTCGCGCAGCAAGAGGGCTCAACGGGATTCGCGCGCCCCCCTTTCGAGAAATCGCTCGCCCGCATTGTAAGATGCCCCACGTCCAGCAGTTGCTCCGTTAGGAATAGGCGGATTGCCCCCGTCCAAGCCCTCCACCCCCCCGTCAACCCCTCGACCCGCCGTGAGTCGGGCAATGTAAGGTGGCCAGTCAGGCCCCGTTTGCCGCGCGAAGGAACCACTCGCGCACGGCGACGCTCACCGCCCAACGAGCAATCCACGCCCAGGACGCCAGTGGCGAACGAGACCTCAGCCTCCCATGCGACCGCTGTCTCAGCAGCTTCGCCCGCGCCCGGACGGACGGACGGGGCGACCCGCGACACCGAGCGCGAACGCGAACGCGAGCTCGTCGTCCGCGCGCAAGCGGGTGACCAACGGGCGATCCGAGCGCTCTACCTGCTCCACGCCAACACAGTCTTTCGCTGCGCGATCATGCCGCTGATCCGCGACCGCAACCTCGCCGAGGACCTGCTCGCCGACACCTTCGTCCGCGCGATCGAGAACCTCCACCGCTTCACCTGGCAGGGCAAGGGCTTGCTTCCATGGTTGATCCGGATCGGCAAGAACCTGTGCCTCGACCACCTCCGCAAGGCCGGCCGCACGACCGCCTGGCCCGAGGGCTTCGAGCAGCAGATCCCCGACCTGTCCGACAGCAACGCCGAGTCCCTGCTCGGGCGCGCCGAGCTGTCCGACCTGCTCCGCGAGCGCATCAGCACGTGCATGACCGACCTCAACCCCCGCTACCGTCGCGTGCTCGAGCTGCGAATGATCGAGAAGCGCTCGCGGCAGGACGCCGCTAGCGAGCTCGATGTGACGATCGGTACCCTCGACGTGCTCTTGTTCCGCGCGTGCAAGTCATTTCGTAAGGTCTACGCCCGGCACTACGGTGAGGGTGGCGAAGGGCCCGAGTTTACCTCAGCTTAGAAGTCCACCCCGATGAGCGAACCAAGCCCCACCCGTGAGCAGATCGAGCGCGAGCTCGTGGCCCTCGGTGAAGCGTCTCCGAACGCGACCGAGCTCGCGCTGCTCGAGCGCGAGCTCGACGACGAGCCCGAGGTCGCGAGCATGGCCCGGCTGAGCGAGCTCGCCGAGCCCCTCGCCTTCGAAGATCTGTCCGAGCTCGAGACCCAACGCGCGTGGCGCAAGATCGAAGAGCAGGTCGGCTCCAATCCCGACCGCGACGAGGCCATCGCAGCCCCGGCTGCGTCGAGCCCGGTTGGCGGCAGCACCCGCGGGAGGCTGCTCGCCGTCGCGGGCCTCGCCGCCGCCGCCGTGGTCCTCGTGATCATCCTCCCGCAGGAGCGCGAGCAACAGGCCGAGGGCCCGAGCGCCAAAGAGGTCGCCGAGCTCAGCGAGCAGGTCCGCTCGACGCTGCGGCTGCTCGACGACGGCAAGACCGACACCGAGCGCGCGGCTGCGCTCGCGGCCGACTACGAGCGTCGGCTCGAGGAGCAAGGCGGGTGAGCTCGCGCCTCAATCGATTCGGCGGGGGCTCGGCTCTCGCCCTGGCCGCGGCGCTGGTGCTCGGCGGCCCGCTCGGGTGCTCGCCCGAGACCGACGCGCCCGAGCCCAGCGCCCTCGACACCCGGCTCGAGGCCCACGCGGTCCTGAGCGGCGCGCCGACGCCCGCCGGCCTCGACTACGTCCGCGCCGTCGCCCACGCCCACCGCCAGGCCGACGAGAGCAGCGACCCCCGGGCCGCCCTCGACGTCCTCCTCGCCGCCCTCGACCGCTCGCCGCCCGCCAACGACGGCACCGCCGAGCTGCTCCACTACGAGCTCCTCGCCCGCAGCGGCGAGCTGCTCTTGACCCTCAAAGACCACGGGCGCGCCCGGCAGCTGCTCGAGCCGCGCCTCGCAACCGAGCTCTCGCTACCGATCGACCGCGCGTCGGCCCGCTGCCTCGTCGCCCTAGGTGACGCGGCCGCCAACACCGGCGACCATGCACTGGCCATGAGCTCCTACACGCGCGCGCTCGAGATGCTCACGCTGCTGCTCGAGGAGGTCGAGTCGTGATGTCCACGCCCGCCCCCCTTCGCTCGCGCCTCGGCCTGGCCACCTTGCTCGGCGTGCTCGCGTGTCTCGGCGCCAGCGCCTGCGACCAACGCAGCGGCGGCGGGACCGTGGCCCCGGGCGGCGATGGGATCGACTCCGAGCTTCAGCCCGAGGGCGAGTTCGAGGGTGAGTCGATCGACGAGCTCTCGCTGCGCCTCGACCGGCTCGTCGAGCAGCAAGATCAAAAGGTCAGCGCCAGCGACAAGGACCCCGCCAAGTGCGAGGAGCTGTGCGAGCTGTCCCGGGCGATCTGCGAGGTCAAGGCCAAGATGTGCGAGATCGCCGACGAGCGCGTGGCCGACGACGAGTATCAGGACTTGTGTCGGGTCGCGAAGCAGCGGTGTGAGCAGGCGTCGCGCAGCTGTGTTCGGTGCGTGCGGCATCACCAGCGGACGGGTCAGTCCGGCGGCATCAAGTCCGGTGGTCGGGAGCCCGAGCCGGCCAGCTGCGAAGGCCAGCCGGCGAGCGTCGAAGACTGAGCCGCACGGGGCCGTCGGCGGGGGGTTCTTTGCACTCGCAGTTTGAACTCGCTCAACCCGACGCCAGGTCCCGGGGGCTCGTGCTCACTCGGCCGATGTCTTGGCCGGGGCCGCCGCTGAGATCGTGTCGACCCAAAATACGCCGTCGTAGCCAAACTCGTCAGCGTCCGGCCAACGCTCGATCGCCCAGCTGGGACCTTCGCTCGCACCCGACAGCTCGGTCGGGCCGCAGCCATCGGACATGCAGATCCACGCGCTCCCGCCGTGGTGACGAAGATCGAGGCTCGAGGCGTCGGGCCGCGCGGCGTGGATCGAGCCGCCCATCGGGCGAGCCTCGGGATCCCAGGGCAGACCTTGGACGGTGCGGTTGTGCAGGTTGCCCGAGAGCGTGACGGTCAGCGCGTCGGGGTGGGCCTCGGTCTCGGCGAGGATCCGCGTGGCCATGGCCGCGTCACGCTCGTTCCACTCGTGCTCCCCGTCGACGTCAAAGGTGAACACCGCGATCGGCCGCCCCGCGGCTCGCCACTGGCGGGCGCGCTCGATCAGCCCCGCGACGGCCTCGCTGCTTCGGCCGTCTTGGTCCTCGCGCTGCCAGTGGGCTCCCGCCAGCAACGCGGCGCGGTCGGACTCGAGGCCCTCACTCGCGAGGTAGCTCTGCACCGCGTCGGCCTGCGCGGCTGGCAACTCCAACCCCAGGTGGACCTCGAGCCCCATCTCCAAGCCCTGACAGACAAAGCCGCCGACGAACTCGGCGACCTCGTGGGTGCCGTGAATCTCGCCAAAAAGGACCAACGCGCCGGCCTCGGTGAGCGCGCCTGCGCCGTCGATCGGCGGGCCACAATCGAGCGGCCTGCCACAATCGGTCGACGGGCCACAATCGAGCGACAGCGGCGCTGGGTCTACGCTCGCCGCCCGAGCCGTCGGGCGCTCAGCCGGCGTACACGCGAGGCTCGATGCAGTCAGGATCGATGCAGTCAGGATCAGCGGGTGAAGTCGGGCGCTCATGGGGCTGCTCGTTCAGACTCGATGGGCGCCCCGATACTAACATGACACCCCTGCCCGACCATCAACTCAGGTGCGTCGACGAGGTCCATATCCTGCAACTCGGCCTCCACGAAGATCATCTGAGACGCGAGGTTGAGCTCGGGCGCGAGGTGCCGGACGACGCCCGGCACCCGCTCGCCGCGGGGCACCAGGGCGACCGTGATGGGGTCCCCCGGTGCGATATCACCGAGGTCTGCGACCGGCACGGCGAAGCGAACCCAAAGATGATCGACGGCGGTGACACGCACGACGAGATCCCCGGTCCGAACCAGCTCACCTTCGTCCCGGTACCAACTGGAGATCTTGCCGGAAAACGGCGCGACCAGCTGACCGCTCTCACGCTTGGCTCGCAGCCCGGTCAGCGCCGCTTTCCCCTGGCGCAGCTCGGCCGCGGCCTTGCGCTGGTTGGCCTGGGCGAGCTCGAGCTCGAGCCGCGCGCGCTCACGCTCTGCCTCGGGGCTGACGCCAGCGTCAGCCAGCGCCGTCTCGCGCCGATCTTGGCGGTCCGCGTCGACGGCCGAGATCTGCCGCTGCGCCAGATCGGCGCTGTAAACATGCAGCGCCGCTTGGGCGGCCTCGAACTCCGCGTCGAGGCCCGCAACCTCGACCTGAGCGAGGAGCGTACCGGCCTCGACGCGGGTCCCGATCGGTAGCTGAACGCCGGTGAGTGTGCCGCCGATCTCGGCTGACAAGTCGACGGCCTCGCGCGTAATGATGACACCAACATGCAACTTCTCGGCACGCGGTCCGGCGCTCACCGACTCGCCGGGCTCGGCGCTCTCGCCGGGCTCCCCGATCTCCCCCGACTCCCCGGTCTCCCCCGTGTGTCCCGGCCTCGTGTTCGCCAGCATTGGCTGATCTTGCGCGCGCGACAGGCCACAACCCAAGGCGGGTATCAGCGCCGACACCAGCGCGACACGAACCACCAGGTTCACGACTGCGCCTCGACGAGCGAGAAGTAGCGCCCTCGGGCCCGGAGCAACTCATCATGGCTGCCGCGCTCGATGATCCGACCGGACTCCATGACCAGGATCTTGTCAGCCTGAGCGACGGTGCTCAGCCGGTGGGCGATCACGATCCGCGTGCACGCCCGGGCCTGAAGCCGGGTCATGATCGCGTGCTCGGTCTGGGTGTCGAGCGCGCTGGTGGCCTCGTCGAATAGCAGGATCGCCGGATCACCGACGAGCGCCCGCGCGAGGGCTACCCGCTGGCGCTCGCCGCCAGACAGGACATCGCCGTCATCTCCGACCAGGGTCTCGTAGCCCATCGGCATGGCGTTGATGACCTCGTGGATACCAGCCTCGCGCGCGGCCGCGATGATCCGGTCTCGGCCGACGCCGGGGGACCCCAAGGCGATGTTGCTGCGGATCGAGCCGCCAAACAGATGGGGTTTTTGCATGACGATCCCGAGCTGCCTGCGCAAGCCTCGGGGATCGAGCTGCGCCAGCTCCTGGCCATCGTAGCGAATGCTCCCCGCGCTCGGTCGGTACAGACCCAAGATCAGCTTGGCGAGGGTCGACTTGCCCGACCCCGAGCTCCCGACGATCGCCACACACTCACCCGCTGCGATGTCGACGTCGATGTCCGTGAGCACCGGGACGTCCCCAGCGTCATAGCTGAAGCGGACCCCAGACAGCTCGATGCGCCCAGCCAAGCGCGGACACGGACGAGGCCCCGCGACCAGCCCCAGCCCAGGGGTTGCGTGGACCCGCGGCTCGGGCTCGGCCGCGAGCACGTCGTCGATGCGATCGACGTAGCCCCGCAACAGCTGGATCTGCAAGGCGGTCTCGACCAGCGTGTCGAGCGGCCCAAGGAAGCTGGCACACAGCGCGGCGAGTGCCAGCATCGCCCCGAGGCTCAAGCTGTCGTTCATGACCAACACCGTCCCGGTCGTGAGCACCATGAGCGGGGCGAGGGTCGTAAACCCGCTGCGCAGCGCGTCGGTCAGGACCGTGAGCCGGCCACGCTCGAGCGCCACGTTGACCTCGTCGACGAATAGGTTCGACCAGCGCTCGACCGCGGCACCCTCGGCCCCCTGGGCCTTGAGCGTCTCGATCCCGCCGATCATCTGAACCAAGAAGCTCTGAGCGTGCGCGCGGGTCTCGAGCTCTTGCGCCGCCAACTCGCGAAAGCTGCCGCGACTGAGCAGGAACACGCCAAGCTGGGCCAGCCCCAAGACCAAGACCAGCGCGCCGAGGGGTGGACTGGCGAACGAGATGATGGCCAGATAGACGAGCACAAAGGGCCCGTCGAGCATCGCCGAGAAGGTGCTCGCGGTCAGGATCTCGCGGATCGTCGCGTGGCTGTTCACACGCATCATTAGATCGCCTGCGGAGCGGCGCTGGAAAAAATCGAAGGGCAGCGAGGTCAGGTGATCGAGGAAGCCGAGGCTCATCTCGAGGTCGAGCCGGCCGCGGAGCTGCAAGAGCATGTGTCCGCGGATCAGCGCCGAGGTGACCTGAAACAAGACCATGATCAGCAGCCCGCCCGCGACCGCGACCAGCATGTCCATGTCGCTGCGCGGGACCACACGGTCGACCACGAAGCCGGTCAGCAGCGGGAGCGAGAGCGCGAACAACCGGAGCATCAGCGAGGTCACGGCGATCCGAATGATCGCCTGGGGCTGGATGGCGAATTTTCGCAGGTGCATCCACAGCCGACTCGGCTCGGAAGGGCCGTGGTCTGACGGATCGCCAAAGCTGCCCCCAGGCTCGAGCGCGAGCGCGACGCCAGTAAACGAACGACCAAAGCGGGCCGGCGAGACCGTCCGCCGACCAAAGGCTGGGTCGACGATCTCGATCCCGCGCGCACCGATCCTCTCGAACACGACGAAGTGATTGAAGCCCCAGTGGAGGATCGCCCCCGCCGGCAACAATTGTAGATCGTCGATGTCGACGCGCAGGCCCCGACCGCGCAGACCCAAGAGTTCGCCAGCTCGCAAAATTGCCGCCGCGTCCGCGCCGTCGCGGCCGACCCCCACGGCCTCTTGCACCGTGGCCAGGGCGACCCGCCGCCCGTAGTACGCGAGGACCATGCTCAGGCAGGCCGCCGAGCAATCACCCGCTTGCAGCTGGCGGACAACGGGAATTCGCCGGCGACGTCGGGCCACTAGATCTCCTCCAAGCTGGGGATCAGCGCCTCGAGCACGCTCGTCGTGCGAACCTGGATCTCCGCGCGCCCGCGCATGCCGTCGTGGTAGCGGAACCGGGCCGCCTTGGATTCGAAGTCTTCGCTCGGTAGCGCGGCACGAACCAGGACCACGGGGCCCGTGATGCTCATGTCGTCAGCGACCTCTGGCCCCAACACGCGCAGGGCCTCGCTCGGGCCCACCACATCTTCGTAGACATGGTCGACGCGCAGGGCCCGGTCGGCATCGCGGTAGCCGTCGATCTCGAACACCAGGGGCATCCCAACCTCGATGCGCGGCCGATCGTCACCGGGCAGCAGCGCCAGTACGTGCGGCTGGGTCTGCTCGCTGGCGATCGTGAGCAGCACTTCGCCGGCCGCGAGCGCCTGACCGGGCCGGGCCCGGACGTCTCGGATCACGCCGGCCGCCGGCGCGCGGATCAGGTGCTCGCGCAAGCGCCAGGCCGTACGCTCTCGTTCGGCGCGCAGAGTCGTGACCGCGCGCTGGGCTGCGACGTCGCCCGGGTCGCGCAACAGGTTGCGAAGCTGGAGCTCGAACTCACGCTCGAGCCGCTCGGAGTCGGCCGCGTCGTCGACATCGTGGAGCCGGACCAATTGCTGGCCCGCCTCCACGCGGTCGTTGGGCGCGACGAACACCTCGACCACGCTCGCGTCCGTCAGCGCCGTGATCTGAGTGCGACCGCCGAGCCGAACCAAGGCTGGGCCCGAGCTGTACTCGCCGACATCGACCAGACACAGGTACGCGAGGGTAGCTACGACGAGGCCGACGACGACGCGATACACGACGCCGAGCCAGGGCGAGGCCAAGCGCAGGACGGGGCCCTGGCTGTGGCCGCCGCGGTAGGCCTCGAGCGCCTCTGCGCGATACAGGTAGGCGGGGTCGCTGTCCTCGCCCCCGACCTCGAGGGTCGCGCCGGCGTCCAACACGGCCGCGAGCGCCAACCGGTCGAGGATCGGGGACAAGCCATGGCCGAGCGCGGTCAGCCGCCCACGCGCGCGCGCATCAAAGCGCTCGCGCGCAGCTTCGCGGATGACGATGAGGACCGCGTGCGCGCTGCGATCGGGCGCGGCGGCGGCGACCGCCATCGCTGCGACTCGCTCGTCGCCTGCGCCTCGCGGATCGTCTACACACGCCGCGTAGGCAGGGTCTTGTTCGGCGCGAGGGGCGGTGACCAACTCGCGCCCGAGCAGCGCGGCGCCGGCCAGCCCGCGGGTGGCGTCGACCTCATATTTGTCGTCGACCGCCGACCACAGCGTCCCGTCGTCGCTATCGTGAAAGCGAAGGAACGCCCGGTCGCCGATCCAGTCCATCGCCAACTCCTCGACGATGCGTGTCAGGTCGTTCGGATCGTCAGCCGCCGCCGCAGCGCGCAACGCAACCAGCATCGCCCGGGCGTAATCGGGGTCTGTCTCCAAAGTCCAGGCCATCGCGGGGCAGCGGGGGTCGAGGGGACGCCAAAAAAAGCGGCCAGGCAGCGCCCGGAGGCCCCGCCTGGCCACACGAGGCCTACTGCTGCTGTTGATCGCAGTCGTCGGCGCCGCCACAGCTGCAGCTGGTCGTGCCGCCCGTGATCGAGTGAAGCTCGTCCGAGGACAGCTCCTTGGCCAGGCGGCGACCGAGGATGCGATTGCTGTTGTCTTTGTTCTTGTTGGGCTTTTGCATGGTTGTTTCTTCCTATCGTTACGTGTTCACGTCATTCACGGGACACCCCGTGAAACTCGTTGAAGAGGCGCTGCCATGCCTAAAGACGAGAAGGGCTGAGTCGAGCGCGCAGCGCTCGATTTAGGGCTAGGCTAGGCAGCTGCGTCACCGCGGGGCTCGTCCGGGAGCAGGAAAACGTGGGGCCGATCGACGTGTCGTTCGTCGATGGCGGTGTGGACGGCCTCGTCGCAGAAGTCCTTGAATCGCAGCCCTTCATTTGGCCGGGGTGCTCGCCACTGGAAGTCCGGACGGCCCTGGATCAAGAGCTCGCAAAACGCGTCCAGCAGCGGCATCTCCGGGGCCAACTCCTCCAACCATAGGAACTGCCCCATCTGGTTGACCTCGAGAAAGACGTGGTTGTTCTCCGGGGTCACGATGAAGTCGAAGCAGGCGAAGACCAGCCCGAATGTGCGCATGAGGGCGCGACAGGCGGCCTCGACCCCGGCAGGCAACACGCCGACCTCGGTAGCCACGGACCGTGTCTTGATCCGCCAATCCACCTCGGCGCCGTCGACGGCCTGCGAGCCGATCTTGGCGACAAACACGTGGTCGCCCATGAAGGTGACCCGGAGCTCGTGATCCTTGGCGAGCCGGGGTTGAAAGATCCCGGGCGTCAGACGCAGGATCTCGTCGGATGGGAGCGCGTCCTCATCGACGACCGCGGTGAACAGGTAGGCCGCGGCCCCGTCGCCAAGGTCCCACTGGGAGGTCGCAAAGGGCTTGTAGATCGTCTGGGTTGGCTCGTTGGCGCGGATGAATGAGCGGATCCGCTGGGGATCGTTGCTCAGCAGCGTCGGGGGGACGTCAAGGCCGACGCGGCGGGCCGCGGCGAGCTGGGCTGGCTTGGACTCCGCGCGGCGTGCCGCGCTGCGTGGGTTGATCCAAAATCCGGTCCTGGACAATGTATCCCAGACCCCTTCGAGCACGCTTCGCCACTCCTGGACCGCGAAGGTGTGGTCGCCGGGGTGCATGGTGCTCGGGAGCACGGGGCTGGCCGGGCGCCGCAGCCAGACCACATCAAAGGCGCCGTGGTGGTTGATGTCGACCCCCTGAAGCTCGAGCTGCGCTTCGCTGGATCCCTTGTAGCTCAACGACAGGGTCTGCTGGGTCGGCAGGTCGCTGGCGTACCAAAGCACCGCTTCGTGGCCCTTTGTTGCGAGGGCCGATGCGACGGCTTTGGCGTGAACATCGTGACTCTGGGTGGGAATGAGGACCTTCATGCAATCTCTACCGCTCGGAGCCAACTCGCGGACTGGGGCCCCGACCGTGGTCGAGGTTGATCTTGGCGATGTCGCTTGCGGGTGAAACCACATGTTCGGCGAGCCCCCCGCGCCGCATCATCGCCGAGAAAAAATACCGGCGAATCTTCAAGACGCAAACGAGCTACCGATTAAATTTATCTACAACCTGACATTACTCGATATTGGGCGGGGCGAGGGCCCGCCCCGACCAACGGGTGGGTGAGCGGTAGACTGTCGCGCAAGGCATGACCCCCTAGCAGCCCGGGGTGCAATGCATCGTGTCGCCTCGCGCCGGAACCTTCGCCGAGGGCGCGAAGCCAAAACGCCGCTGTACCGGGCGTACTGCAAGTTTTGGCGACAAAGCCCTCGGCGAAGAGGCCAAGCGAGGCGGCGCGAGGGATTGCACCCCGGGCTGCTAGCACCCATTGACCGTCGAATATGAGCAGATGCGGTCACCGTCAGACAACCCCGGAACGGGCAAGGTGGCGGAGCTTCGGACCGAAGGGACCGCCGCGGCCTTGACCGAGCGGGCCTACGAGGCCAGCGCCTGCGTCCCCCTGAGCCGGTAGAGGTTCAGGGCCGAGAAGATCACGATCGCAGCGGCGATGTAGACCAGCGGCCACTTGGGGCTCACTCGCAGGAGGAACTCCGAAAACAGCGCCCCGACCATGACCGCGCCGCCCAACAGGTTGGACGCGCCCACGAGATACACCGACTCCTTCTTCTTGGGGAATTCCTTGTTGGAGATCAGGTAGAGGCCCGCTTTTGCTCCCACGACCGGAGGCCCCTTGGGGCCGACTCGAAGCTGAACACGCACCGCTCGGTGTGTGCACGCCGGAAGTGGCCCGGTTCTCGGCCACCTTGCTGACTCACGCATGAGCGCTGCAACGCGAGACCGCGACGGCCGAGTAGCTCGTCGTGGGATCCGGCCCCGCGGCATGCTCGGCGCGACGCCGAGACGGCTACGAGCGCCGTCAACCGGAGCAGACCCTGCTCTACCAAGTCGTCGCGCAGCATTGGGCGAGCTTTCGCGAGCGCGCCGAGCAAGCCGGTGGTTTGCCCGAGTTCATCGTCGACGAGTTCGAGGCGTACCTGCGTTGCGGTATCCTCGAGCACGGCCTCGCGCACTTCGCTTGCCGTCGATGCGGCTCCTCGACGGTCGTGGGGTTTTCCTGCAAGCGTCGCGGATTTTGTCCGTCATGCCTCGGCCGGCGCATGTCAGACATCGCCGCGCATCTCGTCGACGAGGTGTTGCCCGAGGTCCCGGTCAGGCAGTGGGTCTGCTCGTTGCCATGGCGGTTGCGCTACGCGATGGGCTACGATCGTCGGCTCTGCGCCGACGTACTCGCGGCGTTCATCGGTGCGCTGCGACGCTCGCTTCGTCGCCGAGCGAAGCTCGAACTGGGATTACGCTCGGTCGACGACGCGCAGATCGGCGCGCTCACCTTCGTCCAGCGGGCCGACTCCTCGCTCCGCCTCAACGTCCACTTCCATACGCTCGCGCTCGATGGCGTGTACGTCCGCGATGACGCAGGCTTGCCACGTTTTCACGCCCTCTACGCTCCCAGCCCCGAGCAAGTCGCCGATGTCGCCCGCTGGACTCACGAGCGACTGGTCCGCGTGTGCGAGCGCCATGGTCGTTCGCTCGACGACCTCGACGACACCACCGACGAGCTCGCGCTCGAGCAGCCGGCGCTCGCCGCTTGCTACGGCGCTTCGGTCAGTGACCGCCAGCTGCTGGGTGCCGCGGCAGGCCAGCGGACTCGCAAGCTCGTGCATCCGGTCTGCGAGGTCCCTGCACCTGGTGAGGCGCTCGCCGACGTCGGCGGCGTCAACGTGCATGCGGGCCCAGCGATCGATGGTCGAGATCGTCGCCGGCTCGAGCGCTTGTGCAGGTACGTCGCCCGGCCGCCCGTCGCACAGGATCGGCTCGAGCTCGCGCCCGACCGTCTGCGTCTCTTGTACAGGTTCAAGCGTGCTTGGAAAGATGGCACACATGCGGTGGTCCTCGAATCGCTCGACTTCATCGCGCGGCTCGTCGCCCTGATCCCACCGCCGCGCTTCCACATGTTGCGTTACCACGGCGTGCTCGCGGCTCACGCCAAGCTGCGCAGCGAGGTTGTCCCGGGCCCCGCCCCCGAGCCGGCCGAGCCCACGCAGCTGAAGCTGTTGTTCGATGGCGAAGCGACCGAGTTCGAGCCCGGCACGAAGCCTCCGAGCCGTCACCCTTGGGCCTGGCTGCTGCAGCGAGTGTTTGCGGTCGACATCATGGTCTGCCCGGGTTGTCGCGGGTCGCTGAAGCTGGTCGAGAGCGCCAACGAGCGCGACACGATCGCGCGAGTCCTCGCCACCGTTGGGCTCGGGCCGAGGCCACCACCGCCACCCAGGCCGCCGCTTCCCGGCCAGCTCGAGCTAAAGTTCGCCGCCTGAGCGACGCGACCCCAAACAGGTTGCGATGGCGTCGCCGTGTCTCGAAGGGTGAGCTCGACCAGGCCCGGCGCGAGGTCACTCATGGAGATCGCCGAAGTCGCTGATGGCCATCACCCAAGGGGGGTCGCTCGCCGGACCCGGACCCGGACACTTGCCCGAGACCCCGCCCGCCCGGCATCGATGCGTGTTTCTCGCCATCCAGACCGGCGTCTCTCGCTGCCAGACCACCGTTCGGAAGTCCTTCCATGATGCCTCTCAAGGTGAATTCGTTGCTGATCGGGAGTGGTCAGTCGCAGCCTTCGACTCCAGGCACGGCGAAGCCCGCGCCTCGATATCGAGACGATCGGTGCCGCAAAATCAGGAGTCACCATCCTTCCATACGTGCTCGAGCTCGAGGCCCGGTCACAAGTTGCCATGCGAAAAAGTGGGTCGGCCAACCTTTCCGGGGGTGTACTTTCCGGGGGTGTACTCCCACCGAGGTGAGAGCCCAGGACATCCACGGCCTGACCCAAACTGACTTCGCTGATCGGCGGCGGCCTTGATTGAAACTCAGTTGGTGTTGCACCTCATTCGCTTGGGGTCGTACTCGGTGCCGTCGCGCCAGATGTGAAACGCGATGTTCAGCATGTAGCGCGCCAGGGCGGTCAGCGCGATCTTCTTCCGGCCACGGCTGCCCCGGATCCGCTCGAGGTAGGCGCGCAGTTCGTCGGCGTTCTTCGTCCTCGGCCGTGAGGCGATGTGGGCAGCCTGGACCATGATCGCCCGCAACTCGCTCGAGCCCTCCTTCGTGATATGGCCAATCCTGGCCGGGCCACCTGTTTGACTGACTGTCGGCACGAGGCCAGCGTAGGAAGCCAGCTTACGTGCATTGGAAAATCGGTTGATCTCTCCGATTGCCGCATAGATGTTTGCGGAAACGAGATCGCCGACACCGGGGATTGTCCGCAACCGTTGGACGACATCGATAGCACCGGTTCGTATGCTGATCTTCTTGTCAATGTCCGCACATTCCTCGTTGAACAAGGAGATCGCGCGCTCGCAGAGCCCGAGGCTGTCGAGAAGGTCGGTGTCCGCACCGTCGGGGTGCTCGAGGATCTCGTCGATCTTCTTCCTGATCTTGCTATTGCCGGGGCTGACCCGGACTCCGTACGACCGCAAGATCGCCCGAGCACGGTACTGCCAGCGCTTGCGATCGCGCATGACCATACGACGGCGAGCGAGCAAGCGGCGCAGCTCGCGGACCTCGCCGTTGGGGATATAGACCGGGTGCGGCGTCATCCCCGTCTGCAGCGCTTTCGCTATCCAGTACGCGTCGCGCTTGTCGGTCTTCTTGCGTGACGCGGCGATCATGCGCAGGTGGTTCGCGTTGAAGGCCTGGATCGTCACGCCAGCGGCGGAGATCGCGTCGTGGACGAGATACACCTGCCCACCGACCTCGTGGCCAGCGAGGAGCTCGTCGTCCCTACTGAGCCTCGAGGCGAGCTCGCACAGGGCGGGGTAGGTCGTGGGAGAGCGTCCGCGGTCGATCTGTTCGCCTGACTGGTCGAGCAGACACCAGACACTTGCGGATGAGTGGACGTCGATGCCAAGGTACCTCACGTGTTCCTCCGTTCGGGTCGAGGCTGCAGAAGGCAGCGCCTCATCCCGAGTTTGACCTCGCGGCCGACCGCTGGCAGATCCGCGGTCTAGCCCGGCTCGAACGTGAGGGACGCGTTGCGCGCCTCACGTCGCCGCACCTGCATCATGGCACCTTTCCGCCGGGTGACCCACATCGGCTGGTATTGGGCAGGTCATGAGGTCGACGGCGAACACCCGCCGCAGCAACCACGCCCATGGCGTGCCTCGACGGCGGCGCGGTCGTGTCAAGGATCGGGTGACTTGATCGCGGTCAGATCGGCCTACTTGATCCCACGGCCCGCCGCCTCCGCGGGTGCGGTGTTTTGGACCTCCCGGCCCGAGCTCGAGACGATGTCGCGCGGGTCCTCGCCAACGTCGGCCTCGGGCCGCGGCCGCCACCACGTCCGCGGCCAGCTCTGCCTGGCCAGCTCGAGCTCGACCTGGCCGCTTGACGGCACGACCAACTCGCCCTGTGCGTGACGGGGACTCGCGCGCTCGCGCAGCGACAGCCCCAGCGACCGCCAGCGACGGCTCGCCGAGCGTGACTTCACGCACAGCGAAGTGTCTCTTGGCGCTCTGCCCCCCGCCTGCACCACAACACACTCTCCACCACCCGAGGGCACCTTGCTCCTCCTCGGAGCCCCCGACCCCTGCTGATGTGCCCTAACCGCCGGCGGCCGAGAGGGACAAGGCCAAGCACGCGCTCGAGGTCCTGCTCGGGGAGCACGACGGCGACGAACGACGCGAGCGCCACACGCCCGAGTCGCTCAAAGAGACCCTGGTCGAGCTGCGCAAGCGACGGTACGGTTTTTGACGTTGCTCGTGATCGGAAATGCGTTGACTGGACGTGTCTCCGTCTGGTATTCAGTCTCCATGATAAGAATCGCATCCATCCATCCTGCTTCTGGGGTTCGTGCTGACGACCGCCTGTAGCAATGAAGATGTGGCTGAAGGCATCGAACCCACCCTCGGCGATGCGACAGGGGGGTCCGAGACAGGCGATCCGCCAATAGATCCCGCCTGTTGGGAGCCAGACGGAGGATATGAACCTGCTGATCCAACGCTGTTCCAGTGTGTCGGCCAGGGCGGCGGCGAGTTGGAGTACTTTGTGTGTGAGAGTCTCGCATGCGCAGCAGAGGATGCGGCCGCGTGTAACTACTCCGCGTCGGGAGATTGGCAGACTGATTCCCAAGTTGCTGGTCCGTTTCCGTTTCCGCCCGAACCCCCTGAAACCGATCCAGACGCCCGAGCATGTTGTGAAAGCGATGCCACCGTGTCCGAGGCACGTTTGGGGGTGCGGGGCGGATTGTGCTCGGGCCGCGTGCAAGCAGGCGATTACGACGCTCGAGCAGGCCTACGACGACGCTGCTTCGGATCCTCCACCATTGTGCGGCGCCGGATGTATCGGCCGGACTCAAGACAGCCTCCAGACCTGGATCGACTACCTCGAGGTAAACTTTGACACTTGCGTAGAGGCGAGCCTCTCAGGACAGCCGTTCGTGTTGCCCACGCCCCCCATGGTCGAGGCGCAAAGTGGGGCGCTGACATGCGGAAGGTTAACACTGGATTGTACTCTCGATGAAGAGACCGACCCCTACGATCTGGAACAAACGTGTTCGACCAGCCTGAACGAGCCGCTGGTCCCGTCTCCGTTGATCTTGGGCTGCGATATCGATGGTGATATCGAGATCGATGGACTCGCCGGGAACGACTTCACTACCTTCGAGGGCACAGTAGTCTTGAGTCGGCAGAGCCCATGCACGAGCGGGTCGTGTTGGTTCAGCATCGACAGCCTCGAGATCGAAGCCGACAGTTTTAGTGACAGTGGCTATGTTGGCCGCGGCATGGAAGCGTCGCTTGCGCACCATGGGTTCGGCCAACTCGACAGCAGCACGGACGAGGGGGAGATTGCGGTGGCCATGTTTGGCCTCGACGTGACCTTGGATGGGGAAACACCTACCCAGTCATCGCAGATCTATTCATTCGAGATGGGCAATAGTGACAGTGCAATTTTCGAAGTTTCGTCGTCGCAATTCGAGATTGTCGATGCCTACTTTGAATGGGACGACTACGATCTGACAATCACATCAGATCTTGCAACCTGCACCTGCCTCAATTGCTCCTAGTTGAGTTCCCCATGCGCACACCCCGATCGAAGCCCCGGTCTGGCCCGCTGGGCGTGGCCCGCAGCGGGGTTCTCTGTGCGCTGGCGTTCACGCTCGCGTGCATGGATACGGATGACGGGGGCGAGGAGCCGCCGGCCGAAGCCAGGGGTCCCGACTTCGACGTGCGGTACCAGACCAAGTACGTCGACATCGCACCCGGCTTTTCACAGCCGGTGTGTCGGGGCAGCCTCGACGAGATCGACCGCCACGTCGAAGTTGTCGCCGACCTACTGGGCATCAGCGTGGAACAGCGAGTGCTGATGTTCTGGTACAACCAAAACGCGACCGGGGCCATGGCCGAGAACTCCGAGCTGTGCGATTGGTGTAGCTCGGGTTGTGGCGGTTGCGCGTCTACTGATGCCACACACGTGAGGAATCGGAGCCTCCATCACGAACTAGTCCACGCAGTCGCCTTACCCACCTGGGGGCGGAGCGACACGTTGTTCGAGGAGGGGCTCGCCATGGGGCTCGATCGCGTCATCGGCGAATATGAGGGCATCAACTCGATCTACAACCTCGACCTGCTCGGCACCACCAAGCCGAGTGATGTCGCCGGGTCCGGCCAGCACGGCGGCGCGCACTTCTCACGCTGGCTGATCGACCGATTTGGCCCGGATGACCTGCGCCAGATGTTCGAACGGCTGACTGGATCCTCGACCAAAGCGGAGGTGTTCGCGGCTGTGGAGGAGGTCTACGGCTTGCCGTTCGAGGAGCTCGAGGCCGAGTACTACGCGACCGCGCCATTGGCCTACCCGCTCCCGGGCCTGTGCGAAGGCCTGGTCCATGTCCCGTGGGAGGATGGCCGCTGGGAGTTCGAGGCCTCGTCCGATTGCGACCAGCCACACATGTTTGGCCCGGCCGACGATGGCAGGAACTATGCTGTGGCCACGGTCGACATCCTGCCCGAGCATGTTGGCGAGTCGCTGGCCGTATGGGTCCCCTCGGACGTCTCGGCGCTCGCATGGCCGTGCCTCGACCAGCCGATCTACGACGTGGATCCGGCGGTGCTCGGGCGTTCGCTGTTCGACAATTCGATCCTGCCTCCCGTGTTCACCATGGCGATGCGCTACCGAGTCGAGGTCCCGATCGACGACTCGGAAGATGTCCACCTGCGGCTGTGTCCGAGCAACGGTCTGGACCCGAGCCACCACCCGATCGACAGGACGGTCGATCCCGAGAATTGTCTGGGAGATTGAGCCCGGCCTCGATCTTGGGTTGGCCACGAGTCGCGACGACGCCCGCGCGGGGCGAGCTTCGTCGCGTTCGTCAGGCGGCGAATTCGAGCTCGAGCTGCCCAGGCGGGGCTGCTCGCGGTCGCGGCGGAGTCCTCGGCCCGAGGCCGACTTTCGCGAGCACACGGGCGATGTCGTCGGGAGTGTTCGCTACCTTTTTTAGCGACATGGGCCCCATGCACCTCGGGCAAGTCAGAACGTCGACGGCAAACACTCGCTGCAGCATCGGGGGGACGTCAAGGCCGACGCGGCGGGCCGCGGCGAGCTGGGCTGGCTTGGACTCCGCGCGGCGTGCCGCGCTGCGTGGGTTGATCCAAAATCCGGTCCTGGACAATGTATCCCAGACCCCTTCGAGCACGCTTCGCCACTCCTGGACCGCGAAGGTGTGGTCGCCGGGGTGCATGGTGCTCGGGAGCACGGGGCTGGCCGGGCGCCGCAGCCAGACCACATCAAAGGCGCCGTGGTGGTTGATGTCGACCCCCTGAAGCTCGAGCTGCGCTTCGCTGGATCCCTTGTAGCTCAACGACAGGGTCTGCTGGGTCGGCAGGTCGCTGGCGTACCAAAGCACCGCTTCGTGGCCCTTTGTTGCGAGGGCCGATGCGACGGCTTTGGCGTGAACATCGTGACTCTGGGTGGGAATGAGGACCTTCATGCAATCTCTACCGCTCGGAGCCAACTCGCGGACTGGGGCCCCGACCGTGGTCGAGGTTGATCTTGGCGATGTCGCTTGCGGGTGAAACCACATGTTCGGCGAGCCTCCCGCGCCGCATCATCGCCGAGAAAAAATACCGGCGAATCTTCAAGACGCAAACGAGCTACCGATTAAATTTATCTACAACCTGACATTACTCGATATTGGGCGGGGCGAGGGCCCGCCCCGACCAACGGGTGGGTAAGCGGTAGACTGTCGCGCAAGGCATGACCCCCTAGCAGCCCGGGGTGCAATGCATCGTGTCGCCTCGCGCCGGAATCTTCGCCGAGGGCGCGAAGCCAAAACGCCGCTGTACCTGGCGTACTGCAAGTTTTGGCGACAAAGCCCTCGGCGAAGAGGCCAAGCGAGGCGGCGCGAGGGATTGCACCCCGGGCTGCTAGCACCCATTGACCGTCGAATATGAGCAGATGCGGTCACCGTCAGACAACCCCGGAACGGGCAAGGTGGCGGAGCTTCGGACCGAAGGGACCGCCGCGGCCTTGACCGAGCAGGCCTACGAGGCCAGCGCCTGCGTCCCCCTGAGCCGGTAGAGGTTCAGGGCCGAGAAGATCACGATCGCAGCGGCGATGTAGACCAGCGGCCACTTGGGGCTCACTCGCAGGAGGAACTCCGAAAACAGCGCCCCGACCATGACCGCGCCGCCCAACAGGTTGGACGCGCCCACGAGATACACCGACTCTTTCTTCTTGGGGAATTCCTTGTTGGAGATCAGGTAGAGGCTCATCGAGTAGCCGAGGATCACCACGGTGAGCGTGATCCCCGTAAAGATCCGAAAGAAGGTCGGATCGATCCCGAGCGGCTTCGCCATCTCGATGAACGCGGCAACCGAGATCGGCCAGGCAAAGAGCTTGGAGATGGCGAACCTCACCAAGACCGCGGCGTTGAAGAAGTGGGTGAACATGAAGAATTTACTCATTTGATCTCACTTGGGTGCCGCAGCGCGGCGACGAAGGGTTATTGGAGGGACTGGGCCGCGATCCTTCGGTCGAGCCGTTCGAACTCGCGCTTCATAATCGATGCATCACAGAAGGTATGCGTGAGCAGCGAGGTCCCCTGCATGGCCGCGAGGAGCTCGATCGCCCGGATCTTCGCCTCATCGCAGGGGAGCCCCAGGGCTTCGTATTGAGCGGCGACCCAATCCCGCTGCACACGCAAGAGGTCGCCGGCTTCGGTCGCAAGGACGCCCTCGGTCTTGCCGAGCTCCTGGGCGATCGTGCCGTAGGGGCAACCGTAGGTAGCGACCTGCGTGCGGGCTTCGCCGGCCCGACGAATGAACTCGCGGAGGCGCTCGCGCGGGTCGGCGATCGTGGCTTCGATGTCGGCGGACCGAGCCTCGATGTTGAGCCGGCGCTGCGCGATGACGGCGCGCGCGAGGTCTTCCTTGGTCTTGAAGTAGTAGTAGACGTTGCCGAGGGGGACGCCGGCGCGCTCCGCGATGTCGGCCAGAGACGTCCCCCGCAGCCCCTGCTCGTAGAGCACCTCACAGCCAGCAGCAATGAGTCGCTCGCGCTTGTCGGACCTCCTCGCCATAGTTAGTTGTCTAACTTAGTTGTTGAGTGGGCGCAAGCCAAGCGGCATGGTCTCGCTCCCGATCGCGGGTCTCAGGCCCGGAGCGTGGTCTCGGCGGCCCGAGCGCTGGTGGGTGCGCCCTCGACACCGAGGCACCCATCGCCGCCCGCCCCGGAGCTCGTGAGAGGTCCGCGTAGTCCTACCCGCTCGCCGACCGACTCGCTCGGCACGTTGGCGCAGGAGTGGCCGCCGAACAGGGCGACGGGCTGGCGACGATTAACAGTCTCCTAGCAGCCCGGGGTGCAATGCCTCGCGCCGCCTCGCTTGGCCTTTTCGCCGAGGGCTTTGTCGCCAAAACTTGCAGTACGCCCGGTACAGCGGCGTTTTGGCTTCGCGCCCTCGGCGCAAATTCCGGCGCGAGGCGACACGATGCATTGCACCCCGGGCTCCTAGCACCTGGGGGCCGAGCGCAGCGAGGTTGTCGGGCCGCAGGCCCGAGTCTTGGAGACGTTAAAGAGACTCGAAGGTGCAGATGCCCCGATGGTTGCCCTCGCCGTCTGGGCTCCCGTGGGGTTGGCAGCGGGCGCCGCACTGACACTGGTTGCCGCCGAGCACGGTCGAGTCGACGTAGCACGCGCTCACGCAATAGTTGGTGTCGCCGACGCTGAGGTAGCAGCTGCCCTGGGCCGAGGTCTGGCTGTGGTCGGGGCAGAACTCGGCGAGGCCAGCACACGCAGGCGCACACACACCACCGGGGATGCCGAAGGGGTTTTGCAGGGGCAGCTGCAGCTCGCCGTTCCAGTCGGGGCACTCGCCAGCTTCGATCGGGCCGTAGGGTTGGTCTGGATCGAGCTCGGCGAGACTGCAGGATTCCTCGTGGCACGCGCTCTCGGTCGGGACGGCCTCGAGCGCGGTCTCGAGCTCTGCGATGCACGTGGTGTAGCACGCTTGGGCTTCCTCGTCGGTCGACCCGCACCAGCACGAGCCGCCCTCGCCGTACTGCTCCTCGACGATCTCGCGCTGGTTGGGCGCGAGCGCGGCGATGCAGCTGACGAACTGCAGACACGGGTCTGGGGCCTCGAAGCAGTCGCCGTCGCCAGTGGTGGTGTCGCCGTCGCCGTCGCCGTCGCCGTCGCCAGTGGTGGTGTCGCCGTCGCCGTCGCCGTCGTCACCGTCGCCATCGCCATCGCCGCCGCTGGTCTCGAACCCGCTCGGAAGGCAGTAGCCGGACAAGCACTCCCAGCCCGGCGGACACATGCCGTTGACGCACGCGTAGGCGAGCATGGTCCCCTCGGAGCCCGAGTTGCAGGCAAAGATGGTCAGGCCAGCGAGAAACGCCGCGGAGAAGACTGTTCTGTGAGCTCGCATCTCCCCAGTCTACACCCCCCGCGCTGATCGCAGAGCTGCGACTCGGCCCCCCCTGGCGAACGCGTCGCCAAACGCGCAGAGCGGCCTACTGCGGGTTGATCTGCTCGAGCGCGAGCCCGCCCGGGTAGCCGTAGCTCGCGTAGGACGCCTGGCCGCTGACGATGATCCCAAACCCGTCGCTCGCGCTGGCCTCGTTGGTGCCCGATGAGCACATCGCCTCGCCGGGGTTCATGTCGATCACCGCGTAGTCGTACCCGCTCGCGCCGATCGAGGTCCAGCGGTTGTCGGGCACGACCCCGAGGCACTCGACGGTGACCTCGGTCCCGGCCGGGCGCACGAGCTTGGCGAAGTCGTTGGTGTAGCTCGAGTCAACGAGGAACACGTAGTCCTGCTTGTACTGCTCGACCGCGACCATCTGGACCATGTAGGGGTCGCCCTGGCCGCCCGCGCTGCTGCCCCCGCGCATGTAGCCCGCGACGAGGATCGGATCGTCGGCGGAGATGTAGAAGTCCTGCAGCTCGTCGAACTCGACCAGCTCGCCGGCGTTGAGCACGGTCTGGGCGCCGATGCTGACGGCCGGATCGAAGTTGATCGTGGTGTTGTCCTCGGCCGCGACGATCCGCCAGCGCATGGTCTCGTTGCCCCGCGGCGGGTTGCGGGCGGCGACGTAGTTGGTGCCCCAGGTCTCGAGCGGGAACAGCTGCTCCTCGACGTGGTCGCAGGCGCCGACCGACTCGGTCGGGACGTTGGCGCAGGAGTGGCCGCCGAACAGGGCGACGGGCTTGTCGGCGCTGATCCGCGAGCCGGTCAGGTTCTGATCGTCGACGCCGATCTGGATGTAGTCGTAGCGGTTGATGACCACCTCGGTCGGGACCCCGGCGGTCATCGCCGGGAGCCCGTTTTGACCGGCGCCCGTGTTGACCTTGGGCGTGATCGTGATCGTGGTGTCGTCCTCGGTCGCGATCACGTTCATCGACGAGCCGTCGCCGTGACCGCGGTTCCAGCCGAGGTGGATGTAGTCCTGGCCGAGGGTGTGGGTCGGGAGCAGCAAGGAGGCGTCGGTCGTGAAGCCCGAGGCCCCGCCGATCGGGTTGAACTGGGTCGCGAGCACGGGCAGGCTGGTCTCGATCCGGAAGGCCTTGCCCTGGCCGACGCCGTTGCCCAAGAAGCCCGCGTCCTGGCCGTTGTAGTAGCTCATGTAGCCGTTGTGCGAGCCCGAGAGGTTGAAGACCTTGGCCTCGCGCGGGGCGACCTGGTCGTCGATCAACATGGTCTCGTTGCCGTTGCGCTTGTCCCAGATCGTCACGTCGGTCGGCGTGTCGAAGCTCGGGTTCGAGACCACGACCGAGTAGGTGTAGGTGTCGCGCGGCGGCAGGTTGGACATGTCGACGGCCCAGAACTCGCAGCCGACGTTGGACTTGGTCGCCTCGGCGAGATCGCAGGCGCTGACGCAGCTGCCGTTGAGGCACGAGTCGCCGGGCGGGCAGTCCATGTCTTCGCCCCACATGGTCCCCTCGCCGTTGCAGACGTGGTAGCTGTCGCCGTCGACGCAAGCGCTCTGGTCGGGCGCGCAGATCAGGTTGACGCACTCCCCCTCGACGCAGATCCCGGGGTCGCAGGGCTCGGGCGCGTAGCCCGAGCAGTCCTCGGTGCAGGTCTCGATGTTGTCCATGTCGGTGCAGCCGCCCTGCTCGCCCGGGACGCAGGCACAGGGCTCGCACGCGTCGCTGACCTCGTCGCAGAAGGTCCCCTCGGGGCAGGGGTCGGGCTGCCACTGCCCGCCCTCGCAGATCTCGTGGCCGTCTTCCTTGCACTGCTCCTCGCCGTCGACGCACTCGCCCGGATCGCCGTCGCCGTCGCCGTCGCCGGGGTCGCCGTCACCGTCGCCGCCGTCGCCGTCGCCAGTGTCGGCGCTGGTCCCGTACTCGTCGCCATCGGTCCCCGTCCCGCCCGAGCTCAGCGTGTTGCTGTTGCTGTTGCTGCCCGAGGCCTCGGCCGAGGTCCCGTCGTCAGCGCAAGCCGCGAGCGTGAACAAGAGAGCAAGGGGTGCGGACAACCGGTCGAAGTACATGGCCACAAGAGTCCCAGGATTGGGGCAGTGACACAATTGCGACGCCCATCCGCTGGTTGGAGATTTTCGCGGCCCATGCGAGAGTCCGGCCTCGCCATGCGCCGGATCCCGCGGATCAAGTCGGTCATGACCGCCTTTCCCTACTCGATCGCCCCAACGGCGAGCCTCGAGGACGCGGAGGCGATGATGCGAGAGCACGACATCCGCCACCTCCCGGTCTGTGACAATCACCTCGTCGTCGGGATCCTGTCCGAGCGCGAGATGCGGGTCGCGCTGAGCTTGCGTGAGCAAGGCACGCTGACCGTGGCCGAGGTCTGCACCAAGCAGCCGCTGCTCGTCGACCTCGAGCAGCCGCTCGACGCCGTCGCCACCGAGATGGCCGCGCGCCGGGTCGGCTCGGCGATCGTCCTGCGCGGTGACAAGCTCTCCGGCATCTTGACGACCACCGATGTCTGTCGGCTGCTCGCCGAGCTCTTGCGCGACGACGCCACCGACGAAGACGACGACGTCGCCTAGCAGCCCGGGGTGCAATGCATCGTGTCGCCTCGCGCCGGAATTTTCGCCGAGGGCGCGAAGCCAAAACGCCGCTGTACCGGGCGTACTGCAAGTTTTGGCGACAAAGCCCTCGGCGAAAAGG